>NZ_JBVJPE010000001.1:0-692945 GCF_055582805.1 Streptomyces sp. NPDC107498 | reverse complement strand
ACCGCCGCCGCGAACGGAGCGATCTTCGCCTCCGCCAGGGCACGCACCGACTCGCGGAGCATGTCGTGCTCCTCCGAGGGCCGATACAGGTCGAAGTCCTTACCCATGATGGAGCTCCCCTAGACGCTTTTGGCACTGAGTACCCTCAGCAAAACACACTCAGTGCCACGACGCCAGAGCGCCCCGACGCTGTTCTGCGTCGGGGCGCTCAAGAAACCGTTTGGTCGGTTTTCTTAACCGTCGATTTCCGTGAAGTTCGCTTCTTCTCTGCGGCGCCGGTCCGCGTCGTATTCGGCGCCGAGCCTTCGGCCGTACTCCTCGGTCAGGCCGAGACCGGGCAGCAGCGCCGGCGTGCAGATGCTCGGCATGAAGTGCCGGAGCAGGACCGAGACGCGATGGATCAGGTCTTTGCGATCGCACAGGATCTGGGACATCGCCTGGACCCCGGAGAAGGCGCCCGAGAAGAGCGAGGCCGTGTCCGTCACGTCGACGTGGACGAGCAGCTCCCCGCGCGCCTTCGCGACCATGAGGATCTCCGACACCTGGTCGATCCACGCCTGGAACGGCGCGACCCGGTCGACGCCGGTGGCGCCGCTGTCCAGGGCCAGGGCGACGCTCGCCCGCACGAGCGCGTCGCGCTGCAGCCGGTGGGCGAGCAGGAAGGCCTGGTCCGCGAGCTCCTGGAGCTTGATCGCCTGGGGGGGCAGCGGGACGTCGAGCATCTGCGCGTCGAGCACGCCGAGGGCGAGGTCTTCCTTGGAAGCAAAGTGGAAATAGAGGGCTCCCTTGGTCACCCCCGCCCGAACCAGGATCTCTCCGATGGTCGTGCGCTCGTAGCCCCGCTCGGCGAAGACGGCCGCGGCCGATTGCAGGATCGCCTGCCGGGTCTTGATTGCACGCGCTTGCTGCGCCAAGGCGCCTCCCGCTGTATCGCTGTCTGTGCTCGTGGTGTGACGTGAAGCATTGAAAAGAAAACCGGGCTGTACGTATTCTAGTTCGGGCGGACATGCCGCCCAGGGGCGCGGGGGTGCTAGGGGGATCCATGGATCAGAACTTTCGAGGAGCGACGTCGACCTGCGTCCCCGGGGAGTTCGTTCACCGAGCGGATCCCGCGGACATCATCCCCACGGGGTGGACCCAGTTGGCGGAGAACCGCTTCTCCGTCTCCGCTCGCTGGCCTGCCGCGCATCCCTTCTTCTCTCCGGTGGCAGGGGACCGGCACGACCCCGTACTGGTGGCCGAGACGATACGTCAGACCACCATGCTCGTCGCTCACGCCGAATTCGGGGTACCCGTCGAGGATCAGTTCGTCATGTGGGGCCTGCGCTACACCGCCGACGCCGAGGCGCTCGCCGTGGGCGACCTCTCCTCGGACATCGTCGTCGACGTCATCTGCTCCGACCTCGACAGCCGCCGGGACAGCCTCCGCAACCTGCGCACCACCCTGGTGCTCACCAGGGACGGCAGGCACCTCGCCACGGGCGGCGCCATGGCCCGCTGCACCTCGGCCCTGGCGTACCGCCGCGTCCGCGGCGACCGGATGGCCGCGCTCGGCCGGCCGGTCCCGCTGATCCAGGGCGTGTCCCCGCAGTCGGTCGGACGCGAGCACGCCAAGGACGTCGTCCTCGGCCCGGGCACCCGCCCCGGTCAGTGGCAGCTGCGGATCAACACCCAGCACCCCACCCTCTTCCGGCGCCCGAACGACCACATACCGGGAATGGTGCTCCTCGAAGCCGCCCGGCAGGCGGCGACGCTGACGCTCGGCAGCGGCGCGTACCTGCCGACCGCCATGGACATCTCCTTCACGCGGTACGCCGAACTCGACAGCCCGTGCTGGATCGAGGCCGAGATCCTGCCCGGCGCCCCCGAGGCGACCACCGTCCGGGTCACCGGCCTGCAGGACGGCCGGCCCGTCTTCCTCTCCACGCTCACCTCCCCGTCCCGGGACCTGACGGCGGCCGGAACCGGCCTCGACAGACGCCTGGCGGGCTGAACCGGACCGGAACCATGGGGCCTCGCATACTGATCACCGGCGCGACCGGATTCATCGGCGGCCGGGTGGCGGCGACGGCCGCGGCATCGGCGGAACCGGCGCGCGTACGGCTGCTCGTCCGCCGTCCGCCCGCCCCGCCGCCCGGCCCGGCGGGCGCCGGCGTCGAGGCCGTCACCGGCGACCTCCGCGACCCCGACTCCCTGCGCCGGGCCTGCGAGGGCGTCGACGTGCTGATCCACTGCGCCTCGGCGATCGGGGCGACGGAGGACGTGGCCCGCGCCGTCAACGACGAGGGCACCCGCGACCTGGTCGACGCGGCCGTGCGCGCCGGAGCGACCCGGATCGTCTCCCTGAGCACGGCCTCCGTCCACGGCCGCGGCCCGTTCCGCGCGGCGGCCCCCGGCACCCTCCCGCTCGCCCCGGGGTCGGCGACCAGCCGCACCCGGGCGGCGGGGGAGCGGCACGTCCTGGACGCGGGCGGGACCGTCCTGCGACCCCACTTCGTGTACGGCGCGGGCGACCGCCAGCTGATGCCCGGCATCGTCCGGCTGCTCGCCGCCCTGCCGGGCCCGCTCGACGGGGGCGCCTCGCTGCACTCCCTGATCGACGTGGACAGCCTGGCGGGAGCCCTGCTCGGCGCGGCGCTCTCCCCGCGGACGCGCCCGGGCCCCCACTACGTCAACCATCCGGAGCCGGTCCCGGTGGCGGAGCTGCTCGCGGTCGCCGAGGCGCTCCTCGACGGGCGGCCCGGGAGCCGGGGGCCCGCGGTGGGCGCGGCCGAGGCCCGGGCGCTGCTCGCGGACCTCCCCTTCGCGCAGCACCACCTCGCCATGCTCACCGTCGACCACTGGTTCGAGGACGACCGCCCCTGGCGGGAGTGGGGCCGGGACCCGGGGCCGGGTTTCGCCGCGACGATCGCGGACCACGTGCCGTGGTACCGGAGCCTCCTCCGCCGCTCCTGAGGCGGAGCCCCGTGCCCCCGGAACCCCGGGGCCTCAGCCGACGGGCACGCGGACGTGGTCGGTCGCGGTCGGGCTCCCCGCGGGTTCGAGTCCGGCGAGCGCCTCCGGGGCCGCCAGCATCGGCAGCAGGGTGCGCCACAGACCCGTGACGGTCCTGGGGGAGAGCCATTCGCCGTTGTCGCGGCCGAGGGCCTCCAGGCCGATCGTCGCGGCCACGACGGTGCGGGCGAGGTCCTGCAGCCGTCCGACGCCGGCGGCGAGCAGGCCCTCGTCGGCCGCTTCCGCGAGCCGCTGCTGCACGCAGCCCTGCCACTCCTGGCGCGGGCTGAGCTCCGTACGGGAGTCGTCGGCGCAGCCGAGCCGGAACCCGGCGCGGACGACGATGTCGTCGCGGAGCAGCCGGGCCAGGGCGTGCGAGGTGTCGACGAGGTCCTGCAGGGCGTTCGACCGCCGGCCGTACACGGTCCGGGCGGTCCGGCGCAGGGCGGCGCAGGCCTCCTGCTCGACGGCCTCGGCGACCGCCGCCTTGTTCTCGAAGTGGAAGTGGAGCGCCCCGGGACTCACGCCCGCTCCCGCGCTGATCGCGGAGAGCGTGGCCAGGGCGTAGCCGTGCCGGTCGAATTCCTCGGCCGCCGACCTGATCAGCGCGTCGCGGGTCCGCGTGGCCCGCTCCTGTTTGGTCACCGTGGCTCCCGTGGAAGTAAACCGACTGCTTGGTATTGTAAGAGGTTTGACCTTCCTTCAGGTTCTTTCGACGCGTAAACCGCTCCTTGGGGGGAAATTCAGGTGGAACCGTCGCAGGGGAGAGGCGGCATCACCGCACGCCGGAGGCGGTCGAGGAGGGAAGCGACAGCTCCGAGGACGGAAACGGCGGCTCTGGTGGACCGGACGTGCGGTTTGTCAGGTCGATGCGGCGCGGTCGGCGCCTGAACGCCAACGAGCCCTGGAATCGCGGGGGTTCGAGCCCCGGGGCCCAGGGACGCCCGTCGCCTCCTTGCGCACCCGCGAAGGGGGCGGCGGTCCGCGCCCCCTCCCCGGGCGTCGCCCTCCCTCTCCTCAGCGCTCCCGCTCGAGGCCGTAGTGCTCGGTGTAGTCGATGTCCTCGAGCAGGCGGAAAACGAGTTCGGCTCCAAGGGGGCCATCGGCAGCGCCCCGGTCCAGCGCGAGCTGGAGGGTTTCCTCGTCGGGATCCAGCGTGAACTCGACGCCCATCGGGGCGTGTTGGAGGCGGCAGCGGCGGCGGGCGTCGGCTACGCGCTCCAGCAGGCCGTGGACAACCCCCTCGTCAAGGGCGTCCTGCTCGCGGCGCGCGGCGGCGAGGACGACCTCCTCGCCTGCCTCACGACCCGCCCGGAGCCGGTCTTCGGCACGGCGACGGCGATGCTCGACGCGTACGCGACCGAGGCCTGGCCCGACGTCGACGAGGAGTCCCGCGGACTCGCCGTCGAGACGATCGTGCGGCTCGCCGTCAGCCACGTCGTCCAGCCCGTGGCCTCGCCGGAGGAGTCGGCCCGTCGCATCGCCAGGATCACGGCGCGGATCGCGTACCCGGGCGGCCCTACCTGAGGCGGACCCCGCGTCCGTCGGCCGGGGAAAGGGGTGAGGCCCGCCGTCGGACACGGGGGATCTCCGACGGCGGGCCTCTGTTGAACATTGTACGAGACCGTCGGGGGTGCTCCGCGAGCCCGACGGCGGTGGCGGGGGGCGGGTCGGCGGGGTACACCTCCCCTGAGGCGCGGAAACGGCCGTCCGGGCCGGACGGTCACCCTCGACCGCGTCACCGGCGACGACGAGGAGGTCGCGGTGGAAAGCAGAAGCACGGGGTTCGTGCAGTCCTTCAACCGTCTCGGCGGGTACGGCTTCGTCGTCCCCGTGGGCTCCGAGGAGCAGGTGTACTTCAGCGCCGAGGACATCGAGAGCGCGGAGCGGACGGTCTCCGAGGGGCAGCAGGTCTCCTTCGTCCTGGTCCTCGGCGAGGGCCGCTTCGAGGCGAAGGAACTGCGCGTCTGACACCGGCCGGGCCCCGGGGCGCGGAGACCGGCCGGCCCGCCGGGCCCACCGGCCCGCGGCCCCGTGGCCCGGGGCCGGCGGTCCGCGCCCCGCGGTCCGGCCCGGGGCCGGCGGTCCGCGTTCCGGGGTCCGGCCCGGGGTCGGAGGTCCGCGTTCCGGGGTCCGGCCCGGGGTCGGAGGTCCGCGTTCCGGGGTCGGCGGGTCCCCGCGTCCGCTTCCTGGGTACGGTGGGCGCATGTCCACGCCCGGGCCCCCGCCCAGAGACCCCGCGACCGCCGCCCGCCCGCACGGGCGGACCCCGGGAGCGCGTGAACTCGCGGCGGCCGCCGAGGTGTTCGGCCTGCTCTCCGACCCGACCCGGCTCCATCTGGTGTGGCTGCTCACCCGGGGCGAGGCCGACGTCGGCGCCCTGACCGAGGCGTGCGGGGCCGCGCGTCCCGCCGTCAGCCAGCACCTCGCCAAGCTGCGCCTCGGCGGGCTGGTCACGACCCGCAAGGAGGGGCGTCGGGTCGTGTACGCCATGCCGGACGGACACCTGAAGCGTCTGGTCGTCGAGGCGATCAGCCGTGCCGACCACCAGGTGACCGGGGAACCCTGGCACGACTGACCCCAGGGGTCTGGAGTGAACATGTGCGCACTCGTGCACGCGTCGGTTACGGTGGTGGCCTCAGCCGTCCGCCGTGGCCGACCGGGGGCTCCCCCATGCCGTCCGTCCTCCGCAACCGCACCTACCGGCGCCTCTTCGCCGCTCAGGTCGTCGCCCTCACGGGCACCGGCCTGGCGACCGTGGCCCTGAGCCTCCTCGCGTACGACCTGGCCGGAGCGGACGCCGGCGCCGTGCTCGGCACCGCCCTCGCCCTCAAGACGGCCGCGTACGTGGCGATCGCCCCGCTCGCCGGGGCCCTCGCCGACCGGGTGCCCCGGCGCGCGCTGCTCGTCTCGATGGACCTGGCGCGGGCGACGGTCGTGCTCGCCCTGCCGTTCGTCACCCGGGTGTGGCAGGTGTACCTCCTGATCCTCCTGCTCCAGGCCGCCTCCGCGGCCTTCACCCCCGCCTTCCAGGCGACGATCCCGCAGACGCTGCCCGAGGAGCGCGACTACACCCGGGCCCTCTCCCTCTCCCGCCTCGCCTACGACCTGGAGAGCCTGGTCAGCCCCGTGCTCGCCGCCGCGCTGCTCACCCTCGTCCCGTACTCCTGGCTCTTCACCGGCACCGCCGCCGGGTTCCTCGCCTCCGCCCTCCTCGTCCGGACCACCGCCCTGCCCCCGACGCCCGGGCCCGAAGCCGCCCGGACCGGTGCCGGTCGGTTGCACGCCAGGGCGGCCTTCGGGATCCGGCTGCTCCTCGCCACCCCGCGGCTGCGCGCCCTCCTCGCCCTCGACCTCGCCGTCGCGGCCGCCGGCGCCGTGGTCCTCGTCGACACCGTGGTCCTGGTCCGCGACGCCCTCGGCCGCCCCGCCGGCGACGTCCCGCTCGCCCTCGGCGCGTACGGGGCGGGGTCCATGGCCGTGGCGCTGGTGCTGCCGCGCGTCCTGCACCGGGCGGACGACCGCGCCGTCATGGTCCGGGCCGCCCTCGTCCTGCCCGGCGCCCTCGCGCTCCTCGCCCTCGGCCTCACCGCCGCCCCGGGCCCCTGGTCCTGGCCCGCGCTGCTCACGGTCTGGTTGGTGGCCGGCGCGGCCGGCTCGGCGGTCCTCACCCCCGGCGGCCGGGTGGTGCGCCGCTCGGCCGCCGGGAGCGACCTGCCGGCCGCCTTCGCGGCCCGGTTCTCCCTCTCGCACGCCTGCTGGCTGCTCACCTACCCGCTGGCCGGAGGGCTCGCCGCCCGGGCCGGGCCCGCCGTCTCGGCGGCGGTGCTCGCCGTCCTCGCCCTCCTCGGAGCCGTGGGCGCCGCCCGCCTCTGGCCCCGGGAGGACCCGGTCGAACTGGAGCACGTCCACCCCGAACTCCCTCCCGGCCACCCGCACCTGGCCGGGGCCGGCGCCCAGCACGCGCACGCGTTCCACATCGACGCCCTGCACCGGCGGTGGCCGCCCCCGCCGGACCGGTAGGCGAGCCCGACGCCCGGGCGGCCCTCCCGCCTGCCCCACATGGATGTCTCTCGTCCCCGCCCTGGAGTGTTCACGCGGACCGGCACGGTCCTGCCGACATAGTGCGGGGCATGAGACGACCCACCCCCACACGGACCCGGTCCCGCAGGGCCCTCCTCTGCGCCGCCCTCCTCGCCCTCGCCGTCCAGACCGCCGCCGCCCCGGCACTCGCCTCGCGTCCCGAGGGCCCCGGCGGCCCGGGCGGACACGGCGGGAGCGACTGCGTGCGGACCGAGCGGCCCCTCGACGGCGAGGCCCGCCGGATCCTCGACATCACCCGCAAGGCCAAGACCGACCTCAAGCTCAACTCCGTCGAGCTGCGGGTCACCGTCGACGGACGCGAGGTCCTCACCGACGCCCTCGGCGAATCCATGACGGGCGTCCCCGCCGAGCCCGACATGCACTTCCGGGCCGGCTCCGTGGCCTTCGCGCACATCGGCACGGTCCTCCTCCAGCTCGTCGAGGAGGGGAGGGTCGACCTCGACGACACGGTGGAGCGGTGGCTTCCCGACGTGCCCAGGGCGAACCGGATCACCCTGCGGATGCTGGCCACCAACACCACCGGCCTCCACGACTACGTCACCGACCCGGCCTTCGACGCGGAGCTGGAGGCGCACCCCTTCCGCCAGTGGACCCCGGCACAGCTCCTCTCCTACCCGTACCGGCACTCCTTCTGGTACGAGCCGGGCACCAGCTGGAGCTACTCCCACGCCAACTACCTCCTGCTCGTCCAGGCGCTGGAGGAGATCACCGGCACCCGGATCGACCGGCTCGTGAGGGAGCGGGTCACCGGCCCCCTCCACATGCGCGACACCCGGAACAACTTCACGCCCGACATCCCGCGCCCGGTCCTGCACGCCTTCACCTCGGAACGCGGCCTCTACGAGGAGTCCACCTTCTGGAACCCCTCGTGGACCACCGCGCCCGGCGCGGTCATCACCACCCACGTCTGCGACCTGGCCACCTCGGCGCGGGCGATCGGCAGCGGTGAACTCCTCTCGTACGGTTCGTACCGCACGATGCTGGACCCGGGGACGGTCGGCCTCGGCGGCGGGACCGCCACGTGCCCCGCCTCGATCTGCCTGAAGCAGACCGAGGCCAAGCACTTCGGCCTCGGCGTCATCGTCGTCAACGGGTGGGTGCTGCAGAACCCGTCGTTCTCCGGGTACGCGGCGATCCAGGCGTACCTCCCGTCGAAGCGGCTCGCCATCGCGGTCTCCGCGACGAAGACCCCGACCACCCCCGACGGCAACATGGCCGAGGTGGTCGCCCAGCGCATCGCCGCCGCCCTCGCCCCGAACGACCCGCTCGCGATCACCTGACCCTCCGGCACCCGCCGCGCCGCGCGTGTCGGGTGCCCGCGGGCGTCGGGCGAGTGGTTACGTGGCCGGACACCGACCCCCCGAGCCACCGCGACGCGGCGGCTCGGACCGGCACCCCCGGAGGAGAACGCCATGCGGATCCACGTCACCAGTGTCTTCGTCGACGACCAGGACAAGGCGCTCCGCTTCTACACCGAGAAGCTCGGCTTCGTGAAGAAGACGGAGGTCCCCCTCGGTGACTACCGCTGGCTGACCGTCGTCTCCCCGGAGGCCCCCGAGGGCACCGAACTGCTCCTGGAGCCCGACGCGCACCCCGCCGCCAGGGAGTACGCGAAGGCCCTGCGCCAGGACGGCGTCCCGGCCACCTCCTTCGCCGTCGACGACGTCCACGCGGAGTACGAGCGGCTGAGCGCCCTCGGGGTCCGCTTCGCCCAGGGGCCGACGGAGGCGGGGCCGGCCACCGTCGCGGTCCTCGACGACACCTGCGGCAACCTCGTCCAGATCGTCCAGCTGCCCTGACCGGGCCCCTCGGAGGCCGCCGCTCCGGCTCAGCCGACGTGGACGCGGGGGCGCCGGTTCCGGTCGGGCTCCGCCTCGCGCAGCACCTCGCGGGTGGTGGGGGCGACCTCGCCCCGGCCGAGGAGGAAGAAGCGGAAGAAGTTGGCGAAGGGGTTGCCCTCGGTCCACTCGAAGTAGACGTGGGGACGGACGCCGGTCAGGTCGCGGGCGTGGAGGAGGAGGGCGGCCAGCGCGTTGGGGACGGAGGAGGACTCGACGGTGAGGACGCGGTAGCGCCCGTGCATGACCTCGCCGCGCACGGTCAGGCCCGCCTCGAACTCGGAGGGGTCGGTGACGGTCACCTCGACGAAGACGAAGTCCTCGGTGGCGGGCAGGTCGTTGTCGGCGCGTATCTGCTCGATCTTGTCGCGGTACTCGGCGACGTCCCGGCCGTCCGGTTCGTTGGCGACGAAGCGCGCGGCGCGCCGGGAGACGTCCCGGATGAAGTGCTCGGCCGTCTCGTCGAGCTCGATGTGGGTGACGCGCAGCTCGAAGGCGCGGCCGAGGCGGGAGAGGAGCGAGACGAGGACGATGCCGGCGATGAAGCAGGCGCCGATCCTCACGCCGTCGGGGCGCTCGATGACGTTGACGACGGTGGTGTAGAGGAAGACGGCGGAGATGACGCCGAAGCCGATCGTCCAGCCCCTCTGCCCGGCCTTGCGCGCGGCGATGGTGACCGCGATGGCGGCCGAGCAGATCAGGACGAGGACACCGGTGGCGTACGCGCCGCCCTGGGCGTCGACGTCGGCGTCGAAGACCCACGTCACCAGGAAGGCGACCAGGGTGAAGACGACGACCATGGGGCGCACGGCGCGGGCCCAGTGCGGGGCCATGCCGTACTTCGGCAGGTAGCGGGGCATCAGGTTGAGCAGTCCGGCCATGGCCGAGGCGCCCGCGAACCAGAGGATCGCGATCGTGGAGGCGTCGTAGACCGTGCCGAAGGCGTTGCCCAGGTACGCGTGGGCGAGGTAGGCGAGCGCGCGGCCGTTGGCGTCGCCGCCCGACTCGAACTCCTCGTGCGGGATCAGGACCGTGGTGAGGAAGCTCGTGCAGATCAGGAAGACGCTCATGATCAGCGCGGCCGTGGTGAGCAGCTTCTTCGTCCCCCGGACGCGTCCCGCGGGGTTCTCCTCGGTGTCGTCCGGATCGCCCTGGACGTGCGGCATGACCGCCACGCCGGTCTCGAAGCCGGACAGGCCGAGCGCGAGCTTGGGGAAGACGAGCAGGGCGACGCCGACCATGCCGAAGACGTTCCCGTGCTCCGCGGTCAGCGCCGCGGACCAGTCGGTGACGACATGGCCCTCGGTGACGACGTGCCACAGGCCGGTGGCCACGACGACCGCGTTCAGGCCGAGGTAGAGCCCGACCAGGACCACGGCGACGCCGACGGCCTCCAGGAAGCCCTTGAGGAACACCGCGCCCAGCAGGGCGATCAACACGAGCGTGATGACCATCTGCTTGTCGTGCAGCGCCGATTCGAGGTGCGGGTTCTCGACGAGGTGGGTGGAGGCGTCGGCGGCCGACAGGGTGATGGTGATGAGGAAGTCCGTCGCGGCGAAGCCGAGGAGGGCGAGGACGAAGAGCTTGCCCTGCCAGAAGGACAGCAGCCGCGACAGCATCGCGATCGAGCCCTCGCCGCGAGGGCTCTCCTCCGCCACCCGCCGGTACACCGGCAGGGCGCCCGCCAGGGTGACGACCACCAGGACGATCGTCGCGACCGGGGAGAGCAGCCCGGCCGCGAGGGCCGCGATGCCCGGCTGGTAGCCGAGGGTCGAGAAGTAGTCGACACCGGTCAGGCACATCACCCGCCACCAGCGCTGCCCCTGGTGCCCGGCGTCCGGCGCCGCCTCCACGGGCCGGGAGGGTCGGCCCCTCCCCATGTCGGAGAGGCCCTCCAGCATCCACCCGCGCAATCGTCCGGTGCGGGCGTCCTTCGTGGTGGCCATCGGGTGTCCCTGGGGTGGTGATGTACGGCTCCGGCGGTCTGCTTTCGGCCATCCGGTGGACGGCCCGGCAAGCCTAGGCAGACCGCGGGCAGCCGATCCGGGAACGGGCGTCAGGGATGTGTCAATATCCGCGTCCGGGGTGTCGTACGCGTCACACCAGGGCCGCCCGTCGGGCCTCAGCGACTGCCGAAGGCCTGCGTCCAGTAGGGGCCCCCGGAGGTGTGGAGGCCGATGCCGATCTCCTTGAACCCGCAGTTCAGGATGTTCGCCCGGTGGCCGGGGCTGTTCATCCAGGAGTCCATCACCTGCGCCGCGGTGGTCTGGCCCTTCGCGATGTTCTCGCCGTACGAGGACCACGCGTACCCGGCCGCGGTGATGCGCTCGCCGGGGCCGTCGCCGTCGGGGTTGGTGTGGTCGAAGAAGTTCCGGGCGGCCATGTCGTCGGAGTGCCCCTGGGCGGCCTCGGTCAGCAGGGGGTGCTCGGTCAGCGGGCCGCAGCCCGCCTTGGCGCGTTCCGCGTTGACCAGATCGATCACCTGCGCCTCGGTGGAACCGGAACCCGAGCCGGAACCGGAACCCGAGCCGGAACCGGAGCCGGAGCCGGAACCGGAGCCGGAGCCCGAGCCGGATGTCGTGTGCGTGCCGGCCGGGCCGGGCACGGGCGCGGACGCGGGCGCGGTCGTGCGCGTCGGCCGGGGCGGTGCGGGCGGCGAGGTGCGGGAGGCGGTCGGCGTCGGACGCGAGGGCCTCGGGGTCGTACGGGGGGTCTTCGAGGCCGACGGCGAAGGGGTGGCCGAGGAGGAGGTGGCCGCCGGGGCGGCGGTCGGCTCCTGAGAGAGGGACGGGCCGGCGTCGGTCGTCGCGGCGAGCGTCGTGTTCCCCGTCTCCGCCCCCTCCTCGGGGCCGGTGGTCAGGGTGAAGGCGCCGCCGGTGACCGCCACCACGGCTATGCCCGCCGCGATGACGGCGCGCCTGCGGCCCCGCTGCCGCCGCCGGCGGCGGACGGCGCGGGTGCTCCGGCGGCCGTGTCCCGCGGTCCCTCCACGGGGCCCGAGCCCGGCTCCCGCCCCGTGCGTCGCCGAGCCGAGCGGGTCCGGGGCCGGCGTGGCGAGCGGGCCGACGTCCGGCGTGGTGAGCGGGTCCGGGGCCGGAGCGGCGAACGGGACGGTCGCGGCGGCGGTCCCGAAGCCCGCCCGCTCGCGGACGCCCGCGAGGAGCAGCGCGGCCGGGGGCACCAGGAGCAGTCCGGCGAGCAGCCCCTCCGCCGGTACGAGCCCGCTCCACAGCCCGGCGCAGTACGCGCACGCGCGGGCGTGCCGGGCGATGCGCTTGCGCCAGAGGGCCGACGGCCGGCCGTCCCAGGTGTCGATCTCGTACCGCAGCGTCGCGCACGGCGGGTTCTGCGACAGGGCCCGTACGACGACCCGCGCGGTTTCGAGGCGTTCCTTCATCCGCTGCACCCGCACCGCGGTGTGCTGCGGGGACAGCTCCAGGGCGGCGGCCACCTCGTGACGGCTCAGCTCACCGGCGCATTCCAGCCACCACAGGGACAGCAGGTCACGGTCGTCCGGCTCCAGCCAGCGGGTCGCCTCGGCGGTCTCGCGCCGCTGGCCGGAGAGGTTCAGCCGGACCACGGCCAGCTCCACGAAATCGGTCCCCGGCTGCGCGAGCTCACGGGCGTCGTCGAGGCCGCCCGCGGGGAAGCCGGCCTGTTGCTGCCGGTGCCAGTGGCTGCGGACGCCGTTCATGGTGATGGCGACCAGCCAGGACCTGAAGCTGTCCGGGGACCGCAGCTCGCCGAGTCCGGCCAGCGCCCGCAGCATCGTCTCCTGCACGACGTCGTCGACGTCGTGGTGACCGTTCATCGCCCGGCCCACGATGTTGTAGACCAGGGGCAGGTGGAGCGCGATGAGCCGGTCCTGCGCCCGCGGGTCCCCACTCTGTGCCGCCCTGACCAGTTCCGTACCGTGCTGTGCGCCCATGCTCCGAATCACCCTGTCCGTTCTCTCTGCCGTCGACGGCCAACACCTGGGAGATCACGGGGAGGCGGCCCGATAACAGGAATCGGCGGAGGAGTTCCGGAATCCTCCACGGCCCCCGGGACCGTGCGCGCTCCCGTACGGGAGTCCGGCGCGATGTCCGGGACTTCGTGGGATCCGCCAGTACGGAACGCCGCCGCGGTCCGGCAAGACTGCCGAGGCGTGACGGAACACCAGGGACATGACCGAGCACCGGGAGGGCCGCGCCATGGGCGTGCAGCTGTACGACGAGATCGGTGAGGCGTTCGAGGGATTCAAGTCCCTGCCGCTGACGCGGTACGGGGAGGTGCCCAGCTTCCTGGGCCTGGTCGGTGACGTACGGGGCAGGTCCGTGCTCGACCTCGCCTCCGGCACCGGCTTCTACAGCAGGGAGTTCAAGCGGCGGGGCGCCTCCGAGGTGCTCGGCGTCGACATCTCCGGTGCGATGGTCGACGCCGCGCGGGCCTTCGAGGAGAGCGATCCGCTGGGCGTGCGCTACGAGGTGGGCGACGTGTCCGAGCTGCGCGACCTCGACCGGCGCTTCGACGTCGCGCTGGGGGTCCAGCTGCTCAACTACGCGCCGGACGTCGCCGCCATGGAGCGGATGTGCCGCCGTGTGCACCGGAGCCTGAAGCCCGGAGGCGAGTTCTTCGTGCTCGCGCAGAAGCCCGACTACCGCTTCGACGGGCCGTCCCTCGCCAAGTACGGCTTCCTCTGCGAGGCGACCGGCGAGGAGATCGAGACCGGGCCGCGCGTCCGGATCACGGCGCTGCTCGACCCGCCGATCTCGTTCGTCGGCGCCTGCCCGCGCCGCGAGGTGTACGAGGGGTCCCTGCGGGCGGCCGGTTTCAGCGAGCCGACCTGGGTCCCGCTGGAGATCTCCGAGGCCGGCGTCCATGAGTTCGGCGCGGACTTCTGGGCGGACTGCCTCGCCAACCCGCCCTTCGAGCTCCTGCGCTGCCGCGCCTGACGACCGGTCGGGGACGGCCCCGAGGAGCCCGAACGGCCCGCACCCGGATGCCTCCGGGACCGGGACCGGGCAGGCTGGTGCCCCGGACCGGGCACGACCCCGTGGTCGCCCGGTCCCGCGGTCGAGCACGGCAGGGGAGAGGACGGCATGGAAGGGTCAGGACCCGCGGGAAACCCCGCCGCGCGGCTGCTGGCGCGGCTGGCCCTGCTCGCGGCCGTCGGCTCGCTGGCCGTGCTCCTGCTCGCGATCGGGGACGGCGGCCTGAAAGTGGTCGGGGCCGGCTTCCTCGGCCTCGTCCTCTGCGCCGCCGGCGTCTGGTGGTTCGTGTCGCACCGCGGCGCCGCGCGTCTCCTCGGGGCGCTCCTCGCGATCGCCGCGCCCGTCGGCGTCGTGGTCCTCTTCGTGCACGACGGCCTGTGGCTGACGGCGCTGGTCCTGTGCCTGTGCTGGGGCGCGACCCTGGCCTGCGCGCGGGCGGCGCTGCGCAGATCGCGACCGGAGCGGTCGATGCGGGCGGTCCCGGCGCGCCCGCCGAAGCGGCCGGTCCTGATCATGAACCCGAAGTCCGGGGGCGGGAAGGTCGGCCGCTTCGACCTGGTGGAGCGGGCGGAGGGACTCGGCGCGCGGGTGATCCTGCTCGACCCGTCCGCCCCGGTCGACGTCGCCGAGCTGGCCCGCGAGGCCGTGGCCGGGGGCGCGGACCTGCTGGGCGTCGCGGGCGGCGACGGCACGCAGGCGCTGGTCGCGACGGTCGCCGCCGAGCACGACCTGCCGTTCCTCGTGGTCTCCGCCGGGACCCGCAACCACTTCGCCATGGACCTGGGTCTCGACCGCTCCGACCCGTCCCGTTGCCTCGACGCGCTGACCGACGGCGAGGAGCTCCGGGTCGACCTGGGCGACGTCGCCGGGCGGGCCTTCGTCAACACGGTCTCCTTCGGGGTGTACGCCGACGTCGTGCAGCGGCCCGAGTACCGCGACGACAAGGCGGGCACGGTGCTCTCCCTCATGCCGGACCTGCTGCTCGGCGAGGGCGTGCGACGACTCGACGCGCGCGTCGACGGCGCGGAGCTCTCGTCCCAGCAGGCGCTGCTCGTCAGCAACAACCCGTACGTCTCGCCCGACGAGGTCAGCGGCGCCGGTCGGCGGCCCAGCCTCGACGACGGCGAGCTGGGAGTGCTCGGGATCAGGGTGGAGGACGCGGCGCAGGCCGCCGACCTGGCCGTGCGGGGCTCGCAGTCCACGGGGCTGACCGTCCTGACCGCACACCGCGTCGAGGTGACCTCCGGCGCGGAGGAGATCCCCGTGGCGGTCGACGGCGAGGCGCTGCGGATGCCCACCCCGGTCGTGTGCACGCTGCGGCCCGGCGCACTGCGGGTCCTGGTCCCGCGCGACCGCCCGGGCGTTCCCGTACCGGTGCCGCCCGTGCGGTGGCGCCGGATCCTCGACCTCGCGTTCGGCCGTGCGGAGCGGCCGGCCGAAGCGTCGCCGTGACGGGGCGCCGGGCCCCCCACTCCGAGGAGTCCGCCCGTGCCTGAACCGCCCTCCCCGCGCCGCCGAACCGGTGGCTCTCCGAGCGCCGCCGGGGGGCGGTGAGCGCGTCCGTCGCCGCGGCCGCGGCGGTGCTCCTCCTCGGTTTCGACGGCGTCAGGGCGGAGCTCGCCGGGGCGGACGTCTGCGTCCTGCTGCCGTTCGCCTACCTCCTCCCGTACCTCCTGCTCACGGTGGTCGCCTTCTCCACCGCGTCCCCGGAGAGGGTCCGTGCCTGGGCCGACCGCGCGTCGCGGGGCACGGTGCTCCAGCGGTACCTGTACGGCACGGCGCCCGGCCCGGGGGTGTCGCTGCTCATCTCGGCCGCGGCGCCCGTGGTGGCCGTGGTGTGGCGTCCCGGGCACCTCGGCTCCTCCCTCGAACCTGCGGTCCGGGCGTCGGTGGCGCTCGTCCTGGTGGCCCTGGCCTGGGTGTGCGTGGCCGTCTCCTTCGCGGTCGCCTTCCAGGCCGACGACCTCGTGGAGGAGCAGGGGGCGCTGGAGTTCCCCGGCGAGGAGGATCCCGCCTGGGTCGACTACCTCTCCTTCGCCTTCTCGGTCATGACGACCTTCGGCGCGACCGACGTCGCCGTGGCGTCCCGGGAGATGCGCCGGACCGTGACGGCCAACTCGTGCATCGCGTTCGTCTTCAACACCGTCACGGTGGCCAGCCTCGTCTCCGCCCTGGACAGTCTCTGACGGGTCTCGCCGGGCCCGCCGGATCACGCCATGCCCGAAGGGTCGCCCACCGGCTCCTCCCGTGCACGCGACCTGTCCGGTCCGGTCGGCGTGCTCGACCTGGCGCATCCCGGCTCGGCCGGGGCCCGCCCGCACGAGGAGGTCGACCCCCACCGGGTGCGCGTCCGGGCCTCGAACCGGTGCCGCTCTGCTTCGACGGCGCCGTCGCGGGCCCCGCCGCCCCTTCCGCCGGGGCCGGTGCGGCCGCCGACCGGGCGCCCGCCCGCATCCTGGAACGGCTGTTCCCGGAGCAGGGCCCGGCCGCGGCGATCGCGCGTTGCGTGGACCCGCCGACGACACCCCCCTCGCGGGGGCGGTCGGGCGGGTCCGCCCGCGCGTCCGCGGCCCGGCCGCTCCGTCAGGTCAGGCGGCGGCCCCGGGGCCGGCCAGCTGCTCCGCGAGCTCCCGCTCGCCCTGCTCGGAGAGCGAGGTCTTGAGCACCTCTCCGCCGAAGGGTCCCATCGCGGCGGCGAACCGGTCCTCCGTGATCCTCGTGGCCATGATCACGACGGCGGCCGAGCCGGGCCGGAGCAGCTCCTGGACCTTCTCGCGGAACCCGCTGTCGACCCCCATCTGCTGGAGCTTGCCGATGAGGCCTCCGACGGCCGCGCCCACGACGCCGATCCCGGGGGTGAGGACGATGATGCCGAGGACCAGGCCCCACAGGGCGCCGGCGGTCGCCGACAGGGCGATGCCCTCGGTCCTGGCCGGTGTGTCCACATGGGTCTTGCCGTCCTGGTCGACCGATACGACGGCGAGTCCGGACAGCTCGACCACGTGGTCCTTGTTCAACCGCTGCACTTCGGCGAACGCCTTGTCGGCGACGGCGCGGTCCTCGTAGCCGAGGACGATGAGTTCGGACATGCGGATCTCCTTGTGAGGGGGCGTCAGTACCGCTGGGCCTTGGTCAGCCTCGCCGTGAGGACGGGCTCGGGCGGCTGACGGCTGATGACCAGGGGTTGTCTGCGCCCGCCGGGAGCGAGGTCCTCCTCGCCGACGAACTGGGTCTCGACGACCTTGCCCGCCGCGTCGACGAAGTCGACCTGGACGGCGTACGAGGCGGTGCCCTCCGTCTTGTTGGTGATGGTGACGACGGCGGTCGCGACGCCGCCGGTGTCCGCTCGGGGTTTGCCGGTCAGCGCCACCTCGCCCAGGGCGTTGCCGCGCCCCTGCACGCCCTTCAGGGCGTCCTGCGCCTGGCGGCGCGAGCGTTCGATCCCGGCCCCGATCGACGCCTCGCGCGACGCCTCCTCGGCGGACGCGGACGCGGCGACCGACGAGGCGGCCGCCCGGGCGGATTCGGCGGCCTCGGAGGCCGAGGAGGCGAGCGCCGAGGGCGGCGTTCCGCTGAAGGAGTCGGTGACGGGTGGGGTCGGACGTGGGCTGAAGCCCGGTCCGCTCCCGTCGTCGTCGGAGCCGCAGGCGACGACGCCCGCCGCGCCGAAGGCGACGAGGACGACGGCGGCGGCTGCGCTCACGGCGCGGGAACGGGCCGGACGGCCGAGCCGCTCGGGTGAGGTGTTCACGATCGCGTCTTCCCGGTAGGAGGTGTCAGGGGCAGTCGTGTCGGGGCGGGTCGTCTCGGACCGGACCCCTCGGAGACCGGTCAGTACCGCAGCACTCCGGCGATGTGTCCTTGACCGGCCAGCGCGTCGTCGGGCACGAAGCGGATCTCGGCGCCCTTCTCCAGGGCCTTCTCCGCCCGGGCCACGAGGTTGCGCAGACGCACGGGGTGCCGCGCGTTCCCGGGCTCGCGCCGGTGGGTCGGCATCAGCAGGGAGAGGGCGGGAGAGGGCCGGGGCCGGCGCAGTTCGGCGAGCCGGTCCGAGGTGAGCAGGGGATCCATCGGAGGCCATCCTGGTGGTGGGGGCGAACGGGGCGGGGGCGGGGCGGACGCGGGGCGCCCGGGAAGGCGGTGCGTGGCGCGGCGGGGCCGGGCCGCGCTACCGCGATCCGGTGAGCTGTTCGGCGAGTTCCCTCTCGTCCTCGTCGCTGAGCGAGGTCTTGAGGACGGTGCCGCCGTGCCGTTGCATCGCCGCGGTGAACTTGTCGTCGGTGACCTTGGAGGCCATGATCACGACCGCGGCGGATCCGGGTTTCAGCAGATGGGCCACCTGCTGACGGAACCGGTCGTCGAGACCCGACCTGCTGAGCCTGCCCACGAGGCCGCCGAGCGCGGCACCCGTCAGGAGACCGAGGCCGGGGACGAGGAACAGCAGGCCGAAGATCGCGCCCCAGAGGGCTCCCGTGGCCGCGGTGGAGCCCACGACGCGGCTGTCGGAGTCGACGTGGGTCCGTCCGTCCTCGTCGACCTCGACGACCGCGAGGCCGTCGAGGTGCACGACGTAGTCCCGTTGGAGCTCCCGTACCGTGTCGAACGCCCTGTCCGCCACGTCGGCGTCGTCGTATCCGATGACGATGAGCTCGCCCACTTCCGCCTCCTCGGTCCGGCGTCCTCCCGACGGTCCGCCACCGAGCGGTTCCGACCGAAAGGGCACGCATGGACGAGCTTGACCCGATATGCGGGAGGTCGCGACTCGATCCGGTGAGGAGCCCGCGCCCACCTGCCCCCGGCCCGGCGCCCGGCCCCGGGACCCCGCCCCCGGCCCGGCGTCGGACGCCGTTCCCCGGTCCGGCCCGATCGGCGCGACGCCCCCTAGCCCATCGGAGGGACGGGGCCGGCCGACAGGCGCGCGGGGTCCTCCGCGCCCCGGTCGCCCGCTTCCCCGTTTCCCCGTCACGCGCGCGGCGATCGCCGTCGGAGGTCCGCCCTCCGCTCCGCCGCCGCGTCCACCCCGTCGCGCAGACCGGGCCCCCGCCGCCCCGTGCGCGGCGGCCACCCCCGTGCCGCCGGTGACCGGGCCGACGGGATGCGCCACCGCACCGGCCGGGGCGGCCCGGTGGCACACCGCGTCGACGCCCCGCAGAGCGGCTTCGCCCACCGGCGGATCCCTGACGTCCGCGCGGAGGGGCGGGAAAACCCACGGGTCGGCCCGCCCGCGCTTCGATACGATGACGGTGGCTCGCAGTCCCGTTCCGTCACCACGAGTGACGTCGACGTGCGATCGGAACGATCGCGTCGGCTGCGGCCTCCCGACCCGGACCCGCCGTGGCAGCGCCACCGGCGCCGTACGTACGAAATGGAGCATCCGAGGATGGCTCGACACCTGGTGACCAGCGCGCTTCCCTACATCAACGGGATCAAGCACCTGGGCAACATGGTCGGGTCGATGCTTCCGGCGGACGTGTACTCCCGGTACCTCCGCCAGCGCGGTCACGACGTCCTCTACGTCTGCGCCACCGACGAGCACGGCACGCCGGCCGAGCTGGCCGCCAAGGAGGCCGGGCTGACGGTCGCCGAGTTCTGCGCGCGGGCCCACGACGCGCAGAAGGCCGTGTACGACGGGTTCGGGCTGGCCTTCGACCACTTCGGGCGCAGCTCCTCGCGGCAGAACGTCGAGATCACCCAGCACTTCGCGCGGAGGCTGCACGAGAACGGCTTCATCGAGGAGCGGGCGATCCGCCAGGTGTACTCGCCGGTCGACGGCCGCTTCCTGCCGGACCGGTACGTCGAGGGCACCTGCCCGCACTGCGGCTACGACAAGGCCCGCGGCGACCAGTGCGAGAACTGCACCCGCGTGCTCGACCCGACCGACCTGATCGACCCGCGCTCGGCGATCAGCGGTTCCACGGACCTGGAGGTCCGCGAGACCAGGCACCTCTTCCTGCTGCAGTCGAAGCTCCAGCACGAGGTCGAGGAGTGGATCGCCGGCGTCGGCGACCAGTGGCCGCACCTGTCCACGTCCATCGCCCGCAAGTGGCTGGCCGAGGGACTGAACGACCGCGCCATCACCCGCGACCTCGACTGGGGCGTCCCGGTGCCGGCCGACACCTGGCCGGAGCTCGCGGCCGAGGGCAAGGTCTTCTACGTCTGGTTCGACGCCCCGATCGCGTACATCGCCGCGACGAAGGAGTGGGCGGACGCCGCCTCCGACGGCGAGACCCGTGACTGGAAGTCCTGGTGGTACGAGGCCGACGACACCGTCCGGTACACGCAGTTCATGGCGAAGGACAACGTCCCCTTCCACACGGTGATGTTCCCGGCCACCGAGCTCGGCGTGCGCGAGCCCTGGAAGAAGGTCGACGTCGTCAAGGGATTCAACTGGCTGACGTTCTACGGCGGCAAGTTCTCCACCTCCCAGAAGCGCGGCGTCTTCACCGACGCGGCCCTGGAGATCCTGCCCGGCGACCACTGGCGCTACTTCCTCATCGCCAACGCCCCCGAGTCGGACGACTCCTCCTTCACGTGGGAGCACTTCACCGCCACGGTGAACAAGGACCTGGCGGACACCCTCGGCAACTTCGTCAACCGCGTGCTGTCGTTCTCCCGCAAGCGGTTCGGCGACGAGGTCCCGGCCGGGCACGCCGCCGGCGAGGCCGAGGCGAAGCTGGGCGAGGAGATCGCGCGCCTGCTCGGCGAGTACGAGGAGCAGATGGAGGCCCTCCAGTTCCGCAAGGCCGCCGCCGCCCTGCGCGCGCTGTGGTCCGCGGGCAACTCCTACCTGGAGGAGAAGGCCCCCTGGCTGGAGATCAGGACCGACGCCGACGGCGCCGCGCTGACGCTCCGTACCGCGATGAACCTGATCCACCTGTACGCGGTCGTCTCCGAGCCGTTCGTCCCGACGTCGGCCGCCGCCATGCGCGGGGCCTTCGCCCTGGAGGACGACACCGCGACCTGGGTGACCGCCGACCAGGCCAAGTCCCTGGACGCCGTCCCGGCCGGCACCGCGTTCACGGTGCCGCCGGTGCTCTTCGCGAAGATCACGGAGGAGGACCTGGAGTCCTACCGCGAGCGCTTCGGCGGCGCTCCGGAGGCCTGACCGGCGCTCCCCCGTACCGTCCCGACTCCCCGTCGGGCGGTACGGGAGCGGGGGAGGCCCGTACGGCCTTTCGTGGCCTTGCTCACGGGGCGGTCCTCGCCGCTCCCTCCGCGGTTACCGTGGATCCATGATCGTTGCGCCGTCCCCGAGCGTCCCCCTCGCACTCGACCCCGAGCGGCTGGTGCCGCTCGCCCGCCCCGGAGCGTCGGACGCCCCCGTCGTGTGGTCGGTCGACGTCAGCCGTCGTGCCGCCTGGGCGGCACGGCTGGCCGCGGACACGCTCGACGACGAGGAGCGCAAGCGGGCGGCGGCGTTCCACCACCAGGCCGACCGGGACGCCTACGTGGCCGCACACGTCGGTCTGCGCGTGCTCCTCGGCCTGTACCTGGGCACGTCCCCGGACGGCGTCCGCATCGTTCGTCTGCCCTGCCCCAACGAGGGCTGCGGGGAACCCCACGGCCGGCCGGTCGTACGGGGCGGCGAGATCCACTTCTCCCTCTCCCACACCCGTGGCCTGGTGCTCCTCGCCTTCGCCGGCAGCCCGGTCGGCGTGGACGTCGAGAAGGTCCCCGACGCGGAGGTCACGGCCAAGCTGGGCCCCCTGCTGCACCCCCGCGAGACCGCGGAACTCGACGCCCTCCGGCCCGCCGAACGCCCCCGCGCGTTCGGCCGCGCCTGGGCCCGCAAGGAGGCCTACCTCAAGGCCCTCGGCACCGGCCTCTCTCGCGGCACGGCCACGGACTACCTGGGCACCGCCACCACCCCGCCCCCGCCGCCGCCGGGCTGGTCCCTCACCGACGTCGTCGCCCCGGACGGCTACGCCGCGGCGGTCGTCCACCGGCGTCCCTGACGGGGCCGCTCACGAGGCGGCCCCGCCCCCCTGCCCGGCCGGCTCCGGGACCGCCGGGAGGTCCTTCCCGGTGCGGAGCGGGCCCGTCAGGAGGAGCAGGGCGCACAGCGCGTTGCCGCCGTAGAGGAGCCACAGGGCGTCGCGTTCGCCGAGGAGGGCGCCGAGGGCGCCGCCGAGGAGGCTGCCGACGGGGATCGTCCCGTACATCACGAAGCGGATGGTGGAGCCGACCCGGCCCAGCATGTCCGGCGGGCAGTACGCCTGCCGGAAGCTCACGATGACGACGTTCCCGGCGACCACCCCGGTCATCAGGCAGAACTCCCCGACCAGGAAGGCCAGCAGCCCCGCCCCGTCCGTGGTGAGCGGGATCAGCAGCCCGAACGGGCCCCCGCAGAACGCGCACAGCAGGACCGCCCGGGCCGTCCCGAACCGGCGGGCCAGGTGCGGCGAGACCACCGCGCCCAGGACCCCGCCCAGCCCGGCCAGCGCGATCAGGATGCCGATCAGCGCGCCCGGCACGCCCACCGTCCGGCTCAGGAACAGGATCGACAGGGACTGCGCCCCGGCCAGGAACAGGTTCATCGCCGCGTCGCACAGCAGGATCGTCCGCAGGAACGGGTCCCGGGCGAGGAAGGCCACGCCCGCGCGGACCTCCTCGACCAACGACCGCTTCCCGGCCACCCGTTCCTCACCGCCCGGCGGGCCCTCCGGGGTCCGGATCCGCAGCAGCAGCGCCGCCGAGACCAGGAAGCTCAGCCCGTCGACGAGGAAACCGGCCGCCGCGCTCCCGGCCTGGGCCAGCGCCCCGCCCGCCCCCGGTGCGACGACCTCCGCGACCGATTCGCTGGTCTGGAGACGGGCGTTGCCGGCGGCGAGCTCCTCGTGCGGCAGCAGGGTCGGCAGGTACGCGCTGTAGGCGGCCCGGAAGAACACGTCGGCGGTGCCCGCCAGGACCGCCACCAGCATCAGTTGACCGGTCGTCAGGACCTCCAGCCAGACCGCCGCGGTCAGCGACAGCATCAGCAGCGCCGACACCGCGTTGCACACGATCATCACCGGCCGGCGGCGCATCCGGTCGGTCCACGCCCCCACGGGCAGCCCGAACAGCAGCCACGGCACCCAGGCCGCGGCGCCCAGCACCCCCATGGCGAAGGGCCCCGCGTCCAGCGTGTCCACCGCGATCAGCGGCAGCAGCACCCGGGTGGCCGCGCTCCCGAACTGGCTCACGGACTCCCCCGCCCACAGCAGCCGGAAGTCCCGGCGGCGCGGCGCGCCGCGACCGGCGCTCACCGGTCCACCGTGCCCTCGCCCAGCAGCGCGGCGATCTCGGCGGCGGGCTTGGGCGCCATCATCTCGCCGTGCGCGCAGGGCACTTCGTGGTGGGCGACCGGACCGGTGACGTACGGCTCCCACGCCCGCGGCCCGGGCGCGTCCGGCTCGTGGGCGGCGACGGCCAGCGTCACCCCGCCCCGGAACACCCCCGGACGGTGGGCGGCGGCCAGCCGGTCGTGGTGGACGTAGGCCCCGCCCAGGGCGGCGACCGTCTCCCCGTCGAAGACCGACAGCGGGCCCTCCTCGGCGGCGGCCGCCGCCACCAGCCCGGCGAGGGGCAGCGCCCCCCCTCCGGCCGCGCCGCACGCCTCCCGCGACGGATAGCCGAGCGATTCCAGCAGGTCCCGCAGCGGGTCCGCGGCCGGGGCCGCCGTCCCGCCGGGTGCCACCGGGTACCCGTCCAGCAGGGTGAGCCCGGCCACCTCCTCGCCGTCCCGTTGGAGCGTCACGGCCACCGCGTGCGCGACCACCGCCCCGAAGGACCAGCCCAGCAGGTGGTACGGGCCGTGCGGCTGCACCGCGCGGATCCGCGCCGCGTACTCCGCGGCCATCTCCGCGACGCTCCCGGGCCGTGCCCCCGGCTCGCTCAGCGCCCGCGACTGCAGCGCGTGCACGGGCCGCCGCGGGTCCAGGTGCTCCAGCAGCCCCCGGTACACCCAGCCGGTGCCCGCGCCCGGGTGGACGCAGAACAGGGCGGGCGCGCCGGGCGCTCCCGCGCGCAGCGTGACCAGCGGCGCCAGCGGGTCCGCGTCCCCGCGGGGGTCCGCGTCCCCGCGGGGGACCGCGCCGCCGGAGCGGGCGGCGAGCCCCGCGACCGTGGGTGCGGCGAACAGGTCCTGCACCCCGAGCTCCTCGCCCAGTGCCTGGCGCACCCGGGCCATCAGCCGGGCCGCCAGCAGCGAGTGGCCGCCCAGGTCGAAGAAGCCGTCGTCGGCGCCCACGGCGTCCGCGGGCAGCCCCAGCACCTCGGCGAACAGGCCCGCCAGGACCTCCTCCCGCCGGCCGCGCGGCGCCCGGCGCACACGGCCTTCCCCGGCCGCGCCGGGTTCCGGCGCGGGCAGCGCGGCCCGGTCGAGCTTGTCGTTCGGGGTCCGCGGGAAGGCGTCGAGCACGACGAAGGCCGACGGCACCATGTGGGCCGGGAGCGTCCCCGCCAGATGGGCGCGCAGGTCCGCCACGTCCACCGCGGAGCCCGTGCCGCCGTCGCCGCCGGGGACCGGGACCACGTACCCGACCAGCCGCTTCGCACCACCGGGACCGTCCTCCCGCACGGTCACCGCGGCCCGGTCCACCCCGGGCGCCGCCGCGAGCGCGGCCTCGACCTCGCCGGGCTCGACGCGGAAGCCGCGGATCTTGACCTGGTCGTCGGCGCGGCCGAGGTACTCGACGCGGCCCTCGCGGTCCCGGCGGACGAGGTCGCCGGTGCGGTACATGCGGGCGCCGTCCTCGAACGGGCAGGCCACGAACCGCTCCGCCGTCGTCCCCGGGCGCCGCAGGTAGCCCCGCGCCAGCCCGGCGCCCGCCAGGTACAGCTCGCCGGGCACCCCCGGCGCCACCGGGCGCAGCGCCGCGTCGAGCACGTAGGCGCGGGTGTTGGCGACGGGGCCGCCGATGAGCGGGCGCTCGCTGCGCGCGGTGTCCCACCACAGGGCGTCGACCGTGCACTCGGTGGGGCCGTACAGGTTGTGGGCGCGCATCCCCTCCGTGGCGCGCAGCCGGCTCCACAGCCCCTCGCCCGCGGCCTCCCCGCCGATCAGCAGCAGCCGCGGAGGGGCGTCGAGCAGGCCCTCCTCGATCAGCTGCTCGGCGTGCGTCGGGGTGGTGTCGACGACGTCGAGGGCGGCGTCGGCGACGTGCCGGGCGAAGGCGGCGGAGTCGCGGCGCACGGCGTCGCCGATCAGGTGGAGCTCGTGCCCGGCCACCATCCACAGCAGGGCGTCCCAGGAGGCGTCGAAGGACAGCGAGGCCGTCAGTGCCACCCGCAACCGCCGTCCCGCCGCGCTCCGTTCCGCCTCGGCCATGGTGTGGGCGCGGTGGAAGGCGTACAGGTTGCGCAGCGCGGCGTGGTCGACGACGACGCCCTTGGGCCGGCCCGTGGACCCCGAGGTGTACACGACGTACGCGGCGTCGCCCGGCCGGGGTCGCGGCAGCGGCCCGGCACCGGGCGCGGAGGCGGCGGCCGTGTCGGCCTCGTCCGCCTCGTCCGCCTCGTCCACGAGGACGAGCGGGACCCCCGCCGGCTCCGCGAGCGGCAGCAGCGGGGCGGTCGCGGAGTCCGTGACCAGCAGCGCCGGGGCGGAGTCGGCCAGCATGTGCGCGATCCGCTCGGCGGGGTATTCCGTGTCCACCAGGACGAACGCCGCACCGGCCTTGAGGACGGCCAGGATCGCGACCACCGCCGCCGGGGAGCGCGGCAGGGCGACGGCCACCACCCGCTCCGGACCCGCCCCGTCCCGGACGAGACGCCGGGCGAGCCGGTCGGACCGGGAGTCGAGGGCGGCGAAGCCGATCCGCTCGGCGCCGTGCACGAGTGCGGTCGCGTCCGGGGTGCGGGCGGCACGCTCCGCGAACAGCTCCGGCACGGTGGCGTCCGGCACCGGCAGCGCGGTGTCGTTCCACTCGGTCAGCACCCGTCGGCGGGTCTCGGGGGCCAGCGGGTCGGCGGCGCCGACCGGCAGCTCCGGCGCCGCCGCGAGCAGCCGGACCATCCGCACCAGGGCCGCGGCGAGGTCCTCGGCGGTGGCGTGGTCGAACAGCTCGGCCGCGTACTCCAGGAAGCCGGAGATCCCGGCGGGGCGACCCCGGGCGTCCCGGCGCTCCTGGACGTCCAGCGTCAGGTCGAACTGGGCGACGTCGAAGCGGAACGGCTCGGGGCTGACGTCGAGGCCGGCCAGCGCGAGCGTCCCGTCCTCGCCGTCCTGCACCTGGAGCAGCACCTGGAAGAGGGGGTGGCGGGCGAGGGACCGCTCGGGGTTGACCGCCTCCACGACCCGCTCGAAGGGCACGTCCTGGTGCTCGAAGGCGGCGAGGTCGGTCTCCCGGACCCGGCCCAGGAGCTCGGCGAAGGTCGGGTCGCCCGAGACGTCGGTGCGCAGGACGAGGGTGTTGACGAAGAAGCCGACGAGGTCGTCCAGGGCCTCGTCGTCGCGGCCCGCGACCGGCGTCCCGATCGGTACGTCGGTGCCCGCGCCGAGCCGGGACAGGGTCACGGCCAGCGCCGCCTGCACCACCATGAAGAGGGTGCAGCCGTGCTGTCGGGCCAGTTCGAGGAGCCGGCCGTGCAGCTCGGCGTCCAGCTCGACGGGGACGGAGCCGCCCGCGAAGTCCGCCACCGCCGGGCGCGGCCGGTCGTGGGGCAGGGCCAGCTCGGCGGGCGCACCGGCCAGCGCGCCGGTCCAGAAGGCGAGTTGACGGGAGAGCGGGCTCGCGGGGTCGTCCTCCGCGCCGAGCAGCTCCCGCTGCCACAGCGTGTAGTCGGCGTACTGCACCGGCAGCGGTGCGAAACCGGGCGCGGCGCCCGCGCACCGGGCGGCGTAGGCCTCGGACAGGTCCCGGAACAGCGGCCCCCAGGACCACCCGTCGAGCGCGATGTGGTGCACCACCAGGGCCAGCACCCACTCCTGCGGCCCGACCGCGAGCAGCGCCGCCCGTACGGGGGGCCGCGCGGCCAGGTCGAACGGGCGGGCCAGCAGGGCGTCGAGGGCCCCGGCGGTCCCCTCCGGACCGCACTCCACCAGGTCCAGGGGCACGCCGCCCCCGGTGGGCAGCACCCGCTGGTACGGCTCGCCCGCCGCCTCCGGGAACACCGTGCGCAGGGCCTCGTGCCGGTCGGTGACGTCCCCCAGGGCCGCGGTCAGCGCCGCGGTGTCCAGCGGGCCGCGCAGCCGCAGCGCGAACGGGCAGTGGTAGCCCGCGGACTGGCCCGCCCGGCTCAGGAACCACAGCCGGCGCTGGGCGGCCGACAGCGGCGGAGCCTCGGGCCGCTCCGCCACCGCGGTCAGGGCCGGACGGGGGGCCGCCCCGGCCGGGGGGTCCTGCGCCAGGCAGGCGGCCAGGCCGGCCACCGTCGGGTGCTGGAACAGCCGGCGGATGCCCAGGTCGCCGCCGAGGACGGCCCGGATCCGCGAGAGCAGCCGGGTCGCGAGCAGCGAGTGCCCGCCCAGGTCGAAGAAGCTGTCCTCGGCGCCCACCGACGGCAGCCCCAGCACCTGCGCGAACAGCTCCGCCAGGAGTTCCTCGCGGGGCCCTCGCGGGGCGCGCGAGGAGCGCAGCGCGCCGAAGTCCGGCGCGGGCAGCGCCGCCCGGTCCAGCTTGCCGTTGCGGTTCATCGGGAAGGCGTCCAGGACCACGAAGGCCGAGGGCACCATGTGGTCCGGGAGGCGCGCGGCGAGCCGCCCGCGCAGCGCGCCCGGATCGGCGTCGCGGCCCGCGGCCGCCACCACGTACGCCACGAGGCGCTTCCCGGCGGGCCCGCCGTCCCGGGCGAGCACCGCGGCCTGCGCCACCTCCGGGCAGGCCCGCAGGCAGGCCTCGACCTCACCGGGCTCGATGCGGAAGCCGCGGATCTTGACCTGGTCGTCGGCGCGGCCGAGGTACTCGACGCGGCCCTCGCGGTCCCAGCGGACGAGGTCGCCGGTGCGGTACATGCGGGCGCCGTCCTCGAACGGACAGGCCACGAAGCGGCCCGCGGTGAGCGAGGGCCGGTTCAGGTAGCCGCGGGCCAGGCTCGGTCCGGCCAGGTACAGCTCGCCCGGGACGCCCGGGGCGACGGGCCGCAGCCCGGCGTCCAGCACGTACGCCCGGGTGTTGGCGAGCGGGCGGCCCACGAGCGGCTCCTCGCTGAGGGCGGCGTCCCACCACAGGGTGTCGACGCTGCACTCGGTGGGCCCGTACAGGTTGTGGCAGAGCATCCCCTCGGCGGCCCGGACCCGTGTCCACAGGGCCGCGCCCGCCGCCTCGCCGCCGAGCAGCAGCACCTTGGGGCGGTGCGCGGGGTCGTCCAGCAGGCCCTCCTCGACGAGCTGTTCGGCGTAGGTCGGGGTGACGTCGAGGGCGTCGACGCCGGCGCGGGCGATGTGCCGGACCAGGGCGGCCGCGTCGCGGCGGGTGTCGTCGTCGACGAGGTGGAGCTCGTGGCCGGCCACCATCCACAGCAGCCCCTCCCACGACGTGTCGAAGGACAGCGCGGCCGTCAGCGCCATGCGCATCCGGCGTCCGCCGTGCAGCTCCTCCGCGCGGGCGATGACCCCGGCCCGGTGGAAGGCGTACAGGTTGCGCAGCCCCGCGTGGTCGATGACGACGCCCTTGGGCTCGCCGGTCGACCCCGAGGTGTGGATGACGTACGCGGCGCTGCCGGGCAGGATCCGGCGGCCCGGGACGGGCCCGGCGGCGCCCGCCGGGACCGGGCCCGGCGCGTCGACGAGGACGCGGACGGCACCGGTGTCCGGGAGCTCCGGGGCGGTCGCGGCGTCGGTGACGACGGTGGTCGTGGTGCCGAGGAGCCGCGCGATCCGCTCGGTCGGGTAGTCCGTGTCGACCGGGACGAAGGCGGCGCCCGCCTTGAGCACCGCGAGCAGCGCCACGACGGAGTCGGCGGACCGGGGCAGGGCCAGGGCCACCAGGTGCTCCGGGCCGACCCCGTGCCCGGCGAGCCGGTGCGCCAGCGCGTCGGCGCGGGCGTCGAGTTCGGCGAAGGTCAGCGCGGTGTCCCGGAAGACCAGGGCGGTCGCGCCGGGGGTGCGGGCGGCCCGCTCCTCGAACAGCTCGGGCAGGGTCCCCGCGGGCACCGGCGCGGCCGTGTCGTTCCAGCCGGACAGGACCAGCGCGCGCTGCTCGGCGGAGAGCGGGTCGGCCTGTCCGACCGGGGCGGCGGGGTCGGCGGCCAGGCGCTCCAGCACCCGGGCGAGGGCGGCCGCGAGGTCCTCGGCGGTGGCCCGGTCGAACAGGTCCGTCGCGTACTCCAGGGCGCCGCCGATCCCGGCCGGCGCGCCGCCCGGGTCCCGCCGCTCCTGGAAGTCGACGGTGAGGTCGAACTTGGCGACGTCCCAGGCGGCGGACTGCTCCGCGCACTCCAGGCCGGGCAGGACGAGGGCGGGGCCCTCGCCGCCGTCCAGGGTCATCATCACCTGGAAGAGGGGGTGGCGGGCGAGGGACCGCTCGGGGTTGACCGCCTCCACGACCTGTTCGAAGGGCACGTCCTGGTGGTCGAAGGCGGCCAGGTCGGTCTCCCGCACCCGCTCCAGGAGCTCGGTGAAGGCCGGGTCGCCCGAGACGTCGGTGCGCAGGACGAGCGTGTTGACGAAGAAGCCGACCAGTTCGTCGAGGGCTTCGTCGTCACGGCCCGCGACGACGGTGCCGATCGGGATGTCGGTGCCCGCGCCGAGGCGGGAGAGGAGCACCGACAGGCCGGCCTGGAGGACCATGAAGAGGGTGCAGCCGTGCTCGCGGGCCAGTTCGAGGAGCCGTCCGTGCAGCTCGGCGTCCAGCTCGACGGGGACGGAGCCGCCCGCGAAGCTCGCCACCGCGGGCCGGGGCCGGTCGGTGGGCAGGGCCAGTTCGGCCGGGGAACCGGCCAGTTCCCGCTTCCAGAAGGCCGACTGTTCGGCGAGCGTGCTCTCCGGGTCGTCCTCCGCGCCCAGCAGCTCGCGCTGCCACAGCGCGTAGTCCCGGTACTGCACGGGCAGCGGCTCGAAGGCGGGCGCCGCGCCCGCGCTCCGGGCGGCGTAGGCGGTGGCCAGGTCGGTCAGGAGCGGCCCCCACGACCAGCCGTCGGTGGCGATGTGGTGGATCACCAGCGCCAGCACCCACTCCTCGTCGCCCAGGGCGAAGAGGCGGGCGCGCACCGGGAGTTCGGCGGCGAGGTCGAAGACGTGCCCGGCCTCGGCGGCCAGCGCCTCGGCGAGCTCCGCCTCGCCGAGGCGGACGACGGGCAGCTCCGGCGCCCGGTCGGTGACCTGCTGCACGGGCTCGCCGTCCACCTCGGGGAAGACCGTCCTCAGCACCTCGTGCCGCCCGGTCAGGTCGCCGAGGGCCGCGGCCAGTGCCCGCGGGTCCAGCGGACCGCGCAGCCGGGTGGTGAGCGGGCAGTTGTACGCGGCGCCGGTCTCGCCGAGCTGGTTGAGGAACCACAGCCGCCGCTGGGCGGACGAAACGGGAAACACAGGACCTCCAGGGGCGTGCGGGGTGGTGCGCGGGGCGGTGGACGGCTCGGGCGTCGGCGGCGCGGCGGAGCGCGGGACGGGGGACGGCTCAGGCATCGGCGGCGCGGCGGAGCGCGGGACGGGCCTTCGGCGCGTCGGCGAGCAGGGCGGCGGTGCGGGCCGGGGTCGGGTGCTGGAAGAGCTGGCGGATCTTCAGCTCCCGGCCGAGTTCGGTCCGGATCAGGCTGATCAGCCGGGTGACCAGCAGGGAGTGGCCCCCCAGGGCGAAGAAGTTGTCGTCCGGGCCGACCTCGTCCCGGTCGAGGACCTCGGCGTACAGGGCGCGGACGCGGTCCTCGGTGCTGCCGCCCGGGTCCGCGGCCGGCTCCGGCGCGGCGGGGGCGGCCGCGGCCGTGCGCGGGGCCGGGCCGTCGACCGAGCCGACCGGCCGGTCCGGGGCGGCCGCGAGACCGCGCAGCACCAGGGCCAGGTCCGCCGCCAACCGCTCGGCACTCGTACGGTCGAACAGCTCGGTGACGTAGGTGAGTTCCCCGGTGAGGCCCAGCGGAGCGCCGTCGGCGGCGCGCCGCTCCCCGAGGTCCACGCCGAGGTCGAACTTGGACACCGCCCACTCGACGGGGTGCGGCTCCGCCGTGAGGCCCGTCAGGCGGGGCAGGGCGGGCGGCTCGTTCTGCACCTGGAGCAGCACCTGGAAGAGCGGGTGCCGGGCGAGGGACCGTTCCGGGTTCACCCTCAGCACGACCCGCTCGAAGGGCACGTCCTGGTGGGCGTAGGCGGCGAGGTCGGTCTCCCGCACCCGGGCGAGGAGGTCCGTGAAGGCCGGGTCGCCGGAGACGTCGGTGCGCAGGACCAGGGTGTTGACGAAGAAGCCGACGAGGTCGTCCAGCGCCTCGTCCGTGCGGCCCGCGACGACGGTGCCGATCGGGATGTCGGTGCCCGCGCCGAGGCGGGAGAGGAGCACCGACAGGCCGGCCTGGAGGACCATGAAGAGGGTGCAGCCGTGCTGCCGGGCCAGTTCGAGGAGCCGTCCGTGCAGCTCGGCGTCCAGCTCGACGGGGACGGAGCCGCCCGCGAAGCTCGCCACCGCGGGCCGGGGCCGGTCGGTGGGCAGGGCCAGTTCGGCCGGGGCGCCGGACAGTTCCTTGGCCCAGAAGTCGAGCTGGCGGCTGATCAGCGCGTCCGGGTCGCCCTCCGCGCCGAGCACGGAGCGCTGCCAGACGGTGTGGTCCCGGTACTGCACGGGCAGCGGCTCGAAGGCGGGCGCCGCGCCCGCGCTCCGGGCGGCGTAGGCGGTGGCCAGGTCGGCCAGGAGCGGCCCCCACGACCAGCCGTCGGTGGCGATGTGGTGGACCACGAGCACCAGCACCCACTCCTCCCGTCCCCGCTCCAGCAGCCGTGCCCGCAGGGGGAGTTCGGCCGAGATGTCGAAGCGGTGCCCCGTCACCTCCCGTACCGCGTCCGCGACGGCGCCGGCCTCCTCGACGGCGAGGACCTCCAGCGGCACCTCGGCCGCCGCGCCCTCCAGCAGCCGGATCACCGGCTCGCCCCCGCGCTCGTCGAAGACGGTCCGCAGCACCTCGTGCCGGGCCACCACGTCGCCGAGCGCCGCACGCAGCGCCGACGCGTCCAGCGGACCCCGCAGCCGGTAGGCGAAGGGCACGTTGTGGTGGCCGGACGGGCCCTCCGCCTGGTGCGCGAACCACAGCCGGTGCTGCGCCGAGGACAGCGGCGCGCCCTGCCCGGGCTCCGCACGGCGCAGCGGCGGCCGCGCCCGGTCGGCGCCGTCCGCCAGCTCCGCGAGGGCGGCCACGGTCTGCGCGCGGAAGACGTCGCGCAGCGACAGTTCCACCCCGAGGGCCGTGCGGATCCGGCTGACCAGCCGGGTCGCCAGCAGCGAGTGGCCGCCCAGGTCGAAGAAGCCCGCGTCGGCGGCGACCGCGTCGACGTCGAGCAACTCGGCGAAGAGCCCCGCCAGGATCTCCTCCCGGGGGGTGCGGGGGGCGCGTCCGCCGGAGGCGGGCAGCGCGGGCCCGGGCAGGGCCCGGTAGTCCACCTTGCCGTTGGGGGTCAGCGGCAGCGCGTCCAGGACCAGGACGTACGAGGGCAGCATGTAGTCCGGCAGCAGCCGCTCCAGCCGGCGCCGCACCGAGGGCCCGGAGACCTCTCCGACCACGTACCCGGCCAGCCGCTTCTCGCCGTCGGAGGCGGCCCGTACGGCGACCACGGCCTGGCGGACGCCCGGGCAGGCGGCCAGCGCGGCCTCGACCTCGCCGGGCTCCACGCGGAAGCCGCGGACCTTCACCTGCTCGTCGGCCCGGCCGAGGAACTCCAGCAGCCCGTCGGCCCGCCACCGGGCGAGGTCGCCGGTGCGGTACATGCGCGTCCCGGGCGCGCCGAACGGGTCGGCGACGAACCGTTCCGCGGTGGCCGCGGGCCGTCGGTGGTAGCCGCGCGCCACTCCGGCACCGGCGAGGTACAGCTCGCCCGGGGCGCCCGGCGGCACCAGCCGCATCCGCTCGTCGAGCACGTACGCACGGGTGCCGTCCAGGGGGCGGCCGATCGGCACCGGGCCGTCGGCGTCCGCGGCGCCGGTGATCAGGTGGGCGGTCGCGCACAGGGTCGCCTCGGTGGGCCCGTACAGGTGGCGGACCACGGTGTCGGGGCAGGCGGCCAGCACGGCGCGGACCGCGGCGGGGCTGACGACGTCGCCGCCGGTCAGCACCTCGCGGACGCCGGCCAGCAGGCCGGGGTCCTCCTCGGCGACCACGCGGAACAGACCGGCCGTCAGGTGCACGGCGGTGATGCCCGTCTCGCGGATCAGGGCGCCGAGACCGACGACCGTCTGCTCGCCCTCGGGGGCGACGACGACCTGCCAGCCCGACAGCAGCGCCACCCACAGCTCGTAGTCGGCGATGTCGAAGGCGTGCGGCGCGTGGAACAGGACGCGCTCGGCGCCCCGGGTGTGCCAGCCCCGGTCGGCCACGAGGTCCAGGACGTCCCGGTGGGTGACGGCGACGCCCTTGGGCTCGCCGGTCGAGCCCGAGGTGTGCATCAGACAGGCGAGCTGCCCGGGCGGGCAGGGCACGGGCGTGAACTCCCCTTCCGGCGCTGCGGTGTCGGCCCCGGTGACCAGGACCGTACGGGCGCACTCCAGCCCCAGCGGGGCGAAGGCCCCGTCGACCAGCAGGACGGGGCAGCCCGCGTCGGCCAGGATCTTCTGCATGCGTGCGGCCGGGTACCCGGTGTGCAGCGGCACGTACGCCCCGCCGGCCTTCAGGACGGCCAGCATCGCGACGACGACCTCGGGGGAGCGGGCCATCAGCACGCCGACCGGGGTCTCGGCGCCGACCCCGTACCCGGCCAGGCGCCGGGCCAGCCGGTCCGCGCACCGGTCCAGCTCTCCGTACGTCATCGCGTCCGGGCCCGAGACGAGGGCCACGGCGTCCGGGTGCAGGGCGGCCCGGCGGGCGAACTCCTGGTGCACGGCGCCCGCCGCGGTCCGCTCGGGTCCCTGTGGCAGCCAGGTGCCGAGCAGCTGCTCGCGCTCCCGCTCCAGCAGCACCTCCAGCGCCGAGACCCGGCCGCGCGGCGTGCGCACCGCGGCCCACAGGACTCCCCGCAGCCGCTCCACGAGGGCGCGCACGGTGGCCTCGTCGAACAGGCCCGTACGGTACTTGGCGACCGCGCGCAGTCCCTCGCCCGCGGAGCCCGCCTCGGTGAACTGCAGCGCCAGCTCGAACTCGGCCTGCGGCACGTCGACCTCCTCGGTCACCGCGGTCAGCCCCGGCAGTTCCAGCGCGGCCGCGGCGGTCGCCCGGCGCATCGTCAGCGCCACCTGGAACAGCGGGTGGTGGGAGAGGGAACGGCGCGGGTTGACCGCCTCGACGACCTGCTCGAAGGGGACGTCCTGGTGGGCGAAGGCGGCCAGGTCGGTGTCCCGGACCCGCTCCAGGAGCTCGGCGAAGGTCGGGTCGCCCGAGACGTCGGTGCGCAGGACCAGGGTGTTGACGAAGAAGCCGACCAGCTCGTCCAGGCCCTCGTCGGTGCGGCCCGCGACGACCGTCCCGATCGGCACGTCGGTGCCCGCGCCGAGCCGGGACAGCACCACCGCCAGGGCCGCCTGGAGCACCATGAAGACGGTGCACCCATGCGCCCGGGCCAGCGCCTCGAGCTCCGCGGTCAGCGCCGCGTCCAGACCGAACCCGAGGGCGGCGCCCGCCGGGTCGGCCACAGCGGGCCGGGGCCGGTCGGTGGGCAGCGCGGGCTCCTCGGGCAGCCCCGCCAGCGCGGTGCGCCAGTGGTCCAGCTGCTCCTCGCCGATGTCGGCGAGGAGGTCGCGCTGCCAGAGGGCGTAGTCCGCGTACTGCAGGGCGAGCGGGGCGCGCGGGCCCGGGCGGTCGCCCGTGCGGGCCGCGTAGGCGTGCGCCAGGTCGTCGAGGAGCGGCCCCCAGGACTCGCCGTCGGTGGCGATGTGGTGCAGGGCCAGCACCAGCGTGTGCTCCTGCGGCCCGGAGACCAGCAGTGCGGCCCGCAGCGGCACCTGCGCCGCCAGGTCGAACGGGCGGCCCGCCACCTCGGCGACGAGCCCGGCCGCCCCGGCCGCCCCGACGGCGCCGACCGCGTCGAGGAGCTCCAGGACCGGCGGGGCCGGGGGCAGGACGACCTGACGGGGCTCGCCGTCGGCCTCCGGGTGGACGGTGCGCAGGATCTCGTGCCGCTCGGCCAGGTCGGCCAGCGCCCCGCGCAGCGCCTCCACGTCGAGCGGACCGCCGAGCCGGACCGCGACCGCGCTGTGGTAGGCCGGGTTCGGCCCGTCGAGCCGGTCCAGGAACCACAGCCGGCGCTGCGCCGGGGAGAGCGGCAGCCGTGCCGGCCGCGGCTGCGGCCGCAGCGCGGGACGGGCCCGGTCCGCGCCGTCGATCAGCGCGGCGAGCGCGGCCGGGGTGCGGCCGGTGAACACCTCACGGATGCCCAGCTCCGCGCCGAACGCCCCGCGCACCTGCGCCACCAGCCGCATCGCCAGCAGCGAATGGCCGCCCAGCTCGAAGAAGTCGTCGTCGGCTCCCACCTTGGGCAGGCCGAGGACCGAGGCGAACAGGCCCGTCAGGATCCGCTCCCGTTCGGTGCGGCCGCCGCGGCCGCCGGTGCGCGGGGCGGGGGCGGGCAGGGCCCGCCGGTCGAGCTTGCCGTTCGGCGTCACCGGCAGCTCGTCCAGCACGACCACGGCCGGGACCATGTGCTCGGGCAGCGAGGCGGCCAGCTCGCCGCGCACCCCGGCGGGGGTCGGCGCGGCGCCCGGGCGGGGCACCACGTACGCCACGAGGCGGGGGTCGCCCGGACGGTCCTCGCGGACGACGACCGCCGCGTGGGAGACGCCCGCGCAGCCCGCGGCGGCGCTCTGGACCTCGCCCGGCTCGATGCGGAAGCCGCGGATCTTGACCTGGTCGTCGGTGCGGCCCAGGTACTCCAGGACGCCGTCGGCCCGCCAGCGCACCAGGTCGCCCGTGCGGTACATGCGGGCCCCCGGCTCGAAGGGGCACGCCACGAACCGGTCGGCGGTCAGCCCGGGCCGGCCGAGATAGCCGCGGGCCAGCTGCACGCCGGCCAGGTACAGCTCGCCCGCGGTACCGGGCGCCACCGGGGCGAGCCGGCCGTCCAGGACGTACGTACGGGTGTTGGCGGCGGGCCGGCCGATCGGGACGGGGGCGTCCCCGGCCCGGCAGGGCCAGAGCGTGACGTCGACCGCGGCCTCGGTCGGGCCGTACAGGTTGTGCAGCTCCGCGCCGGGCAGGACCCGGAAGAAGGCGTCCTGGGTGTGCGGGGGCAGCGCTTCGCCGCTGGCGACCACCCGGCGCAGCGAGCGGGCGCCCGCCGCGGCGGGCTCGCGCAGGAACGCGTCGAGCATGGACGGCACGAAGTGCGCGGTGGTGACGGACTCCCGGGCGATCAGGTCGGCCAGGTAGGCGGGGTCCTGGTGGCCGCCGGGCCTCGCGACCACGAGGGTCGCCCCGGTCAGCAGCGGCCAGAAGAACTCCCACACCGAGACGTCGAAGCCGCTCGGCGTCTTCTGCAGCACCCGGTCCCCGGCCTCCAGGCCGTACTCCCGCTGCATCCACTCCAGCCGGTTGACGACGGCCCGGTGCGGGACCAGCGCGCCCTTGGGGCGGCCGGTGGAGCCGGAGGTGAAGATCGCGTACGCCGGGTGGTCGGGGAGGAGCACCGGCCGCGGTGCGGGATCCGCCGCGGGGAGCGGGGCGTCCAGCCGCAGCGTCGGCGTCCCCGGTGCCTCCCAGCCGGTGCTCAGCACCAGCGCCGGGGCGGCGTCGGCCATGATCCCGAGGTTGCGCTCCTCGGGCTGGCCGGGGTCGACGGGCAGGTAGGCGGCGCCCGCCTTCAGCACGCCGCACAGGGCGACCACCAGGTCGGCGGAGCGCGGCACGGCGACCGCGACCAGGCTCTCCGGTCCGATGCCGCGGGCCGCGAGCACGTCCGCGAGGCGGCCGGCCCGCTCGTCCAGCGCCCGGTAGGTCAGGGGCTCCCCCTCGAAGACGACGGCGGTGGCGTCCGGGGTCCGGGCCGCCTGCTCCGCGAGCAGCGCGGTCAGCGTCGTCTCCGGGAGGGCGGCGGCGGTGTCGTTCCACTCGGCCAGGACCCGGTGGCGCTCGGCCGCGGTCAGCGCGTCCAGGACCTCCACCGGCGCGTCCGGGTCGGCCGTCCACCGCTCCAGCAGCCGCACCAGCCGCTCGCCCAGCTCCCGCACCCGCCCGGTGCCGACGAGTCCGGGGTGGTGGCTCAGCCGCAGCCCGAGCGCCGCGCCCGGTTCGACCACCAGGGTCAGCGGGAAGTGCGTGGTGTCCCGGAACCGGATCCGCGCCTCCAGGCCGAAGCCGGGCAGGTCGAGCGCGTAGTCGCTCATCGGGAAGTTCTCGAAGACCAGGTTCGTGTCGAAGAGGGCGGACGGGGAGCCGGCCAGCTTCTGGATCTCCGTCAGCCCCAGGTGGTCGTGGTCCACCAGCTCCGCCCGCTCGCGCTGGAGCTCCGCGCAGACCCGGCGCAGCGGGGCGGCCGCGTCGATCCGGGCCCGCACGGGCACGGTGTTGATCAGCATGCCGATCATCCGCTCCGAGCCCGGCAGTTCGGCGGGGCGACCGCTGACCGTGAGGCCGAAGACCACGTCGTCCTGCCCGGTGGCGCGGGCCATGAGCGCCGCCCAGGCGCCCTGGACCACGCTGGTCAGCAGCAGTCCGCACTCCCGGGCCCGCGCGGTCAGCGCCGCCGTCCGCTCCTCGTCCAGCCCCACCACCACGTCCTCGGGGGTGGCGCCGGGGGAGACCCGGCCGGCGCCGTCCGCGATCCGGCCGGGTGCGTCGAGACCGGTCAGGGCGGTGCGCCAGGCCTCCTCGGCGGCGGGCCGGTCGCGGCGCGCGAGGTGCGCCAGGTACTCCCGGTAGGGCCGCACCGGCTCCGGCTCGCCCCCCGCGTACAGGGTGAACAGCTCGCGGAAGAGCAGCCCGAACGACCAGCCGTCCAACAGGATGTGATGTGCCGTCACCAGGAGCCGGTGCCGGTCGTCCGCCAGTCGCAGCAGCGTGAACCGCAGCAGCGGCGGGCGGCGGCTGTCGACGCCCCGCGCCCAGTCCTCCTCCGTCAGCTCCGCGGCCCGGGCCGCGGACGCCCCGGCGGGCAGGGCGCCGAGGTCGTGCTCCTGCCAGGCCGGTTCCACGTCCCGGCGGACCACCTGGACGGGGTCGCCGTTCTTGCGGTGGGTGAGGACCACCCGCAGGTTGGCGTGGCGGCGCAGCAGCTCCCCGGCGGCCCGGCGCAGCCGTCCCGCGTCGAGCGTTCCGTCCAGGTCGACGGTGAACTGGGCGATGTAGAGGTGCTTGGAGTCCTCGTCGTACCCGGAGTGGAAGAGCATGCCCTCCTGCAGCGGGGAGAGGGGCAGGACGTCCTCGATGGCCGGCCGGCTGGTGTTCATGGCTGATGTCGCTTTCTGGGAGACCGTCGGAGAGCGGCGGCGGGGCGGGGGTGCGGTCCGGTCGGGGTCAGAGGAGGTCGAGGGAGGCCGCGAGGTCGTCCAGTTCGTCCTGGCCGATCGCGTCGAGCGTCAGGCCGGAGGCGGACGGGGCCGCGGGGCCGGTGCGGTCGGCGTGGACGACGAGGGCGGCGAGCATCCGGAACCAGTCCTCGGCCAGCGCCCGGACCTCCGCCCCGTCGTGGACGCCGTCGGCCCAGGCCCAGTCGGCGTGCAGGACGGGTCCGTCCGCCGACTCCAGGACGAAGGCGTTCACCTCGACGGCGTGCGCCATCGGCATGCCCGGGCCGGGGGCGTCGAGCCGGGCCCCGTGGGCGGGCAGCAGCTGCCAGTCGCCGCCGCCCGGACCGCCCAGCCGTCCCAGGTAGTTGAAACCGAGGCCCGCGGGTTCCGCCGCGGCGAGCTCCTCGCCGACGACCGGGTCGAGGTGGCGCAGCAGGCCGTACCCGATGCCCTTGCGCGGGACCGCCCGCAGCTGCTCCCCGACCCGCCGCAGCGCCTCCCCGGCGGTGGGGCCGCCGTCCTCGGCGTCCGCCGCGTCCAGGCCCTCCAGGGCGAAGCGGACGGGGAAGAGGGTGGTGAACCAGCCGACGGTGCGGGAGAGGTCGGCCTCGGCGCCGATGTCCTCCCGGCCGTGGCCCTCCAGCTCCACCAGGACCTCCGGGCCGCAGGGCCGCCACCGGGCCAGGGCCAGGGAGAGCCCGGTCAGCAGCACCTCGTTGGCGTCGGCGCCCAACCGGTCGGCCACCGACGTCAGCAACGGCCCGGCCGTCGCCGCGGGCAGGCTCAGGGCGAGGTGCCCGGCGCGGTCCTCGTGGTCGCGGGCCGGGTCCAGCGGGCGGCGGCCCGCGATGCCCGCGCCCGGCCGCACCACACCGCTCCAGTACGGGGCCTCGGCCGCGGTCCGCTCCCCGGCCGCCTCCGCGGCGAGCAGCTCGGACCAGCGGCGGAACGAGGTGGCCACCGGATCGAGGGCGCCGGCGGGGGCCCGCCCGGCGGCGACCGCCTCCCAGGCCCGGGCGAGGTCGCCGGTCAGCACCCGCCAGGAGATCCCGTCCACGACCACGTGGTTGACGACCAGGGCCAGCGCCCCGGGCAACCCGGCCCCGGCGTCGAACCAGACGGCCCGCACGATCACCCCGTCGCGCACCGAGAGCCGGTCGCGGGCCGCGCGCACCTCCCGCCCGACCTCCTCGACGGTGGCCTCGCGGCCCTCCGTCGCCACCCGGCGCAGGCACTCCGCGGCGCGCACCGACCCGGCCGGGCGGGTCCGCCAACCGGAGCCGTCCCGGACCGCGCGCAGCATGTCGTGCCGGTCCAGGACCGCCTGGAGCACCTCGGTCGCGCCCTGCGCGGTCAGCCCGGCCGGGGTACGCACCACCAGGTACTGGTGGTAGCGGTCGGCCGGCCCGCCGCGCCCGTCGAGCCAGTGCATCACCGGCGTCGGCCGGACCGGTCCGACCCCGTCGCCGGCGCCCGGCCGGGCGGGCCGGTCCAGTGGCCGGGCGGCGGCGGCCAGGGCCGCCACGTCCGGCAGGGCCAGCACGTCCCGGACGGTGACGCGCAGCCCGGCCCGGCGGGCCGCGCCGACCACCTGCACGGCGATGATGCTGTCACCGCCGAGCCGGACGAATCCGTCCTGCGGGCCGACCTCCGGGATCCCGAACAGGTCCGCCAGGACACCGCACAGGATCCGCTCCGCCTCGGTCACGTCGATTCCCCTCATGGTCTTCCTCGTTCTCGTTCTCCGCGGCCCTCCGCGGGCTCGTCAGACGGCGGTGCCGGCCGGGGCGAACAGCGCCCGCAGCGCGGCCCGGTCGACCTTTCCGTTGGCGGTCACCGGCAGGTCCTCCACGGACCGGAAGTGCCGGGGCACCATGTACGCGGGCAGGTGCGCCGCGCACGCCGCGGCCAGCTCCTCGGGCCCGGGGCCGTCCGCCCCCGTCCGGGTCCACACGGCCGCGAGCCGGCGCGAGCCCGCGACCTCCACCGCCACCACCACGGCCCGGCGGACCCCCGGGACCGCGCCCAGGACCGCCTCGACCTCGCCGGGCTCGACCCGGTACCCGCTCACCTTGAGCTGGTCGTCGGCCCGGGCCACGAAGTGGAAGTCCGCCCCGTCGAACCGGACGACGTCCCCCGTGGCGTACGTGCGGCGCGGGGTCCCGTCGCGGTGGGGCAGGGTCCGGAAGCGGGCCGCGGTCAGCTCCGGGTCGCCCAGGTAGCCGAGGCCGACACCGCCCCCGCCGACGACCAGCTCCGCCTCCTCGCCCGCCGCGAACGGCCGCAGCACGCCGTCCGCCTCGCGCAGCAGCTCCGCCCCGGCGACGGCACCGCCGATCGGCGGGTGCTCGGGCCAGGACGCGGCCTCCCGCGGGTCCAGCCGGTACTGCGTGACCACGTGGGTCTCGCTGGGCCCGTACTCGTTGACCAGGGCGACCCCGGCGGAGGCGCAGAACTCCCGCACCTCGGAGTTGACGACGAGGCGCTCGCCCGCGACCGCGATCTCCCGCAGGTCGGGCATCGCGTCCGGTTCGAACACGGCGGCCGTCGCCAGCGCGTGCAGCCCCACCACCGGCAGGAACAACCGGGCGACGCGGTGTTCGCGGATCAGGTCCATCAGCGCGAAGGGGTCCTGGCGCTCCTCGTCGGAGACCACGACCAGCGCGGCCCCGGCCAGCCAGGTGGTGACGATCTCCTCGTAGCCCACGTCGAAGCCGATCGAGGCCGCCTGGAGGGTGTGCGGCGGGCGGTCGTGGGCCCAGTGCCGCACGTGCCAGTCGCCGAGCGCGGCCAGCACCGACGGGGGGACGGCCACCGACTTGGGCTCGCCGGTCGATCCGGACGTGGGGATGACGTACCCGATGCTCCCCTCGCGCAGCTCCGCCGGCGGGGCGCCGCGCAACTCGCCGAAGGTCACCTCGGCGGGGCCGAGCCCGGTCGGCGCGGTGCGGTCGGGACGGACCAGCAGGGCGCAGGGCCGGGCGATCCGCGCGGCCCGCGGCGCGGGCATGCCCGGGTCGACGCAGACCACGCCCAGGCCGGCCCGCCAGGCGCCGAGCACCGCGACGCAGCGCTCCCAGGACCGTTCGCCGTGGACGGCGACCACGTCGTCCGGTCCCAGGCCGCGGGCGGCGAACCCGCCCGCGATCTCGGCGGACAGCCGGTCGAGTTCGCCGTACGTGCGGGCGACGCCGCCGTCGACGACGGCCACCGCCGAGGGGTCGCGCCGGACGGCGCGGATCAGGGGCCGGACGAGCGAATGCCGCGGTCCGCGGGCCTCGTCGGTGTGCATGGACGTCCCTTCCGGGGAGGGTGCGGGGAGGGGGAGGAGGGGTACGGGCGGGACGGCGGGCTCAGCCATGCGGTGCCGTGCCGTGCTCGTCGATCAGCGCCGCCAGCCGGTCGAGGCCTTCCTCGATCAGGGCGGGGTCCAAGGAGCTGCACGACAGGCGCAGTTGGCGCCCGGCCCGCTCGTGGCCGCTGAAGTGGCGCATCGGCGTGAACAGCACCCCGTGCCGGACGGCGGCCTCCTCGACCAGGGCGTCGGTCACCGGGAACGGCACGTCGAGCACGACGAAGAAGCCGCCCGTGGGGGCGACCCACCAGACCCCGGGCACCCCGGCGAACCGCCGGTGCAGCCCCTCGAGCAGATAGCGCAGGTTGCGCCGGTAGACGCCGATCTGGCGGCGGTTGGCCTTCAGCAGGCTGCCGCCGTGCTCCAGCAGCATGCCGCCGACCAGCGCCTGCGCCACCGGCGGGGTGTTGACGGTCAGCATGCTCTTGGCCCGGGCCAGTTCGTCGGCCAGCAGGGCCGGACCGCCCGCCCCCGTGACGCGCTGGTCCGCGACGGCGAAGCCCACCCGGGCGCCGGGGAAGCAGGTCTTGGCCAGCGAGCCCAGGTAGACGACCCGCTGCCCGGTGTCGAGGGCCTTCAGCGTCGGCGGCCGGGAACCTTCCGTCATCCGGAAGTACCCGTACGGGTTGTCCTCCAGCAGCAGCAGGTCCTCCTGCTCCGCGACCTCCAGCAGCTCCCGGCGCGTCTGCGTCCCCAGGGAGTGGCCGCTCGGGTTGGAGAAGTCCGGCACCAGGTACAGCGCCCGGGGGCGCTCCCCGGCCGCGCGGACCTCGCGGATCCGCTCGCGCACCTGCTCCGGGCGCACCCCGCGGGGGCCCTCGGGCACCGACCGCACCGGGAGGTCCAGCAGCCGGGCCGCACCCGTCAGCCCGACGTACGTCGGGTCCAGCGCCAGCACCACGTCCCGCGGGCCGGCCTTCAGGGCGCGCAGCACCAGCCACAGCGCCTCCTGCGCCCCCACCGTGACCAGGACGGCCTCCGGGTCGCAGACGATGCCCTCGTCCCGTTCGAGGTGACGGGCGATCAGCTCGTGCACGACGCCCTTGGTGCGGCCGTACTGGAACAGCTCCCGCCGCACCCCGGCCCCGTCGTAGCCCTTGTCCGCGGTGAGGTGGTGGATGTACGCGTCGAGGTAGCGGTGCAGGTCGGACGGGTCGAAGAAGTCCTCCGTCGGCCGCCCGGGGGCGAAGGAGACCGCCTCGGGGAACCGTCCCGCGATCTCGTTGAGGAAGGTCATGGACAGCAGCGCGGGGTCCGCGAGGGACGCGTGCAGGTCGGCCCGGTCCAGGGCCACGGCCGTGGGCGTCACCGGCCCGCCCCCAGCGTCGTCAGCCAGGGCGCGTCGGCGGGGGTGTCGCAGCCCGACAGCTCCAGGGCGGAGCGCAGTTCGGCCGCCAGCAGTCCCAGCACCCGGGACACGCCCTCCGCGCCGTCCGAAGCCAGGCCCCACAGGACGGGACGGCCCAGCAGCACCCCGTCCGCGCCGAGCGCCAGGGCCTTCAGGACGTCGGTGCCGCTGCGGATCCCGCTGTCCAGGAGCACCCGGCAGGACGGCGGGACCGCCTCCCGGACCGCGGGCAGCATGTCCGCGCTGGCGACCGCGCCGTCGAGCTGGCGGCCGCCGTGGTTGGAGACGACGACGGCGTCCGCACCGGCCGCGGCCGCGATCGCGGCGTCGCCCGGATCGAGGATCCCCTTGACGATCAGCGGCAGGTCCGTCCGCTCCCGCAGCCGGGCCAGGTCGTCCCAGCCCAGGGCGCGGGCGAAGGTCTCGGCGGTGTGCTCCGCGACCGCGCACGTCCCGGCCCGGCGCTCGGCGGCCCGGCGGGTCGTGGCGGGGTCGAGGTGCGCGGCCGCCACGCCCGCCGGCAGGGCGAAGCCGTTGCGCAGGTCGCGCAGGCGCCGGCCCATCGAGGGGACGTCGACCGTGACCATCACCGCGGCGCAGCCCGCGTCCTCGGCGCGCCGCACCAGCTCGGCGGTGAGTCCCGGGTCCCGCTGGCAGTACAGCTGGAACCAGGTGACGCCGCCCAGCGCCGTGACCTCCTCCACCGGCACGCTGCCCAGCGTGCTCAGGGTGAACGGCACCCCGGCGGCCGCCGCCGCGCGGGCCGTGGCCAGCTCGCCCTCGGGGTGGAGCAGCCGCTGGTAGGCCATCGGCGCGACCGCCACGGGCAGGGCCGCCCGGCCGCCCGGGAGTTCGGCCGAGGTGTCGCGGGCCCCGGAGCCCGACAGGACGCGCGGGACGAGGCGGATCCGGTCCAGGGCGGCCCGGTTGGCGGCCAGGGTCAGTTCCTCGCCGCTGCCTCCCGCGACGAAGTCCCAGACGTCCGGGGGCAGCGCCCGGCGGGCGGGGCCGGCGAAGTCCTCCAGCCGGACCGGGACCGGCGCGGTGTCGTGTCCGGCGCTCACCGCAGGACCTTCCCGTCGCCCAGCCGCTCGGCCTCGACGGCCTCGTACAGGGCCTTGATGTTGCCGTTGCCGAAGGTGCGGGCGCCGAACCGTTCGATCACCTCGTGGAAGAGGGTGCGGCGCGGGTGGGTGGAGCGGGTGAAGATCTGGAAGAGCTGCCCGTCGTGGTCCTCGTCGACCAGGACGTCGATGCTCCGGAGCTCCCGCGTGGAGTGCCGGGCGAGGTCGAGCCGGTCCGCGAGCATCGTGTAGTAGGCGTCGGGGACGCTCAGGAACTCCACGCCGCGCTCGCGCAGCGCGGAGACCGCCCGGACGACGTCCCGGGAGGCGAAGGCGAGGTGCTGGACGCCCGCGCCGCCGTGCTCGGCGAGGAACCGGTCGATCTGCCCCGGCTCGCGGGAGGTGTCGGGCTCGATCAGGGTCAGGGTGACCTCGCCGGAGGCGCTCTGCACCACCTTGGAGTCCATGGCCTGCGCGCCGACCCGGATGAGCTCCTGGAAGATCATGCGGAAGCCGAGGACGCGGGTGTAGAACTCCACGGTCCGGGCGAGTTCCCCGGCGGGCAGGCAGACCGCGAAGTGGTCCAGTTCCTCCAGGAGTTCGCCGTCCGCGTCCGGTGCGGCGGCGTCCGGCAGCGGGGTGAAGCCCGGGGGCAGCCCGGCCGGGTCAGGCTCGACGAGGGTGTGCACGACGTCGCCGAACCCGGCGACCACGGCCCGGGTGCGGCCGTCGGGGTGCCGGTGCGGCACGGCCAGGGGGACCGCCCCGCGGGAGACCGCCTCGTCGAAGACGGCGGTCACGTCGGGCACGCTCAGCGCGATGTCGGCGACGCCGTCGCCGTGGGCCAGGACGTAGGCGGCGCCCGGGTGGTGCGGCGAGCGGGCCTGGGTGAGGACGAGGGAGATCCGGCCCTGGCGCAGGAGCAGGGACTCCGCGTCGGCCGACGCGGCGCGGGCGACCGCACGGAAACCGAAGCGGTCGGTCAGCTCGGCCGCCGCCGACGGGAGGTCGGCGACGTAGGACTCGACGTGGCTGATGCCGAAGGCGGGGGAGAAGGTCATGGAGCTGCCGTTCGTCATGGGGCCGCCGTCCCTCGCGGGGCGGCGGACGGGGAGGGGGCGGGGGCCGCGTCGGCCCCGGCCGTCAGGGAGGCGATCCGGGCGGGCAGGCGCCGCCACACCTCCGGGGTGTAGAAGTGGCCGCCGGGCAGGACGTCGTGGCGGAACGGGCCGTCGGTCAGCGCCGCCCAGCGCGGCCCCACGTCCTCGCCGATGACCGGATCCGCGTCCCCGGAGAACACCTGGAGCGGGACGCCGGTCCGGGCGCCGGGGGTGTGGGCGAAGGTGTCCCGGGCGGCCAGGTCGGCCCGCATCAGCTCCACGGCCATCTCGGTCAGCTCGGGCTCTTCGAGGACGTGCTCGGGCAGCAGGCCGTGGGTGCGCATCCAGCCGAGCAGCTCGTCGTCGCGCTGTCCCTGGGCCAGGAACCGGTCCCGGTCGGTGACCCCGCGGTCCGGGGCGTTGCAGGCGGAGACGACCAGGGCGCGCGGCGCGGGCGCGCCCGCCGCGGCGAGCCGCACGGTGACGTCGAAGGCCATCCAGCCGCCCATGCTGTGCCCGAACAGGACGTACGGTCCCTGCCCGGCCACCGCCGCGACCCCGGCGGCGGCGTCCGTCGCGAGCTCGTCCCAGGTCCGGGCGAACTCCTCGGCGAACCGCCCCTCGCGCCCCGGATAGCAGACGGCCACCAGGCCGGCGCCGTCCGGCAGGGCCGGGATCCAGTCGTGGAAGGTGGCGGTGCCCCCGCCGCAGAAGGCGAGGCAGACCAGGGTGGGCGCGCCCTCCCCGGTCTCCTTCAGGCGCACCGCGGTGGTGTCGAGGACGTTCACGAGGCCTCCCCGGCGGCCGGGGTGCGCACCGACCGCGCGTGCCGGGCCAGGTCCGCGAGGACGGGGAAGCGGTAGACGTCCTTGGTCCGCAGCGCGATCCCGGCGTCCTTCTTCAGTCGGGACACCACGCGCAGCGCCAGCAGCGAATGGCCGCCGAGCGCGAAGAAGTTGGCCTCCGCGTCGACGCCGTCCCGGCCGAGGACCTCGGCCCACACGGTCGCGATCAGCTCCTCCAGCGGGCCCTCGGGGGCACGCCCGGAGGACTCCGGCCCGGTCGCGGGGGCCGTCGGCAGCGGTGGCAGCGCCTCGGTGTCCACCTTGCCGTTCGGCGTCAGCGGGAGCGCGTCGACCGTGACGAGGACGGACGGGACGAAGTGCGCGGGCAGCGCGGCCCCGCAGTGCCGGCGCAGCTCCGCGTCGGTCACCCGGGCCCCGGGGGCCAGGACGCAGTACGCCGCGAGGAGGGTGTCGCCGTCCGGCCCGGTCCGGGCCACGGCGACGGCCGCCTCCACCGCGGCGTGGCCGCGCAGCCGGTCCTCCAGCTCGCCCGGCTCCACCCGGAAGCCGCGGACCTTGAGCTGCCGGTCGGTGCGGCGCAGGAACTCCAGACCGGAGCCGGCCCGCCGGCGCACCAGGTCGCCCGTGCGGTACATCCGGCCGCCGTCGGCGGCGAAGGGGTCCGCGACGAACCGCGAGGCGGTCAGCCCGGGCCGGCCGACGTAGCCGACGGCCACGCCCGGACCGGCCAGGTACAGCTCGCCCGTGTCGGCCGGCCGCAGCCGCTCGTCGAGGACGTGGGCGCGGACCCCGGCCAGCGGCTCGCCCAGGTGCGGGGCGGCCCCGGTGATCCGGGTCGCGGTGGCGTCGACGGTGCACTCGGTCGGGCCGTACAGGTTCCACGCCTCCACGGCCGGGTCCTCGGCCAGCGCCCGCCACATCGGCACCGGCACCGGCTCGCCGCCCAGCAGCAGTCGCAGCGGACGCCCGGGCCGCAGCCGCGGACCGGTCAGCTGCCAGTGCGAGGGGGTGCAGTCGAGGTCGGTCACGCCGTGCGCGTCGAGCAGCGCGTCCAGCCGGGCCGGGTCCGTGCGGTCCTCGTCGTCCAGGACGACCAGGGTGTCGCCGCGGCACACGCGGACCCACTGCTGCACGGACGCGTCGAAGGACAGGCCGGCGTTCCAGGCGACCACGCGGTGGCCGGACGGGAGGACGCCCCGCTCCTCCAGGCCCGCGACGAGGGCGGCGACGCCGCCGTGCGTGACCTCCACGCCCTTGGGCGGACCGCTGGAGCCCGAGGTGTGGATGACGTAGGCCGCGGTGGCCGGGTGTCCGGCACGGCCGGACGGCTCCGCGCCGGCCCGCGCGGCGGGCGCCGCCGTGTCCGTCGCCGCCGTGTCCGTCGTGATCGTGACCGTCGTGTCCGGGTCCAGGACCGGCAGGCCCGCGGCCCACTCGGCCGCGGCCCCCGCCCGCCCGACCACCGCACGCAGCCCGGCGTCGGCCGCGACGCGCGCGAGCCGCTCCCCGGGGTACGCCGGGTCCAGCGGGACGTAGGCCGCACCGGCCCGCCACACCGCCAGCGGGGCCACGGCCCAGCCCGTACCGCGGGGCAGGTTCACGCCGACCCGGTCGCCCGGGCGGACGCCGAGCGCGCGCAGCGCCGCCGCCAGCCGGGCCGTGCGCCGGGCCAGCTCCTCGAAGGTCAGGGAACCGTCCGCGGCGTGCACCGCGGCCCGGCCGGGGAAGGCCCGGGCGGCGTCCAGGAACCGCTCCACCAGGTTCGTCGGCTCAGCCACGGGACACCGCCGCCACGGTTCCGGCGCGCGGGGCGACGGTCGGGGCGCAGTCCGCCACCGCGACCGGGTCGCCCATGGCGACGACGATCCGCCGGTCGCCGCGGAAGGGGTCGCGGCCGTGCGCGGTCAGGACGTTGTCGACGATCAGCAGGTCCCCCGGCTGCCAGGCGCGGCGCACGGTGGCCCCCTCGTAGGCGGCGTTGACGGCCGCCAGGTCCGCCTCCGTCAGCGGGACGCCGTCACCGAGACCCGTGTCGAACGGCAGCCCCTCCGGGCCGAGTTCGTCCAGCAGGACCTCGCGCAGCTCCTCGTCCAGCGAGAAGCGGTTCCAGAACGCCATGTGGTTGAACCAGACCTCGTCGCCGGTCCGCGGGTGGCGGACGACGCCCGGCCGCACCTGGCTGGTGCGCAGCGTGCCCTCGTCGTCCCAGGCACAGGCGATGGCGTTCTCGGCGCAGTACGCCTCGACCTCCTCGCGGGTGGTGGCCCCGAAGGCGGACTGCCAGGCGACCGAGAGGGTCTCCGAATAGGTGCGGGTCAGGACCCAGCCGGAGGCGCGCATCCGCTCGACCAGGGCGGCGGGGAGCGCGCGCAGCACGTCGCGGCAGTCGGTGACGGGGGTCGCGCCGCCCTCCTCGGGGGCGGTCAGGCAGCCGAAGAGCAGCAGGCCGGGGAAGGTCAGCGTGTAGCTGTTCTCGTTGTGCGGGCGGATCGCCTGCGCGGCGGGCAGGTCGGTGGAGGAGAAGACGCCGGAGCCGAAGTCGCTGCGGGGGGTGGCCTTCTCGCGGTACGGGGTGGCCCGGCGGACCAGCTCGTCGCGGACGACGGCGAAGTCGTCGACGTCGCGGACCGGCAGTCCGCTCACGTACACGGCCCCGAACCGGTCGAGCGCGGCGCGCAGTTCGGTCCGGTGCTCGGCGAGCCAGTTCCGTGCGGCGGCCGCGTCGGCCAGCTCGGGGGCGCGGACGGTGGCCGGGGCGCCGGGCTCGGTGAGCCAGTCGAGGACGCCCGCGAAGGGGACGGCCCCGGCGGCCGGTGCGGGGGTGGTCGGCTGCGGGCTCACGCGGCACCGCCCGCGGCGGGTGCGGCGTGCCGGAGCTCCAGGGTGCAGCACTTGACGCTGCCGCCGCCCTTGAACAGCTCGGACAGGTCGACGCCGATCGGGTGGAAACCGCGCTCGGCCAGCCGGTCCGCGAGCCCGCGGGCGGCCTCGGCGAGCAGGACGTTCCGCCCGTCGGAGAGCGCGTTCAGCCCGAAGACCTCGGCGTCCTCCTCCGTGGCCAGCAGCGCGTCGGGGTACAGCTCGCGCAGCACCGCCCGCGACTCGGTCGAGAAGGCGCCGGGGAAGTACATGATCTCGTCGTCGTCGAGCACGGCGAGGGCGGTGTCCAGGTGGTAGAAGCGCGGGTCGACCAGGGTCAGGCCCACCACCGGGGCACCGAGCACCCGTGCGGCCTCGGCGTGCGAGGCCGGGTCGGTGCGGAAGCCGGTGCCCGCCAGGATCCGGGACCCGGCGACCAGGTAGTCGCCCTCGCCCTCGTTGACGTGCTCCGGGGCGACCACCTCGGCGTAGCCGTTGGCCTCGAACCAGGCCTGGTAGGCGGGGGCCTCGGCGGCGCGCTCGGGGTGGCGGAAACGGGCCATCAGGACGCGGTCGCCGAGCACGGTGGCGCCGTTGGCCGAGTAGACCATGTCGGGCAGCCCCTCGACCGGGTCGATCAGGTCGACCGTGTGCCCGAGCTCCCGGTAGAGGGCGTACAGCCGCTCCCACTGCAGGACGGCCAGGTCGGTGTCGGTCGGCTTGGCCGGGTCCATCCAGGGGTTGATGCGGTAGTCGACGGTGAAGTGGGACGGGCGGCACATCAGGTAGTGCCGGGGACGGGCGGTGCGCTGGACGCTCACGGGCTCAGGCCTCCCCGAGCGCGGCGACCAGGGAGGCCGGGCGCAGATCGGTCCAGGTCTCCTCGATGTGGTCCAGGCAGTCCTGGCGGGCGGCCGGGCCGTGGGCGGTCGTCCAGCCGGCGGGCACCTCGATCGAGGCGGGCCACAGGGAGTGCTGGTTCTCCTGGTTGACGAGGACGAGGTAGGTGGCTTCGTCGTCCTCGAAGGGGTTGGTCACGGGTGCTCCTGTCACGTCGTGGTGGTGGATGTCGCGCCGGGGCGCGTGAGGCCGGTGGGTCCGGTGGCGAGGTGCCAGCCGTGGAAGGGGGAGGGGGGTGCGAGCGCGCGGCGGCAGATGGCCAGGGCGGCCTCCGCGGCGGTCGTCCCGGGGGTGGCCACGGTGAAGAGCCCGAGGTCCACGCCGTGCGGACCGCTCCGCACGCTGATGTGCTCCAGTCGCTCCTCCGGGCGGGCGGCGCCCCAGAGCAGGCGGAGCAGGCGGCCGTCGTCCGCGGGACCGGGGCCGGGCCCGGGCGGGACGAGGGAGACGAGGGTCAGCTCCACGCGTCCGGGTCAGTCCCAGATGAGGCCGTACGTGACCGCGCCCGGGGCGGCCGGGAGTGGCGTCGAGGCCGCCCGGACGCCACCGGCCCCGGCCGTGTCCGCACCGGACGGCCCGCCGACGGCGGCCGCGAGCACGGCGTGGGCGACGGCGAGGGCCGCGGCGACGGCCACGGCAGCGGTGCGGACCGGACGGACGGCGGTGTGGACGCGAGAAGTCATGGGGGTGCCCTCATCGGGAGTGGGGAAGGGGTGCCGAGCGGCACGCCTTCATCCTGGCCGCGGCGTCGACCCGGGGGAACGGGTTCAGGGGTGGCGGAAGCGGCCAGGACGCTTTGGGACAGCCGCCGTGGGTCACCCCCGGGCCGGCCTTCCCGCCGAGGTCCCGTCGACGGGCCCGCCGACTCCTGCCGAAGGCCTTGCCGAGGCCCCGTCGACGGGCGATCGAAGCCGCGTTCACGGACGATCGGAGCCGCGTTCACGGACGATCGAAGCCGCGTTCACGGGCGACCGGAGCCGCGTCGACGCGCGTAGAGGCCGCGTTTATGTCGCGTAGATCTCCGGCAGGCAGGCTGCTCGTGGATTGAGGGCGACCGCATGCGAAGAGGGGAATCGATGTCCGTGACGCTCGGCCTGGAGGAGTTCGACCAGACGGTGTACGAGGAGATGCTGGCCCGGCCCGAACTGGGCCTGACCGAACTCGCCGCCCGGCTCGGGACGGAGCCCGACCGGGTCCGCGACTGCCTCGACCGGCTGTTCGCACTGCGCCTGGTCCAGGCGTCCTTCGAGACGCCCGGCCGCTTCACCGTCGTCGACCCGGTCCTCGGGATGCAGCGGCTTCTGGACCAGCAGCACGAGGAACTGGTGCGCCGGCACCGCCAGGCCGCGGGCCACCAGCAGGCCCTGGTCCGGATCCTCGCCGGCGTCGGCTCCGGCGGCCGTCCGGCCGACGGCGTCGAGCGGCTGGCCGGACTCGACGCCGTGCAGCGGAGGTTGGAGCGCCTGGCGCTGGAGGCCGGGACCGAGGTGCTGACCTTCATGCCGGGCGGTCCCCAGTCCGCGGCCGCGCTGGAGGCCGCCGAACGCAACGACGCCCTCGTGCTCGGCCGCGGCGTCGCCGTTCGCACCATCGGCCTCGACCTCGTCCGACGGGATCCGGCCACCCTGCGTTACGGCCGGGCGCTGGTCGCGGGCGGCGGGGCCTTCCGCACGGTTGCCGCGCTGCCGACCCGGATGGTGCTGGTCGACCGGACCCACGCCCTCGTGCCCATCGACCCGGCGGACAGCCGCCAGGGCGCGCTGTTCCTCTCCGCGCCCGGCATGGTCGCCCCGCTGGTCGCGTTCTTCGAGCGGGAATGGGGAGCGGCCGTACCGCTGGGCACGGATCCGTCGGAGGCCGCGTACGTACCCACTGAGCAGGAGCGTTCCCTGCTGGGCCTGCTGGCCGAGGGGCACACCGACGAATCCGCCGCCGGACAGCTGCACATCTCGGCCCGCACCGCCCGGCGGATCATGGCCTCGCTGACCGAACGGCTGGGTGCCCGCAGCCGGTTCGAGGCCGGGCTGCGCGCGGCCCGTCTCGGATGGGTGTGATCCGGCCACGGCCCCTTCCCCGCGCTGCCCGGGCCCGGCCGGGCCGCCGCCGCGCCGCCGCGACCCACTCCGATGGCATGGCCATACAAACCGCTTAGGATGACGCTCCGTACATCGGCGGGCCAGGACGCCTGGGGACCGACCGCCGTGGGGAGCTGTGCGCGCGCACAGGGGGAACTCGTGGAATTCTTCGTGCTCGGAGCCGTGGGCGTGTCCCACGGAGGGCCGGTGCTGACCGGTGGACCACCGCAGCAGCAGGCGACCCTCGCCGTCCTGACGCTTCGCGCGGGCCATGTCGTGCCGCTGCACGAACTGACCGCCGCGGTCTGGGGGGAGTCCGCCCCGGGCTCCGCGGTGATGATCCTGCGGACCTACGTCTGGCGGCTGCGGAAGCTGCTGGAGGGCGAGGGGCCCGGCAGGAGCGGGGCCCAGGTCCTGGAGTCGGCGAACGACGGCTACCGGCTCGCGGTGCCGCCGGGCTCGGTCGACGCCGTACGGGCCGAGGAGCTGGCCGCGGAGGCCGCGCGCGCCCAGGCGGCCGGGGAGCCGGAGGTCTGCGCCGAAGCCCTGGCCGAGGCCGGGTCCCTGTGGCGGGGCGAGCCGCTGGCCGGGGTGCCGGGGCCGTTCGCCGAGCGCCAGCGCTCGCGCCTGGCGGAGCTGAGGCTGCACCTGTTGGAGGAGCGCCTCGGGGCGGACCTGCTGCTCGGGCGGCACCAGCGGGCCGTCCCCGAGCTCACCGCCCTCATCAGCGAGGAGCCGCTGCGGGAGCGCCCGTACGGGCTCCTGATGCGCGCGCTGTACGCCGCGGGGCGGCAGGGCGACGCCCTCGCCGTCTTCGGCCGGGCCCGCGAGATGCTGGCCGACGAACTGGGCCTGGACCCGGGCCCGGACCTCCGCTCCCTGCACGCCCGCATCCTGGCGGGCGACCCGGCCCTGCTCCCCCCCTCCGGGGGCCCCGGCCCCGGAGGCCGGCCGCCCGCACGGATCCCGGCCCCGCGCTCCGGCACCGCGCCGACGGCGCCCGGGGGAGCACACGGTGTCGCCCCGGGCGGCGCACCGGCTTCCGTCGGCGCGCCCGCGGGACCCGAGGGGTTCCCGGTGGCGTCCGCCGGGGCACCGGCCGGTCCCGCGGGCGTGCCCGCCGCCGGTCCCGCGGGGGCGTACGGCGCCGGTCCGGCCGGGATGCCGGAGACCGCCGTGGCGGTGGCGCACGGGCCCGGGCCCGGGGCCGCGGCAGCCACCGGGACCCCGGGAGCCGACCGGGCAGGGGCGCGGGGCGGGGCCCGGGCCGCGGTGCCCGGGGCCGCCGTGGCGCCCGACCTCGAACAGGGGCGGGGTGCGGCCGGATACGTCCGCCCCGCCCAGCTCCCGGCCGACATCGCCGACTTCAGCGGCCGCGCCGCCGAGCTCGCCGCCCTCACCGGCGCCCTGAGCGACCCGGCCCGCACCGCCCTGGCCGTCGCCGCCGTGAGCGGCATGGGCGGCATCGGCAAGAGCGCCCTGGCCCTGCGGGTCGCGCACCACGTCAAGGACGCCTATCCCGACGGCCAGCTCTACGCCGACCTCCGCGGCACCGGCAGCGACCCCGCCGACCCCGGCACCGTCCTGGCCAGTCTGCTCGGCGCCCTCGGCGTGCCCCGCCGCGAGGTGCCGCCCTCGACGGAGGACCGCGCCCGGCTCTTCCGCACCGTCCTGGACGGCCGCCGGCTGCTCCTGCTGCTCGACGACGCCCGGGACATCGCCCAGGTCAAACCGCTGCTCCCGGGCGCCGCGGGCTGCGCCGTGGTCGTCACCAGCCGGGCCCGCCTGGGCGGGCTGCTGTCGGGACGCCACGTCCAGCTCGCGGAGTTCACCCCGGCGGAGGCGCTCGGGCTGCTGCGCCAGATCGTCGGCGCCGACCGGGTGGACCGGGAGGAGGAGGCCGCGGCCGCGCTGGTGGCGGCCTGCGCCCGGCTGCCGCTGGCGGTCCGCATCGTCGCCGCCCGCCTCGCCGCCCGGCCCGGATGGACCGTCGCGCACCTGGTGGCCCGCCTCGCCGACGAGCGGCGCCGGCTGACCGAGCTGCGGGCCGACGACCTGGCCGTCGCCGCCGTCTTCGAGCTGGGCCACCGCCAGCTGACCGGGCCCCAGGCGAGCGTGTTCCGCCGGCTCGCCCCCGTCTCCCGGCCCGGCATCGGCCTCGCCGCGGCGGCCGCCGCCCTGGACCTGGCCGAGCCGGAGGCCGAGGAGCTGCTCGAAGCCCTGGTGGACGCCGCCCTGCTCGAATCACCGGAGCCGGGCCGCTACCGCCACCACGAGCTGGGCCGGGACTTCGCGCTCAACCTGCCCGCCCCGGCCGGTGAGCCCGGCCCGCCGGTGCGGCACCGGCTCCTGCGCCACCTGCTGGGCATGGCGGCCGAGGCCTTCCAGTGGATGATCCCCGGGGACCCGGTGCACCGCTCGATCGTCGCGGCGGCCGTCGAACCGGGGGAGGGACGGCTCGCGGACCTGACCGGGGCCCGCGCCTGGGTCGTCGCGGAGTTCGACTGCGCGCTGCACGCCGTCCAGCTCGTGGTGCGCCGGCCGGACGCGGCGGACACGGAGCAGCTGACGACGGCCGCCGACCTGCTGGTCGCGCTCAGCTCGTTCGGACAGGACATCCCGTACGCGCGGATCGCCGCGACCGCCGCCGAACTGGCCCGGGCGGCGACCCTGCGCGGCAACGACCGCGCGGCCGGGCGCGCCCACTTCCTCACCGGGAACGCGGCGCTCCAGGCCACCGATCTGGTCCGGGCCCGCGCCGCCTCCGAGCTGGCCGTGCGGGCCTGCCGCCGGGCGGGCGACTGGGCGATCCTGCAGCAGGCCCACAACGACCTCGGGGTGATCGCCCAGTTCGAGCACCGCTTCGGCGAGGCGGCCGCGTGCTTCGACGAGGCGCTCGTCCTGGCGCGGGAGCAGGGCCACCGCTCGGGCGCCCTGACGATCACCCTCAACGCCGCCCTGGCCCGTGTCCGCGGCGGTCGGGCGGCCGAGGCGCTGCCCGCGTGCGAGGAGGCCCTGGCGGCGCTGCGGGAGATGGCCGACCACCACGGGGTCGCCCACGCGCTGTGCGTGCGCGGGCAGGCCCTGCACGAGCTCGGCCGGCTGGAGGAGGCGCTGGCCGCGTACGAGGAGTGCCTCGACCTGTGCGACGCGGTCCGGATCCCGGGCCAGCGCGCGCAGGCCGAGTACCGCTGCGCCCGGACGCTGAGCGACCTCGGCCGGACCCGGGAGGCACTGGAGGCCTCCGCCCGGGCCGTGGCCCATCTGCGCACGGTGCCGGGCCGGGGCCGGGACCGCGGCTACGCCCTGCTGATCCACGCCGGGGTCTGCCTGGCGGCGGGCCGGCGCGAGGAGGGGCTCGGGCACGCGGGCGAGGCCCTGGAGGTGTTCGAGCGGGCGGGCCTCCCGGAGGCCGAGGAGGCCCGCGCCCTGCTGGGGACGGGCGCGGCGGTCAGGCCCGGGTGTTGAACTCGTTGTGGTCCAGGCGCGGGTGGGGCCCGGTGACGTCGTCGGCCGAGACGTTCGTGCCGCGGTCCGCGGTGAGGGCGGGGGCGCCGGCGGTGGCGCCGACGGCGAGCAGCGCGACGAGCGCGGCGGGGACGAGAAGGGCCAGACGGCGCGTGACGGACGTGCGGAGGTGCGGCACGGTGGATCCTGTCTGTCGGTCCAGGCGCCGTGTGCGGCTCCCGGTCGGCTTGCGGGCTGTGCCGAAGAGCCTCGCAGCCGTCCATCTACGTTTCATATACGCCGACGGCCGCCTTCCGCGGCGGCGACGGAACCATGAAGTCCGGTCGTACGGCGGACGGACCCCCGGCCACCCGGTCCTTCCCCCGGTGCCGCGCGTCCTCCCCGGGCGCGCGGACGGGCCCCTCATCGGCCTTCGTCGCTGCGAAGCCGGTCGGCTGCCCGACTCACCGCCTACAGCCAGTCCTTCTTCTTGAAGACCACGTACAGGCTCGTGCACACCACCGCCATCAGCACCACCGCGAACGGATACCCGCCCGCCCAGTGCAGCTCCGGCATGTGGTCGAAGTTCATGCCGTAGACCGTTCCCACCAACGTGGGTGCGAACAGGATGGCCGCCCACGAGGAGATCTTCTTGATCTCCTCGTTCTGTTCGAAGCCCGCTTCCGCCAAGGCGCGCATCTCGGCGTTCTGTTGTTGGGTGACCAGGGTCGCGTTGACCGTGAGGATGTCCGTCAGGGCCTGGCGGAAGCCGTCGACGCGTTCGCTGGTGTGGGTGACGTGGTCGGCGACGTCGCGGAGGTAGCGCTGGAGCTCCTCGTCCGTGCCGTACTTGGCGAAGCCGGCCATCAGGGCGTGGAGCATGCCCACCAGGGGGCGGGTGGCGCGCTGGAACTCGACCATTTCCCGGGAGAGTTCGTAGATGCGGCGGGAGACCGCCGGGTCGCCGCCGAAGACCTCCGTCTCGATCTCGTCGATGTCGTTCTGGACGCCCGCCACCACCGGCGCGTAGCCGTCGACCACCGCGTCGAGGATCGCGTACAGGACGGCCTCGGGCCCCAGGGCCAGCAGGTCCGGGTTCTCCTCCATGCGGCGACGGACGGCCGAGAGGTCCGGGGCGGCGCCGTGCCGGACCGTGATGAGGAAGTCCGGGCCCACGAAGACGTGGAGCTCGCCGAACTCGACCTCCTCCGGGCCGTCGAGGTAGCGGGCGGCGCGCAGGACGACGAAGAGCGTGTCGCCGTACCGTTCCAGCTTGGGGCGCTGGTGGGCTTCCCTCGCGTCCTCGACGGCCAGCTCGTGCAGGTCGAACTCGGTTGCCAAGGAGTGGAGTTCCTCGTCGGTGGGGCGCTGGAGCCCGATCCAGGCCATGCCGTCGGGGTGCTCGCGCAGCTGGTGGAAGGTGTCCGCGAGGGTGAGGGGGGAGGAGACCCGGCGACCGTCGCGGTAGAGCGTCGACTGCACCACGCTCGGCCGCACGCCGCCCGGCTGCGTCCCGTTCGCCGGCGTCGCGCCCGGCGCTGCCGGGGGCGGCTGCGTGGGCGGGGCCCCGGGCGGTGGTTCCGGGCGGCGGCGCCAGGTCGCGCGGGGGCGGCGGTCGGACATCGTCGCTCACCTCCTCCTCGGTCGGTGGTCTCGGCGCGTCTGCGGGCTCGGGGGGCCTGCGGGTCTCGGTGTGCCTGCGGGTCTCGTGTGCCCGTGGGGCTCGGTTCCTCCGTGGGGAAGGGGGATGCGGGGGAGAACGGATGCGGGGCTAGAGCAGGATATATGGGGTGAATCCTTCCCGTCCGGATCTCGCCGGTCACCCTTGCGGACGGCAGCTGTCCGCAACTGTCGATAGCGTGCCGACCATGGCCCCCAGGACGACCCACCCCGTGCTCGGCCCCCGCGCCCTGAACCGCGCCACCCTCGACCGGCAGCTGCTCCTGCGCCCCGCCCCGCTCGGCGTCGAGGAGGCCGTCGACCGGCTCGTCGGTCTTCAGGCCCAGAACACCAAGCCCCCGTACCACGCGCTCGCCGCCCGCCTCGACGGGTTCCGGCCCGAGGACCTGTCCGTCCTCATGGAGTCCCGGCGGGTCGCCCGGATCGTCTCGCTCCGGTCCACCGTCCACACCCACACCGCCCGCGACGCCGTCGGACTGCGCCGGCTCGTCCAGGCCGGGGCCGTCGACCGGGAGCTGAAGGCGTTCCGCAAGGGGCTCGACGGCGTCGACCTCGACCGGCTCGCCTCCCTGGCGACCGCCTACGTCGAGGAGCGGCCCCGCACCCCCAAGGAGCTGCGGGAACGACTGCTCCGGGAGTGGCCGGAGGCCGATCCGCAGGCGCTGACCGTCGCCGCCCGCTGCCTGCTCCTGATGGTGCAGGTCACCCCCCGCGGTCTGTGGGGGCGCAGCGGGCAGGTCGCGCTCACCACCGCCCGTACGTGGTTCGACGGGCCCGAGGACGAGGCCGCCGACCTCGACGAGACCGTACGGCGCTACCTCGGCGCCTTCGGACCCGCCTCCGTCAAGGACATGCAGACCTGGTGCGGACTCACCCGACTGCGTCCCGCCTTCGAGCGGTTGCGGCCCGAGCTGCTCGTCCTCCGGGACGAGCGGGGCACCGAGCTCTTCGACCTCCCCGACGCGCCCCGTCCCGACGGGGACACCCCCGCGCCGCCCCGCTTCCTGCCCGAGTTCGACAACCTGCTCCTCTCGCACGCCGACCGCGGCCGCGTCGTCCCCGTCGAGCACCACGGCCGCACCTGGACCGGCAACCAGGCGCACCGCACGTTCCTCGTCGACGGGTTCCTCGCCGGGATCTGGCACCTCGACGAGGCGAAGGACCGCACGACGCTCGTCGTCGAGCCCTTCGCGCCCGTGACGCGCGCGACGCGCACCGCGCTCGCCACCGAGGCCGAGCGGATCCTCCGGATCGTGACGCCTCCCGGCACCCCGTACGACATCGTCCACGCGGACGGCGCGGAGGGCTGACGTACCGCGCACGACGAGGAAGGAGACCGAGGCCGACCGGGACGGGCCGGCAGTCGGAGCCGTTCCGGGCGGTCCGGCGGTCCGGCGGTCCGGCGGCCCTGGCCGGGTCGGTCACGGCAGCACCCCCGTCCTCCGGGCCGCCACCACCGCCTCCAGGCGCGTGTGGGCGCCCAGCTTGCGCATCGCCGAGCGGAGGTAGCCCTTCACCGTCTCCGGGCGGAGGCCCAGACGCTCCGCCGCCGTCGCGTTCGTCGCGCCGGAGGCGACCGCCGCGAGGACGTCCGTCTCGCGGGGCGTGAGCGCCACGCCCGGCACCGGCGACGGGGCGGAAGCGGCCGTCTCCAGACGCCCGCACACCGCGAGCAGGCGCGCCCGCAGCCCCTGGTCCAGTACCTTCGGCGCGAGCTCGCGCAGCTCCCCGTACGCCTGGCGGACCTCCTCCCAGGAGGGGCCGGGCGCCGGGGGCGCGAGCAGCTGCCGCACCTCGTCCCGTACCGCGAGGGCCTGCTCGACGTCACGGGCCGCCGCCATCGCCGCGTCGAAGACGCGCTCGCCGATCGGGAGGGACTCGCGCAGCGCCCCGTAGAGCACGCCGCGCACCTTGCGCCGCACGACGACGGGGACCGCGATCACCGCGCGCAGGCCCTCCGCCGAGACCGGGCCGTCGTACTCGTGCGTGATGTGCCGCGACGACGGGTAGTCCGTGACCGCGCACGGCCGCGACAGCGCCAGGCACTTCCCGCCGAGCCCGGATCCGGCCGAGATCGCCAGGCCGCGCAGCGCGGGCGTGACGGCCCCGCTCAGCTCGGCGATCCGCATCGCGCGGCCCTCCTGGAGCAGCCCTCCGAAGACGACGGGCAGCCCACTGGCGCGCCTCAGCCGCAGCAGCGCCGTGCGCAACTCCACCGCTTCCACCATCTCGGGCACGGAACCACTCCTTCACCCCCGAACGGGGGTAGTGAGACCTGGGTCACCGATTACACGATGTCCGGGACAGTCCCGCAACGAGGAGGACACATGACGGCCACGAGCGCGACCGGTGCGACGGAGAGGTTCCGGGCCGCCCGGGACTTCCTGCTGCGGCATCGCGAGGACTACGAGACGGCCTACGAGGGCTTCGCCTGGCCCCGGCCCGACCGTTTCAACTGGGCGCTCGAATGGTTCGACGTCATCGCGCGGGACAACGACCGGACCGCGCTGCACATCCTCGAGGAGGACGGCTCCGAGACGAAGGTGTCCTTCGCCGAGATGTCCGCCCGCTCGAACAGGGTCGCGAACTGGCTCCGGGCCCGGGGCGTGCGCGCCGGCGACCGGATCGTCCTGATGCTCGGCAACCAGGTCGAGCTGTGGGAGACCGTGCTCGCCGCGATGAAGCTGCGCGCCGTCCTCATCCCCGCCACCCCGCTCCTCGGTCCCGCCGACCTGCGCGACCGCGTCGACCGGGGCCGCGCCCGGCACGTGATCGTGCGCGTCGAGGACACCGCCAAGTTCGACGACGTCCCCGGCGGGTACACCCGGATCGCGGTCGGCGGCGACGGGACGGACTGGCTGGGGTACGAGCTCGCCGCCCAGGAGTCGGACGTCTTCGAGCCCGACGGCGCCACCCTCGCCGACGACACCCTGATGCTGTACTTCACCTCCGGCACGACCGCCCGCCCCAAGCTGGTCGAGCACACCCACACCTCGTACCCCGTCGGGCACCTCTCGACGATGTACTGGATCGGCCTCAAGCCCGGCGACGTGCACCTCAACATCTCCTCGCCGGGCTGGGCCAAGCACGCCTGGTCCAACCTCTTCGCGCCGTGGAACGCCGAGGCGACCGTCTTCATCCACAACTACACCCGCTTCGACCCGGCCCGCCTCATGGACGAGATGGAGCGCAACGGCGTCACCAGCTTCTGCGCCCCGCCGACCGTGTGGCGGATGCTGATCCAGGCCGACCTGGGCCGGCTGAAGACCCCGCCCCGCGAGGTCGTGGCCGCCGGCGAGCCGCTCAACCCCGAGGTCATCGAGTCGGTGCGGCGGGCCTGGGGCGTCACCATCCGGGACGGCTTCGGCCAGACCGAGACCGCGGTCCAGGTCTCCAACAGCCCCGGCCAGCGGCTCAAGGAGGGCTCCATGGGGCGCCCCAGCCCCGGCTTCAAGGTCACCCTCGTCGACCCGGCGAGCGGCCGGCCGGACGTCGAGGAGGGCGAGATCTGCCTCGACCTCGCCGCCGCTCCGGTGGGCCTGATGACCGGCTACCACGGCGACCCGGAGCGCACGGCGGAGGCGATGGAGGGCGGCTACTACCGCACCGGCGACATCGGTTCCCGGGACGCCGACGGCTACATCACGTACATCGGGCGCGCCGACGACGTCTTCAAGGCGAGCGACTACAAGATCTCCCCCTTCGAGCTGGAGAGCGCCCTCCTGGAGCACGAGGCCGTCGCCGAGGCGGCCGTCGTCCCCGCCCCCGATCCGCTGCGGCTCGCCGTCCCCAAGGCGTACGTCGTCCTCGCGGCGGGCTGGGAGCCGGGCGAGGAGACCGCGAAGGCCCTCTTCGCCCACTCGCGCGCGGTCCTCGCCCCGTACAAGCGGATCCGGCGCATCGAGTTCGCCGACCTGCCCAAGACCGTCTCCGGGAAGATCCGCCGCGTCGAACTGCGCCGGCTCACGGCGGAGGGCGGCGGCACGGAGTACACGGAAGGGGACCTCACGTGACCGGCCCGACGGAGAGCACCACGGAACTCTCGTACGCGCACGGGGCGTCGGAGACGCCGCTGCTCGGCGACACCATCGCCGCCAACCTCGACCGGGCCGTCGCCGCCTGGCCCGACCGCGAGGCCCTCGTCGACGTCCCCGCCGGCCGCCGCTGGACGTACGCGGAGTTCGGCGCGGACGTCGACCGGCTGGCGGACGCGCTCCTCGGCAGCGGGGTCCGCAAGGGCGACCGGGTCGGGATCTGGGCGGTGAACTGCGCCGAGTGGGTGCTCGTCCAGTACGCGACCGCCCGCATCGGCGCGATCATGGTCAACATCAACCCGGCCTACCGCGCACACGAGTTGGCGTACGTGCTCAAGCAGGCCGGCGTCTCCCTGCTCTTCGCCACCCTCGCCCACAAGACGAGCGACTACCGCGCCATGGTCGAGCACGTGCGCGGCGAGTGCCCGGAGCTGCGCGAGGCGGTCTACTTCGGCGACCCGAGCTGGGACGCGCTGCTCGCCCGGACGGCCGGGGGGCTGCGCCCGGAGCCGCTCTCCTGCGACGAACCCGTCAACATCCAGTACACCTCGGGGACGACGGGCTTCCCGAAGGGTGCCACGCTCTCCCACCACAACATCCTCAACAACGGTTACTTCGTGGGCGAGATGATCGCCTACGGCGAGCAGGACCGCGTCTGCATCCCGGTGCCCTTCTACCACTGCTTCGGCATGGTCATGGGGAACCTCGCGGCCACCTCGCACGGCGCCTGCATGGTCATCCCGGCCGCCTCCTTCGACCCCGCGGCCACCCTCCGGGCCGTCCAGGAGGAGCGCTGCACCTCGCTGTACGGGGTGCCGACGATGTTCATCGCCGAGCTCAACCTGCCCGACTTCGCCGCGTACGACCTCTCCACGCTCCGCACCGGGATCATGGCGGGCTCGCCGTGCCCGGTCGAGGTGATGAAACGGGTCGTCGCCGAGATGAACATGGCGGAGGTGTCGATCTGTTACGGCATGACCGAGACCTCGCCCGTCTCCACCCAGACCCGCCGCGACGACGACCTGGAGCGCCGCACCGGCACCGTCGGCCGGGTCATGCCGCACGTCGAGGTGAAGGTCGTCGACCCGGCGATCGGACTGACCGTCGAGCGCGGCACGGCGGGGGAGTTGTGCACCCGCGGCTACAGCGTGATGCTCGGCTACTGGGACGAACCGGAGAAGACCGCCGAGGCGATCGACACCGGCCGCTGGATGCACACCGGGGACCTCGCGGTCATGCGGGACGACGGCTACGTGCAGATCGTCGGCCGCATCAAGGACATGATCATCCGGGGCGGGGAGAACGTGTACCCGCGCGAGATCGAGGAGTTCCTCTACGCACACCCCGGGATCGCGGACGTCCAGGTCGTCGGCGTCCCCGACGAGCGGTACGGCGAGGAGATCCTGGCCTGCGTGATCCCGCGCGACCCCGCCGCCCCGCCCACCCTGGACGAGATCACCGCCTTCTGCCGCGACCGGCTCGCCCACTACAAGATCCCGCGCAGGCTGGAGGTCCTGGCCGAGTTCCCGATGACGGTGAGCGGCAAGGTGAGGAAGGTGGAGCTGCGACAGAGGTACGGCGAGGGGTCCTGAGGTCTGCCGGCACCCCTGAGGTCTGTTCGGACACCCCTAGGTCCCGTCGGACGCTTCCCCGGGTCTGCCGGACATTTCCCCGGGTCCGTCGGACACCCCCCGGACCACCTCCCGGCGCATGCAGACGCGGGGCCAGGCCGACAGCCCGTGGGCTGCCTCGGCGCGGCTGATGGCGCGCAGGCCCTCCGTCAGCTCCGGGTCGGAGTCGGCGAGCGGGCGGAAACCGAGCCGCGCGTAGTACGGGGCGTTCCAGGGGACCTCGGCGAAGGTCGTCAGCGTCAGGGCCGTCAGGCCCCGGTCCCCGGCCGCTGCCGCGAGGTGCTCGATCAGCGCCCGGCCGACGCCCCGGCGGGCGGCGTCCGGGTGCACCGACACCTGCTCGATGTGGGCGGCGCCGTCGACCGTGTCCGTGAGCAGGTACGCGACCGGGCGGTCGGCGGCGTCCACCGCCACCCACGCCCGGCCCGCACGCCGGTAGGCCTCCAGGACGTCCAGGGGCAGGGGGTCGTCGTCGGCGATCGCCGCCATGCCGAGCGTGCGGAACGGCTCGCCCGCCGCCCGTTCGATGTCCTGGAGCAGCGGGAGTTCGGCCGGAGCGGCCGCTCTGATGCGCATACGACAGTATGGCGCGGCCTCAGCAGGGGACGCCGTCCGCGCCCGGGCCCCCGGCCGCCGGGGGGCGGTCCCGGTCGTCCTCCGGCGGCCGGTCGAGCAGGCCGCCCTCGCGCGAGAAGCGGGGCAGGAACAGGGCCAGGGCCGGATCCCCGTACAGCGCCACGTACAGCTGGACCAGCCCGCCGTCCGTCACCTCCCGCCGGTGGGCCGGCAGCGGATACCGCTCCCGCAGGCCCGCGAGGAGCCGCCGCGCCGCTCCCGTCGTGTCCGGCAGCCGCAGCAGCGCCAACGCCGCGACCGCGGGCGGCGCCCCGGCCGCGAGCGCCATGACGAGGCCCGTTCCGGACGCCCCGGCCGCGAACGGCCCCACCAGGGTCGTCAGCGGTACGCAGCCCAGCAGCGCCCGGGCGGTCCACAACCGCTCCGGCGGGCGCAGCAACCCGGCCCCGCACAGCTCGCCGCGCAGCGCGTCCACGGCCCGCCGGGCCTCGGGGCGCTGCGCGAGGGCCCCGAGCGCGAGGGCCCGGTGCAGTGCCCGGTGCACCCCGAGCTGTACGGGGTCACGCGTGCGGCCCGGTCCGCCGTTGGCCCGAATCGTATGTTTGCGCCCCGCCGCGACCGCCCCGCGCTGGTGCAGCGCCACCAGGGCGACCGTGACGGCCGCCCGCCGCCCGCCCCGCAGCAGCGCGAGGGCCTGCGGCGGCGGCGTGTGGGCCGTCCCGCTCTCCGCGCTGCGGGTTCCGTCGCCCCTCAACAGCAGGACGGCGAGCAGCAGTCCGCCCCAGGCCGCTCCGATGAACCACCACGTCCCCGTCGGCATGACGCCCACCCCCCGAGAGTGTTGTGCCCGGCGGAGCGTGATCGTCACGCGTGAATGGCCGATTTCGGATGCCGGGGAACGAGGGGGCTCAGGCGCCGCCCGCCGTCAGTTCGTCCGCGGCGTCGTTGACCGGCTGCGGGGTGCCGGTCAGGTCGAGGACGAAGAGCGGGAGGCCGACCTCGGCGGCCCGCGAACGGGCCTCCGGGGTGTAGCCCGCGAGCGAGAAGAACACGCTTGCGGCGGCCGTGCTCAGCCCGTTGAGCCAGAGGCATTCGACGGCCCGCAGCCCGGTCGGCCGGGTGGTCGGGTCGACCTGGGCGACCAGGCCGGGGGCGCGCAGGTCCACGCCGGACGCGGGACGCTCCTCGGGCTGCACGACGTCCTTGAAGCCGAGCCAGCGCAGGTACCCGGCCGCCGCCGCGACCGCGTCCCGCGAGGTCCGGATCGTCACCGGCCGGAACGTCCCGCGCAGGGGAGCCGGGTGGGGAGCCGTGGACGGCAGCGGGACGTGCGCGGGGTACCGCTCGGCGAAGGTCCGGGGCCCCGCGGGTCCGGTCCCGTCCGCGCCGCGCGCCGCCGGGCCGACGGGGCCCCGGACCTTCGGCCCGGGCTCGAACCACGGGGATCCGGCTTCCCCGGGCGCGGAGGGCACCCCACGGAGGGGCGTCGCGCCCCCGTCCCGCCCACCGGCGCCCCCGCCCCCGCCGGCCGTCCCGGTTCCGCCACTCCCGGGAGCTCCCGCACCGGGGGCGTCCGCACCGGGGGCGTCCGCACCGGCCCCACCGGCGCGGCCCCCATCCACGCCGAGACCCCCCGTCCCGTCCTCACCCCGCCCCTCCACCGCTCGCGGGGGCGCCGCGCCGGGGCGCGTCGGCGGCGGCAGCGGGGGCGTCACCGTTCCGGCCACGCCGTCCGCCGTGCCGTCCGCAGCGTCGGTGGCGGTTCCGGGCGCCGTCGGGCCCGGTTCCGCCGGGCGCACCGGGACCCGCAGCACCGCTCCGCAGGAGCAGCCCAGTTCCGGGTGCGGCCAGTCGTTCTCGTGGCCGCAGGCCCCGCAGCGGACGGTGACCCATTCGTCCGCCCAGTTCCGGTGCGTGATCGGTTCCGCGACCGCGCCCGCCAGGACCGGTGGCGCGACGGGGCTCCCGCACGCGCAGGGGAAGACGGGCGCCGCGTACGCCTGCGTGCGCAGGCACTCCGGACAGCGCACCGGTACCGACTCGCCCACAGCCCAACCCCCTGTCGTTCCGTCCCATCGTCCACCCATCCGGGGGCCCGGGGGAGGGTGTTCGGCCACTTCCGTGATCCCGGCGGGCGGACTTCTCTTGACGGCTCTCCGACCCCCGACCTACATTGCTTCCGTATAGCAGAACAGTATTTCCGCATTACGGAAACAGGTGCCGGGGCCTCCCGAGACGAGGCGCCCGCCTGGATCCGCCCGGCCGAAGCAGGAGCACTCCCATGCCTCGTATGACCGCCGCCGCAGCGGCCGTTGAGATCCTCAAGCGCGAAGGCGTCACCCAGGCGTTCGGCGTCCCCGGCGCGGCGATCAACCCCTTCTACCGCGAGCTCAAGAACGTCGGCGGCGTCGGCCACACGCTCGCCCGCCACGTCGAGGGCGCGTCCCACATGGCCGAGGGCTACACCCGTGCCAAGGCCGGCAACATCGGCGTCTGCATCGGTACGTCCGGCCCCGCCGGCACCGACATGATCACCGGCCTGTACTCGGCGATCGCGGACTCGATCCCGATCCTCTGCATCACCGGCCAGGCCCCGGTCTCGAAGCTCCACAAGGAGGACTTCCAGGCCGTCGACATCGCCACGATCGCCAAGCCGGTCACCAAGGCCGCGACGACCGTCCTGGAGGCCGCGCAGGTCCCCGGCGTCTTCCAGCAGGCCTTCCACCTGATGCGCTCCGGCCGTCCCGGCCCGGTCCTCATCGACCTGCCGATCGACGTCCAGCTGACCGAGATCGAGTTCGACCCGGAGACCTACGAGCCGCTGCCGGTCTACAAGCCGCAGGCCACCCGCGCGCAGGCCGCGAAGGCGCTGAGCTTCCTCCTGGAGTCCGAGCGCCCGCTGATCGTCGCCGGCGGCGGCATCATCAACGCCGACGCCTCCGACCTCCTCGTCGAGTTCGCCGAGCTGACCGGCATCCCGGTCATCTCCACCCTCATGGGCTGGGGCACCATCCCGGACGACCACGAGCTCGCCGCCGGCATGGTCGGCGTCCAGACCGCGCACCGCTACGGCAACGCGACCTTCCTGGAGTCGGACTTCGTCCTCGGCATCGGCAACCGCTGGGCCAACCGCCACACGGGCTACAACCTGGAGGCGTACACCAAGGGCCGGAAGTTCGTCCACGTCGACATCGAGCCCACCCAGCTCGGCAAGATCTTCGCCCCCGACTACGGCATCGCCTCCGACGCCAAGGTCGCCCTGGAGCTCTTCATCGAGATCGCCGAGGAGCTGAAGGCCGAGGGCAAGCTGCCGGACTTCTCCGCCTGGGCCGCCTCCGCGCAGGAGCGCAAGGCCACCCTCCAGCGCCGCACGCACTTCGACAACATCCCGATGAAGCCGCAGCGCGTCTACGAGGAGATGAACCGGGCCTTCGGCCCGGAGACCCGCTACGTCACCACCATCGGTCTCTCCCAGATCGCGGCCGCGCAGTTCCTGCACGTCTACAAGCCGCGCCACTGGATCAACTGCGGCCAGGCCGGCCCGCTCGGCTGGACGATCCCGGCCGCCATCGGCGCCGCCACCGCCGACCCGGAGACCCCGGTCGTCGCGCTCTCCGGCGACTACGACTTCCAGTTCATGATCGAGGAGCTGGCGGTCGCCGCCCAGCACAAGGTCCCCTACGTCCACGTCCTCGTGAACAACGCCTACCTCGGTCTGATCCGGCAGGCGCAGGGCGGTCTCGGCATCAACTTCGAGGTCAACCTCGAGTTCGAGAACATCAACACCCCGGAGATCGGCGTCTACGGCGTCGACCACGTCAAGGTCGCCGAGGGCCTGGGCGTCAAGGCGATCCGCGTCGAGGACCCGGACAAGCTCGGCGAGGCGCTGGAGGAGGCCAAGAAGCTGGCCGTCGAGCACCAGGTCCCGGTCGTCGTCGAGGCGATCCTGGAGCGCATCACCAACATCGCCATGAGCAAGACGGTCGACATGAGCGACGTCACCGAGTTCGAGGACCTGGCCACCGAGCCCGGTCACGCGCCGACCGCGATCAAGGCCCTCCAGGTCTGATCGCGGAGCGTCCGATCACGGAGCCGTGAGACGGCCCCCGCCCCGAGGAGCACCGGGGCGGGGGTCTCCTTGTGCCGCCACGAGGACCGCGCCCGCCTCCGTCCACTCGTACAGCACCGAGCGGCCCGCCCGCCCCCGCCGGACGAGCCCGGCGTCGAGCAGCACCTTCAGATGGCGGCCGACCGAGCCGAGGCCCTGGCCGGTGAGCGCCACCAGCTGGCTGGTGGACAGCGGGGTCCCGAGCCGTACGAGCACTCCGGCGCGGGCCGTCCCGAGCAGGGCCCCCAGGGCCTCCGGGACCCTCGGTCCCGCCGCGTCCGCCAGGACCCCCGCACAGGGGTAGACGATCGCGTACCGCTCCGTCCCCTCCCAGGAGACCCAGCCGGTCGCCGGTGTCACCGGCACGCACAGCAACCGCCCCCGGTCGACCGAACGCGGCGGGTAGGCGCGGGTGTTGACCTGGAGCCGTCCGTCGCCGAGCCAGCGCGTCCTCCCCGGGCACAGCGCGTCGAGCGCCGCCGCCCAGCCGCCGCGGCTCAGCAGGGCCGTCCGCGCCAGCACGTCGGCCTCCAGGATCCGTCGCCGCCGCGCCCATTCCGGCAGGACGGCCTCCCGCCACACCCAGCCGAGCACGCCCGCGAGCCGCTCCGGCAGGTCGCGCGCCGAGCGCAGCGGCTCCGGCACCGGCCCGCCGACGGCCACCGCCAACTGGTCCACGGCGTCGTCCGGTCCGGTCGCCAGGACCGCCTCGACCTCCTCCTCGAAGCTCCGCTCGCGGTCGCCCAGCGGCGTCGGGGTGAGGAAGTCCGCGTTCCAGGTCGCTCCGATCGCCGCCCGCACGCGCAGCGCGTCGAGCGGCTCGGCCGCGAGCCGCTCCCGGTAGGCGGGCAGGTGCAGGTCGAGCCAGGCCCGCTCGCCCGGGTGCGTCGCCGCCGCCGCGTGCAGGGTCTTGAGCGAGGCGACCGCCTCGGCGAGCGGGGAGAGCAGGAACGAGCTCCCCGCCAGGGTGTCCGTGCCGATCCGCCACCAGCCCACGTTTCGCCTCCCCGCGAAACACTACCGCCGGCCCGTCGGCCCTCCGAGACTCCCCGCATGCCCCGCTACCGCGCGCTCTTCCGCACCCCCGAGTTCACCCCGCTCTTCCTCACCGGTGCCGCCCACACCGCGGCCCAGACCGTCGCCGGACTCGGCCTCGCCACGCTCGTCCTCCGCGCGACCGGGTCCCCCCTCCTCTCCGCCCTGGCCCTCTTCGGCCCCTCGCTCGCGCAGCTCCTCGGCGCGACCACGCTGCTCTCCGCCGCCGACCGGCTGCCGCCGCGCGCCGCGCTCGGGGGCGTCGCGCTCTTCTTCGCCCTGGGCACCGCCGTCCTGGCGGTCCCCGGCCTGCCGACCCGGGCGGTCTTCGTGATCCTGCTCGCCGAGGGGCTCGCGGCCTCGCTGGGCGGCGGGGTGCGCCACGGGCTCCTGAACGAGATCCTCCCGCGCGAGGAGCACCTCCTCGGCCGCTCCGTGACGAACATGGCCGCCGGCGCCTGTCAGATCGGCGGCTTCGCCATCGGCGGGCTCCTCGTCGCCCTGCTCTCGCCCCGCGGCACGGTCCTGGCGGGCGCCGGCCTCTACCTCGCCGCCGCCCTGACGGCCCGCCTCGGCCTCGGGGCGCGTCCGCCGCGCGCGGCCGGACGGCCCTCGGTCGCCGGGACCTGGCGCACCAACGGGCGGCTCTGGGCCGTGCCCGCCCGCCGCCGCGCCTACCTCGCGCTCTGGGTGCCGAACGGTCTCGTCGTCGGCTGCGAGTCCCTCTTCGTGCCGTACGCCCCCGAGCGCGCGGGGCTCCTCTTCGCCTGCGGCGCGTTCGGGATGCTGGCCGGGGACACCGTCGTCGGCCGTTTCCTGCCGGTGCGGCTGCGCGGCCGGACCCGCTTCCCGCTCCAGGCGCTGCTCGCGGCCCCGTTCCCGCTGTTCGCCCTCGACCCGGGGCTGCCCCTCGCGCTCGTCCTCGTGACCGTGTCGGCGGTCGGGTACGGGGCGAGCCTGCTGCACCAGGAGCGGCTCATGGCCCTGGTGCCGGAGGAGCTGGGCGGTCACGCCCTCGGGCTGCACACCTCGGGGATGCTGGCGCTCCAGGGGGTGAGCGCGGCCCTGGCCGGGGCCCTCGCCCAGTACACGTCACCGCGCACGGGGATGGTGCTGCTCTCCCTCGCCTCGCTCACGGTGACGTTCCTGCTCGCCCGGGCGGACGGGAGGGCCGGGGAGGCGCCGCTCGACCGCGATCCGGCCGGCGCGCGCCGGCTTCCGTACCCGTGAAAGGAGAAGAGCGCGGAACCAGGGACCGTAAACCTGGTTCCGCGCTCTCCCGTTGGTGACCGCCCGGCGGCACGAGGCTGGCGCGACAGGACGTTCGCGTCGCCGGGCGGAGTCTCGGGGCCCCTTCGGGAAGGGGGCGTTGGGACCGCGGCGGTGCCGACGGGCGCCGTGGCGGTTCCCCTTCCTTCAGGTCAAGAAGGGGGCCCGGCGTCCTGACCACCGCACTGGCTCGGAGCCGCCGCGGTCCTCACGCTTGTCCGGTTCGCCGGCCACCCCTCATCCGGGCCGGCGATCCGGACCGCGTACCGCACTGACCTCCCGTCAGGTGCGCTACGCAGTCTGGGTGTTGCTGTTCGGTCAGTCCTCGCGCAGGGCGTTGACCGCCTCGGCCACGCGCTTGCCGTAGTCCGCGTCGGCGGCGGCGAAGTGCGCGATGTTCTTCTCGATGACGTCCTCGCGGGACACCTGGGACAGACCACCGGCGATGTTGGCGACCAGACGCTTCTTCTCGTCCTCGGACATCAGGCGGTAGAGCTCGCCGGCCTGGAAGAAGTCGTCGTCCTTGGTGTGCTGCGGCGCCTCGTGGGTGCCGGTCCAGCCGTGGATCGCGAGCGGCGCGGAGAGCGCGGCGTCGGTCTGGGCCGGGCCCTGGTACGAGTTGGGCTCGTAGTTCTTGTCGTGGCGCGAGCCGTTGCGGGTGGCCATGAGGCCGTCGCGGCCGTAGTTCTCGGCCACGGTCGCCTTGGGGGCGTTCACCGGGAGCTGGGTGTGGTTCACGCCGAGGCGGTAGCGGTGGGCGTCCGCGTAGGCGAAGAGGCGGCCCTGGAGCATCTTGTCCGGCGAGGGGCCGATGCCCGGGACGAAGTTGTTCGGGGAGAACGCGGCCTGCTCGACCTCGGCGAAGACGTTGTCCGGGTTGCGGTCGAGGACCAGACGGCCCACGCGCTGCAGCGGGTAGTCGGCGTGCGGCCACACCTTGGTGAGGTCGAACGGGTTGAAGCGGTAGTCCGCGGCCTCGGCGGCCGGCATGACCTGGACGTACAGGGTCCAGGAGGGGTTCACGCCGCGCTCGATGGCCTGGAGCAGGTCGGTCTGGTGCGAGTTGGCGTCCTTGCCGACGAGCTCGGCGGCCTGCTCGGCGGAGAGGGAGCGGATGCCCTGGTTCGTCTTGAAGTGGTACTTGACGAAGAAGGCCTCGCCCGCCTCGTTGGTCCACTGGTAGGTGTGCGAGCCGAAGCCGTCCATGTGGCGGTACGAGGCCGGGATGCCGCGGTCGCCCATGAGCCAGGTGATCTGGTGGGTGGACTCGGGGGAGTGCGCCCAGAAGTCCCAGACGTTGTCCGGCTCCTGACGGCCCGTGAAGGGGTCGCGCTTCTGCGAGTGGATGAAGTCGGGGAACTTGATCGGGTCCTTGATGAAGAACACCGGGGTGTTGTTGCCGACGAGGTCGTAGTTGCCCTCTTCGGTGTAGAACTTCAGGGCGAAGCCGCGGGGGTCGCGGACCGCGTCCGCGCCGCCGAGCGAGTCGGCCACGGTGGAGAAGCGGATGAAGGTTTCGGTCCGCTTGCCGACCTCACCGAGGAAGTTCGCCTTGGTGTACGCGGTGACGTCGTCGGTCACCTCGAAGTAGCCGTACGCGCCGGAGCCGCGCGCGTGCACCACGCGCTCCGGGATCCGCTCACGGTTGAAGCGCGCGAGCTTCTCCAGCAGGTGCTGGTCCTGGAGGAGGAGAGGGCCACCGACGCCGGCGGTGGCGGAGTTCTGGTTGTCGGCGACGGGGGCGCCGGACTCGGTCGTAAGCACGCGCTTCGACATCGTGACCTTCCGTACGGGAGCTCTGCTGACGGTCCGAGGAGCGTAAATTCGGCCTGAACGTAACGTCAACAGTTTGTTGAAAATGAGGTGTGGTGTTCCGGTCGGCGGCGACGCCTGGGCGCGACAGGACAGGTTGTCAGCGCCGCCGCCGACCGGAAATCAGGGGCCCCGGGAAGGGGCTGGGGCCTGACCCGGAAGACGGGCCCCAGGGATCAGACCTGCTGGCCGGAGAGGCGCTCGACGGCGCGCAGCAGGGCCGAGTGGTCCAGGCCGCCGTCACCCTGCGCGCGCAGCGAGGCGACGAGCTGGGCGACGACCGCGCCGACCGGGAGGGCCGCACCGACGTTGCGGGCGGCGTCGGTGACGATGCCCATGTCCTTGTGGTGCAGGTCGATCCGGAAGCCGGGCTTGAAGTCCCGGTTCAGGAAGTTGTCCTTCTTGCGGGTCAGCACGGTCGAGCCGGCCAGGCCGCCGTTGAGGACGTCGAGGGCGGCGTTGAGGTCCACGCCCGACTTCTCCAGGAAGACCACGGCCTCGGCGCACGCCTGGATGTTGACGGCGACGATCAGCTGGTTGGCGGCCTTCACCGTCTGGCCGGAGCCGTGCGGGCCGCAGAGCACGATGGTCTTGCCGAGGGCCTCCAGGATCGGGAGGGCCTCGTCGAAGTCGGCCTGCTCGCCACCGACCATGATCGAGAGCACGGCCTCGATGGCGCCGGCCTCGCCGCCGGAGACCGGGGCGTCGATGACGCGGATGCCCTTCTCCTTGGCGTTCTTCGCGAGGTCGACCGAGGTCTGCGGGGTGATCGAGGACATGTCCACGATCAGCGCGCCCTGCTTGGCGTTCTCCAGGATGCCCTCGGGGCCGTAGGAGATGGCCTCGACCTGCGGGGAGGCGGGCACCATCGTGATGATGACGTCGGCGTCCTTGACGGCCTCGGCGATCGAGCCGGCCGCGGCGCCGCCGGCCTTGGCCAGGCGGTCCAGCTTGTCCTGCTCCAGGGTGAAGCCGGTGACGGAGTAGCCGGCCTTGATCAGGTTCTCGGACATGGGGGAGCCCATGATGCCGAGGCCGATCCAAGCGATCTTGGGAAGAGTGCTCATGGTGAGGGTGCCTCTCAAAGCAAGGTGGTACGGGGAGGAGTCCTGCGTCAGCGGGCGGCGCGGGCCTCGGCCGGCAGCCATTCGAAGGACGCGGCGGCATCGGCGGCCTTGTACTCCAGGCCGACCCAGCCGTCGTAACCGGCCTTCTTCAGCTCGTCGAGGAGCTGCTCGAGCGGCAGGTCGCCGGTGCCCGGCGCGCCGCGGCCCGGGTTGTCCGCGATCTGGACGTGGCCGGTCTTGGCCGCGTACTCCGCGATGACCCGGCTGACGTCCTCGCCGTTCATCGACAGGTGGTAGATGTCGAGGAGGAACTTGGCGTTGCCGAGGCCGGTGGCCGCGTTCACCTTGTCGATGACCTCGATCGCGGAGGGGGCGCTCACCAGCGGGTAGAGCGGCGACTCCGGCTTGTTGAGGGTCTCGACGAGGAGGATCGCGCCGATGCGGTCGGCCGCACGGGCGGCCAGGACCAGGTTCTCCAGCGCGAGGGAGTCCTGGACCTGCGGGTCCACGCCCTCGACGCGGTTGCCGTAGAGCGCGTTGAGCGCCTTGCAGCCGACGGAGGCGGCGAAGTCGGCGGCCACCTCGATGTTGGCGCGGAAGCGGTCCGACTCCTCCCCGGGCACGGAGAGGGCTCCGCGGTCCGGGCCGGGGAGCTGCCCGGCGTAGAAGTTCAGGCCCACCAGCTGGGTGCCGGCGTCCTCAAGGGCCTTCTTGAGGGCGTCGAGCTCGCTCTGCTCGGGGGTGGCGGTGTCGATCCAGGGCCACCACAGCTCGACCGCGGTGAAGCCCGCCGCGGCGGCGGCCGCGGGGCGCTCCAGGAGCGGGAGTTCCGTGAAGAGGATCGACAGGTTCACATCGAAGCGCTGGTCCGTGTATCCCATGAGGGGCGGCGCTCCTTCCGTATTGCGGAAGTAAGTTTCTGTCTGACGGAATGTTGCAAGGCGGGTGGCGCACTTGTCAAGAGGTCCCCGCAGGTCCGGGGCTCCCGTGGGGCCGGGCGGGGCCGTAGCGTGGGGCCATGGAGCGTTTGAGAGTGGAGTTCACGACCGAGCCGTTCGACCTCGACGAGGCGCCGGCGCACGCGGTCGTGGCCCGTGAGGTCATCCAGGCGGCCGCACTGGACGCGGTCGACGTCGGTCCCTTCGGCAACACGGCGGAAGGGGACGCCGACGCGGTGCTCACCGCCGTCGACACCCTGCTGCGCGAGTCGCTCGCGGCGGGCGCCACGCGCGTCTCGCTCCAGGTGAACGTGATCGGGGAAGGTGGGAAGTGAGCGAGCACCCCTTGGTCGCGGCCGTGAAGCCCCTGGTGGACGCCATGGGCGCCGAGCTGCTCGTCCCCGCGCAGGCGGAGGGCGACGACGTCGTCCTGTCCTGGGAGGGCGAGGACGTGCTCGCCGTGCGCCTGCCCCAGCTCTCGGACTCCCTGGACCGCATCCTCGCGGCGATGGAGCGGCGGCACGGAATGCCGCTGGCCGAGCTGGACCGCAAGGCGAAGCAGGAGGTCGTCCGGCTGCTGGAGGCACGCGGTGCCTTCTCGGTGCGCCATGGAGTGGAGACGGTGGCGGGCGCGCTCGGCGTCAGCCGCTTCACGGTCTACAACTACCTGAACCGGGAGACCGCCCTGAACAGGGAAAAGGCCGCCAAGGGCGACTAGTTGATCATGTGCGTGCAGGAGCCGTCGTCCAGATGTCGGGACGACGGCTTTTGTATGGCCGAGTTTTCAACAAAGTGTTGACGTTGTGTTGCGGAGGGCGTTAGCTATCCGCAGCCCGTCCGACGCACAGCGAAAAACAGCCACGGAGGCTTCCCGTGACTTCAGGTACGACACCGGGCCTCGCCCGGTTCAACACCTCCTCGGACAGCGAGGCCGCAGCCGCGCTCCACGAGGTGTGTTCCAGTTCGGCGTGGGGGAGCAAGCTCCTCGCCCAGCGCCCGTACTCCACCGCCGAAGCCCTCTTCCTCGCCGGCGACGCCGCCATGGCCGAGCTGACCGACGAGGACCTGGCCGAGGCGATGGCGGGGCACCCGCCGATCGGTCGTCCGAAGGCAGGGGACCCGACCTCCTCCCGCGAGCAGAGCGGGATGGCCGGCGCCTCCGCGGAGCTCAAGGCCGAGATGCTCGAACTCAACCTGGCCTATCAGGAGAAGTTCGGTCATGTCTTCCTCATCTGCGCCACCGGCAGGACCGGCGAGCAGATGCGCGACGCGGTCCGGGAGCGGATCGAGAACTCGCCCGAGGAGGAGCGGGAGATCGTCCGCACCGAACTGGGCAAGATCAACCGCATCCGGCTGACCCGTCTCGTGGAGGCCCCCGGGAACCCCGGGACCACCGAGACCTCCGAGGAAGAGAGCTCCGCATGAGCACCGACACCACCGCCTCGGTGTCCACGCACATCCTGGACACCAGCATCGGTCGCCCGGCCGAGGGCGTGGCCATCACGCTCGCGGCCCGCAGCGGCTCCGGCGCGGAGTGGATCACGCTCGGCGGCTCCGCCACCGACGCGGACGGGCGCTGCAAGGACCTGCCGGCGCTGCCGGAAGAAACCACCCACGTGCGTCTCGACTTCGAGACCGAGACGTACTTCGCCAAGAAGCAAGCCGAGGCGCAGCAGGACGCCCCCCGCGTAAGGGACAGCGGTGCGTTCTTCCCGGAGGTGGCGATCACGTTCGCCGTCAAGCCGGGCGAGCACTACCACGTACCGCTGCTGCTCAACCCGTTCGGCTACTCCGTTTACCGAGGGAGCTAGCAGACATGCCCACGATTCTCGGCCAGAACCAGTACGGCAAAGCAGAGAACCGCGTCGTCAAGATCACGCGGGACGGCGCCACCCACCACATCAAGGACCTGAACGTCTCCGTCGCCCTCTCCGGCGACCTCGACGACGTCCACCTCACCGGCTCCAACGCCCACTGCCTCCCCACCGACACGACGAAGAACACCGTCTTCGCGTTCGCCAAGGAGTACGGCATCGAGTCCGCCGAGCAGTTCGGCATCCACCTCGCCCGCCACTTCGTGACGAGCCAGGAGCCGATCAAGAAGGCGCGCATCCGGATCGAGGAGTACTCCTGGGAGCGCATCGCCTCCTCCGAGGCCAACTCCAAGTTCATCGGCGCCGACGAGGTCAACCACTCCTTCGCCCGCAAGGGCCAGGAGACCCGCGTCAGCCAGATCACCTACGACGGCGAGAAGTGGGAGGTCATCTCCGGCCTCAAGGACCTCGTCGTCATGAACTCCACCAACTCGGAGTTCTGGGGTTACATCAAGGACCAGTACACGACGCTCCAGGAGGCGTACGACCGCATCCTGGCCACCCAGGTGTCCGGCCGCTGGCGGTTCAACTGGACCGACGACGACCAGCGCATGCCCAACTGGGAGCGGTCCTACGAGCAGACCAGGAAGCACATGCTCGAGGCCTTCTCGGAGACGTACTCGTACTCCCTCCAGCAGACGCTGTACCAGATGGCCACGCGCATCATCAACCACCGCTCGGAGATCGACGAAGTCCGCTTCTCGCTCCCGAACAAGCACCACTTCCTGGTGGACCTCGAGCCCTTCGGCCTGAAGAACGACAACGAGGTCTACTACGCCGCCGACCGCATGTACGGCCTCATCGAGGCCACCGTCCTCCGCGACGGAGCCACGGCACAGATCCCGGTCGACATGACCAACCTCTAAGCGGCATCTGAGCGACGGCCCCCGCCCGCCCGCAGTCGGGCGGGGGCCGCGCCAGACCGGAGGGAATCTCATGGCACAGCCTGCAAAGGGGCCGGCAACCGCCGAAGGCCCGTGTTCCACCCCTCCGTCCACCCCCGGACCGGTCTCGGCCGACTGTCACCCGGTGGACGAGAAGCTCCCCGCCTCGCGGCTCGTCCCCGCGGCACTCCAGCACATCGCCGCCATGTACGCCGGCGTCGTCACCCCTCCGCTCATCATCGGCCAGGCCGTCGGCCTGGACGCCGCAGGAATGACACGGCTCATCGCGGCCAGCCTGCTCATCGCCGGCTGCGCGACCATCCTGCAGACCCTCGGCCTCGGACGCTTCGCCGGCAACCGGCTCCCGTTCGTCAACGCCGCCTCGTCCGCCGGCATCGCCCCGATGCTCGCCATCGCCGAGACCAGCGCCCCCGGACACCAACTCCCCGCCATCTACGGCGCGGTCATGGTCGCCGGAGTCTTCTGCCTCGCCGTCGGACCGTTCTTCGGCCGCCTCCTGCGCTTCTTCCCGCCGCTCGTCACCGGTGTCGTCATCACCCTGATCGGCGTCACCCTGATGCCGGTGCCCGTCAGCTGGGCCCAGGGCGGCGACAAGACCGCCGCCGACTTCGGCGCCATGAGGTACCTGGCCCTCGCCGGCTTCACCCTCGTCGTCGTCCTGCTCTTCCAGCGCTTCGGCAGGGGCTTCGTCAAGCAGATCGCCCTGCTGCTCGGCCTCCTCATCGGCACCCTCGCCGCGATCCCCTTCGGGATGGCCGACTTCACCGCCCTGCGCGAGGCCCCCGTCGCCGCCCTGCCCGCCCCCTTCGCCTTCGGCGCCCCCGAGTTCCAGCCCGCGGCGATCCTCTCCCTGTGCATCGTGATGCTGGTCCTCATGACCGAGTCCAGCGCCGGCATGCTCGCCCTCGGCGAGATCTGCGAGCGCCGCAGCGACGGGAGGACCATCACCCGCGGTCTGCGCACCGACGGCATCGCCACCCTGCTCGGCCCCGTCTTCGGCGGCTTCCCGACCTCCGCCTTCGCGCAGAACGTCGGCGTCGTCTCGCTGACCCGGGTCCGCTCCCGGTACGTGGTCGCCACCGCCGGCGGCGCCCTCCTCGTCCTCGGCGCCTTCCCGGTCCTCGGCGCGGTCGTCTCCATGGTCCCGATGCCCGTCCTCGGCGGCGCCGGCATCGTCCTCTTCGGCTCGATCGCGGTCAGCGGCATCCGTACCCTGTCCGAGGCCGGACTCGACGACAGTTCCAACATCATCCTGGTGGCCGTCGCGCTCGGAGCGGGCATCATCCCGCTCGCCGCGCCCACCTTCTACGCCGGCTTCCCCGCCTGGGCGCAGACGGTGCTCGGCTCCGGCATCAGCGCAGGCGCGCTCGTGGCCGTCCTGCTGAACCTGTTCTTCCACCATCTCGGCACCCGGAGCCGTCACACCGCTCCGGCACTCAAATCCTCCTAGGGTCCTGCCGTGCCCGAACCATCCCCGAGGAATGAAGGAAGCACCGCCATGGCAGCACCTTCGGCAGCCCAGCGCATCGTCATCGAGAACGCGGCGATCGCGACCGTCGACGCGAACGACACCGAGTACGCCTCCGGGCACCTCGTCGTCGCCGACAACAGGATCGAGTCCATCGGCGCCGGCAAGGCGCCCGAGGGCCTGGAGAACGTGGTCCGCCGGATCGACGCCACCGGTCATCTGGTGACGCCCGGTCTGATCAACACCCACCACCACTTCTACCAGTGGATCACCCGGGGCCTGGCCACCGACCACAACCTCTTCAACTGGCTGGTCGCGCTCTACCCGACGTGGTCCCGGATCGACGAGTCGATGGTCCGCGCGGCCGCGCAGGGCTCCCTGGCGATGATGGCCCGTGGCGGTGTCACCACGGCCATGGACCACCACTACGTCTACCCGCAGGGCTCCGGCGACCTGTCCGGCGCCATCATCGGCGCCGCCTCCGACATGGGCGTCCGCTTCACCCTGGCCCGCGGCTCCATGGACCGCAGCGAGAAGGACGGCGGCCTGCCGCCGGACTTCGCCGTCGAGACCACCGAGGGCGCGCTCGCCGCGACCGAGGAGACGGTGCGGAAGTACCACGACGCCTCCTTCGACGCGATGACCCAGGTCGCCGTCGCCCCCTGCTCGCCCTTCTCCATCTCCACCGACCTGCTCCGCGAGGGCGCCGCGCTCGGCCGCCGCCTCGGCGTGCGCATGCACACCCACGGCTCGGAGACCGTGGAGGAGGAGAAGTTCTGCCACGAGCTCTTCGGCATGGGCCCGACGGACTACTTCGAGTCCACCGGCTTCCTCGGCGAGGACGTGTGGATGGCGCACTGCGTCCACATGAACGACTCCGACATCGAGGCCTTCGCCCGCACCAAGACCGGCGTCGCGCACTGCCCGTCCTCCAACGCGCGCCTCGCCGCCGGCATCGCCCGCGTACCGGACATGCTCAAGGCGGGCGTCCCCGTCGGCCTCGGCGTCGACGGGACCGCCTCCAACGAGTCCGGCGAGCTCCACACCGAGCTGCGCAACGCGCTCCTCATCAACCGCCTCGGCGCCCACCGCGAGGCCGCGCTCAACGCCCGCCAGGCCCTGCGCCTCGGCACCTACGGCGGCGCCCAGGTCCTCGGCCGCGCCGACAACATCGGCTCGCTGGAGGCCGGCAAGCTCGCCGACTTCGTCCTCTGGAAGATCGACGGCCTCGGTCACTCCTCCATCGCCGACCCGGTCACCGCCGTCGTCTTCGGCGCCGCGGCCCCGGTCACCGCCTCCTTCGTCAACGGCAAGCAGATCGTCGAGAACAACCGACTCCTGTTCGCCGACGAGGAGCAGATCGCGCGCGACGCGCGCGCGGAGGCGCAGCGCCTGGCCCGCATCACGGCCCAGAGCTGACCCTCCCCATGGAGTCCGACCGAGGGGGACGGCCCTCGGTCGGTCGCCGCGGACCCGAGCGGGGTCCGCGGCAGCCCGACCGGGTGGTGCCGTGCGCAGAAGACGTACGGCACCACCCGGGACGGTGAACCGTGCCCGCACCCCCACACCGGGCACTCGTCCCCGCGCCGCACCCCCTCCGCGGTACCGCTCCACCCCGCAACGAGCCGCACCTCCTGCACTTCGCACCGCATCGCACCACCTCCCTGAACCCCTCGTCGCCGCCGACGTGTAACCGACCGGAGGAACCGCCGTGGCCGCCAAGCCCCAGGTTCGCAATGCACCAGACGCAGGCCCCGCCCCCGAAGACCGCGAGAAGCATCCGATCAACGAGACGTTGCCCCCACTCAAGATGCTCACCAGCGGCCTCCAGCACGTCGCCGCCATGTACGCGGGCGTCGTCGCCCCGCCCCTGATCGTCGGAGCGGCCGTCGGCCTCTCCGGCACCGAACTCACCTTCCTCACCGGTGCCAGCCTCTTCACCGCCGGTCTCGCCACCTTCCTGCAGACGCTCGGCGTCTGGAAGATCGGCGCCCGGCTGCCGTTCGTCAACGGCGTCACCTTCGCCGGTGTCGCGCCCATGCTGGCGATCGTCGACACCACCGAGAACAAGGCCGACGCGCTCCCCGTGATCTTCGGCGCGATCATCGTCGCCGGACTCCTCGGCTTCGCCGCCGCCCCTTTCTTCTCCCGGCTCGTGCGGTTCTTCCCGCCGGTCGTCACCGGCACCGTGATCACCCTCATCGGTGTCTCCCTCCTCCCGGTCGCGTTCGGTTGGGCCCAGGGGCCCAACCCCAAGGCCCAGGACTACGGCTCGACCACCTACCTCTCGCTCGCCGGCATCACGCTCGTCGTGGTCCTGCTGCTGCGCCGCTTCACCCGCGGCTTCCTCAAGCAGGTCGCCGTCCTGGTCGGCCTCGTCCTCGGCACGCTCATCGCCATACCCTTCGGGGTCGCCGACTTCTCCCCGGTGAAGGAGGCCGACATCGTCGGCTTCCCGACCCCCTTCCACTTCGGCGCCCCGCAGTTCGCCCTCGCCGCGATCATCTCCATGTGCGTGGTCATGCTCGTCTCCATGACCGAGTCGACCGCCGACATGCTGGCGCTCGGCGAGATCGTCGAGCGGCCCGCCGACGAGAAGACCATCGCGGCCGGACTGCGCGCCGACACCCTCGGCTCCGCGCTCAGCCCGCTCTTCAACGGCTTCATGTGCAGCGCCTTCGCGCAGAACATCGGCCTGGTCGCCATGACCAGGATCCGCAGCCGCTTCGTCGTCGCCTGCGGCGGTGGCTTCCTGGTCCTCATGGGCCTCTCGCCGGTCGCCGCCTCGCTCATCTCGGTCGTGCCCCGGCCGGTCCTCGGCGGCGCGGGCGTCGTCCTCTTCGGCTCGGTCGCCGCCAGCGGCATCCAGACCCTGGTCAAGGCCGGTCTGGAGAAGGACAACAACGTCCTGATCGTGGCCGTGTCGCTGGCCGTCGGCATCATCCCGATCACGAAGCCGGAGTTCTACCACGCCTTCCCGGAGACCGCGCAGATCATCCTGGACTCCGGCATCTCGACCGGCTGCGTGGCCGCCGTCCTCCTCAACGTGGTCTTCAACCACCTGGGCCGGAACCGCGACGCCGACGAGGTCACCGCGCCCATGGAGCCCGGCGAGGAGATCTCCGGCAGCCGCACCGCGAAGGCGGCGCACGTCCACTGAACCCGCTCCCCGTCCCCCCGCCCGCCCCGGTTCCCGCGCTCGCCGCGGGGCCCGGGGCCGTGGCGCGTGCCGACCGCACGGGGGCCGTGGTGCTGGTCAACCCCAACACCTCCGCCGCCACGACCGCGATGATGACCGCCATCGCCCGGCGCGCCCTCGGCCCCGCCCGGCCCGTCCGGGGCGTGACCGTCGCCCGGGGCCCGCGCATGCTCACCGACCCGGAGGCCCTGCGGACCGCCGCCCCCGAGGTCCTCGCCGCGGGCCTGCGCGCCACCGCCGGGGGCGACTGCGCCGCCCTCCTCGTCGCCGCCTTCGGGGACCCGGGCCTCGCGCGGCTGCGCGAGGCGGCCGCCCCCGCCGGGGTGCCGGTGGTCGGCCTCGGCGAGGCGGCGCTCCTGGAAGCGGCCGCCGGCGGGACGCCCTTCGGGATCGCCACCACCACCCCGCTCCTCGCCGACGCCATCCACGCGCGCGTGACCGCCCTCGGCCTCGCCGACCGGTACACCGGCCTCCGGCTCACCGCCGGCGCCCCCGAGCGGCTCTCCGCCGACCCGGCGCTCCTCCTCGACCGGCTGGAGCGCGCCGTCCGCGCCTGCGCCGAACGCGACGGGGCCCGCGCCGTCGTCATCGGCGGCGGACCGCTCGGCGAGGCCGCCGACGAGCTCCACGACCGCTGCGCGGTCCGCGTCGTGGCCCCGATCCCGGCGGCCTGCCGTGCGATCGCCCGCCTGCTGACGGGCCCACGGACCGACGGGCCGGAGGATTGACGGACCGACGGGCCGGAGGGCTGACGGGCCGACAGCGGACACACCCCGCTCACCGCTCCACCCCGCTCACCGCTCCACCCCGCTCACCGCTCCACCGCGATCCGCCGACGGCACTCCCCCGCCAGCGGGGGATAGGCGGCGGCGATCGCCTCGTACAACCGTCGCCTCAGCAGCCGTTCCGCCTCGCCGCGCCCGGTCTCCCCGTACAAACCGTCGAGCAGCGTCTCGTACCGCGACAGGGCGTGCCGCAGATAGCTCACCTGCCACCGCACGAGCGCCCCGGCGGGTGCGGGTGCGGACCTGGGTCGGGCCCCGGCGGCGGGTGAGGGCGCGGCCGTCCCGGGCGGTGCTCCCTCCTGCCGCGGCCCGGGGCTTCGGGCCCCGAGCAGGTGCCGATGGCGCACGGCGCGCCGCTCCAGCTCGGGCCCGGGCAGCAGGGGCACCTCGATCGGCTCCGCGCGGATCGCGGCCAGGACGGCGGCCCGCCGACGCTCCGCCTGGACCCCGGCGGCCGAGGCCCGAGCCCGGCAGAGCGCGGCCGTCTCGGCGAACTCGGGCGTCCGCTCCACCGTCTCCACCCGGGCCAGCAGATAGAGCCGCACGGGCGCGAGGGACCAGCGGCGCGGATCGCGCCCCTGCACGTCCGGGGTGCCGAGCAGGTCCCGCACCATCGCGTCGGTCCAGCCGCGTCGGCGCACTCCGGCGAGCGTCACATAGGTCGTACGGTCCGTCATGATTCCCCCTGGTTCGACTACGGAGAGTGACGACTCCAGTGAAGCGCACCCCACTGACAACGCCCCCCTTGCCGATGCGGCGCAGGCTGTGCGATATAGGTCTGGACCTTTTCGACGGACGGAGGCCGGCCCGTGCAACGCCCGCTCGCCGCAATCCTGTTGACCGCACTCGCGTCGGCGACAGCCCTCGCCCTCACGGCCTGTTCCCCTGCCCCCGCCCCCGCGCCGAGGGACACCCGGGCGCCCACCGCCCCGGTCGGAGTCACCGCCACCGCGGGCAGCGCGAGCACCGTCCACGTCATGTGGAGCGCGGCCACCGACGACCGCGCCGTCACCGGATACACCGTCTACCGCGACGGCCGCAAGGTCAGGGACCTCCCCGCCACCACCCTGATGACCGACGTCGTCGGGCTCGCCCCCGCCACCCGCCACCGCTTCACCGTCCGCGCCCGCGACGCCGCCGGGAACGTCTCGCCCCCCGGCGCCGGCGTCACGGCCACCACCCTCCCCGCCGCCGCCGAGGACCGCACGCCGCCCACCGCCCCGACCGCCCTCCGCGTCACCGCCGACGGCAGCCGCGCCGCCACCCTGCGCTGGTCGCCGGCCCGCGACGACACCCGGGTCACCGCGTACGACGTCTACCGGGCCGACGTCCGCGTCCACACCGTCCCGGGCACCGCCACCACCGCCCGCCTCACCGGTCTGCGCCCCGGCACCGCCTACGCGTTCACCGTCCGCGCCCGCGACGCCGCCGAGAACTCCTCCCCGGACAGCTCCCCGGCCGACCTCACCACCGCCCCGTCCCCGGGCGCCCCGCCGAACACCGCCCCCAGGGACCTCACCGCCACGGCCGCCAAGGGACGGATCACCCTCACCTGGACCCCGCCGGAGACGGGCGGCCCCGTCACCGACCACGAGCTCCACCTCGACGGCCGCTTCGCCACCACCATCGTCTGGGGCACCGCCCCGCCCCCGGGCCGGGCCACCTACACCTTCCAGGTCCAGGACCCCCCGGGCACCCGCCACACCGTCACCCTCCGCGCCCGGCTCCCGGACGGCACCTGGGGCGACTTCTCGGCCCCGAGGACCGTGGTGGTCCGCTGAACTCCTCCTCCTCGGCCGCCCCTTGGCCGGAGTCGCACCCTTTCGCGCAACCTGACGGCGCCTCACCCTGCGACCGGGGGAAGCGACAGGCCGCTGGGGGCGCCGATGTCCGAGTCGTTGTCCGCACCGCCGTCCGAGCCGCCGTCCGAGCTGCTCCACGTGCCCGCGCTGCCCGCCCTTCCGAGCGCACTCGCCGCCTATGCCGGACCGGCGCCGGACGTCCGGGCCGTCGTGGCGCCGCCCTGGACCGTCCCGCCCCGCGTCGGCCGCGAGCGGACCCCCGCGTGCCCGCCGCCCCACCCCCTCGACCCCGCCCCGCCGCCCTCGACCGCCACGCGCACCGCGCCCTGGCCCCCATCGCGCGGGTCCAGTGCGACCGGCCCGCCCGGGTCAACACCTGCCACGTCGAGCGCGAGCCGGGCCTCCCCGGCTTCGGCGCGGGCCGGCCACAGCCGGCACCTCGCCCGCGTCGCCCGTGAACTGCGGCGACACTCCTGAGCCGTGGCGCCTGCCCGACGGAACGGGCTCCCCGGAACTACCCTGGGAAGCGTGGCCGAGACCGTCCTCACCAACACCGGGCTCGACAGCCTCCTCGACGGAGCGCCCGAGCATCGTGACCCCGCGTTCGCGCGGGCCGCCGAAGCGGTCCTGGGGCTGCTCGCCCTGCGCGGCGCCGACCGGGCGACGGGGCTGCCGGAGCCGACGCCCGGCCTCGTGCGGCAGCTCCTGGTGGAGGACCTGCCGACCTTCGTGTACGTCCCGCCCGGGCACCTCGCCGCCTACCCGGCCGTCCTCGGGGCGCTCGCGGCACGGTTCGACGGAGGGCGCCGGGAGCGGATCGCCGCGGTCGTCGCCGAGTCCGCGGCCGACTTCGAACGCGCCATGAACGACCCCGGCAACCTCACCTGGCACCGCTGGTACGCCTCGCTCCTGCGGACCTGCGGCGCCGACCTCACCGATCCCGAGGACGTGCGGCGCCGGCTCGCCGCCCTCGACGGGGCGCCGCTGCCCGACGGGGTGCGCCGCGCCCACCTCATGGGGCGCACCGCCCTCGCCGACGTCCTGCTCGCCGAGGCGCTCACGCGCGCGTACGTGCGGGACGCCGAAGAGCCCCCGGCCGTCGGGCCGCTGCTCACCGACCACGCCGTCGCGACCGGCATCGGGCAGCTCGCCGCCGCGCTCCAGGACCGGTGGACCGCCGCCGGGCTCGCCGAGCAGCTCGCCGGACCGTACGCGCGGTTCGCGCCGGGGCCCGACGCCTTCCCCCACCTCGTCCTCGCCGACGCCCTCCTCGACGAGCACCTCGACTACCACGGGGACCCCGCCACCCCCGTGCCCCCGCCGCCCGCCGTCGAGGACGGGCCCGTGGAGGAGGACGCCGACAGCCTCATCGGCGCCGTCGAGGAGCTCGCGGAGGAGGAGTTCGAGCCCTACGGGGGCGAGGCGCCGCACCTGCTGTACGTGGTCTACCAGCGCGGCTGCGCCGCCGAGTCCGTCGCCCGCAAGGCCGCCGAGTACGAGGACTGGGCCGTCGACCCGGCCCTGGAGGACCTGCCCGTACCGGTGCCGGACGCGGCGCCCGAGGAGTACACCGCCCCGCCCCTGCCGGAGCTCGTACGGCTCCTCGGCACGGTCGAGCCGACCGAGGCCGACCGGGCCCGGCTCGAAGAAGCGGCCCGCGACCTCGCCGCGGTCCTCGACCGCCTCGCCGCCACCGGCCTGGTCTTCCGCCGCGGCGACGCCTTCGGGCTCACCCCGCGCGGGGCGGGCGCCGTGCGCTACCTGCTCTCGGTGCGCGGGGTCACCGCGCCCGACGCCGCCGAGGCCGCCGCCTGGACCGCGTCGGAGGCGGTCACCGCCGCCGGGGGCTGGCCGGCCTCCGTCGCCGCGCGCGTGCTCGCCGACTGGCTCCGCGCGCGCGTGGACTCCGTCGACGCCTGGTCCGAGCTGCTCGCCGCCCTCGGCACCGTCCACGCCGGGACCTCCGACGCGGCCGCCACCCGAGGCCTCTTCGCCGTCCTGGACACGTCCGGGGCGCCACCCGAGGCCCTGCGCGGCGCCCTGCGCGACCCGGTCGTCGGCGCGTACGCCCTGGAGGCCCTGCGCGACCGGGGCGAGCCGGCGGACCCGATCCAGGTGCGGGCCTCGGCCCGGGCCCTGCACGTCCTCGACGGGCTGCCGGCCAAGAAGGGCCCCCTGGAGTCCCGCCGCGCAGCCTTCGACAGGGCGGCGGCCGCCTGGCCCGGCGGTTCCGCCGCGCTGGTCCGCGCGATGGCGACGGCGGACCGCCACGAGACCGAGCGGGTCCTCGGCCCGCTCGGCATCACGCTCCCGTGACGAGCGACGAGGACGGCGCCGGTGCCCGCACCGGCGCCGGTGGTGATCGTCAGCCCGTCGTGAGGTACATCCCCGACGCCCCCGTCCCCGCCGTGTTCCGGCAGCTCCGGTTCCCCGCGGGCACGGCGTTGACCAGGGCCAGGCAACGGCCGAGGGCCTGCTGGCCGTAGGCGTTGGGGTGCATCGACTCCTGGACGAGGCCCTGCGTGCTCTGGCTGTCGATCCAGCGCGCCCACTCGCTCGTCGTCGCCGACGGAGGCGCGGTCGACGTGACCTGCCTGCTCGCCTTCGCGCAGACCTCACGGCCCTGGAGCATGTCCCGCAGGTCCAGGAACTGCACGCCCTTCGCCGTGGCGACGCCCTTGAGACGGTCGGCGATCTGGGGGACCAGCGAGTCGCGGGCCCAGTCGGAGTCGCCGTCCCAGAAGGGGCAGCCGCCGGTGTTGGTGCGGGCCCAGCCGCTCTCCGCGTACCGGTTCTCGGCGGCGCGCGGGATGGGGGAGGGGTACGACTGGAGGACGATCCGGTAGTCGCCGGCGGCGTATCCGGCGGCGGACATGACCGCCCGGATCTCGTCGACGGACCGGCCGACGTCGGCCATCACGCCGTCGATCTTCGCGTCGACGGCGGCCTGCTGGTCGTCGTGGCAGTACGAGTACCAGATGATGTAGTCGCTCGCGCAGGTGCTGATGATGTCGCCGAAGCCGAGGTCGTTGCCGCCGACGGACAGGGCGATCAGCTTGACGTCGTTCGCGGCGGCCACGGCCGCCAGCTGGTCGGCCTGGGGCGCCTCGCCCTTGAAGGGCCGGCCGCCCCGGGAGGCGCGGAAGACGTTCGCCGTGGTCGCCCCGGAGCAGGCGAGGTTGACCAGCGAGCTCGCGATCGGGCCCGCGCTCCTCACCTCGGAGACGTCCGAGCGGTCACAGTCGCCGGCGGTGCCGCCGTACACCCGGGACGGGTCGTAGGCGCTGCCCGTCCAGGCGCGGTCGGTGCCGTTGCGGCTGCCGGAGTTGGTGAGGCTGTTGCCGAGCCAGCGGCCGGCCTCGCCGGAGACGTAGCTGTCGCCCATGGCGACGACGGCGGTGGGGCCGGAGCCGGGGGAGGCGTGGGCGGCGGGAGCGGTCAGTGAGGCGAGCCCGGCGGCGGTACACAGTGCCAGGAGTGCGCGCAGCGCACGGTGCGGGGACGAAGGCATGGCTGTGCTCCTGCGGTACGCAGTGACGTGGGGGACAGCCGCCGGCCGGTGGCATGGCGGAATCTCGCACGGTGCGACTTGTTACCGCTAGGTAGCTGCACATCTCGGTTCCGTCACGTCGCCTGTGTCGCCACCGGGAACGGCACGGGGCCCCTCCCCCGGCGATGTGCGTCACCGGGGGAGGAGCCCTGTTCAGGAGGTGTGCGGCCGCTGTGCGGTCGGCCGGTGTTCCCGCGTCAGCCGACCAGCTGCTCGTACGCGGGGAGCGTGAGGAAGTCCGCGTAGTCCGCGTCGAGCGAGACGTGCAGGAGCAGGTCGTGCGCCTGCTGCCACCTGCCGGCCGCGAAGGCCTCCTCGCCGATCTCGGCGCGGATCGCGGCCAGTTCCTCGGCGGCGACCTTGCGGGCCAGCTCCGGGGTCGCCTTCTCGCCGTTCTCGAAGACCACGCCGGCGTTGATCCACTGCCAGATCTGGGAGCGGGAGATCTCGGCGGTGGCCGCGTCCTCCATCAGGTTGAAGATGGCGACGGCGCCGAGGCCGCGCAGCCACGCCTCGATGTAGCGGACGCCGACCTGGACGGCGTTGCGCAGGCCGTCGTACGTGGGCTTCGCGTCCAGCGAGTCGATGGCGATGAGGTCGCCGGGGGCCACCGAGACGTCCTCGCGGAGGCGGTCCTTCTGGTTCGGCCTGTCGCCGAGGACGGCGTCGAAGGAGGCCATCGCGATCGGGACCAGGTCGGGGTGGGCGACCCAGGAGCCGTCGAAGCCGTCGCCGGCCTCGCGGTCCTTGTCGGCCTTGACCTTCTCGAAGGCGACCTTGTTGACCTCGGCGTCCTTGCGGGACGGGATGAACGCGGCCATGCCGCCGATCGCGTGCGCGCCTCGCTTGTGGCAGGTGCGCACGAGGAGTTCGGTGTACGCGCGCATGAACGGGGCCGTCATCGTGACCGCGTTGCGGTCCGGCAGGACGAACCTGGCTCCGCCGTCACGGAAGTTCTTGACGATGGAGAAGAGGTAGTCCCAGCGGCCCGCGTTCAGGCCGGCGGCGTGCTCGCGGAGCTCGTAGAGGATCTCCTCCATCTCGTACGCGGCCGTGATGGTCTCGATGAGGACCGTGGCGCGGACGGTGCCCCGCGGGATGCCGACGTAGTCCTGCGCGAAGACGAAGATGTCGTTCCAGAGGCGGGCCTCCAGGTGCGACTCCGTCTTCGGGAGGTAGAAGTACGGGCCCTTGCCGAGGTCGATCAGACGCTGGGCGTTGTGGAAGAAGTACAGGCCGAAGTCGACGAGCGCGCCGGGCACCGGGCGTCCTTCGAAGGTGAGGTGACGCTCCTCCAGGTGCCAGCCGCGCGGCCGCATGACGACGGTGGCGAGCTGGTCGGCGGGCTTCAGGGCGTACGACTTGCCCGAGCGCGGGTCCGTGAAGTCGATCTTCCGGGTGTACGCGTCGATCAGGTTGACCTGGCCGAGGACGACGTTCTCCCAGGTCGGCGCCGAGGCGTCCTCGAAGTCGGCGAGCCAGACCTTCGCGCCGGAGTTGAGCGCGTTGATCGTCATCTTGCGGTCGGTCGGACCGGTGATCTCGACGCGGCGGTCGTTCAGGGCCGCCGGGGCCGGCGCGACCTTCCAGGAGTCGTCGGCGCGGATCGCGGCGGTCTCCGGAAGGAAGTCCAGGGTGGACGTGCGGGCGATCTCGGCGCGACGCTCCGCTCGGCGGGCGAGGAGCTCGTCCCGGCGCGGGGTGAACCGCCGGTGCAGTTCGGCGACGAAGGCCAGGGCGGCCTCGGTGAGCACCTCCTCCTGACGCGGGAGGGGCTCGGCATCGACGACGGCCAGGGGGGACGGCGCTGGTGCGGACATGAACTGTCACTTCCTTCAGCGGACTTCACGGGCGGTGCCAGGCGGCCGCCGGGCGTCACGGGACGGCACGGAGTGCCGCAGGCGCCGAGATACGGCCGCAAGCGCCTTCTGAACGAGCAGGCGCTTCTGAACAGTGGATACTAGTTTCCTCATGGTGGAAGTTCAATGGTTTGTTGATGTCGAGATTCTCCGGATCGACAGAACGTGGCGCTCGGTGCCAGGCCGTTCACTCCGTGGGGGTTCACTCCAGACGGGACAGATCCGCCTCCGTGTCGATGTCGTAGGGCTCGGCCACATCCGAACAGTCCACCGGGGTGATCGCATCCCGGTGCGCCGCCAGATAGTCCCGCGCGCCCCGGTCGCCCACCGCCGCCTCCGTGATCCCCGTCCAGTGCCCGGCGCCGAACAGCACCGGATGGCCCCGCACCCCGTCGTACGAGGCGGCCGCCAGCGAATCCCGCGAACCGTACGCCGCCCGCACCCGGGCGACGGCCTCCACCCCGATCCCCGGCTGGTCGACGAGGAGGACGAGCGCCGCGTCCACCCCGCGCGGGTCGGCGGCCAGCGAGGCGAGCCCCGCCCGCAACGAGGACCCCATCCCCTCCGTCCACTCCGGGTTGTCCACCAGGACGCATCCGGGCAGCTCCGCCCGCTCCCGTACGACCTCCGCCGAGGCCCCCAGGACCACGTGCACCACCTCGCAGCCCGCCCCGCGCAGCACCCCCACGGCATGCTCGACCAGCGGCCGCCCCCGGTGCGTGAGCAACGACTTCGGCCGCCCCCCGAGGCGCCTGCCGCCCCCCGCGGCGAGCAGCAGTCCGGCCACGACGGGGCTTCGATCCTCCACAGTTGTCATGGGGACTGCATACCTCACGGGGCGGAATCACACGGTCGCCTGAATTCCGTCCACCAAGGGTGGCGCGCCGGGGTGGCGAAGGAGTTAACTGGCCCGCGACTCACGGCGCCCGACCGCCGTCCGGGGGCGGCTCGGAGTGTTCGGGGTGGAGTTCTGCGCACAGTGTCGTGCGAGGGGGAGAACCGTGTTGCGAAGCGTGGGGCAGAGGCGAGTGACCGGCGAGGGCGTGGACCCCAGGGTGGCCGAACTGCGGGCCGCCGTGTCCCGGCTCCGGCGCGAACTGGCCGCGCACCGGGTCGAGTTCACCGACCGGGGGATCGCCGAGGACGAGCTCGCCGCCCTTGACGCCATGGCGCTCAGCGGCGACCCCGAGGTACGGCGGCTGCGCCGCTCGCTGCTGCTCGTCGCGGGCTCCGTCGGCTCCGTCAGCGCCCTCGCCGAAGGCCTCGCCGGGGTCCGGCGCGCGGTCGAGCTCTTCGGTCCCCCGCAGCCCGGGCGGTAGGCCCGCGACGGGCGGACGGGCGGACGGGCGGACGGGCGGACGGGCGGACGGGCGGCAGGTCGGCAGATGGCGGCCGGTGTCGGGGTCGGGGGCGGGCCGGTCCGACGGTCTGCGGCGGCCTGGCCCGGGCCGGGGGCCGAGCCCCGGGGCGTGCTTCCCTTTCACCCACTTGACCTGGTCGCCGTGCCGGTGCCGCCGGGCACGAGTTGGGTGGAACCCGGACACCCCGAGCCCGGACACCCCGAGAACGGAACCTGCCATGTACGAGATGCACATCGCGCCCGACAACTCCAGCGGACTCCTGGTCTGGCACGTGATCGCCAAACAGGCGGGCAGCAGCCTCTGCGGTCAGACCGTCGACCGCGACGCGGACGGGATGCGGACGGACCGGCACTGTCTGCCGTGCATGCGGTCCTTCCAGGACCTGATGGCCGCCCGGGCCGACACGTCGGCCGAGGGCCGGTCGGACGGCCTCACCGTCTGATCAGCCGTCGCGCCGTCGCCGCCGCCACCGCCGCCGTGCGCGAGTCCACGCCCAGCTTCGCGAAGACGTGCACCAGGTGGGACTTCACCGTCGCCTGGCTCAGGAACAGCGCCTTGCTGATCTGCTGGTTCGACAGGCCCTCGCTCACCAGTTGGAGCACCTCCAGCTCGCGCCTGGTCAGGGCCTCCGCCGGGGTCCGCATCCGGTCCATCAGCCGGTGGGCCACCGCCGGTGCGAGGGCCGACTGGCCGGCCGCCGCCGTCCGGACCGCCGCCGCCAGCTCCTCCGGCGGCGCGTCCTTCAGGAGGTAGCCGGAGGCGCCCGCCTCCACCGCCGCCAGGATGTCCGCGTCCGTGTCGTACGTCGTCAGGACCAGCACCTTCGGCCCGCCCGGCACCGCCGTGATCGCCGCCGTCGCCTCCGAGCCGTGCATCCCGGCCCCGAACTGCAGGTCCATCAGGACCACGTCCACGTCCCCGGCGCCGGCCAGCTCCACCGCGCGCTCGGCCGTGGCCGCCTCCGCGACCACCGCGAAGTCCGGCTCGGTGTCGAGGACCGCGCGCAGGCCCGCCCGTACCACCGGGTGGTCGTCGGCGAGGAGGAGTCGGATGGTCATGCGGACGCTCCGGCGGGGAGGGGGAGGGAGACGGCGACGGCGGTGCCCTGGCCGGGCGCGGACTCGACGGTGAACGTGCCGCCCAGCGACTCCGCCCGCGAGCGCATCGCGGGAAGCCCGAAACCGCCGTCCGAGGAGGGGCGTACGGACGCGGGGTCGAAGCCCCGGCCGTCGTCGACCACGTCCAGGGTCACCGACGCGTCCATGAACGACAAGGTGATCTCCGCCCGCGAGGCCGAGGCGTGCCGCACCGTGTTCGCGAGCGCCGACTGCGCGATCCGCAGCAGCGCCACCTCGTACGGGGTCGGCAGCTCGACCGGCGTGCCGCTCACCGAGAACCGGACCCGAGGCCCGCTCCCGGGGCCGCCCTCGGGCACGTCCCCGGGGTCGGCCCCGCCCCCGGGGACGTGCGCGCTCGCATCGAACGGCCCCTCCGGGTCCGTCCCGGAACCAGGCCCGGAGCCCGGCCCGGAACCAGGCCCGAAGCCCGGCCCCGGACCAGCCCCGGAACCCGGCTCGCACAGCCGCTCCAGCGCCGCCGCGAGGGAGCCGTGCTCCAGGTCCGGCGGCGAGAGCGCCCGGACGAAGCGCCGCGCCTCCGCCAGGTTGTCCTGCGCCGCCTCGCGGGCCCGGCCGATGTGGCCCGACGCGGGGGAGTCCGGCGGGAGCACCCGCTCGGCCGCCCGCAGCAGCAGCTGGATCGAGGACAGGCCCTGCGCGAGCGTGTCGTGGATCTCCCGCGCCAGCCGCTCCCGCTCGGCGAGCGTCCCCGCGTGCCGCTCCGCCGCCGCCAGCTCCGCCCGCGTCTCCATCAGCTCCTCGATGAGCCGCCGCCGGCGCTCGCTCTCCCGGTACAGCGCCTGGTAGCCGAGGACCGTCGCCACCGCGACCGCGGCGCCGAGCAGCGGCCCGATGAAGACCCCCGGATTGAGCGCGGCGCCGTGTCCCACGTACGAGAGGATCGCCGCGCCCGCCGTCAGCGCCACGGCCGGCAGCGACCAGCGCGTGGGCAGCAGGTGCAGCTGGAGGAAGTACAGGGGGAAGGCCAGCCAGAGCGCTTCCGGGGTGAGCCAGAGCAGTCCGAGCCAGGAGGCCCCGAGGACCGTCAGCCACGCGGTGGCGGCGCGCTGCGAGCTCCGCACGGACGGCAGGTACGAGCCGGCCGCGTAGATCCCGCCCATGACCGCCGCCATCGCCGTCCCTGCGGCCGAGTCCGCCCGCACCGCCGCCAGGACGAGCAGCCCCGCCATGAGGAGGTGCAGGCAGAGGCGCAGTGCGCGCAGGGCGGGGGTGAGGGAGCGGGGATCCATGATCCCTCCAGCGTAGGCACCGGGCGACGATCCGGGCTCAACCGAAAGTTTGATTGCGGAGCCATCCGTGGCGCGATGCCCGTGGGGGGCCTCGCGGACCACTCTGGTCGGCATGTTCGTGGCATGGAGAGACCTGAGATTCGCCAAGGGGCGTTTCACCCTCATGGGCACGGTGATCGTGCTGATCACTCTGCTCGTGGGGTTGCTGTCCGGGCTGACCGCCGGACTCGCGCGAGAGAACGTCTCCGCGATCACCGGTCTGCCCGCCGACCGGCTGGCCTTCGCGGCGCCGCCGTCCGGGCAGTCGGCCTCCTTCACCAACTCGACGGTGACGGAGGAGCAGTGGCGCGGCTGGGCGGGGCGGCCCGGGGTGACGGGGGCCGATCCGCTCGGCATCCGCACCCTGAACGCCACCGCCGGGGAGCGCACCGCCGCCGTCTCCGCCTTCGGTGCGGAACCGGACGCGGGACTCGCCCCCGCCGCCGTCGGCGCGGGCAGGACCGTCCTGTCCGAGTCGGCGGCTCAGGAGCTGGCCGTGCGGGCCGGTGACCGGGTCCGCCTCGGCCCGCTGGAGGTCACCGTCGCGGCGGTCGCGGGCGACGCCTCGTACAGCCACACGCCCGTGGCGTGGACCTCCCTCGACGACTGGCAGAAGCTCGGCCGCAGCGGCACCACCGCCCAGGAGCAGGCCACCGTGATCGCGCTCAGCGGCGACGGCGTGGACTGGGCGGCGGGCGACGAGGCCGCCGGCACCGAGGCCCGCACCCTCGACGGGGCCCTCACCGCCATAGGGTCCTACCAGGCCGAGAACGGCTCGCTGCAGCTGATGCGCGGTTTCCTCTTCGCCATCTCCGCGCTCGTCATAGGAGCCTTCTTCACCGTCTGGACCATCCAGCGCAGCGGCGACGTCGCCGTCCTCAAGGCGCTCGGCGCCTCCACCCCGTACCTCCTCAAGGACGCCCTCGGGCAGGCCGTCCTCATGCTCACGGCGGGCACCCTGCTCGGCACCGCGCTCGCGGTCGGCATCGGCGCCCTGGTCAGCGGCGGGAACGTGCCCTTCGTCCTGGAACCGCTCACCGTCCTCGGGCCGGCCGCCGTGATCGTCGTCCTCGGTGTCCTCGGCGCCGCCCTGTCCATCCGGCGGATCACCGCCGTCGATCCCCTCACCGCCCTCGGGAGCGCCCGATGAGCCTCGTCCTCGACGCCGTCACCCTCACCTACCCCGACGGCGACGGCCGGCTCACCGCCCTCGACGCCGTCTCCCTCGCCGTCCCCGCCGGCACGCTCACGGCCGTCGTCGGCCCCTCGGGCTCCGGCAAGTCCAGCCTCCTCGCGGTCGCCGCCACCCTGGTGACCCCGGACGAGGGGCGGGTCGTCGTCGCCGGTACGGACACGGGGGCGCTCGGCGCGGCCGCCAAGGCGGAGCTGCGCCGGGAGCACATCGGGATCGTCTTCCAGCAGCCCAATCTGCTGCCCTCGCTGAGCGCGGCGGAGCAGCTCCAGGTGATGGCCCATCTGTCGGGACGTCCCCCGAAGGCGGTACGGGACCGGGCCATGGACCTCCTCGACGCGGTGGGCCTCGCGGACCGGGCCCACCGGCGGCCGCACCAGCTGTCGGGCGGTCAGCGGCAGCGCGTGAACATCGCGCGGGCGCTGATGAACGAGCCGTCCGTGCTCCTGGTCGACGAGCCGACGAGCGCCCTGGACCACGAGCGGGGGGCGGCGGTCATGGACCTCCTCGCCGCGCTGACGGCCGAGCGCGGGACGGCGACGGTCCTGGTCACCCACGACCGCACGCACCTGGCCCGGGCGGACCGCACGGTGACGGTCCAGGACGGCCGTCTGACGGAGCCGGTGCGGGCCTGAGGCGGGTCGGTCGTCCGGTTCGGCGGGCCCGGGGAGGGTCGGTCATCCCGCTCGGTGGGCCCGGGAGCGGGCCCGCCACCCCAGGGCGACCGAGACCAGGCCCACCAGCACGGCGACGTACGCGCCGCCGAGGCCGTTGCCGGTGCCGAGCCCGCCGTCGGCGGTGACCGCGACCGCCGCCCCGACGGCCACGGCGACCGGTCCGGCCACGAGAGCCGTGAGGGAACCGTTCCAGCGGGCCCGGTCGCGGAGACGCCCCCGGCCCGTCGTGCGGGACAGTGCGAGGCCGCCGTCGACCGCGCCGAGGAGGCCGACCAGCGCGGCCACGGAGGATGCGACGCGGCCGACGCTCAGGGTGCGGACGCTCGCGGCGACCGGCTGGACGGCGGGTTCGGCGGCCGCCGGCACGGCGAGCGCGAGGCCGCCGATCAGGACGGCTCCGGTCAGGGCGAGCACGGTGCGGACCGACATGGGGGCTCCTTCTCCTCGGGGAACGGGACCTCCCGAGCATGGGTGCCGGGCCGGCCGCGCGTCGTCCGGCGGGCGCGGTCACTTCGCGCTGCCGCGGGCGCGGCAGGAACGGGCGGACTACCGCGTCCGCGGTAGTCGCGGCTCCTCCGCGGGCGGGATCCGCCCGCGCCTCCCGCGCGGCTAGGGTGCGCGCATGATCAGAGGACGGTTCGGTGTCCCGGGCGGCGTCGTCGACGCGGCGATCGCCGTCGGCCTGACGGGGGCGCTGCTGCTCACCGGGGCTTCCGGGGAGCACGCGGCCGACGGCCCCGCCCTCCTGGGCCTCGGGTTCCTCGCCGTCGGCGGACTGGCCCTGGCCGCGCGCCGCCGCGCTCCGGTCGCCGTCCTGGTCGTGACCGGGCTGTGCGCGGTCGGCCATCAGACGGCCGGTTTCGACGTGCCCGCCGTCGCGTACCTGTTCGCGGTGTACGCGGCCGTACGGGCGGGGCACCGCTCCGTCACGGTCGCGGTGAGCGTGCTCGTGCTCGCCGCCCTGCCGGTGGCGGCGCTGGCCTCGGGCCTGCACGACACGGGCGAGGCGTTCGCGCGGGCCCGCGGCGCCCTGGAGCTGGCCTGGCTGGTGGCCGCCGGCGCCGCGGGGGAGGCGCTGCGGCAGGCCGAGCGGCGGGCGGACGAGGCCGAGCGCACCCGGGAGGAGACCGCGCGCCGCCGCGCCGACGAGGAACGGCTGCGCATCGCGCGCGAGCTGCACGACTCGCTCACCCACCAGATCTCGATCATCAAGGTGCAGTCCGAGGTCGCGGTGCACGTGGCCCGCCGGCGCGGCGAGCGGGTGCCGGAGGCGCTGCTCGCGATCCAGGAGGCCGGCCGGGAGGCGACCCGGGAACTGCGGGCCACCCTGGAGGCGCTGCGCGACGACGACACGGCCCCGCCGCGCGGCCTCGCCGACGTTCCGGACCTGGTGGCGCGGGCCCGGCTGACCGGTCTGGACGCGACGCTGACGATCGAGGGCGAGGGGTCCGGGGTGCCGGTCGCGGTGGACAGGACCGTCTACCGGATCGTCCAGGAGTCGCTCACCAACATCGCCCGCCACGCGGACGCGGCTACGGCCTCGGTACGGATCGACTGCCGCCCCGACGCCCTGACCGTACGGGTCGACGACGACGGGAAGGCGGCGCCGGGCGCCGTGCCGACGCCCGGCACGGGGCTGCTCGGGATGCGCGAACGGGTCGCCGCCCTCGGCGGGGGCCTGAGCGCGCGGCCGCGTACGGAGGGCGGCTTCACCGTCCGGGCCCGGCTCCCCCTGGAGCGGACCTCGTGATCCGCGTCCTGCTGGTCGACGACCAGCCGCTCATCCGCAGCGGGTTCCGCGCGCTCCTCGGCCTGGAGGACGACATCCGGGTGGTGGGCGAGGCCGGCGACGGCCGGGAGGGGCTGGCCCTGGCGGAGGAGCACCTGCCGGACATCGCGCTCGTGGACATCCGGATGCCCGTCATGGACGGCGTCGAGCTGACCCGGCGCATCGCCGCCGATCCGGCTCTGGCCGGGGTGCACGTGGTCGTCCTGACCAACTACGGCCTGGACGAGTACGTCTTCGAGGCGCTGCGCGCGGGCGCCGCCGGGTTCCTGGTCAAGGACGTCCTGCCGGAGGACTTCCTGCACGCCGTGCGGGTCGCGGCGCGCGGTGACGCGCTGCTCGCGCCGTCGATCACGCGCAGGCTCATCGACCGGTACGTCTCCGAGCCGCTCGGGACGGGCCCCGGCACCGGTCTGGAGGAGTTGACCAAACGCGAGCGCGAGGCCGTGGCCCTGGTCGCGCGGGGCCTGTCCAACGACGAGATCGCGAACTGCATGGTGATCACGCCGATGACCGCGAAGACCCACGTCAACCGGGCCATGGTCAAGACCGGGGCCCGCGACCGGGCCCAACTGGTCGTCCTCGCCTACGAGTCGGGTCTGGTGTCACCGCGTGCTCCCCGGCCCTGACGCACGACGTCGGGGCCGACGGCCCGGCGGCCGTCGCGCGCGCGTGCGTCTTCACGACTCTGGGGACGCCCTCCCGGGGACGGGCCCGGAGGGCGTCCCGGGGCTCAGCCCTGGCCGTTGCCCGAGGTGTTCGCCAGGGCCGTCGACAGTTCGCGGGCCACTTCCTGGAGGATCGGGACGATCTTCTCCGTGGCCGCCTCGGTGACCCGGCCCGCCGGGCCCGAGATGGAGATGGCCGCCGCGGTGGGGGAGTCCGGCACGGGGACGGCGAGGCAGCGGACTCCTATCTCCTGCTCGTTGTCGTCGACCGCGTAGCCCGTCGCGCGGACCGCCACGAGCGCGTCGAGGAAGCCGTCCGGCGTGGTGATGGTCTTCTCGGTCGCGGCGGGCATGCCGGTGCGGGCGAGCAGCGCCCGTACCTCCTCCGCCGGCGTGTGCGCCAGGAGCGCCTTGCCGACGCCGGTCGAGTGCGGCAGGACCCGGCGGCCCACCTCGGTGAACATGCGCATGGAGTGCTTGGACGGCACCTGCGCGACGTACACGATCTCGTCGCCGTCGAGCAGTGCCATGTTCGCGGTCTCGCCGGTCTCCTCGACGAGCCGCGCCAGGTAGGGGCGGGCCCAGGTGCCGAGCAGGCGGGAGGCGGACTCGCCGAGCCGGATGAGCCGGGGACCGAGGGCGTACCGGCGGTTGGGCTGCTGGCGCACGTAGCCGCAGGCGACGAGGGTGCGCATCAGACGGTGGATGGTGGGGAGCGGGAGTCCGCTGCTGGCGGAGAGCTCGCTCAGCCCGACCTCGCCCCCGGCGTCGGCCATCCGCTCCAGGAGGTCGAAGGCGCGCTCAAGGGACTGGACGCCCCCGCTCGCGGCGGGCTTGGCGGCGTCGGTGGTGCTGGCGCTGGACGTCGGCACGTCAACGGTCCTTTCGGGGCAGGCGGGCAAGGCAGCAGCCTACCGGGCCGCCGGTCGGGGCACACGGGCCCGGTGTCGGCGTCAGCGCCGGTCAGGGGGTGTTTGTCCGGTGTCGGTGACGGCCCGGAGCGGTCCGGGTCCGGCTCGCATGTGCAGAGCTACCTTCTACTGTACGAAATTTCCATTCCACTTTGTGGAAACCTCTAAGACGGGTCCTCCGGCGGCCGATGCTGGAAGTGTGCCCTTGACGACCCCTCGCTCGGAAGTGAAGACTCCTTTTCAACAGTTCGTTGAAATTCCCGCTCTCTCTGCGGATCGCTCGAAGATTAGGGGTACGGGTGGACGTCAACCTGGTCCTGCGCTCGACACGCGTCATCACCCCCGAGGGGACGCGCCCGGCGTCGATCGCCGTCTCCGGAGGGACGATCGCGGCCGTACTGCCGTACGACGCCGAGGTGCCCGCCGGCGCCCGGCTCGAGGACGTCGGCGACGACGTCGTCCTCCCCGGCCTCGTCGACACCCACGTCCACGTGAACGACCCGGGCCGCACCGAGTGGGAGGGCTTCTGGACCGCCACCCGCGCGGCCGCCGCCGGTGGCATCACCACCCTGCTCGACATGCCGCTCAACTCGCTGCCCCCGACCACCACCGTGGAGAACCTGCGCGTCAAGCAGGAGGTCGCCCGCAGCAAGGCCCACATCGACGTCGGCTTCTGGGGCGGTGCCCTGCCGGACAACGTCAAGGACCTGCGCCCCCTCCACGACGCCGGCGTCTTCGGCTTCAAGTGCTTCCTCTCGCCCTCCGGCGTCGAGGAGTTCCCCGAGCTCGACCAGGAGCAGCTGGCCAACTCGCTCGCCGAGATCTCCGGCTTCGGCGGCCTGATGATCGTGCACGCCGAGGACCCGCACCACCTCGCCGCCGCCCCCCAGCGGGCGGGCGGCGCGTACGCCGACTTCCTCGCCTCCCGCCCCCGGGACGCCGAGAACACGGCCATCGAGAACCTGATCAACCAGGCCCGCCGGCTCAACGCCCGCGTCCACGTCCTGCACCTCTCCTCCTCGGACGCGCTGCCGGCCCTCGCCGCCGCCAAGGCCGAGGGCGTGAAGATCACCGTCGAGTCCTGCCCGCACTTCCTCACGCTCACGGCCGAGGAGATCCCGGACGGCGCCACCGAGTTCAAGTGCTGCCCGCCCATCCGCGAGGCCTCGAACCAGGACGCCCTGTGGCAGGGGCTCGCGGACGGCACGATCGACTGCATCGTCTCCGACCACTCCCCGTCCACCGCCGACCTGAAGACCCCGGACTTCGCCTCCGCCTGGGGCGGCATCTCCTCCCTCCAGCTCGGCCTGCCGGCCATCTGGACCGAGGCCCGCCGCCGCGGCCACACCCTGGAGGACGTCGTCCGCTGGATGTCCGAGGGCCCGGCCCGGCTCGCCGGACTCACCCGCAAGGGCGCCATCGAGGCCGGTCGCGACGCCGACTTCGCCGTCCTCGCCCCCGAGGCCACCTTCACCGTCGACCCGGCCGAGCTCCAGCACCGCAACCGGATCACCGCCTACGCGGGCAAGACCCTCAGCGGCGTCGTCACCTCCACCTGGCTGCGCGGCGAGCGGATCGCCGACCACGGCACCCTCGCCGAGCCCTCCGGCCGCCTCCTCGAAAGGAACAACTGACGTGTCGTCCCTACCCCGCTTCACCGGTGACGCGAGCCCCTACGGCGGCGGCGACCCGTACGCCGACTACCGGACGGCCGACTTCCCCTTCGCCCAGTACGCGGACCTCGCGGACCGGCGCCTGGGCGCGGGCGTCATCGCGGCCAACGACGAGTTCTTCGCCGAGCGCGAGAACCTGCTCAAGCCCGAGGCCGCCGAGTTCGACCCCGAGCACTTCGGCCACAAGGGCAAGATCATGGACGGCTGGGAGACCCGTCGCCGCCGCGGCGTCTCGGCCCGGCAGCCGCACCCCACCGAGGACGACCACGACTGGGCCCTGGTACGCCTCGGCGCGCCCGGCGTCGTCCGCGGCATCGTCGTCGACACCGCCCACTTCCGCGGCAACTACCCGCAGGCCGTCTCCGTCGAGGCCGCCTCCGTGGCCGGCTCGCCCTCGCCCGAGGAGCTCCTCGCCGACGACGTGAAGTGGACGACGCTGGTCCCGCGCACCGCGGTCGGCGGCCACGCCGCCAACGGCTTCGCCGTCGACGTCGAGCAGCGCTTCACGCACCTGCGCGTCAACCAGCACCCCGACGGCGGCATCGCCCGCCTCCGCGTCCACGGCGAGGTCGCCCCGGACCCGGCGTGGCTCGGCGTCCTCGGCACCTTCGACCTCGCGGCCCTGGAGAACGGCGGCCAGGTCGAGGACGCCTCGGACCGCTTCTACTCCCCGGCCACCAACACCATCCAGCCGGGCCGCTCCCGCAAGATGGACGACGGCTGGGAGACCCGCCGCCGCCGCGACAAGGGCAACGACTGGATCCGCTACGGCCTGGTCGCCGAGTCCGAGATCCGCGCCGTCGAGATCGACACCGCCTACCTCAAGGGCAACAGCGCGGGCTGGGCCGCCCTCTCCGTCGCGGCCGAGGGCTCGGAGGAGTGGACCGAGATCCTGCCCCGGACCCGCCTCCAGCCCGACACCAACCACCGGTTCGTGCTCGACGCCCCGGCCGTCGGCTCCCGCGTCCGGATCGACATCTACCCGGACGGCGGCATCTCCCGCCTCCGCCTCTTCGGCTCCCTCACGGAGGCCGGTACGGCGCGGCTGACCGCCCGCCACCAGGAGCTCGGCGGCTGACCGGCTCCTCCACCGACTGGGCGGGCACGACACCCCGCCCGGCCCGCGAGGGCGCACCGACCCGACAGCACCGGTGCGCCCTCGCGCCACCCTTTTCGAGGGCTCGGCTCGCCTCAGGGCGCCCGGAGCCGGGCTCACGGCCCCGACCGTGCTCGCCTCCCTCGTTCCTCGGGGGGCTCCGCGCGCTCGGGGCCGTTCCCCCGGCGGCGTCCTCCGGCTCGCTCGCCGGGCCCCGCGCGCGAGCCCTACGCCGCGTGCCCGCCGTCCACCGAGAACTCGGCGCCCGTCACGTACCGCCCGCCGGGCCCCGCCAGGAAGGCGACCATCGCCGCCACCTCGTCCGGGGTGCCGAAGCGGCCGAGCGCCGTCAGGGCGGCCTGCCCCTCCGCGTACGGTCCGTCCGCCGGGTTCATGTCGGTGTCGACCGGACCGGGGTGGACGATGTTCGCCGTGATGCCCCGCCCGCCCAGCTCCCGGGCGAGCGCCTTCGTCAGGCCGATCAGCGCGGCCTTGCTCATCGTGTAGAGGCTCCCTCCGGGGCCCGGCACCCGCTGGGTCATGCAGGTGCCGATCGTGACGATCCGGCCGCCCTCGGGCAGCCGCGCCGCAGCCGTCTGCGAGGCGAGGAAGGCCGCCCGGACGTTCACCGCGAGGACCCGGTCCACGTCCGCGAGGGAGAGCGACTCCAACGGGCCGAGGACGCCGGCCCCGACGTTGTTCACCAGGACGTCGAGCCGGCCGAGGGCGTCCGCCGCCCACTCCACCGCGCCCGCCGCGTCCCCGGCGTCGGCCGCGTCGGCCCGCAGGGGGAGCGCCTTGCGGCCGGCCGCCTCGATCCGCCCGGCGACCTCCTCGGCCCGCACCTCGTCCTGGACGTAGGTGAAGGCCACGTCGGCGCCCTCCCGGGCCAGCCGGACCGCCGTCGCCGCGCCGATCCCCCGGCTGCCACCCGTCACCAGGACCGCCGTGCCGTTCATCGTGGACATCCCGAAACCTCCGTGAGAAGCACCAACCGGTTGCGGGTTCCATGAAAGTCGGCGGGGCGGCCGGACACCGGCAGGAATCAGACGCCGACCCCGACGCCCCGCGTACGGCGGGTCGCTGATCCGGGCAGAGGGGGGCCCGGACCGAGGGAAGCCCGGATCGGAGGAAAGGTGTAGCCGCCATGGGACCGTCCGGGTACGGTGATCGCTCCGAGTGCGAGCCGCCGAAGTCTCCACCCCGTCCAGAGAGTCGGAGAACCGGCCCGCGATGTCAGCTTCGTCGATCGCCGCACCCGTGACCCTCGGCGCCCCGCGTCGCGCCTGGCTCACCGACCTGCCCGTCCTGTTCGTCGCCCTCGTCTGGGGCACCAGCTACCTCGCGGCCAAGGGCATCACCACCGGCCACACCGTCATCGCGGTCCTCGTGCTGCGGTTCGCCGTGGTGCTGCCCGTCCTCGTCGCCGCCGGCCGGCGCCGGCTCCGGGCCCTGAGCGCGGCCCAGTGGCGCGGCGCCGCGACCCTCGGGCTGATCCTCAGCGGGATCTTCCTCCTGGAGACGTACGGCGTCGTCCACACCTCCGCCACCAACGCGGGTCTGATCATCAGCCTGACCATGATCTTCACCCCGCTCGCCGAGGCCGCCGTCACCCGCGTCCTCCCGCCCCGCGCCTTCCTCGCCGCCGCCGCGCTCTCCGTCACCGGCGTCGTCCTGCTGACCCAGGGCGGAGGCTTCACCGCCCCCTCCGCCGGCGATCTGCTCATGCTGCTCGCCGCCCTCGCCCGCACCGTCCACGTCCTGGCCATGTCCCGGATCGAGGCGGTCCGGTCGGCCGACTCGCTCTCCCTCACCACCGTCCAGCTCGGCTCCGCCGTCGCCGTGTTCGCCGTCATCGCCGCCCTCCCCGGAACCGGCGCCCCGCCCTGGGCCGTCGCCCTCGACTTCGGCCCGCGCGAGTGGGCCGGGCTCCTCTTCCTCTCCGTCTTCTGCACGCTCTTCGCCTTCTTCGTGCAGATGTGGGCCGTCCGTCGCACCTCGCCCTCCCGGGTCAGCCTCCTCCTCGGCACCGAACCGCTCTGGGCCGCCGCCGCGGGCATCGCCCTCGCCGGCGACCGCCCCGGCGTCCTCGGCCTCGGGGGCGCGGTCCTCGTCCTCGCGGGCACCAGTTGGGGCCGCCGCACGGTCGACAAGGGCGCCGGGTAGGTTCTTCGACCATGCGTTCACTCGTGTACGACAACGCGTTCCGCGCCCGCGCCCGACGCACCCAGGGCTGGGGCCTGGGCCTGCTCGCCGTGGCCGCCCTGCTCTGGGTCTGGTTCGGCGTCCTCCTCCTCACCCCGTACGAGGACGCCGACGGCGGTGGCAGCCCCTGCCCCGCCCTCCTCGCCAGCGACTACGTCCACGAGGAGGACTGCGTCGAATCCCGCGACTGGCCCGGGACGCTCGCCCTGCTCGGCGGCTCCGTCCCCTTCGCCGTCATCGGCTCCGTCCTCTACACGAGCGGCGCCGTCTCCCACCGCATGGCCGAGCACCTGGCCGAGGTCAACCGCCTCGACCGCGCGAGCGCCTGACCGCAGGGGAACCGCTCCCTCAGGCCTTGGCCATGCGCCCTCCCGCCATCGCGAGGACCAGTCCGACGACCGCGATGACGACGTTCGTGAACAACTCGCGGCCCTCCAGGAACCCCACGTTCTCCGTGAGGAACCGGGTCAGGCCCATGAAGTGGAACCAGCCGCCGGTCAGCTCGCGGATCACCCCGGCGACGCCGGCCACGAGCAGCAGGACTCCGAGGCCCTCGAGAAATCTCTTCATGATCCGATCCTGGCGGGGCGGGCCGACCGGTCGCGTCCGCCGGTCGTCCATCGCCGCCGATACCAAAGTATCGACCTCGACGACTCCGGTAGCCCGACGGCCCGTACGCCCGTCGAACCGGGCCCGGCCTGCGTACATTTGCGGACGTGACTCGTACGGACCGGCAGCGTTGGCTGCTCCCCTCCCACCTGGTCGAACCGGGCGGGACCGGAGCGGCCCGGCCCCGCCGTACCCTCCGCGACTGGATCGTGGACACCTCCCTCTTCCTCCTCGCCGCGTTCGTCGGCCTCCTCGCCGCCGACACCAGCGCGGACTACACCAGCGAGACCGTCACGCTCCTCGACCAGCTGGCCGGCGCCGCCGCCTGCTGCGCCCTGTGGCTGCGCCGCCGCCGGCCCGTCGGGCTCCCCGTCGCCCTGGCCCTGGCGAACGTCGTGGCCCCGACCGCCGCCGGAGCCCTCCTCGCGAGCCTGTTCAGCGTCGCCGTGCGCCGTCCCTTCCGCGAGGTCGCCTGGATCGGCGCGCTCGCCGTCGCCACCTCGGTCGCCCAGGTCTTCGTCCGCCCCGATCCCACCACCAACGCCGGTCTGTCCGTCGCCCTCGGCGCCGTCCTCATCCTCCTCGTCACCGCCTGGGGCATGCTCGTCCGCTCCCGGCGCCAGCTCGTCGAAGCCCTCAGGGAGCGGGCCCGCCGGGCCGAGGCCGAGGCCGAACTGCGCGCCGCCCAGGCCCAGCGGCTCGCCCGCGAGGCCATCGCCCGCGAGATGCACGACGTGCTCGCCCACCGGCTCACCCTGCTGAGCGTGCACGCCGGAGCCCTGGAGTTCCGGCCGGACGCCCCGCCCGAGCAGATCGCCCGCGCCGCCGGAGTCATCCGCGACAGCGCCCACGAAGCCCTCCAGGACCTCCGCGAGATCATCGGCGTCCTGCGCGCCCCCGGCGAGAACGGCGACGGCGACCGGCCCCAGCCCACCCTCGCCACCCTCGACGCGCTGATCGACGAGTCCCGCGCGGCCGGTGCGGAGGTCGTCCTCGACACCACCGTCGACGACCCGGCCGCGGTGCCCGCCGCCACCGGCCGCACCGTCTACCGCATCGCGCAGGAGGCCCTCACCAACGCCCGCAAGCACGCCCCCGGCACCCCCGTCACCGTCACCGTGCGCGGCCGGCCCGGCGAAGGCCTCACCGTCGACGTCCGCAACCCGGCCCCCGCGGGCCCGGTGCCCCACGTCCCCGGCTCCGGCCAGGGACTCATCGGCCTCACCGAACGCGCCGCCCTCGCCGGCGGCCGAATGGAGCACGGCCCGGCCCCCGACGGCGGTTTCGCCCTGCACGCCTGGCTGCCGTGGCCGGCGTGACCTTCCGGCCGCCCCCTGCCGTGGTCGGCATGACCTTCCGACCCGCCCCCGCCGTACGCGCGGCTACCGTGGCCCCCATGACCATCCGGCTGATCGTCGTCGACGACGACCCCCTGGTCCGCGCGGGCCTCACCCTCATGCTCGGCGGCGCCGACGACCTCGAGATCGTCGGCGAGGGCGCCGACGGCCGGGACGTCCCCGCACTCGTCGACCGGCACGCCCCGGACGTCGTCCTCATGGACATCCGCATGCCCCACGTGGACGGCCTCACCGCCACCGAGCGGCTCCGGGCCCGCCCCGGCGCCCCCGAGGTCGTCGTCCTCACCACCTTCCACGCCGACGAACAGGTGCTGCGCGCCCTGCGGGCCGGCGCCGCCGGTTTCGTCCTCAAGGACACCCCGCCCGCGGAGATCGTCGCCGCCGTCCGCCGGGTCGCCGCGGGCGACCCCGTCCTCTCGCCGGCCGTCACCCGCCAGCTCATGACCCACGTCGCGGAGCGTCCGGAACAGCCACCGCGACGCGCCACGGCCGCCGGGCGCCTCGCCGAACTCGGCGACCGCGAGAGGGAGGTGGCCGCCGCCGTCGGGCACGGCCGGTCGAACGCCGAGATCGCCGCCGAGCTGTACATGAGCGTCCCCACGGTCAAGACCCACGTCTCCCGGATCCTCGCCAAGCTCGGCCTCAACAACCGCGTCCAGATCGCGCTCCTGGTGCACGACGCGGGCCTGCTGGACGGGACCGACGGAGACTAGTCGGATAGTCTGCTTCGATGTCCGTCATCGAACTGGGGGAGTACGGAGCGGACTTCACCGCGAACCCGTACCCCTTCTACGCGAAGCTCCGTGAAGCAGGGCCCGTCCACGAGGTGCGGATGCCCGACGGCTTCCGGTTCTGGCTGGTCGTCGGTCACGAGGAAGGGCGCGCGGCGCTCGCCGACCCCCGGCTCGCCAAGTCCTCCTCCGTCACCGGCGTCCGGCCCCCGGAGGAGGACGTCATCGGTGTCCACCTCCTCTCGGCGGACGCCCCCGACCACACCCGGCTGCGCCGCCTGGTCACGGCGGAGTTCACCGGCCGCCGGGTCGAGGGCCTGCGCCCCCGCATCGAACGGCTCACCCACGAACTCGCCGACGCCATGGAACCGGCCGGCCGCGCCGACCTCGTCGACGCCTACGCCTTCCCGCTGCCGATCACCGTCATCTGCGAACTCCTCGGCGTCCCCGCCGAGGACCGCGACACCTTCCGCGGCTGGTCGAACGAGCTCGTCACCCCGACCGGTGAGCGGAGCATCCTCGACGCCCTGGAGGGCTTCGGCGGCTATCTCGACGGGCTCATCGAGGACAAGCGGGCCGCCGGGCCCGCCGACGACCTGCTCTCCGGCCTGATCGCCGCCCGCGCCGAGGACGGCGACCGGCTCTCCGGGCCCGAACTCCGCGCCATGGCCTACCTGTTGCTCATCGCCGGCCACGAGACCACCGTCAACCTGATCTCCAACACCGTCCGCAACCTGCTCACCCACCCCGAGCAGCTCGCCGCCCTGCGCGCCGACCCGGACCTCCTCGACGGGGCCGTCGAGGAGTCCCTGCGCTACGACGGACCGGTGGAGACCGGCACCTTCCGCTTCACCCGGGAGCCCGTCACCATCGGCGACACCGTCGTCCCGGCGGGAGAGAGCGTCCTGGTGGGGATCGGCGCGCTCGACCGGGACCCGGCCCGCTTCCCCGAGCCCGACCGCTTCGACATCCGCCGCGACACCAGGGGCCACCTCGCCTTCGGCCACGGCATCCACTACTGCCTGGGCGCGCCGCTCGCCCGCCTGGAGGGCAGGATCGCCCTCCGGACGCTCCTGGAGCGCTTCCCCCGGCTGGAACTCGACCCCGAGGGCGCGCCCTGGGAATGGCTGCCGGGCCTCCTGATGCGCGGCGTCCGCCGGCTCCCCGTCCGCTGGTGACGACACCCCCCAGGGGGCGTCCCGCCGGTCGGGCCGGGCTCGCGGCGCCCGGTGCCGCCGCTCCCCGATGCGGCCCGATCGACAGGCCCTAGAAGCAGTCGACCCGCACCGGACCCCGCTCCCGGCGCGAGCGCTCGCACGCCTCGGCGATCCGGAGCGCCGCCAGGGCCTCCCGGCCGTCGCAGGGGTTGGGCGCCTCGCCGCGCACCAGCCGTACGAAGGCGTCCAGCTCCGCCTCGTACGCGGGGGCGAACCGCTCCAGGAAGCCGGGCCAGGGCTTGCCCGGGGCGGGCGGGCCCTGCGGCTCCACCGAGGCGAGGGGGGTCCGGTCGTCCAGGCCCACCACGATCTGGTCCCGCTCGCCCGCCAGCTCCATGCGGACGTCGTACCCCGCGCCGTTGCACCGGGTCGCGGTCGCCGTCACCAGCGTGCCGTCGTCCAGGGTGAGCACGGCCGCGGCCGTGTCCACGTCACCCGCCTCCCGGAACATCGCGGGGCCGGCGTCCGAGCCCGTCGCGTACACCTCGACGACCTCCCGCCCGGTCACCCAGCGGACGACGTCGAAGTCGTGCACGAGGCAGTCGCGGAAGAGGCCGCCGGAGAGCGGCAGGTACGTGGCGGGCGGCGGCTCCGGGTCGGAGGTGGCCGCCCGCACGGTGTGCAGCCGGCCGAGCCGCCCCGACCGCACGGCCTCGCGCGCCGCCCGGTACCCCGCGTCGAAGCGGCGCATGAAGCCCAGCTGGAGCGCCGTCCCCGCCTCCGCCACCGCGTCGAGCGCCCCCAGCGTCCCCGGCACGTCCAGGGCGATCGGCTTCTCGCAGAAGGCCGGCAGGCCCGCCCGGGCGGCGCGGGCGATCAGCTCCGCGTGCGCGGCCGTCGCCGAGGCGATCACCACGGCGTCCAGGGCGTGCCCGAGCAACGCGTCCACGTCCGGCGCCGCCTCCGCGCCGAGCGTCCCCGCCACCGCGGCCGCCCGGACGGCGTCCACGTCCGCCAGGACCAGCGACTCGACCTGCGGATGCCGGGCCAGCACCCCCGCGTGGAAACTCCCGATCCGTCCCGTACCGATCAGTCCGATGCGCATGGCCCCACCGTGGAGGCGGGCGGCCCGACTGTCAAGGATTTGTCAGGACAACCGGACGTCACGACTTCCCGTCATCAGCTTCCGGTCACCGGCGCCCCGGGCTACGCTCCCCCCGTGCCCAAGCAGTCCGGCTCCCCCCTGCCCCCGCTCTCCGTGGACCGCACCAGTCCGGTCCCGCTCTACTTCCAGCTCGCCCAGCAGCTGGAGGGCGCCGTGGAGAACGGGACGCTCGCCCCGGGCACCCTCCTCGGCAACGAGATCGACCTCGCCACCCGCCTGGGCCTCTCCCGGCCCACCGTCCGCCAGGCCATCCAGACCCTCGTCGACAAGGGCCTCCTGGTCCGCCGCCGCGGCGTCGGCACCCAGGTCATGCCCGGCAGGCTCCGCCGCCCGATGGAGCTGAGCAGCCTCTACGACGACCTCGCCGCCGCCGGACAGCGCCCCGCCACCCGGGTCCTGGTCAACCGGCTCCAACCCGCCGCGGGACCGGTCGCGGCCGCCCTCGGCCTGCCCGAGGGCACCGAGGTCCACTACCTCGAACGGCTCCGCACCGCGCACGGCGAGCCGATGGCGTACCTGTGCAACCACCTGCCCGCGGGCCTCGTCGACGCCGACACCGAACGCCTGGAGGCCACCGGCCTCTACCGCGTGCTCCGTTCCGCCGCGCTCACCCTGCACAGCGCCCGCCAGGCCGTCGGCGCCCGTGCCGCGACCGCCGAGGAGGCCGCGCTCCTCGACGAACCGGAGGGCGCGCCGCTGCTCACCATGGAGCGCGTCACCTTCGACGACACCGGACGCGCCGTCGAGTACGGCTCCCACCTGTACCGGGCCACCCGCTACTCCTTCGAGTTCCAGCTGATGGTCCGCCCGTGACCCGGGGCACCCCCCGACGAGCGCCACGACCCGCATGACCGATACTGCAATGCACGCAGAAGGACACAAAGGAGGGCACGGCCTCGTGACCAGGCTTCGGACAGGAGGGGTACGCGCCGCAGTCGGCGCCGTGCTCGCCCTCGCACTCACCGCGGCGCTCGCCGGGTGCAGCAGCACCGGCGGAAAGCGCGCGGAGGACGCCCGCAGGGCGGCCGAGGCCCAGGGCAGGGCGGCCGTCGACACCCCCCGGTGGACCTTCGCGATGGTGACCCACTCGGGCGACGGCGACACCTTCTGGGACATCGTCCAGAAGGGCGCCAAACAGGCCGCGGTCAAGGACAACGTCAACTTCCTCTACGCCCACAACGACGAGGCGCAGCAGCAGGCGCAGCTGATCGACTCGTACGTCGCCAAGGGCGTCGACGGACTGATCGTCACCCTCGCCAAGCCCGACGCCATGAAGGCCGCCGTCGAGAAGGCCGTCAAGGCCGGCATCCCGGTGATCACCGTGAACTCGGGCGCCGAGCAGTCCGAGGCGTACGGCGCGCTCACCCACATCGGCCAGGACGAGACGGTCGCCGGCGAGGCCGTCGGCGAGGAACTCGACAAGCGGGGCAGGAAGAAGGCCCTCTGCGTCCTGCACGAGCAGGGCAACGTCGGCCACGAGCAGCGCTGCGCCGGCGTGAAGAAGACCTTCGGCGGCGAGCTGGTGAACCTGTACGTCGACGGCACCAACATGCCCGACGTCAAGGCCTCCATCGAGGCCAAGCTCCAGTCCGACAAGGACGTCGACGCCGTCATCACCCTCGGCGCCCCCTTCGCCGACACCGCCGTCCAGGCCGTGAAGGGCGCCGGCAGCAAGGCCGAGGTCGACACCTTCGACCTCAACGCCAAGGTCGCGACCGCCCTGGAGGCCGGCACCCTCGGCTTCGCCGTCGACCAGCAGCCCTACCTCCAGGGCTACGAGGCCGTCGACCTGCTCTGGCTGTACCGCTACAACGCCGACGTCCTCGGCGGCGGCAAGCCGGTCCTGACCGGCCCGCAGATCATCACCGGGGACCAGGCCGCCGCGCTCAAGCGGTACGCGGATCGGGGCACCCGATGAGCTCCACCGCCCCGCCGTCGGACGGTGTCGACCACGTCGACGAACGGCTGCTGCGCACCACCCCCCTGAAGAAGCTGCTCGCCCGCCCCGAGCTCGGCTCGGTCGTCGGCGCGATCGCCGTCTTCGCCTTCTTCGCGGTGGTCGCCGACAGCTTCCTGAGGCCCTCCAGCCTCGGCACGGTCCTCTACGCGGCCTCCACCATCGGCATCATGGCCGTCCCGGTCGCCCTGCTGATGATCGGCGGCGAGTTCGACCTCTCCGCCGGCGTCCTGGTCACCAGCTCCGCGCTGGTCTCCTCGATGTTCAGCTACCAGATGACGGCGAACGTCTGGGTCGGCGTCGGCGTCTCGCTGCTCGTCACCCTGGCGATCGGGGCCTTCAACGGCTTCATGCTGACCCGCACCAAGCTGCCCAGCTTCATCATCACGCTCGGCACCTTCCTCATGCTGACCGGCCTGAACCTGGGCCTCACCAAGCTGATCAGCGGCACCGTCTCCACCAAGACCATCGCCGACATGGAGGGCTTCCCCTCCGCGCGGAAGCTCTTCGCCTCGGAGGCGACGATCGGCGGCGTCGAGTTCAAGGTCACCATCCTGTGGTGGCTCGGCCTCGTCGCGCTCGCCACCTGGATCCTGCTCCGCACCCGCTTCGGCAACTGGATCTTCGCCGTCGGCGGCGGCGCCGACGCGGCCCGCGCGGTCGGCGTCCCCGTCCACCGCACGAAGATCGGCCTCTACATGGGCGTGGCCCTCTGCGCCTGGATCTCCGGCCAGCACCTCCTCCTCTCCTTCGACGTCGTCCAGTCGGGCGAAGGCGTCGGGAACGAGCTGATCTACATCATCGCGGCCGTCATCGGCGGCTGTCTGATCACCGGCGGATACGGCTCGGCCATCGGCTCGGCGGTCGGCGCCCTCATCTTCGGCATGACCAGCAAGGGCATCGTGTACGCCGAGTGGAATCCCGACTGGTTCAAGTTCTTCCTGGGAGCGATGCTCCTCCTGGCGACCCTGCTGAACGCCTGGATCCGCAAGCGCGTGGAGGCGACCAAGTGACGACGGCGGCCCCCGCGCTCGTCGAGCTCGACGACGTCAGCAAGTACTACGGCAACATCCGGGCCCTCGAAGGGGTCTCCCTGGAGGTCCGCGCGGGCGAGATCTCCTGCGTCCTCGGTGACAACGGCGCCGGCAAGTCCACCCTCATCAAGATCGTCGCCGGCCTCCACCGGCACGACGCCGGGACCTTCCGCATCGAGGGCGAGGAGGTCGCCCTCGCCAACCCGCGCGACGCCCTCGACCGGGGCATCGCCACCGTCTACCAGGACCTCGCCGTCGTCCCCCTCATGCCGGTCTGGCGGAACTTCTTCCTCGGTTCCGAACCCACGAAGGGCAGGGGCCCGCTCAAGCGGCTCGACGTCGAGCTGATGCGCACCACGACCCGCGAGGCGCTGCTGCGCATGGGCATCGACCTCCGTGACGTCGACCAGCCCATCGGCACCCTCTCCGGCGGCGAGCGCCAGTGCGTGGCCATCGCCCGCGCGGTCCACTTCGGCGCCAAGGTCCTCGTCCTCGACGAGCCGACCGCCGCGCTCGGCGTCAAGCAGTCCGGGGTCGTCCTGAAGTACGTGGCGGCCGCCCGCGACGAAGGTCTCGGAGTGGTCCTCATCACCCACAACCCGCACCACGCCTACCTCGTCGGCGACCGTTTCGTCCTCCTCAAGCGGGGCGTCATGGCCGCGAGCCACACCAAGGACTCCGTCACGCTCGACGAGTTGACCCGGCAGATGGCGGGCGGCAGCGAGCTGGAGGACCTGCGCCACGAGCTGGAGCGGCCGACCGGCGCATAACGGCCCCTTCACACCCCACCTGGCAGAATCGGAGCCGATGAGTACCTACCGTGACCTCGCCCACCGGGGATCCGCCCGCGGGACCGTGCTGCGGACCGTCGGGAGCCGGGAGCGGCGCTCCCACCTGACGGCGCCCCGGGTGCCGACCGTCGGCATCGACATCGGCGGTACGAAGGTGATGGCCGGCGTCGTCGACGCCGACGGCAACATCCTGGAGAAGCTCCGCACGGAGACCCCGGACAAGTCCAAGAGCCCCAAGGTCGTCGAGGACACCATCGTCGAGCTGGTCCTGGACCTCTCCGACCGGCACGACGTGCACGCCGTGGGCATCGGCGCCGCCGGCTGGGTCGACGCCGACCGGGCCAGGGTCCTCTTCGCCCCGCACCTCGCCTGGCGCAACGAACCCCTCCGCGACGCCCTCCAGGGCCGCCTCGCCGTGCCCGTCATGGTCGACAACGACGCCAACACCGCCGCCTGGGCCGAGTGGCGCTTCGGCGCCGGGCGCGGCGAGGACCACCTCGTCATGATCACCCTCGGCACCGGCATCGGCGGCGCCATCCTGGAGGACGGCCAGGTCAAGCGGGGCAAGTACGGCGTCGCCGGAGAGTTCGGCCACATGCAGGTCGTCCCCGGCGGCCACCGCTGCCCCTGCGGCAACCGCGGCTGCTGGGAGCAGTACAGCTCGGGGAACGCGCTGGTCCGCGAGGCCCGCGAGCTGGCCGCCGCCGACTCCCCGGTCGCTTACGAGATCATCGAGCGGGTCAAGGGGAACATCCCCGAGATCACCGGCCCCCTCATCACCGAGCTCGCCCGCGAGGGCGACGCCATGTGCGTCGAACTGTTCCAGGACATCGGCCAGTGGCTCGGCGTCGGCATCGCCAACCTCGCCGCCGCCCTCGACCCCTCCTGCTTCGTCGTCGGCGGAGGCGTCTCCGCCGCCGACGACCTGCTCATCGGCCCCGCCAGGGACGCCTTCCGCCGCCACCTCACCGGCCGCGGCTACCGCCCCGAGGCCCGCATCGTCCGCGCCCAGCTCGGCCCCGAGGCCGGCATGGTCGGCGCCGCCGACCTCGCCCGGCTCGTCGCCCGCCGCTTCCGCCGCGCCAACCGGCGCCGCGTCGAGCGGTACGAACGGTACGAGCGCTACGCCCAGGCCCTGCGCAACGGGACCTCGGGCCGGGCCGCACGCACCCCCGAGGACCCCCCTTCATGACCCTGCCCCACCAGTCCACCCTGCCCCGTCCCCCGCAGGAAAGGCTGCCCGAGGACCATCGGCACATGATCCGCCGCCGCTGGCTGACGGCCGTCATCATCGTGCTCCTCGTCGGCATCCCGGCCGGTTACCTCGTCATCTCCGCGGGCCAGAGCCGGGACAGCGGCCGCGACAAGGAGCGCGAGTCCTCGGCGGCCGGTCTCCAGGACAACTGGCCCTCGCTGATGAAGCGCCGGGTCTTCGAGGTTCCGATCCCCTCGGGGGCCTGGGGCGTCGCCTACTACGAGACCAGCAACTGGAAGACCAGCCGGCTGTACGTCCAGTTCACGACGACCGCCGGTGGTCTCGACGCCTTCCTCGCCGAGTCCGGGACCTCCCGCTCCGCGCTCACCCCGGGCCGGATCACCGTCGGCGAGCGCGACGCCGACATCGCCGGCTGGACCTTCGCCGACGGCGCGACCTGGGCGGGCACCACCGTCACCCGCGAGGAACCCCGCCCGCGGACCGACCTCACCGTCGACCTCACCGACCCGGCCTTCCCCCGGGTGTACGCGGTGTCCGCCACGAGCCCCTGACGCGTCCCCCGCGGAGGCGCGGGCCGGCCGCCGCCGACGACCGGCCTCAAGGCCCGCCGTCGGCGACCGGCCCCAAAATCCTTCGCCCGCAGGGTGGTTGACCGTCGCGCTCCGCGCACCGCCGAAGGTCGTCGGCATTCTCCCGGCGTCTCCGGGCAGGCGGACCGTACACGGCCCGAGGAGGAACCATGTCCGGACTGATCACCCGCATCAAGCAGTTCACCCGCAGTCCGCAGGGACAGCGGGCGATCGCGACGGCCCGTCGCGCCGCCGCCGACCCCCGCACGCGCGCGCAGGCCCGCAGTCTGCTCGGACGGCTGCGTGGGCGACGGTGAGGGGCGGCAGGCACGCGGCGGGAGAAGGGCTCTCGCGATGGGAGCGCGCCCTGGAACGCTGGCAGAACAGGCTGTTCTCCAAGGTCCGCCACCGCGAACACGTCGAGCTGGTCGAAGCGCTGCACCAGGAGTGCGACGACCACGCCGTGGTGTGCAGCGAGAGCAGAGTGGTCGTACCGAACGCCTACGAGGTGGAACTCGACGCCGCGGTGCACGAGGAGCTGGCCCGCCGCGGCCGGGGCGGCGTGGGCGAGTCCCTGACGGACGAACTGGCCCGGTACGGGGAGCGCAAGGGCTACGAGTGGGCGGGACCGCTGACCGTACGCGTCGTCCCGGCCGCGTGTCCGCCCGGCGAGTCGTACCGGGTGGCCAGCCGCCCCATGCCCCACGTGCGGGCCGATGCCTTTCCCGAGGGCGACCTTCCCGAGGGCGGCTGAGCGAGCCGCGGTCCTCAGTGCCCGGGAGGGCGCACGTCGCCCAGGACGCGGTCCAGGGCCGCCACCCCGAGGGCGGAGAGCGCGACCTGGAGCAGGCACTCCGTCCAGTCGACGCCCCGGGTGCCCGACAGCCCGAAGAGGGCGGCGACCAACGACCCGAGCAGCGCCGCGGCGATTCCCACGACAACCGTCCACAGGACGCCGATGTGTTGTCTTCCGGGCAGGACGAGACGGCCCAGCAGCCCGACCGCGACACCGACGACCAAGGCGCTGAGGACTCCCGAAATCGTCATGACTTCCCTTTCGCCGAGGCCTGGTGGTTTCCGCGCCCGCCTACCCGTGCGGAGGCGGGGCATTCGGCGCGGAAACCACGGGAGGAAAACCGTGCGGCGACACCGCCCGCCCGGCGAATCGGCCGGGATCACGCATACGTTCGGATCGCAGGGGCACGCGGACCGCAGCCGCACTCGGCGGCCGGGAATTTCACCGGACCGATTTCCAGGGGTACGGAGGCGAGATCAGGAACATGACCGACGACAGGAAAAGCGGGACGGCCGACGCCGCCGAAGGGCGCTGCGACATCGCCACCGCGATGCGCCGCGCCTCCGGCCAGCTCGCGGACCTGCTCCAGTGCGCGCCGGGATCCGTCTCGGCGGTGAAGGGCAGCAGCGAGGGCTGGACCGCGGACGTGGAGGTGGTCGAACTCGAAAAGATCCCCGACACCATGAGCGTCATGGCGACCTACCACGTCGAACTCGACACCGAAGGGCGGCTCATCGCCTACGAACGCGTTCGCCGTTACGCGAGGGGGCAGATCGACCGCCGCTGAAACCAACGGGTGACCGGCGGGTTTTCGCGGCCGTCGCCGCCCCCGCGCAATCACCGGAAGGAGTTCCATCGTGACACTCGTCCAGCAGGGCAACACCACGGCCGGTGGCAGTGGCTCGGGCAATCTCTACGACGTGCTCGAACTCATTCTCGACCGAGGGCTCGTGATCGACGCGTTCGTCCGCGTCTCCCTGGTCGGAATCGAAATCCTCAAGATCGACGTCCGGGTGGTCGTGGCCAGCGTCGACACGTACCTCCGCTTCGCGGAGGCGTGCAACCGCCTCGACCTGGAATCCGGTCGCAAGGCGCCCACCCAACTCACCGACATCGTCGGTGAGATGACCGAGAGCGGTGCCAAGGGCAAGTCCAAAGGAGCACTGAGCGGCGCCGTCGAGGCCTTCACGGACACGCTGCAGGGCAAGCGCGACGAGCCCGAGGAGGAGTCCTCCAGGCGCCCGGCCCGCAAGTCGACGTCCAGCCGCCAGACGGCCCGGAAGCGAGAGGAGTAACACCTTGTCCACGTACGTCTACGCCATCACCGACGCCAAGCACCCGCTGCGCCTGGACGGTCTCCAGGGAGTCGGCGACCCGCCGTCACCCCTGCGCACCGTCCGCACCGAGACGCTGACGGCCGTCGTGAGCGACGCGCCTCCCGGCCTGCGGGCCAAGCGGCGCGACGTCATGGCCCATCAGAACGTCCTGGAGTCGCTCATGTCCGACGGGGCGACCCTGCCGATGCGCTTCGGCCTGCTCGGCCCCGACGACGAGCGCGTCGCCGACGTCCTGGACCGCGAGGAACCGGCGTACCGGCAGCGGCTCGCCGAGCTCGACGGCCACGTCGAGTACAACCTCAAGGCCGGCAGGGACGAGAACGACATGCTCCGCGCGGTCCTCACCGACTCCGAGCAGGCCCGGGAGCTCAACGAGCGCACCCGCGGCGGCGCCGGCACCCACGAGGACCGGGTGGCCCTGGGAGAGCTCGTCTCGCGCGAGGTCGCGACCCGGGGCGAGCGGGAGGCCGAGGAGATCGTGACCCGGCTGGGCGGGGCGGCGACCCGTTCCGCGGTGGCCGGCGTCGGCGGCAACCACTTCCTCAACGCCTCGTTCCTGGTCCCGGCCGAGCACACGGACGAGTTCGTCCGGGCCGTGCGGGCCGAGGCCGACCGGTGCGGGGACGCGTACGACTTCACCCTCACCGGACCGCTGCCGCCGTACAGCTTCGTCTAGGGGGAGGCGAGGGGCATGGGACTCCTCACCGACGTCCTGACCCTCCCGCTGGCCCCTTTCCGCGGCACCGCCTGGGTCCTCGACCAGGTGGTCCTCGCCGCGGAACGGGAGTACTACGACCCGGGACGGGTGCGCGAACAGCTGGCGGCACTCGAACAGGAACTGACGAGCGGCCGCATCGACGCCGACGAGTTCGACCGCCGCGAGGACGAGCTCCTCGACCGGCTCGAAGAGGCCGAGGAGTACTGGCAGGGCTCGCCGGACAGCCGCTGAGCCCACATCGACGACAGACGACCGACCGGGGGAGGACGAGGTGCACGAGAGATGACGAAGAACGTCAGGATAGGGGCGGCCCTGGTGGGGGGATACCTGCTGGGGAGGACCAAGAAGGCCAAGATGGCCCTGGGATTCGGTCTGTTCCTGGCCGGCAGGCGACTCGACCTCGACCCCCGCCGGGTCGGTCGGGCCCTGGCCGACTCACCGCTCGTCGGCAGCCTGAACGACCAGGTGCGCAAGGAGCTGGTGGAGGCCACGAAGACCGCAGCGACGCAGGCGCTCACCAAGCGGGCGGAAGGCCTCGCCGACTCCCTGAGCCGGCGCACACGGGCTCTGGACGGGTCCGGCGACGCCCGTGAGGACGAGCGGGACGAGGAGGCCTCCGAGGCCGAGCCGGACGAGCGGGACGAGCCGGACGAGCGGGACGACTCGGACGAGCGGGGCGAGCCGGATGACCCGGACGAGCGGGAGGACGGCGCAAAGGAGAAGCCGAGGCGGACCACCCGGAGCAAGGCGCCCGCCAAGAAGGCCACCGGACGGACGAAGTCCGCCGACGGCTCGGGCAAGCCGGCCCCCGCGGCGCGCAAGCGGACCACTGCCGCGCGGTCCACCGCCAAGAAGACGACGTCGACCGGCCGCAGGACCCGGGGCGGTGGTGACCGTGGCTGACTCGACACTGGGCAGGCTCAAGGACGAGCTGGCCGACCACCCCGCCACCGACCGGCTCAAGGAAGAGCTCCACACCTATCTGCGGGCCCGGGCCGAACACACCGTGACGCGGCTCGGAGAGCGCCTGGGCGAAGGGGTGGCCAAGCTGGCGGAGCCCGGAACGGGCGCGGGCGGTGCGGCCAAGAGCCTGGCCAAGGGCGGCCAGGCCCTCCGCGAGGGCAGGTCGCCCGCTCAGGCGGCCGTGACCGCCGGCGTCTCCCACCTCAAGGACACCGTGAAGGACAAGGTCAAGGGACTGTTCGGCAAGGGCCGCAAGCAGGGCGGCGGCAAGGCCCGGAGCGTGACGATCGTCGAGGACATCGACGTCGGCGTGCCCGTGCGCGAGGCGTACGACCAGTGGACGCAGTTCCAGGAGTTCAGCACCTTCGCCAAGGGCGTCGTGAGCGTCGAGAGGACCGACGACACGACGAGCAACTGGAAGGTCAAGGTCGCCAAGTCCACGCGGAGTTGGCGGGCGAACGTCACGGAGCAGGTGCCGGACGAGCGCATCGCGTGGACCACGGAGGGCGCGAAGGGCACCGTCAAGGGCGTCGTGACCTTCCACCGGCTCACCGACGACCTCACGCGCGTGCTGCTGGTGCTCGAGTACTTCCCGAAGGGGCTCTTCGAGAAGACCGGCAACATGTGGCGCGCCCAGGGCCGCCGGGCGCGGCTCGACCTCAAGCTCTACCGCAAGTTCCTCATGATGCGCGGCGAGGCCACGGACGGCTGGCGCGGGGAGATCCGCGACGGCGAGGTCGTGGTCGGGCACGACGAGGCGATCGAGGAGGAGGAGCGGGAGGCCGGCGAGGAACAGGAGGAGGCCGGCGCCGAGGACGACTTCGAGGACGCCGACGACCCGGAGGACCCCGACGACTCGGACGAGGCCGGTGACGCCGCCGAGGAGGCGGAGACCGACGAGGACGCGGCGGACGACGGGTACGAGGCGGACGACGACCGGGCGGCCGAGTACGAGGAGCCCGACGACCGGGCGGCCGAGTACGAGGAGCCCGATGACGAAGAGTCCGACGACGAGCCCGACGACGAGTACGTCGACGAGACCGAGGCCGAGGAGGACGACGAGCTCCCCGACGACGAGCCTGACGAGGAGCCCGGGCCCGCCCGTCGCTCCCGGCGTCGCACCGCGGCCTCCGCTCGCTGACCGACACCGCAGCACAGGACAGGGGTGACATCGTGTCCGATTCACTGGCCGGCCGCATGCCGGGTTCCCCACGGGCCGCACCGGCACACGGCGCGCAGGGCTCGTCCGCGAACCTCGCGGACATCCTCGAGAGGGTGCTCGACAAGGGCATCGTCATCGCGGGCGACATCCAGATCAACCTGCTCGACATCGAGTTGCTGACGATCAAGCTGCGTCTGCTGGTCGCGTCCGTCGACAAGGCGAAGGAGATGGGCATCGACTGGTGGGAGCACGACCCCTCGCTCTCCTCCCGGGCCAGGCCCGCTCCGTCCGTGGCGACCGCTCCGGCCGCCGGGGGCGAGTCGCCGGCCGAGGAGAACGAGCGGCTGCGGGCCGAGCTGGCGCAGCTGAGGGCGGCGGTCGGGCTCCCCGGCCCGTCGTCCGACGCGGCGCACGCGTCCCGGCAGGAAGAGGAGGGGACGCGGTGACCACCGACCCGGAGCTCCAGCGGGCGTACGGGCCCCTCGACGCCGGTGAGGAGATGTCGTACGTCTACGCCCTCGGCCGTGTCGGCGAGCCCGCCCTGCGGGACGTCGTCGCCCGCCTCACCGGCGTCGACGGAAGGGCTCTTCGGCTGGTCGAATCCGCCGGTCTCGCGGCGGTGGTGTCCTCCGTCCCGCCCGGTGCGTACGGGGAACGGGGGCTGCGCGCGCAGCTGGAGGACATGGCCAGGCTGGAGGCGATCGCCCGGTCCCATCACGCGGTGGTCGACGCCGCGTTCACGGGGGCGACCGTCCTGCCCCTGCGGCTGGCGACCGTGTACCTGGACGACGCCCGGGTGGCCGGGATGCTCACCGCGCGGCGCGACCGCTTCCTGGACCTGCTGGCCCACCTCGACGGGCATGTGGAACTCGGCGTGAAGGTCTACGCGGACGCGGGCGCGGTGACGCCGCCGGAGGCGGAGGCGGAGGCGGAGGCGGTCGCGGAGAGCCCGGGGCGCGCCTACCTCCAGCGGCGCCGGGCCCAGCGCCGCGGCACCCAGGACCTCTACCGCGCGGCCGCGGGCGTCGCCGAGGAGGCGGCCCGGGTGGCGGAGGGACTCTCCCGCGCACGGGTCGTCCACCGGCCGCAGCAGGGCGGACTGGCTTCCGCCCGGGGGGAGAACATCGCGAACGAGGCGTATCTCGTGCCCACGGGCGACGTCGGCCGGTTCACGTCCGCGCTCGGCGCGACGGCCGGCGCCGCCCCGGGCGTGCGCGTCGAGGTGACCGGCCCGTGGGCCCCGTACTCGTTCGCCACGGTGACCGAGGAGGACCCGTACGGGGCGGAGGAAGGTGGAGGCCGATGAACGGCACGCGGATCGCGGGCGGAGACGTCACCACCCCCGACTCCCTCACCGGACCGCCCGTCGCCCTGATCGATCTGCTGGACCGGCTCCTGAACGGGGGAGCGGTGCTCACCGGCGACCTCGTCCTGTCCATCGCGGACGTCGACCTGGTCCACATCAACCTGCGCGCGGTGATCCGGTCCATCACCGGAGAGGAGCCGGCGCCGTGGTGAGCCCGAAGAGCGAGGTCTCCGAGGCGGCCCGACGCCTGGGGACGGACGCGGACACGGTGGAACGGGACCTCGTCAAACTCGTCCTGACCATTGTCGAGCTGCTCCGGCAGCTGATGGAGCGCACCGCCGTGCACCGGGTCGACCAGGGCGACCTGACGGAGGATCAGGAGGAGCGCATCGGGCTGACCCTGATGGTCCTGCAGGAACGCATGGAGGAACTCTGCGACCGGTACGGCCTGACGATGGACGACCTCAATCTGGATCTGGGACCCCTGGGATCCCTGCTCCCCCGGAACGGGGGATGAGATGACCAGGGACCCGTGTCATTTCACGTGGAGCGGCAAGGAGGAATGTCATGACTGACGAGAGCGACAACACCAAGAATTCCGGCACCGCGAACGCCAAGAAGACGGCGGGCGGCAAGACCACCACCACGGCCGGGCGGCAGACCGCGAAGCGCGCCTCCGCCACGACGGCCGCCGCCGCGGAGAAGGCGGGCGGGTCGGCGGCCGGCGAGGCCACCAAGCGCGCGGGCCGCGCGGCGGCCGACGGACTCCAGAGCGGCCGGGAGCTGGTGACGGCCAACGCGAGCAAGGCGGCCACCGCGGCCGCGACCGCCTGGACGGCCGTCAAGCACCGGAAGGCCGTGGCCGCCGGTGCGGCGGCCGGCGTCGCCGGTGTCGCCGGCGCCGCGTTCGCCCTCGGCCGTTCCACGGCCAAGCCGCTGACCGGCCCGCTGACGGGCCCCCTGGCCCGCCTCGCGCGCGGTCGGATCTGAGGGGCGGGCACCGGCGGCGGCAACGCCCGTCCGGCCCGTGGAGCACGGTGGTCCGCCCGGTCCTGCCGGGCGGACCACCGTGCTCCGCCGCCTCGCGCGCCCGGCCCTGCCCGACTCCTCCTTGTGCGTGGCGCGGGGCGTGACCGTACGCGCGGGGCGTCGGCGCCGGCCTGCGGGCACGGCGGTCCGCAGAGTCCCACGCGTCCATGGGCCACGCGGGCCTTGCCCGTCGTCCCGGAGGAGAGAAGGGGGCCCGTGCCCTGTGCCCCGGACGGCCTGCATCCGTTCGTGTGCACCGGGGCGCCGGGGCGCCGGGCGAGGGTGGCAAGGCGGCGTCCGCAGCGGCGTCCGCCGCGGTCCGTCGTCCGAGAGGGAGATCCGCGCATGCCCCAGCCCACCGAGCCCGAGCCCGCGGAGCCGAGCATCGCCGAGGCCAACCGGGCCGTGCGGCGGCGTTTCCCCTTCGACGACACCCAGGACCTGGAGGCCGCGCGGCGCGGGTTCATCGGCACGGCACGCGACAACCTCGTTCGCGACGCCGCCGGGCGCGCGGTCTGGGACCTCGACGCCCTCGCCATCCGGATCGACGGCCCGCGCAGCTGGGACGCGGACACCACCGTGCGCTGGAACCTGACGGACGGCGATCCGGTCACCCAGCGACTCCGCAACGGGGTCCTCACCCACGTGACCGGCAACGGCCCCGCCGTGGCGGACCCGGACGTCGAGATCACCCTCACCGAGCGGAACCTGAGGGCCGTCCTCCTCGGCGTCGTCGCCCCGGCGGACCTGAGCGCCCGGGACGACGTGAAGGTCACCGGTGACCCCGGCAGAATCGCGGAGCTGCTCGGACGCCTCAGCGATCCCGACGCCGACTTCGCCGTCGTCACTCCCTGACCGGCGGCCCGCCGTCGTCACTCCCCGAGCGTGCCGTGGCTGCCGTGGCTCCCCGGCAGCGTGCCGGGGAGCCACGGACACGGCCACGACCGCACTCGGCCTCACCGCACGGCTCTCCGTGCCCACCGCGCCCGACGGAACCCCGCAGGAGTACGGCTCCCCGGACGGCGTCGTACGTGCTGCCCGGCCACGTCGAGCGGACGTCGACGCCGAGCCGCCGAGCTCGTACGTCTGCTCCATGACGGTCTTCGCGACGTCCGAACGCCCGGCGACCCCGTTCACGCGCTGCTCGTCACCGGTGACGTGGGCCGCGCCGGCGATCCAGAAGTTCCGGTGACCGACCTTCCTCCCGTCGAGGAAGGCGTCGACCTCGGAAGCGGACGGATCGGCGGCAGCGGTCCGGAGCGGCGCGGCCGCCACGGCGGCGACCGTGAGGACGGCCGCCGCCCGCGCGGGGGCCCGCGACGGGCAGGACGGGGCGGGCGCATCGGGATGCTCCTCACGGAACGGGACGGGGCAGCCCGGACGACGGACGGGAACCGTCACTCGGGAACCACGGTGCGCCGGACGCATGCGCGACAGGCGCACACGGCCCCTTCTCGGAAGGGACGAAGCGCCTCGACATCGTCTTCGGCAGGCCGGTGAGCGGGAAGTCGGAACGTCACAGGGAGACAGAGGGCGGTATCGAGGTCCCGCACACCCGGTGGTCGCGTCGCCGCGAGGAGCGCAGCCGCCGGCCCGGGTGCGGAGGAGCGAGGGAAGTCGATGGGAGACATGAAGGACGCGAACGGCCCGGCCGTGCCCGAGGTGGTGGACAGTCCCGCTCCGCGGCGGCAGCCGACCGGGCGACTGGCGCGGTGGCTGCTGCGCCACCGGGTGCAGCCCGCCGGGCCGGCGAGCGGGGAGGGGCACGCAGAGCCGCACGCCTGGTGGAAGGTGATGTGCCTGACCGGGGTCGACTACTTCTCCAGTCTCGCGTACGTCCCGGCCATCGCCGCGGTCGCCGCGGGAGCGGCCTCCCCCCTGGCGACGCTGCTGATCGTGGCGCTGACCCTGCTGGGCATGCTGCCCATGTACCGGCGGGTGGCCGAGGAGAGCCCGCACGGCGCCGGGTCGGTGGCCATGCTGGAGGATCTCCTGCCGTTCTGGTGGGGCAAGTTGTTCGTGCTGGTGCTGCTCGGTTTCGTCGCCACGTCGTGGATCATCACGATCACCCTGTCGACTGCGGACGCCTCCGTGCACGTGGTGGAGAACCCGTTCTTCCCCGAGGCCCTGCACGGCCACGAGGTGGCACTCACGGTGGCCCTGCTGCTGGTGCTGGGAGGCGTGTTCCTGCTCGGCTTCAGCGAGGCCGTGAGCGTGGCCATTCCGTTGGTCGTGGTCTTCCTGGCCCTCAACGCGGTCGTCATCGGCATCGGTCTGGTCCAGGTCGTGACCACCCCGGGGGCGTTCCACGCCTGGACCGATGCGCTGGTCGGGGGCGGGGGAGGCTTCGGCGGCCTGATGGAACCGGCGTTGCTGGCGTTCCCGCTGCTCGTGCTGGGTCTGTCCGGCTTCGAGACCGGGGTCAGCATGATGCCCCTGATCTCCGCGGAGGGCGCCGACGACGAGGAACGGCTGCGTTCGCGCGTCCGCAACGCCCGCAGGCTGCTGACCACGGCCGCGCTCGTCATGAGCGTGTACCTGCTGGCCTCCAGCTTCGTTACCACCGTCCTCATCCCCGAGAAGGAGTTCGAGCCCGGCGGTGCGGCCAACGGCCGCGCCCTGGCCTGGCTCGCGCACGAGCACGTCGGGGAGGCGTTCGGCACCGTCTACGACGTCAGCACCATCCTGATCCTCTGGTTCGCCGGAGCGTCCGCCATGGCCGGACTGATCAACATCGTCCCGCGCTACCTGCCCGACTACGGCATGGCCCCCGAATGGGGCCGCGCCGTCCGGCCCGTCGTCCTCGTCTACACCGCCCTGTGCGTCCTGATCACCATCGCCTTCGACGCCGACGTCGACGCGCAGGCGGGGGCGTACGCCACGGGGATCCTGGCCATGATGGTCTCCGGCGCCTTCGCCGTCACCGTCTCCGTGGCGCGCCGGGGCCGCCGAGCCGTCGCCGCCGGATTCGCCCTGCTCGCCCTGGTGCTGCTGTACGCCCTGGTCTACAACATCGTCGACAAGCCCGACGGCATCACCATCTCCGGCTTCTTCATCGCCGGCATCGTCGTCGTCTCGCTGGTCTCCCGCGTCTCGCGCACCACGGAACTGCGGGCCGACCGCATCGCCTTCGACGAGGCCGCCCGGAAGTTCATCGCCGACACCCTCGCCCACGACAACGCCATCAACATCATCGCCAACCGCCGTCAGGCCGGTGACGGCGCCGAGTACGGCGAGAAGGAGCGGGAGCAGCGAGGGACCAATCCGGTCCCCGGGCCGGCCGACGTGATCTTCCTGGAGATCGACGTCGTCGACCCCTCCGACTTCAGCGAAGTCCTCGCCGTCCACGGCGTCGAGGTCGACGGCTACCGGGTGCTGCGCGCCGAGGCTCCGGCCGCCCCGAACGCCATCGCCGCGGTTCTCCTCGCCCTGCGCGACGCCACCGGGGTCCGGCCGCACTGCTACTTCGCCTGGGCCGAGGGCAGTCCCCTGAAGCACATGTTCCGCTACTTCCTCCTCGGCCGCGGCGACACCGCCCCCGTCACCCGCGAGATCATCCGGGAGAACGAGCCCGATCCCGAACGCCGCCCCGGCATCCACGTCGGCGGCTGAGCGGACGTGGATGCCGCCAAGAGGCGGTACGTGAAGCCGGACGTGGAGAATCCTCGTGGGGCCGCCGTGACACGGGACGGTCTTCACGGCCCCTCGACGGGGCGGCCGGTTCCGGATCCGGCATTCGGCCGAGGGGCGGGAGCCGCTAGGTTCGACCCGGCGATGTGAGGGATCGTGAGAGATGAGAGGGTCTAGCGGGTGAGCGAGACACCGACGAACACCCTGCAGTACCGCGTTGACGGGCCGGAACAGGCTCCGGTCCTGGTCCTTGGCCCGTCACTGGGCACCACGTTCCACATGTGGGACCGGCAGATACCGGAGCTCACCCGTGAGTGGCGGGTCGTCCGCTTCGACCTCCCGGGACACGGGGGCGCGCCCGCGGAGCCCTTCACCTCCGTCGCCGAACTCGGCGACCGGGTCCTCGCGACCCTCGACGCGCTCGGCGTCCAGCGGTTCGGATACGCGGGCTGCTCCCTGGGCGGCGCCGTCGGCCTCGACCTGGCCCTGCGCGCGCCCCACCGGGTCGCCTCGCTCGCCCTGGTCGCCACCTCGCCCCGGTTCGGCACCGCCGACGAGTTCCGCCAACGGGGCGTCATCGTCCGCACCAACGGCCTGGAGCCAATGGCCCGCACCGCCCCCGAGCGGTGGTTCACCCCGCTCTTCGCCGGCGCCCAGCCCGCCATCGTCGACTGGGCCGTCCAGATGGTCCGGACCACCGACCCCGCCTGCTACATCGCCGCCTGCGAGGCCCTCGCCGTCTTCGACGTCCGCGAGGCCCTCGGCAACATCGGCATCCCCGCCCTGGTCCTCGTCGGCTCCGAGGACCAGGTCACCGGTCCCGCCGAGGCCCGCACCCTGGTCGCCGGCATCGCCGACGCCCGGCTCGCCGTCGTCCCCGGCGCCTCGCACCTCGCCCCCGTCGAGCAGCCGGCCGCCGTCACGGACCTGCTCACCGAGCACTTCTCCGGCACCGCCCAGGAGGCCAGCGGCACCCTGAACGTGCCGCCGCCCGTGCCGCCGGTGCCGCCCGTGCCGGTCGCCGAGCCCGCCCCGGACGCCGAGCCCGCCGGGACCGGCCGGCCCGACCCGTACGAGAAGGGGCTCGGGCTGCGCCGCGAGGTCCTCGGCGACGCCCATGTCGACCAGGCCCTCGCCGACGACCCGGAGGGCGCCTTCCAGGAGTTCGTCACCCGCTACGCGTGGGGCGAGGTCTGGAGCCGCGAGGGGCTCGACCGGCGCGTCCGCAGTGCCGTCACCCTCACCGCCCTCCTCGCCGGGGGCCATCGGGAGGCCCTCGCCGACCACACCCGGGCGGCCCTGCGCAACGGCCTGTCACCCGAGGAGCTCCGCGAGATCGTCCTCCACGCGGGCGTGTACTGCGGCCTCCCGGCCGCCGAGACGGCGCTGCGGGTGGTCAACCGGGTCGTCGCGGAGGAGACGACGCCCCCGGCGTAGCCTGGCGGCGTGAAGCTGACGAAGAAGTCCCACGCCTGCGTGCGGCTGGAGAAGGACGGCCGCACGCTCGTCCTCGACCCCGGCATGTTCACCGAGGAGGACGCCGTCCTCGGAGCCGACGCGCTGCTCGTCACCCACGAGCACCCCGACCACTTCGACGAGGGCCGGCTGCGCACGGCCCTGGAGGCCGACGGGGCCGTCGAGATCTGGACGCTGCGCAGCGTCGCCGACCGGCTCTCGGCGGCCTTTCCGGGCCGGGTGCACACCGTGGGGCACGGCGACGCCTTCACGGCGGCCGGCTTCGACGTCCAGGTCCACGGCGAGCTGCACGCGGTGATCCACCCGGACATCCCGCGCATCACCAACGTGGGCTACCTCGTCGACGGTGCCGTCTTCCACCCCGGCGACGCGCTGACCGTGCCCGACCGGCCGGTCGACACGCTGCTGCTGCCCGTCATGGCCCCCTGGAACAAGATCTCCGAGGTCATCGACTACGTGCGCGAGGTCGGGCCGCGCCGGGCGTACGACATCCACGACGCCCTGCTCACCGATCTCGCGCGGCCGATCTACGACCGCCAGATCGGCGGGCTGGGCGGTACGGCCCACGCCCGACTGGCCTCCGGCGCGTCCGTCGAGCTCTGAGACCGCGCGCTGTCACACCCCGCCAGTAGGCTTGCGCCCATGCGCATCGCCACCTGGAACGTCAATTCGATCACCGCCCGGCTGCCCCGGCTCCTGGCCTGGCTGGAGAGCAGCGGCACCGACGTGCTGTGCATCCAGGAGACCAAGTGCACCGCCGAGCAGTTCCCCGTCGAGGAGCTGCGCGCCCTGGGCTACGAGTCGGCGGTCAACGCCACCGGGCGGTGGAACGGCGTGGCCCTGGTCTCCCGGGTCGGCCTCGCGGACGTGGTGACCGGACTGCCCGGCGGCCCGGAGTACGACGGGGTGCAGGAGCCCCGGGCGGTCTCGGCGACCTGCGGCCCGGTCCGCGTCTGGTCGGTGTACGTGCCGAACGGCCGCGAGGTGGCCCACGAGCACTACGCGTACAAGCTGCGCTGGCTGGAGGCGCTCAAGGCGGCCGTCGCGGAGGACGCGGCGGGGGAGCGCCCCTTCGCGGTCCTCGGCGACTACAACATCGCCCCGACCGACGACGACGTCTGGGACATCGCCGTCTTCGAGGGCGCCACGCACGTGACGGAGCCGGAGCGGACCGCGCTCGCCGGGCTCCGCGGGACCGGTCTCGCCGACGTGGTCCCGCGCCCCCTCAAGTACGACCACCCCTTCACGTACTGGGACTACCGCGCGCTCGGCTTCCCGAAGAACAAGGGCATGCGCATCGACCTGGTCTACGGCAACAAGACCTTCGTCGAGGCGGTCTCCGACAGCTACGTGGACCGCGAGGAGCGCAAGGGCAAGGGCGCCTCGGACCACGCCCCGGTGGTCGTCGACCTCGACGTCTGACGCCGGGTCACGAAGATCACCGCGCGCCGGGTGGTCGACCGGGAGGCGACGGTGCGACGCTGTTCGGATGAACATTCCCTTTCTGGACGGCTGGCGCAAGCGCCATGAGCCCGAGCCCGCCGCCTCCCCCTTGGTCGCGGCCTTCGACCGCGACCCGGAGGGGGTGGCCGAGCTCCTCTCCGAGTGCGAGCTGCTGCGCTCCCGGGTCGCGGAGGCCGGGGTGGCCCTGGACGACACGCCCGGCTCCCTCCAGGAGCTCGACCAGCTCTCGCCCCGCTGGCGAAACGATCCTGAAGAGCTCCCCTGGTTCGGGAACGACGCCGGGCTCTACCTCGGCACCGTGATCGTCCGGAACGTGCCGGGCGCCCGGTGGCAGGTGTGGCCCGGCGGCGGTCCCGTGGTGAGGCTGGCCTCCGGCCGGGAGATCCAGGTCGTCGAGGCCGGTCTCGACTGGGCGATGACGGGTGCGCCGCAGCTCTCCCAGGTGTACGCGGAAGCCTCCGAGCACTGAGCTCCGGACCGCCCCCGCGCCGCCCTTCCGCAGTAAATAAGGCTTATTCCCGTTTTATGCGTGTCGGGCGCGAAGTCCCTTTTCTCGTGGATAGTTTGCGCTGACCGCGACACCGCCGAGAAACGGGGCAGGGCAGCGCATGGCCGTCGTCGATCCGCTGATCGAACTGCGTGGCGTCAACAAGCACCACGGCACGCTGCACGTCCTCCAGTCCTTCGACCTCTTCGCGCACAAGACCGTCCTCGCGAACGTCCCCCGCGCGCAGACCGAGGTCCGCAAGCGCAAGAAGGAGGAGGCCGACCGGCGTTCGCGCGAACTCCTCGACCGGGTCGGGCTCGCCGCGCACGCCGACAAGTACCCGGCCCGGCTCTCCGGCTGCCAGCAGCGGCGCGTCGCCCTCGCCCGCGCCCTCGCCACGGACCCCAAGGCCCTCCTCTTCGACGAGCCGACCCCGGCCCCCGACCCGGAGATGATCAACGAGGTCCTGGAGGTCGTGGGGCAACTCGCCCGCGAGGGAATGACGATGGTGGTCGTCACCCACGAGAGGGGCTTCGCCCGCTCGGCCGCCCACCGGGTCGTCTTCCTGGCCGACGGCCGGATCGTCGAGGACCGCACGCCGGAGGAGTTCTTCACCGCCCCGCCGACCTCGACCACGACCTGCCGTTCGTCCCCGTCGTGCTCGTCATCTCACCGATCTGCATCGGGATGTGCATGCTGCTCTCCTGGTTCGCCACCCGGGTGGCCCGCGGGGAGCGCCGCAGCCCGAAGACGAAGGCCGCGGACGTCGCCCCGGCCGAACCGAGGACGCTGCTGCCGGGACGGCAGTAGCGAGCAGGGAGCCGCACCCGCCCGGCAGCAGCCGGAGATCACTCCGCCCGCAGCGGGACCGACACGTACGAGGGGTCGGCCGTGGGGGAGGAGAAGGTCAGCTGCGCGCCGGTCGGGTTGTGCTCGATGTAGAGCGGGTCGACGGTGTCGACGACCAGCGCGAGCCGGTGCCCGGCCGGGACGTCGTAGGCCGTCGAGAAGAGCTCCAGGTCGACGCCGAACGGCTGCCCGGGGGTCCGGTCGTGGAAGGTGTACGGGGCGTTGCTCACCAGCTTGCCGAGACCGAGCGGGCCCACGTCGTAGAGGTACGCGACGAAGGTGCCGCTCTCCTCGGTGGAGCTGACCGTGGTGTGCAGCTTCACCGTGCCGCGCACCCGCCGCGGGGTGTCGTACCGCTCCGACTGCCAGACGCCGGCGAAGGCGCGGGGGAGGAGGGGGACGGAGACGACGGGCGGGGCCTGGAAGAACTGGTCCAGGAGGTTGGAGAGCATGACGACGCCGCCGTCGGCGCCGGAGTCGACGTTCGCCCGGATCCGCTGCGTACCGGCGAGGTCGAACTTCCGTCGGTCCGCGTCGAGGGACTTCCAGTCGGGGTAGCCCTCGTAGCCGGCGTCGGACCGGGGCTTCAGCCGGACCGGCTGCTCGCGGTCGACGCCGTTGTCGACGCCCCTGAGGTAGTGGTCGAACCAGCGGTGGGCGCTGGTCCAGGTGTCGTTGGGCAGTCCGAGGAGGCCGGTGGCCTCGGCGGTGGCGTGGTCGCCCGGGCGGAACTCCAGGCGCTTGGGACCGGTGAGCTTCTCGTAGAAGCTCGCGTACTGGTTGGGCGGGAAGACGGTGTCGCCCCAGGCGTTGCCGAGCATGATCGCGGCGCCGTTGGCGTTGATCCGGTCGATCTGCTCGACGGCGGAGCGCTCGCGGCCCCAGGCGATCATGTCCTCCTCCTTGGCCAGGTTCGAGGAGAGGAAGTCGCCCAGGATCTGCTGGAGTTCGGGGCCGGGTCGCCCGGTGAGGTAGCCGGCGCCGCCGAGCAGGGCAGCGGCCTGGAGGTGCTGGGTGCGGCCGCTGTAGATGGACTCGATGAGGTCGGCCCAGCCGCTGAGCGCCGCGACGGCCTTGATCCGCGGGTCGTGCGCGGCGGCGAGCAGGCTGATCCCCGCGCCGTACGAGACCCCCGCCATGCCGACGCGGTCCGGGTCGGCCGGGGTGTTCGCGAGGGCCCAGTCGATCACCTTGGAGGCGTCGGCGACGTCCCGGGGGCCCGCGGTCTCGATCTCCCCGCCGGACTGCCAGAAGCCGCGCGAGTTGTAACTCACCACGACGTAGCCGGAGTCGGCGAGCTTCCGGGCCTGGGCGAGGTACTCGACCTGGGGCAGGGCCCAGCTGGTGGGCAGCACGATCACGGGGCGGCGGGAGGCGGCGTCGGCTCCGGCGGGAGTGACGACGTTCGCCTTGAGGACGGTGCCGCCGTCCCCGGTGATGTCGACGAATCTGAGGGAGGCGGCGGTGTCGGCGGCCCGGGCGGCGGGGGCGAGCCCGAGGGCCGTCCCGGCCACGAGAGCGGCCGAGACGGCGAGGACCAGGGATGTGCGCACGGGGCACTCCTCACGGGGCACTGTGGGGGCAGTGAAAGTGACCCGACGGTAACCGGAGGGGCTTACCCGTGGTAACCGGTCGGTAAGTTACGTGCGGGTAACGATTGGTCCCCGGCCCTCCTGGAGGGCGGTGGCCTCCGCCCGTGCGTTCCGTCCTGCGAGAACCGGCTCCGGCCTGTCATGATGGGGGCGTCTTCGCCCCGAGGGGAGGGTCGGTGGGGAGCACGGACGACACGCCCGACGTCTTCGACCCGCGGATCTACGCCACGGGCATCCCGCACGACCGCTTCCGCGCCCTGCGCGACCGGGCCCCCGTCGCCCGCCAGGAGGAGCCGGAGGTCCTCGGCTGGCCCGCCGGGTCCGGGTTCTGGGCCGTCACCCGGCACGCCGACGTCGTCCGGGTGCTCAAGGACCCGGGGACGTACTCCTCGCACCTCGGCGCCACCCAGATCCGCGATCCCGACCCCGCGGACCTGCCCTTCATCCGGCGCATGATGCTCAACCAGGACCCGCCGGGGCACGGCAGGCTGAGGCGGCTCGTCAGTCGGGCCTTCACCCCCGGGCGGATCGAGCGCTTCGCCGTGACCGCGCGCGAGCGGGCCCGCGGACTGCTCGGCGCCGCGCTCGCGGCCGGCGAGGAGGTGGACCTCGTCCGGGCCGTCACCGACGACTACGCGCTGCTCAACCTCACCGACCTGCTCGGGATCCCCGCGAGCGACCGGGGGCTGCTGCACACCTGGACCGAACAGGTCATCGCCTACCAGGACCCCGACGAGCCGCCCGTCCTCGACGCCGGGGGGCGGCCGGTCGACCCCCGCTCTCCCGCCGTGCTCGCCGAGATGTTCGGCTACGCCCAGGAGCTCGCCGCACACAAGCGCGCACACCCGGCCGACGACGTCATGAGCGTGCTCGCGGCCTCCGAACTCGCCGACGCCGAACTGGAGATGTTCTTCTTCCTGCTGACCGTCGCCGGGAACGACACCGTCCGCAGCGCGGCCCCCGGCGGCATCCTCGCCCTCGCCGAACACCCCGACGAGCGGCGGAGGCTGTGGGCCGGCGAGGTCTCCGTGGACACGGCCGTGGACGAACTCCTCCGCGTGCACCCGCCCGTGCTCTCCTTCCGGCGCACCGCCGCCCGCGACACCGAACTCGCCGGGCAGCGGATCCGGGAGGGCGACAAGGTCGTCGTCTTCCACGCCTCCGCCAACCACGACGAGCGCGTCTTCGCCGACCCGCACCGCCTCGACCTCGGCCGGACCCCGAACCCGCACGTCTCCTTCGGCGACGGCCCGCACGTCTGCCTCGGCGCCCACTTCGCCCGACTTCAGCTCCGGGTGTTCCACGAGGAGGTGCGCGCGGCCTGCGGCGGCCTGGAACTCGCCGGACCGCCCCGGCGCCTCGTCTCCAACTTCGTCAACGGCGTCAAGTCGCTGCCGGTTCGACCGCTGGAGCCCTCCGCGCCGCGCTCGTGACGTCGGCCACCAGCTCCACCACGTCGGGGCCGTAGGCCTGGGAGTTGACCACCTTCAGGAGGATCACGAAGGAGCCGTCGCGGTGGCGGCGCGCCAACGACTCGTAGTGACGGGCCAGGTAGCGGGTCGCCGCCTGGTTGGTGATGGCCGTCTGCCCGCAGAAGAGGAAGACCGGACGGCAGTCCTCGCCCGCCGTGAGGCGGGCCAGGACCACGTACTCCTCGACCCCCGAGTCCATCCGGTAGCGCTCCGAACCGATCAGGAACGAACCCTGGTCCGGCCCCCGCTCCACGTCCGTGTTCATCGTGAGCCCGGGCAGCAGGGTGGCCAGATGGGCGGCCATGCGCCTGTTCGAGTACGGCCCCCCGACGCAGAACTCCGTCCGGTCGCCGAAGCCCTGGTGCGCCTGGTCGTGCTGCAGTATGCGCGCGTGCGCCCCGCAGTCCTTGATGAGCGCGCAGAGTTCGAGGAGGGCGAACACGTCGTAGCGGTGCACGGCGGTGGTGCCGCCCGCCTCCTTGTTCACCACGAGCAGGCACTCGGAGCTCCGCGGGAGACCGAAGAACGCCTGCTTGCGACGGAGCCTGCGCCGCCATTGGTACGTGCGGCCCAGCCAGCCGAAGGCGGCGCTGACCCCGGTCGCCAGGACTCCGAGCACGATGTTGCGGACGTCGTCGTTCATGGGCGCGCATGCTAGCGGCGATCCGGCCTCCCGTTCGAGGCGGTCCTGACGGAAAGGGGCGCGGGAAGTTACGCTGCGCGGACGGTCGTTGACTGGAGGTAGGAATGCGTCGCTCCGCCGCTGGCAGGGTCTCTCTTCTCGCCGTCGCGGCGACGGTGCTCTCGCTGGGCGCCGCCGCGCCCCCGAAGGCCCCGCCCGTCGTGGACCCACCCGTCAAGGAACCCGTCGCCGTCGGCTACGGCGGCGCCGTCGCCAGCGTCGACGCCGACGCCTCGGCCGCCGGCGTCGAGGTGCTCCGCAAGGGCGGCAACGCGGTCGACGCCGCCGTCGCCGTCGCGGCCGCCCTCGGCGTCACGGAGCCCTACTCGGCGGGCATCGGGGGCGGCGGCTACTTCGTGTACTACGACGCGAAGAGCCGTACGGTACGGACCGTCGACGGGCGCGAGACCGCCCCCCGCACCGCCGGCCCCGACCTCTTCACGGAGGACGGCAAGCCCATCCCCTTCGAGGAGGGCCAGACCAGCGGCCTCGGCGTCGGCACCCCCGGCACCCCCGCCACCTGGAGGACCGCCCTCGACGCCTGGGGCACCAAGCGGCTCGGCACCCTGCTCGAACCCGCCGAGCGGCTCGCCCGCGAGGGCTTCACCGTCGACCCCACCTTCCGCTCCCAGACCGCGGCCAACGAGGCCCGGTTCCGCGACTTCCCGGCGACCTCCGCGCTCTTCCTGCCCGGCGGGCGACTGCCCGTGGTCGGCTCCGTCTTCAAGAACCCCGACCTGGCCCGTACGTACGAGAAGCTCGGCCGCGAAGGCGTCGGCGCCCTCTACCGGGGGCCGCTCGCCCGCGACATCGTGAACACCGTCCGCGCACCCGCGCTCCGCGAGGGCGCCACCCGGATCGTCCGGCCCGGCGACCTGACGGAAGCCGACCTCGCCGCGTACCGCACCGAGTCCCGCAGGCCCACGAAGGTCTCGTACCGCGGGCTCGACGTCTACGGCATGGCCCCGTCCTCCTCCGGCGGCACGAGCGTCGGCGAGGCGCTCAACATCCTGGAGGGCACCGACCTCTCGACGGCCTCCCAGGCCCGCTACCTGCACCGCTTCATCGAGGCCAGCCGCATCGCCTTCGCCGACCGGGGCCGCTGGGTCGGCGACCCGGCCTTCGAGTCCGTGCCGACGGGCGGCCTGCTCTCCCAGCGGTTCGCCGACTCCCGGGCCTGCCTGATCCGTGACGACGCGGCCCTCACCAGTCCGCTCGCCCCCGGCGACCCGAGCAGCCCGGTGCCGTGCGCGAGCGGCGGGGCCGCCGCCCCGACCACGTACGAGGGCGAGAACACCACCCACCTGACGGTGGCGGACAAGTGGGGCAACGTCGTCGCCTACACGCTCACCATCGAGTCCACCGGCGGCAGCGGCATCACCGTGCCCGGCCGGGGATTCCTGCTCAACAACGAACTGACCGACTTCTCCTTCGCCCCGGCGAACCCGGCCGTCCACGACCCGAACCTGCCCGGCCCCGGCAAGCGGCCGCGCTCCTCGATCTCCCCGACGATCGTCCTCGACCGGCACGACCGGCCCGTCCTCGCCCTCGGCTCCCCGGGCGGCGCGACCATCATCACCACGGTCCTCCAGACGCTGACGGGCGTCGTCGACCGGGGGCTGCCGCTCGTCGAGGCGATCGCCGCGCCGCGCGCCAGCCAGCGCAACCAGACCACCACCGAACTCGAACCGGCCCTGTGGGACAGCCCGCTGAGGACGGAACTGGAGGGCATCGGGCACGGCTTCCGGCAGAACCCGGAGATCGGCGCGGCGACCGGCGTCCAGCGCCTCCCCGACGGCCGCTGGGTGGCCGCCGCGGAGACGGTCCGCAGGGGCGGCGGCTCGGCGATGGTCGTACGGCCGGCGCCGTAGGGGACTACAGCGCCGTCAGGACGCGCGGGCCGTCGTCCGTGATCGCCACCGTGTGCTCGGCGTGGGACGCGCGCGAGCCGTCGGACGTGCGGATCGTCCAGCCGTCCCGCGCCGTGTAGTGCTCGTCCGTGCCGCCGCCGATGAGCATCGGCTCGATCGCGAGCACCATCCCGTGGCGCAGCCTCATGCCCCGGCCCGGGCGTCCCTCGTTGGGGACGCCCGGGTCCTCGTGCATGGCGCGGCCGATGCCGTGGCCGCCGAAACCGTCCGGGATGCCGTAGCCCGCGCCCCGGCAGACCCGGCCGATCGCATGGGCGATGTCGCCGATGCGGTTGCCGACGACGGCCGCGGCGATGCCGGCCTCCAGGGCCTCCTCGGCCGCGGCGACGAGGCGCGCGTCCTCCGGCCGGGCGGGGCCGACCGTGAAGCTGACGGCCGAGTCGCCGGCCCAGCCGCCCAGGGTCGCCCCGCAGTCCACGGAGACGAGGTCGCCCGGGGCCAGCCGGGTGCCGTCCGGGATGCCGTGCACGATGGCGTCGTTGACGGAGACGCACACGACCGCGGGGAACGGCACCGGGGCCCACTCCGGGTGGTAGTCGAGGAAGGGCGAGCCGGCGCCCGCCCCGTCGAGCACGTCGCGCGCGGCCCGGTCGAGCTCGGTGAGCCGCACGCCGGGCGCCGCCTTCTTCCGTACGGCCGCCAGGGCACGGGCCACCACCTGCCCCGCTTCGCGCATGGCCGCCAGGGATTCGTTCGTCTTGATCTCCACCATGACCAATTACTATACCGGTATTAGAATGGTCGACATGGTGCGCACACCCCTGACCCCCGAAGAACGCGAGCGCGGCGAGCGCCTGGGCCTGCTCCTGCGCGCGGCGCGCGGCGAGCGGTCCATGGTGGAGATCGCCGCGGCCGCCGGCCTCTCCGCCGAGACCCTCCGCAAGATCGAGACCGGCCGCGCCCCGACCCCGGCCTTCTTCACCGTCGCGGCGCTGGTCGGGGTCCTCGGCCTCTCCATGGACGAGCTCGTGGCGCACTGCGCCCCGGCCCCCGTCTGACCCGTCCTCCAGGGGTCAGACGGAGACCGCGAGCTCCACCCGGCTGTGGCGCGGGTGCTCGATCTCGTCCAGGAGGGCGAGCGCCAGATCGGCGTGGCCGATACGCCCCGGGCCCTCGAGTGCCGTGCCCACTGCCGTTCTGTAGCCGCCCGTCCGCTCGGCCTCCGCGTTCAGGTCCAGCCCCGGAACCACCATCAGCCAGTCGAGCCCGGGCCCGGCCTCCGCCGTGAGCAGCTCGAACTCGGCCACGTGCCCCTGGGAGGAGGTCCGGTACTGCTCGGGGAAGTCGGGCGCGTCCATCAGCCGCACCCCGGGAGCGGTCTCCAGGGTCGTGGCGATGCCCAGGGTGAGCAGCCGCCCGACCCCCGCCTCGGTGAGGCCGGCGACCATCGCCTTCGCCGCGGCCGTGAAGAAGTCCACCGAGGGCGCGTCGAGCCGGACCGCCGCGTTCACCGCCGCGTCGTGGCCCGCCGCGAGCGCCGCCACCGAGGCCGCGTCCGTCGCGTCCCCCCGGACCGGCGCGACTCCCGCGCCCTCCAGGTCGCGGTGCGCGGCCGGGTCGCGGACCGCGGCCGTCACCCGGTGATCCCGCGCCACCGCCTCCGCCACGACCGCCCGGCCCACGCGCCCACCGGCTCCGAAGACGATGACGTTCTTGCCGTCGTTGTCCATGGCGGGACCGTGGAACGGGCACTCCCGGTTACTTCAACGGTACTGGACTGGCGTCGACCGCATGATCGAGAAGTCCTCACCGGAGCCGTTGAGCCCGTCCCTCTTCGACGGTCCCGGCTGCGCCGGAAGCCCCGCCCGCCCCATCCGCGTCGGCGGCAAGTGGACCGCGACGGTGCTGCGCTGCCCGGAGGGCGGCACGCCCCGCCGTTTCTCCGAACTCCGTGTTCCCCTGCACCGGATCACCCCCGAGGTCCTCACCGAGACCCTCCGCGCCATGGAGCGCGACGGCTTCCTCACCCGCACCGTCCACGACGAGAACCCGCCCCGCGTCGAGTACGCCCTCACCGGTCTCGGCCGGTCCCTCATCGTCCCGCTCGACACGGCGTGCGACTGGGCGCGCACCCACGCCCCGGAGATCACCGAGGCCCGCGCCGCGTACGAGCAGGCCGCGCCCTAAGCTCCCGGGCATGATGCCCGAAGAGCTGCGGCGCGGCCGCTACGTCAGCCTGACCACCTTCCGGAAGAACGGCACGGGGGTCGCGACGCCCGTCTGGTACGCGACGGAGGGCTCGGAGCTGTACGTGTGGACCCGCTCCGACTCCTGGAAGGTCAAGCGCCTGCGCAACGACCCCCGGGTCGAGGTCGCCGTCTGCGACCTGCGCGGCAACATCCCCGACGGCGCCGAGCGGTTCGCCGGCACGGGGCGCCTCGTGGAGGGGGAGGAGCTGCGCCGGATCCGGCGCCTGCTCTCGCGCAAGTACACCTGGCAGTACTGGCTGACCGACGTGCCGGCCATGCTCGTCCGGCTCGGCAGGCGCCCGCACACCGGGATCGTCGTGACCTTCTGACTCCCGCGCATCCGGACGGGAACAGTCCGTAGCCGTCCCGTAACACGACCGTGGTCCCCTACCCGCGGACCGGAAGGCCCCGGTCGACCGCGGGACGGGTGCGTGACGCATGACGGCACATCGACCACTGCCGGAAGTCGCCGCGTTCACGCGCTGGCTGGCCGAACTCACGGACCGCGCGCGGCCGGGGGACGGCTGGTACGGGGTCTTCGCCGCACGCGACCCCGAGGGCCTGCACGCCTGCCTCGACGGGGCCGACATCCTGCCCCGGGACGTCGTCGCATCCCTTCTCCAGGACGTCGGCGAACCCGTGGACGGGCCGTTCGCCGCCCGGGGACGGATCCTGTACGCGGCGGCCGCGGGTGCCCACGACGGCCGCCCCGGCGGCGCGGAGGCGCTCGCGGAACGCCGGGACCTCATGGAGGCCGAACGCCGGTACGCCGAGACCCGCGCCCGCGAACTCGCCGGGCGACTGCGCGGCGCCCCGGACCCGACCGGGACCCTCGGCCTGGAGCGCGAACTCGCCCGGGCCCGCGACGACCACGCCAGGGCGACGGCCCGCGTCACCGAACTGACCTCCCGCCTGGCCCGCGTGGCCCGGCCGGGGCCGGGAGGGGCGGCGGGGACGGACGTGGCGCCGTCTCACCGAGCCGCTCCGGCGACCGTCGCGCCCGCCCCGGCGACCGTCGCGCCCGCGCGCGTCGCGAAGGCCGCTCGGCGGCGGCCGCGGGGTGCTCGGTACGCCTGGCTGGAGGAGGGGGACGAGACGGTGGCCGAGGAGCCGGTGCCGCCGCCCGCGCTCCCGGCCGGGGGAGCGGCGCCCCGCGGGGCCCGCTTCGGAGGCGCCGAACCCGTCCCCGTGCCCGAGGCCCCCGCAACGGACCCCGCCGAGGCCGACCGCGCGGCGGCCGACGTCGTCCACGCCCTCGGCCGCCTCCGGGCGCAGGGCCGCAGCGGCGAGGCGCACGTCCTGCTCTGCGAAGCGCTCGGCGGACCGCCCGCCCGACTGCCCGCCCTCGCGGTGCGGCTGCACCGGGCCGGGCTCGGGGCGGACTGGTCCACCCTGCTCTGGGAGGCGGCCTCGCTGCCGCCCGCCCGGCTCGCCGCCGTCGCGGGCGCCCTCGCCGACGCGGGGCGGGCGGCCGACTGCGAACAGCTGCTCCGGCAGGGCGTGGCCCGCCCGGTCGAGGACCTCGCGGGCGCGTGCGCCGCGCTGCGCGCCGAGGGCCACCACCGTGAGGCGCACGCCCTGCTCGCCGCGTTCGTCCGGGTCAGGGCCCCCGGGGACGCGGCCCGGCTCGCGGGCGTGGACCCGCACGGGTTCGTCCCCCACCTGCTCGCCGCGGCTCGTGCGGTGTCCGCGTCCCGCGAGCGCGAACTGGTCCACGCCCTGCGGGTGGCGGGCCTGGCCGGAGTGTGACCGGGCGGCGGGTGGAGGGAGCCGCGGCCACGGTGCCGGGGGTGCGACCGAGACCGAGGCCGGGTCGGGGCGGCTGCGGTGCCCGCGGTCCTCTCCGTACGGATCTCCATGTGTCGGTACGTGTCCGATGTGGACCACTCGGGTATGAAACATGATCGACCCGGCCGCTTCACGGCGGCGGTCTTGCTCCGGGGTGTGACGGGGCTTACGTTCTCCTCCTACGCACCGCGTCTACGTGCGTAGAGGCTCTCTGACGCCGCGCCGAAGGAGCAGCTCATGACCGACGTCGTACGCGCCGCACTCGTCCAGGCCACCTGGACCGGCGACACCGAATCCATGATCGCCAAACACGAGGAGCACGCCCGCGAGGCCGCCCGGCAGGGCGCCAAGGTGATCGGCTTCCAAGAGGTCTTCAACGCGCCCTACTTCTGCCAGGTCCAGGAGCCCGAGCACTACCGCTGGGCCGAGCCCGTCCCGGACGGCCCGACCGTCCGCCGGATGCGGGAGCTCGCCCGCGAGACCGGCATGGTGATCGTCGTCCCCGTCTTCGAGGTCGAGGGCGAGGGCTTCTACTACAACACCGCCGCCGTGATCGACGCCGACGGCAGCTACCTCGGCAAGTACCGCAAGCACCACATCCCCCAGGTCAAGGGCTTCTGGGAGAAGTACTACTTCCGCCCGGGCAACGTCGGCTGGCCGGTCTTCGACACCGCCGTCGGACGGGTCGGCGTCTACATCTGCTACGACCGCCACTTCCCGGAGGGCTGGCGCCAACTCGGGCTCAACGGAGCCCAGTTGGTCTACAACCCCTCGGCCACCCACCGTGGGCTCTCCTCCTACCTCTGGCAGCTGGAGCAGCCCGCCGCCGCCGTCGCCAACGAGTACTTCGTCGCCGCCATCAACCGCGTCGGCATCGAGGAGTACGGGGACAACGACTTCTACGGCACCAGCTACTTCGTCGACCCGCGCGGCCAGTTCGTCGGCGACGTCGCCTCCGACAAGACCGAGGAGCTCGTCGTCCGCGACCTCGACTTCGGCCTCATCGAGCAGGTCCGCCAGCAGTGGGCCTTCTACCGGGACCGCCGTCCCGACGCGTACGACGGGCTGGTGCAGCCGTGAGCAGCCTGTACGACCGGCACAAGGCCGTCATCCCCGACTGGGTCGCCCTCTACTACCGCGACCCCATCGAGATCACCCACGGCGAGGGCCGCCACGTCTGGGACGCCGAGGGGCGCAGGTACCTCGACTTCTTCGGCGGAATCCTCACCACCATGACCGCCCACGCCCTGCCCGAGGTCACCAAGGCCGTCACCGAGCAGGCCGGGCGGATCATCCACTCCTCGACCCTCTACCTCAACCGCCCGATGGTGGAACTGGCCGAACGGGTCGCCGGGCTCTCCGGCATCCCCGACGCCCGCGTCTTCTTCACCACCTCCGGCACCGAGGCCAACGACGCGGCCCTGCTCCTCGCCACCACGTACCGCCGCTCGAACCAGATCCTGGCGATGCGCAACAGCTACCACGGGCGCTCCTTCTCCACCATCGGCATCACCGGCAACCGCGCCTGGTCGCCCACCGGCCTCTCGCCGCTCCAGACCCTGTACGTGCACGGCGGCGTCCGCACCCGCGGCCCGTACGCCGGGCTCACCGACGAGCGCTTCACCGAGGCCTGCGTCGCCGACCTGGAGGACATGCTCGGCCAGACCCGCGCGGGCGTCGCCGCCCTCATCGCCGAACCGATCCAGGGCGTCGGCGGCTTCACGTGCCCGCCCGACGGCCTCTACGCCGCCTTCCGCCGCGTCCTCGACCGGCACGGCATCCTCTGGATCTCCGACGAGGTCCAGACCGGCTGGGGCCGCACCGGCGAGCACTTCTGGGGCTGGCAGGCCCACGGCCAGGCCGGACCGCCCGACATCCTCACCTTCGCCAAGGGCATCGGCAACGGCATGTCGATCGGCGGCGTCGTCGCCCGCGCCGAGATCATGAACTGCCTGGACGCCAACTCCATCTCCACCTTCGGCGGTTCGCCGATCACCATGGCCGCCGGCCTTGCCAACCTCTCCTACCTCCTGGAGCACGACCTCCAGGGCAACGCCCGCCGCGTCGGCGGCCTCCTCATCGAGCGCGTCCGGGCCGCCGCGGCGGGGGTCGCGGAGGTACGGGAGGTCCGCGGCCGCGGCCTGATGATCGGCATCGAGCTGACCGAACCGGGCACCGACCGGGCGAACCCGGACGCGGCCGGCGCCGTCCTGGAGGCCGCCCGCGAGAACGGCCTGCTCATCGGCAAGGGCGGCGGCCACGACACCAGCACCCTGCGCATCGCCCCTCCGCTCTCCCTCACCGTCGCCGAGGCCGAGGAAGGCGCCGCGATCCTCGAACAGGCCCTCAGGTCCCTCTAGCCGGCAGGGGAGAAGTCCCGTGAGCACCCGTACCCTCATCCGCGGCGGTCTCGTCGTCACCGCCGCCGACGAACTCCACGCCGACGTGCTGATCGAGGACGGCCGCGTCGTCGCCCTCGCCGCCCACGGCTCGGACACGGCGGCCGGCTGGACCGCCGACCGGACCGTCGACGCCACCGACCGCTACGTGCTGCCCGGCGGTGTCGACGCCCACACCCACATGGAGCTGCCCTTCGGCGGCACCTTCGCCTCCGACACCTTCGAGACCGGCACCCGCGCCGCCGCCTGGGGCGGCACCACCACCATCGTCGACTTCGCCGTCCAGAGCGTCGGCCACGGCCTCCGCGAAGGGCTCGACGCCTGGTACGCCAAGGCCGACGGCAACTGCGCGATCGACTACGCCTTCCACATGATCCTCTCCGACGTGAACGAGCACACGCTCAAGGAGATGGACAAGCTCGTCCAGGAGGGCATCACCTCCTTCAAGCTCTTCATGGCCTACCCCGGCGTCTTCTACAGCGACGACGGCCGGATCCTGCGCGCCATGCAGCGCTCCGCCGACAACGGCGGGCTGATCATGATGCACGCGGAGAACGGCATCGCGATCGACGTCCTCGTCGAGCAGGCGCTCGCCCGCGGCGAGACCGACCCGCGCTACCACGGGGAGGTCCGCAAGGCGCTCCTGGAGGCCGAGGCCACCCACCGCGCCATCCAGCTCGCCCGGGTGGCGGGGGCCCCGCTCTACGTCGTCCACGTCTCCGCCGAGGAGGCCGTCGCCGAGATCGCCGCCGCCCGCGACAAGGGACTGCCCGTCTTCGGGGAGACCTGCCCCCAGTACCTCTTCCTCTCCACCGACAACCTCGCGGAGCCGGGCTTCGAGGGCGCCAAGTACGTGTGCAGCACTCCGCTCCGGCCCAGGGAGCACCAGGCCGCCCTGTGGCGGGGGCTGCGGACGAACGACCTCCAGGTGGTCTCCACCGACCACTGCCCCTTCTGCTTCGTGGGGCAGAAGGACCTCGGCCGCGGCGACTTCTCCAAGATCCCCAACGGTCTGCCGGGGGTGGAGAACCGCATGGACCTCCTCCACCAGGCCGTCGTCGACGGGCACATCAGCCGCCGCCGCTGGATCGAGATCGCCTGCGCGACCCCGGCCCGGATGTTCGGCCTGTACCCGCAGAAGGGAACGATCGCGCCCGGCGCCGACGCGGACGTCGTCATCTACGACCCGCACGCGACCCAGACCCTGTCGGCCGAGACGCACCACATGAACGTCGACTACTCCGCGTACGAGGGGAAGACGATCACCGGCCAGGTGGAGACGGTCCTCTCGCGCGGCGAACCGGTCATCGAGCAGCGGAAGTTCACCGGCCGCGCCGGCCACGGCGCCTTCGTCCCACGCGCCACCTGCCAGTACCTGAACTAGGAGAACGACGTTGGACTTCGGACTCGTCCTGCAGACCGACCCGCCCGCCTCGCAGGTCGTGGGCCTGATGCGCCGGGCGGAGCGCAACGGCTTCCGCTACGGCTGGACCTTCGACTCCGCCGTGCTGTGGCAGGAGCCCTTCGTCATCTACAGCCAGATCCTCGAACACACCACCAAGCTCCACGTCGGCCCCATGGTGACGAACCCGGGCACCCGCACGTGGGAGGTGACGGCCTCCACCTTCGCCACCCTCAACGACATGTACGGCAACCGCACGGTGTGCGGCATCGGCCGCGGCGACTCCGCCATGCGCGTCGCCGGGCGCAGGCCCAACACCCTGGCCCGCCTGGGCGAGGCCATCGAGGTCATCCGCGACCTGGCCGAGGGCCGGGAGGCCGAGGTCGACGGCAGCCCGATCCGCATCCCCTGGATCAAGAACGGCAAGCTGCCGGTGTGGATGGCGGCGTACGGGCCCAAGGCCCTCGCCCTGGCGGGTCAGAAGGCCGACGGGTTCATCCTCCAGCTCGCCGATCCCTTCCTCACCGAGTGGATGGTCAAGGCGGTCCGCCAGGCCGCCGCCGACGCCGGCCGCGACCCCGACGCCCTCACCGTCTGCGTCGCCGCCCCCGCGTACGTCACGGCCGACGACTCGCCCGAGGCCCTGGCGCACGCCCGCGACCAGTGCCGCTGGTTCGGCGGCATGGTCGGCAACCACGTCGCCGACCTGGTCGCCAAGTACGGCGAGCACTCGTCGATGGTGCCGGAGGAGCTCACCGCGTACATCAAGGACCGGCAGGGCTACGACTACTCCCACCACGGCCGCGCCGACAACCCCGACACCGCCTTCGTCCCCGACGAGATCGTCGACCGCTTCTGCCTCCTGGGCCCCGCCGAGGCCCACGTCGAGAAGCTCCGGCACCTCGAGGACCTCGGCGTCGACCAGTTCGCCGTCTACGACATGCACGACAACCGCGAGGGCACCGTCGACGCGTACGGCTCCGACGTCATCCCCGTCCTCAACGGTTAGTCCGGCCCTCCGGCGGTCGTCGTCGGGTACGGACTCGGCGGGCCGGTCCGTCGTCCGCGGCCTCGGCCCGCAGGGCCCCTTCGACACGGCGTTCCAGGATCCGCGCGACGGCCCATGACGCGGCCGCGTCCAGGCGTTTGCGCGTGTCGGCGGGACGCGTCTCCACGACCGCGACCGTTCCCTCCGGTCCGGTCGTGACGCGGATCCGCGCGACGACCGTCGTGTCCGACGGCCCCTGCACGGCGAGGTCCAGTTCTCCGTGCCCGAACGCGGTGACCTCGTCCAGCCGCAGCGCGGGGTCCCTCTCCACGGCGTACCGCACGCCGTCGGTCAGCCGGAACGCCGTCCTGCCCACGACACCGGACACCCGTACCTCCCGGACGCACGGCAGGGCCACGGCCTCGGGGCCGAGCGCGAGCCCGTACCGGCGGGCCGTCCGCGCGGCGTTCGCCACGGTGGCCGTGGACAGCACGGCGGCGAAGCCGAGGGCGGGCACGGCCGCCGCGATCAGTGCCGGGGAAGCGGCCTCCCGCCACGGCGTGCCGTCGGCCAGGACCAGGACGGCCGCCACGGCGGCCCCGCACACCAGGCCGATGGTCAGGGCGGGCACGGTCAGGCGGCGTACGACCGCGAGCCAGTGGCCGGACATCGAACGTTCCTCTCGAAGACGAGAGCGAACCGTACCGCCCGCCACCCGCGGAAACCGGCGGGGGATGCGAAGCCGATCTTCCGTTCCGGTTCGGTCCGTGCCGTCGGATCCGACCGGTGGGACCGGAGCCCACCCACAGGGAAGGCCGAAGGCGTCCTGCCGGACCTGTCGGACGCCTGGCACGCGCGGATTCCCGTGGTGCACCACCCGGGCCGAATTCGAGACGGCCGAAAGTGCGGCCACGTCCACCACGGAAGAACTGGCAGAACCGGCCGAGCGGGAAGAAGTCCCGGACCCCGTCCCCGGGCCCGGCACCGCGCCGTCGGGGCCTCGCCCTCGCGGCGGTGCTGCTCGGGGCCGGCGCGTTCGGCAGCGGCCCGTCGAACGGGTCCGCCGAACGGATGACGGCAGGTGGCGGGACGTTCCGCCTCCCTTGACGCCCCCGCTCCGCAGGACGAGACTCCGCACGGTCAAGAACCCCACGTCCCGCACGGCCTCGTTCCGTCCCCGAACGAAGGGTTCCGTCCATGACCGCAACCGCGCCCTCCGGAAGACCCGGCCCCTCCGGCGCCCGGGACGGCCGTGTCGAGCTCGCGCCCGGCACGGCCCCCGCCGACCCCCGCTTCGCCAACGACGACCTGCTCCCCGTCCCCGTGGCCGACCGCCGCTGGACCACGTACAACTTCGCGGCCCTCTGGGTCGGCATGGCCCACAACATCCCCTCCTGGATGCTCGCCTCCGGCCTCGTCGCCCTCGGCATGGACTGGAAGCAGGCCGTCCTCACCATCGCCCTGGCCAACGTCGTCGTCCTCGTGCCGATGCTGCTCACCGGGCACGCCGGACCCAAGTACGGCATCCCCTTCCCCGTCCTCGCCCGTGCCTCCTTCGGACTGCGCGGGGCCAACCTGCCCGCCCTCGTCCGGGCCGGCGTCGCCTGCGCGTGGTTCGGCATCCAGACCTGGATCGGCGGGCAGGGCGTCTTCGTCCTGCTCGACGAGGTCTTCGGCGGCGGCTGGGCGGAGGCGTCGGAGGTCGCCGGTCAGCCCTGGACGCTGTGGCTCTGCTTCGTGCTCTTCTGGATGCTGGAACTCGCCGTCATCCACCGGGGCATGGAGACCCTGCGCCGCTTCGAGAACTGGGCCGCGCCCTTCGTGATCGTCGGCGCGCTCGCCCTCCTCGTCTGGATCACCGTCAAGGCGGGCGGCCTCGGTCCGCTCCTCGACCAGCCGTCGAAACTGGGCTGGGGCGCCGACTTCTGGCCCGTCTTCTTCCCCGCCCTCATGGGCATGATCGCCTTCTGGGCCACGCTCAGCCTCAACATCCCGGACTTCACCCGCTTCGGCGCGGGCCAGCGCGCGCAGGTCCGGGGCCAGACCCTCGGCCTCCCCACCACCATGACGCTGTTCGCGCTGCTCTCGGTGCTCGTCACCTCCGGCTCGCAGGCCGTGTACGGAGCGCCCGTCTGGGACCCGGTGGCGCTGGCCGCGAAGGCCGACAACGTCTTCGGGCTGCTCTTCGCCCTGGTGACCGTGCTCGTCGCCACCCTCTCCGTGAACATCGCGGCGAACGTCGTCTCCCCGGCGTACGACCTCGCCAACCTCGCCCCGAGACTGGTGAACTTCCGTACGGGCGCGCTGATCACCGGCGTCGTCGGCGTGCTCATCATGCCGTGGAAGCTCACCGCCACCCCCGAGCTGTACATCTTCACCTGGCTCGGCCTGGTCGGCGGCCTCCTCGGCACGGTCGCCGGCGTCCTCATCGCCGACTACTGGCTCGTCCGCCGGACCGCCCTCGACCTCGAAGGCCTCTACCGGGCCGACGGCCCCTACTGGTACCGGGGCGGCTGGAACCCGGCGGCCGTCCTCGCCTTCGCGGTCGGCGGCGTCCTCGCCGTCGGCGGCTCCCACTCGGCGCCGGGCACCGGACCGTTCCCCGAGGACGGCCTGATCCCGTTCCTCAGGCCGCTCGCCGACTACGGCTGGGCCGTGGGCCTCGCCGCCGCGCTCCTGCTGTACACCGCCCTCATGAGGCGCGGGGCGGCTTCCCGGCCGTCCGCCCGATCCAGCTGAGGTAGGACCAGACCCGGGTGTTCACGGCGGGGGTGTCGGTCGCGCAGCCCTTCCCGTACGAGACCAGGCCGACCAGGTACGGCCGCCCCGCGACCGTGTGGACCAGGGGACCGCCCGAGTCGTACTGGCAGGTGTCCCGCCCGGGCGCGTACGTGCAGAGCTGGGCGGCGGTCACCTGGGACATGCCCCGGGCCCCGCACGCCGCGTTGCTCATGGTGCCGAGGACCACGGTCCGCAGGACGTCGGAGGTACGGCCCCCGAAGGAGGTGGCGCCCCAGCCGGGGGCCTCGACCTGCGTGTGGTCGAAGGCGTCGTGGGCGTACCGGGAGGGCAGGGCGACCGGCCGCACGTCGCGGTCGAACGCCACCGGCTCGGCCAGCCGGACCAGCGCGATGTCGTCGCGCTGGGCGGCCGGGTCGTAGCCCGGGTGCGTGAGGAAGGCGGCCGGGGCCGCGAGCACCGCGTTCGGACTGTCGTCCCCGCGCGTCAGGTCGTGGTCGCCGAGGAGCACCCCCACGCGCGCGGTGTCGCTGTACGAGCCGGTCAGGCAGTGCGCGGCGGTGAGCACGTACCGCTCGCCGATCAGCGCTCCGCCGCACATCACCCGTCGCTCCGCCAGGTCCACCAGCCCCACCATGAACGGGTACTGGTGGGGCCGCGCCTCCTGGCCCCCGACGACCGCGTGGGCGGACGGCGCGATGCCGAGGGGGCACACCGCCGTCATCGCGCCCGCGACCGCCGCCATGAACTTCCTCGCCCGTCCCACCTGATCTCCGCCCTGTCGACACCCCGTCCCGGGCCGGGCGGGTGCGGAGACGTTTCCCCCCGCCCGCCGTGCCGCGGCCCGCGTGGGCATCAACGAGGAGGGCGCGCAGGGGTCACCCGACGACGGGGCCGAACCGACGGCCGAGCGGGCGCCCCCGCCGCGCGGACGGGCGGGGAGGGGGGAGGCGGGGGCGCTACGGCACCCGGGCGGTCCACTCCGCCGTGCCGAACTTGGACTCCGCCAGTTCCTCCGCCCGGGTCAGCTCGTCCTCCGTGAGGCGCCCCTCCGTGAGGCCGTACCGGTTCCGGAAGGAGGCGACCATCCGCTCGATCACCGTCTCGCGCGGCAGACCCGTCTGGCGCCGCAGGGGGTCCACGCGCTTCTTCGCGCTCCTCGTCCCCTTGTCCGAGAGCTTCTCCCGGCCGATCCGCAGCACCTCGGTCATCCTGTCCGCGTCGATGTCGTACGCCATCGTCACGTGGTGCAGGACCGCCCCCTCGCCCGCCACGAGCCGCTTCTGCGCCGCGCCCGCGATCTTCCCCGCCTCCGTGGCGATGTCGTTGAGCGGCTGGTACCAGGCCCGGATCCCCATGTCGCCGAGCGCGCCGAGCACCCAGTCGTCCAGGTAGGCGTAGCTGTCGGTGAAGGACAGGCCCTGCACGAGGGCGTCGGGGACGGAGAGCGAGTACGTGATGGTGTTGCCCGGTTCGACGAACATCGCCCCGCCGCCGCTGATCCGGCGCACCACCTGGATGCCGTGCCGCTCCGCCGCCTCCGCGTCCACCTCGTTGCGCAGGGACTGGAAGCTGCCGATCACCACCGCCGGGGCGCCCCATTCCCAGACCCGCAGGGTCGGCGGGCGCCGGCCGGCCGCCACCTCGGCCGTCAGGACCTCGTCGAGCGCCATGTGCAGCGCGGGGGACTGCGGCGGCTCGTGCACCAGCTGCCAGTCGTAGTCGGTCCAGTCCGTGGCGCGGGCGAGGGCGCGCCGGACCGCGACCCCGACGCCCTCCGTGGTCAGGCCGAACATCTGCGTGCCGGGCGGGAGCGCCGCGTCGATCCGCGCGGCGAGCCCCGAGGCGTCCGTGTCGACCGGCGCGCCCTCGAGGGCTCCGTCGATCGCGAGGATCGCCTCGTCCGGTTCGAGGAAGAAGTCGCCCGCGACCCGGACGTTCCTCAGGACCCCGTCCTCGGTGTCGAGGTCGACGACCACCAGCTTTCCGCCGGGGACCTTGTACTCGCCGTGACAGGCGCCGTGCACGGGAACCCTCCCTGCGTGTAAGGGGTGAACTGGGCCAAAGGGTACTCCCCGGGGAAACGGGGGGTGACGAGTGCGGCGTACCGGTTGTCAGCGGCCCGTGCTTAGCTGGGGGCATGATCGAAGACTTCCTTGAGCAGGTCCTCGGCGGCCGTACGACCGAGGTCGAGGAGGCCGTCCGCAAGGCGGCCGCCGCCGAGATCATGCCGCGCTTCCGGCAGCTGGCCGCCGACGACATCATCGAGAAGAACGGGCCGCACGACCTGGTCACCGTCGCCGACCGGGCCGCCGAGGCCCATCTCACCGCGTCCCTCACGGCCCTGCTGCCCGGCTCCGTGGTCGTCGGCGAGGAGGCCGTCCACGCCGACCCCACCGTGTACGGGGCGCTGCGCGGCGACGCCCCCGTCTGGATCGTCGACCCCGTCGACGGCACCCGCCAGTTCGTCCACGGCGACCCCGCCTTCTGCACCCTCGTCGCTCTCGCCCGGCACGGCGAGGTCCTCGCCTCCTGGACCTTCGCACCGGCCCTGGAGGAGTTCGCCGTCGCCGTGCGCGGGCGCGGCGCCACGCTCAACGGGCAGGAGATACGCTCCGGTTCGCCGGCGCCCGGCACGGTCCTGGAGGTCGCCACCTCGCACCCGGACTACACCACGCCGGACCAGAAGCGGGCCCTGCTCGGCCTGAACGTCGAGGGCGTCCGTCCCCGCCCCTGCGGCTCGGCCGGTCTCGAGTACCTCGCCGTGGCGCGCGGGGAGCTGTCCGGCACGGCGTTCTCCTGGGAGTACGCCTGGGACCACGCCGCCGGACTCCTCCTGGTCGCCGAGGCGGGCGGCGCGACCACGACGGTCGCGGGAGAGCCGTTCCGCATCGCCGGGGGCAACGCGCTGCCGTTCACGACGGCCCGGGACGCGGCGACCGCCGAGCGGATCCGGGCGCTCCTCGGGGGCGTGTGAGACGGGCTCCTCCACCCGCCTATCCTGGGGGCCCTGGCCATCGGCTGACGAAGGAGTCCGAAGGTGACGAACGAGACGTCGATGCTCGATGCCGTCGTCGTGGGGGCGGGGCCCAACGGACTGACGGCCGCCGTCGAACTGGCCCGGCGCGGCCTGTCCGTGGCCGTCTTCGAGGCCAAGTCCACCGTCGGCGGCGGTGCCAGGACCGAGGAGCTCACCCTCCCCGGCTTCCGTCACGACCCGTGCTCCGCCGTGCACCCGCTCGGCGCCGGCTCGCCCGTCTTCAAGACGATGCCGCTCGACCGGTACGGCCTGGAGTGGCTCCACCCCGAACTGCCCATGGCCCACCCCTGGGACGACGGCACCGCCGCCGTCCTCGCCCGCTCCGTCGCCGAGACCGCCGCCTCCTTCGGGCCGCGCGACGCCGGCACGTACCGCCGGCTCGTCGCCCCCTTCCTCGGCAAGTGGGACACGCTGGCGAGCGACTTCATGCAGCTGCCGCTCACCGCGCTGCCCCGCGACCCGGTCATGCTCGCCCGCTTCGGCCTCGCCGGGCTGCCGCCGTCCACCTGGCTGATGCGACGGTTCCAGGACGAGAAGGCCCGCGCGCTCCTCGCCGGGCTCGTCGGGCACGTCATCGCCCCGCTCGGCGGCATCGCCACCGGTGCCGTCGGCCTCGTCTTCGCGCTCGCCGCGCACGCGGGCGGCTGGCCGATGCCCCGGGGCGGCTCGCAGTCGATCTCCGACGCCCTCGCCGCGTACCTCGAGGACCTCGGCGGCGCCGTCCACACCGACTTCGAGGTCAAGCGGCTCGACGACCTGCCGCCGGCCCGCGCCTACGTCTTCGACACCTCGCCCACCGCCCTGGCCCGGATCGCCGGCTTCGGCGGGCACTACGACCACTACAGGTACGGCGCCAGTGTCTTCAAGGTCGACTACGCGCTCGACGGGCCCGTGCCCTGGACCGCCGAGGAGGCCCGCCGCGCCGGCACCGTCCAGATCGGCCCCACCGCCGGCGAGATCGGCACCGCCCTGTGCGAGGCCTCCTCGGGCACCGCGCCCGCCGCGCCCTTCCTCATCACGGCCCAGCCGAGCCTCGTCGACCCCTCCCGCGCCCCGGAGGGCAAGCACGTCTTCTGGGCGTACGGGCACGTGCCCAACGGCTGGCGCGGCGACCTCACCGAGGCGATCGAGCGACAGATCGAGCGCTTCGCCCCCGGCTTCCGCGACCGCGTCCTGGCCCGCGCCACCGCCGGCCCGCCCGAACTCGCCGAGCACAACGCCAACTACGTCGGCGGCGACATCGCCTGCGGCGCCGCCCGCGGCCTCCAGCTCCTGCTGCGCCCCACGCTGTCCCTCCGCCCCTACGCGACCCCGCACCCGGCGGTCTTCCTCTGCTCCTCCGCGACCCCGCCCGGCCCCGGCGTGCACGGCATGTCCGGGCACAACGCGGCGAAGGCCGTATGGCGGAGCCTGCGAAAATAGACTGGTCCCCATGGCCAAGTACTTCGACGTCCACCCCGACAACCCCCAGCCCCGCACCATCAACGCGGTGGCCGACTCCATCCGGAACGGGGCGCTCGTCGCGTACCCGACCGACTCCTGCTACGCGCTGGGCAGCCGCATCGGCAGCCGTGACGGCATCAGCCGGATCCGCGCCATCCGCGACCTCGACGACCGGCACCACTTCACGCTGATGTGCGCGAACTTCGCCCAGCTGGGCCAGCTCGTGCACATCGACAACGACGTCTTCCGCGCGGTCAAGGCGTCCACCCCCGGCGCGTACACCTTCATCCTGCCGGGCACCAAGGAGGTGCCCCGCCAGCTGCTGCACCCCAAGAAGAAGACGGTCGGCGTCCGCATCCCCGACCACGTGGTCACCCAGGCCCTCCTCGCCGAACTCGGCGAGCCGCTGCTCTCCAGCACCCTGCTCCTGCCCGACGAGGCCGAACCGCTGACCCAGGGCTGGGAGATCAAGGAGCGGCTCGACCACCAGGTGGACGCGGTGCTCGACTCGGGAGAGTGCGGCACCGAACCCACCACCGTCGTCGACTTCTCCAGCGGCGAGCCCGAGATCGTCCGCCGTGGCGCGGGGGACACCACCCGCTTCGAGTAGACGGCCCGGAAAGCGGTCCACCGGTCCCGGAAAGCCGATCCCCGGTCCGGAAAGCGGTCCACCGGTCACGGGGCGGCCCTTCCCGGTCCGGGCGTGATCACCGTACGGTCGCGTGTGAACGACCGTTCACGCACACTCACGGAGGTCCGACCCGCATGATCGTCATCGCCCACGTCAGCGACGTCCACATCGACGAGGGGCAGCGCAGCGCGGACCGGACCCGCGCCGTCCTGCGCTACCTGGAGGAGCTGCCGCACGACCTGGCGGCCGTCCTCGTCACCGGCGACATCGCCGACCACGCGACCCCGGACGAGTACGCGGTGGCCCGGGAGCTGCTGACCTCCCGTCACCCGCTGCTCGTCTGCCCCGGCAACCACGACGACCGCGCCGCGTTCCGCAAGGGCCTCCTCCCGGAGGAGACGACGGCGCGACCCCAGGCCCCCGTCAACCAGGTGCTCCGGGGGGAGGGCTTCGTCATCGCCCTCTGCGACTCCTCGGTGCCCGGCGAGCACCACGGCCTCCTGGAGGACGAGACGATCGAGTGGCTCGACGGCGTCCTCGCCGACACCCCGCACGAGGTGCCCGTCCTGGTCGCCTTCCACCACCCGCCGGTTCCGCTGCACACCCCGTACGTGGACGGGATCCGGCAGTTCGGCGAGGAGCGGCTCGCCGCGATCGCCGGCCGCCACCCCCACCTGACGGCCTTCCTCGCGGGCCACGCGCACACGGCGGCCGCCACGACCTTCGCCGGGCGGCCGCTGCTCGTCGCGCCCGGCGTCGTCTCCGCCCTCCGGCTGCCCTGGGAGAACCCGAGTCCCGAGAACCCGCACGTCCACCTCGACCTGCCGCCCGCCCTCGCCTTCCACGTCCTCGGCGAGGACGGCCGGCTGACCACCCACTACCGGAGCGTCACCGTCTGAGGCGGCGGAGACGGGGGCGGACGTCCATGTCGTTTTCTCGCCAGCCCGCGGGCCGTCCGTCCCCGATCCTTGAACCATGCACACCGACACCGAGCGCTGCGTCCAGGCCGTCCAGTCGAAGGACGCCCGCTTCGACGGCGTGTTCTTCACCGCCGTCCGCACCACCCGGATCTACTGCAGGCCCAGCTGCCCGGTCGTCCCGCCCAAGCCCGAGAACATGGAGTTCCACCCCAGCGCCGCCTCCTGCCAGCGCGCCGGCTACCGGGCCTGCAAGCGGTGCCGGCCCGACACCAGCCCCGGCTCGCCCCAGTGGAACGTCCGGGCCGACGCCGTCGCCCGCGCCGTACGCCTCATCCAGGACGGCGTCGTCGACCGGGAAGGCGTCCCCGGTCTCGCCCGGCGGCTCGGCTGGTCCACCCGCCAGATCGAGCGCCAGCTCCTCGCCGAACTGGGTGCCGGGCCGCTCGCCCTGGCCCGGGCCCAGCGCGCCCAGACCGCCCGGCTGCTCGTCGAGACCACCCCGATGGCCTTCGGCGAGATCGCCTTCGCGGCCGGCTTCTCCTCCATCCGCACCTTCAACGACACCGTCCGCGAGGTCTTCGCCCTCACCCCGGGCGAGCTCCGCGCCCGCGCGGCCCGCAGCTCACCGGTCCGGGCGACCGCGACCCCCGGCGTCATCGGCCTCCGGCTGCCGTTCCGCACCCCCTTCGAACCCTCCAACCTCTTCGGCCACCTCGCCGCGACCGCCGTCCCCGGCGTGGAGGAGTGGCGCGACGGCGCCTACCGGCGGACGCTGGGCCTCCCGTACGGCCACGGCATCGTCGCCCTCGCCCCGCGCACCGACCACATCGCCTGCCGTCTCCTCCTCACCGACCCGCGCGACCTCACCCACGCGATCAGCCGCTGCCGCCGGCTCCTCGACCTCGACGCCGACCCCGTCGCCGTCGACGAGCGACTGCGCACCGACCCGCTGCTCGCCCCGCTCGTCGACGCGGCGCCCGGCCGCCGGGTGCCCGGGACCGTCGACCCCGCCGAGTTCGCCGTACGGGCCGTCCTCGGCCAGCAGGTGTCCACCGCCGCCGCCCGCACCCACGCCGCCCGCCTGGTCACCGCGTACGGCGTCCCGATCGAGGACCCCGAGGGCGGGCTGACCCACCTCTTCCCGGACCCCGAGGCGCTCGCCGCGCTCGACCCCGAGGGCCTCGCCCTGCCGCGCAGCCGCCGCACCACCCTCCTCACCCTCGTCCGGGCCCTCGCCGACGGCTCGCTCCCGCTCGGACCCGCCGACGACCGCGAGGAGGCCCGGGCCCGGTTGCTCGCCCTGCCCGGCTTCGGGCCCTGGACCACCGAGATCATCGCCATGCGGGCCCTCGGCGACCCCGACGCCTTCCTCCCCGGCGACCTCGGCGTCCGCCGCGCGGCCGAGGGACTCGGCCTGCCCGGCACCCCGGCCGCGCTCACCGCCCGCGCCGCGCACTGGCGTCCCTGGCGCGCCTATGCGGTCCAGTACCTCTGGGCGACCGACGACCACCCGATCAACCACCTTCCCGCGTAAAGGACTCCGCCCCATGCCCGTCATCCGGCACACCGTCGTGGACAGCCCGTACGACCCGCTGACGCTCGTCGCCGTCGACGGCGTCCTCAGCCGCGTCCACATGACCGGCCAGCGCCACCGCCCGCCCGAGGAGACCTTCGGCGAGCCCGACCCGCGGCCCTTCGCCGAGGCGATCCGCCAGCTCGACGCCTACTTCACGGGCGGACTCACCGAGTTCGAGCTGCCGTTGAACCTGATCGGCACCCCGTTCCAGCTGCGGGTCTGGGAGCAGCTGCTGCGCATCCCGTACGGGGAGACCCGGACGTACGGCGAACTCGCGGAGGAGCTCGGCAGTCCCGGCGCCTCCCGGGCCGTGGGCCTCGCCAACGGCAAGAACCCCGTCAGCATCATCGTCCCCTGCCACCGGGTCGTCGGGGCGGGCGGCGGCCTCACCGGCTACGGCGGCGGCCTGGACCGCAAGCAGCGGCTGCTGGCCTTCGAATCGGGTGCGGCGGAACCGGACGCCCTGTTCTGAGCGGGGGTCCCCCTCAATCCGCCCGCTCGGCCAACCGCAGCGTCCGCTCCGCCAGTTCGCCGATGCGGATGCCGTCGAAGCCGAAGACGGCGCTGCGCACCCGGTCCCGCAGGGGCTCCGACCACTGCGGCGGGATCGCGGCCGCGCCGCAGCGGACTCCGGCCACCGAACCCGCCGTCGCCCCGTTGGAGTCGGTGTCCAGGCCGCCGCGGACGGTCAGCGCGATCGTCCGGGTGAAGTCCCCTTCCCCGTACAGGAGTCCGGCCGTCAGGACGGCCGCGTTCGGGACGGTGTGGATCCAGCCGAGGCCCGCCGTCCGCTCCGCGAGCTCGGTGAGCGCCTCCGACCAGCCGAGCCCCGCCTCGTACAGCGCGATCGCGCCCCGTACGGTCCGGGCGAGCCGGCTGCTCGCCGGCACCTGCTCCAGACCCGCCTCCAGGGCCGACCGCAGGTCCGGCGCGGTGAAGGCCGCCGCGATCAGCGCCGCCGCCCACATCGCCCCGTACACGCCGTTCCCCGTGTGCGAGAGGACCGCGTCCCGGCGGGCGAGCGAGGCGGCCCGGCGCGGGTCGCCGGGGCAGGCCCAGCCGTAGGCGTCGGCCCGGATCAGCGCCCCGATCCACTCCTGGTACGGATTCTCGTACGTGGCCGTCAGCGGCGGCCGCAGCCCGTTCGCGAGGTTCCGGTAGGCGGCCCGCTCCGCCGTGAACGTCTGCAGGTACGGCAGCCGCAGCAGCCATTCCTCGCCGACCTGCTCGGTGGTGAACGCGAAGCCGCGCGTCTCCAGGAGGTGCAGCCCCAGGACCGACCAGTCGACGTCGTCGTCCCGGCAGCTGCCGTCGATCCCGCCCCGCACGCACCGCTCCCACTCGGGCCGCAGCTCGAAGCCCTCCGCCCCGGGCGGCGGGGGAGGGAGGTAGTCCGTCAGCGGAAGCGCCCCGGTCAGCCGCAGATACGCGTCGATGCGCCCGCGGGTCCAGTGGTCCCCGCGCTCCACGGGCTTGCCGAGCATGTTCCCGGCGATCCGGCCCGTCCAGCCGCCCAGGATCCGGTCCCCGAGCTCCCCGTCCGCGAACCCCATGTCTCCGGTGTACCCAATCCGGCGGCCGGGCGCGCGCCGGGACCACGGCCCCCGCCCGTCCACGGGCGGCTCCGCGCCGGGGCCTCAGTCCTCGTCCACCGGCGGCTCCGCGCCGGTGCGGGCCTTCGCCGCCCGCCGGAGCCGGCGGTGGCGGTCGACGGCCCGCTCGGTCATCGCCTCCCCGACCAGGGTCCGCACCGCGTCCCGCAGCCCGTGCAGGGCCTGGTGGCGGGCCGGGCCCGCCCCCGGGTCCTCCCGCAACTCCTTCAGGAGCGCGAAGCACAGCACCAGCATCACGACCACGAACGGCAGCGCCACCAGGATCGTCGCCGTCTGCAACGAGTTCAGACCGCCCACCACCAGCAGCACCGCCGCCACGGCGGCCATCAGGACGCCCCAGGTCACCACGAGCCAGGTCGGCGGATGGAGCGCCCCGCGGCTCGTCAGCGAACCCATCACCAGCGAGGCCGAGTCCGCGCTCGTGATGAAGTACGTCATCACCAGGAGCATCGCGACGACCGACGTCACCGTTCCGATCGGCAGCGCCTCCAGCATCGCGAACAGCGAGGCCTCCGCGCCGTCCTTCACGGCCGTCGCCAGGTCCGCCGCACCCGTCGACTGCAGCCGGATCGCGGTCCCGCCCATCACGCAGAACCACACCACCGTCGCCCCCGACGGCACCAGGAGCACCCCCACCAGGAACTCCCGGATCGTCCGTCCGTGCGAGATCCGGGCGATGAAGGTGCCGACGAACGGCGCCCAGGACAGCCACCACGCCCAGTAGAAGATCGTCCACGTCCCCAGCCAGGCGCGGTCGGTGAACGCGCCCGTACGGCTGGCCATCGGCAGCAGCTGGTGCAGATAGCCCCCCACGGAGGCCGGGACGGTGTCCAGGACGTAGACGGTCGGGCCGAGCAGGAACACGAAGAGCATCAGACAGGCGGCGAGGACGATGTTCAGCGTGGACAGCCACTTCACGCCCTTGTGGAGACCGGAGAAGGCCGACAGCACGAACGCCGCCGACAGCGCCACGATGACGATCAGCTGCGTGGCCGTGGAGTTCTCCACGTCCATCGTCAGGTTCAGCCCCTCGGCGACCTGGAGGGCACCGAGACCCAGACTCGTCGCCGTGCCGAACACCGTCGCGAACACCGCGAGGAGATCGATCGCCTTGCCCGGCCAGGAATCCGCCCGGCGCGCCCCCAGCAGCGGCACGAAGGCCGAGCTCAGCCGGTTCCCCCGCCCCTTGCGGAAGCCCGCGTACGCGAGCGCGAGGCCCGCGATCCCGTAGATCGCCCACGGGGTCAGCGTCCAGTGGAAGAACGAGTACTCCAGGGCCGTCCGGGCCGCAGCGCCCGTCCCCGCCGGAACCCCGGACGACGGGGGAGGGTCCAGGAAGTGCGTCAGCGGCTCCCCGACCCCGTAGAACATCAGACCGATGCCCATTCCGGCGCTGAACATCATCGCGATCCACGCCAGGTTCGTGAACTCCGGCTCCGAGTCGTCCGCGCCCAGCCTGATCCGGCCGAAGCGGCTCAGCGCGATCACCACGCACAACACCAGGAAGGTGTCCGCCGCGACCACGAAGAGCCAGGCGAAATTCGACAACACCCACTTCAGGGCGGAGGAGGACGCGCCGTCGAACGAGTCCTCGCCCAGCGAGGCCCAGCCGACGACCGCGACCACGGCCGCGACCCCGATCCCGATGACCTTGCCGTCGGGCGTGCCGTCAGGAACGATCTTTTCCGCGCTCATGCGACCCCACTATGGTGCGGAATATCGCCTTATCAGGGGGTGGCACGCCGTCTGGCCGTACGGATAGGGTCGGCCTCGGCGCGACTGCACGTTCGAAAGCAAGGGATGCAAGGTGACGGACGGGGCAGCAACTCAGGTCGCTCACGTGCTCGTGGCGGCCGACAAGTTCAAGGGCTCGCTCACGGCCGTACAGGTCGCGGAGCGGGTCACAGCAGGACTGCGACGGGTCGTCCCGGAGCTCAGGGTGGAGACGCTCCCCGTGGCGGACGGCGGCGACGGCACCGTCGCGGCGGCCGTCGCGGCCGGCTTCGAGCGGCGCGAGGTCCGCGTGACCGGCCCGCTCGGCGAACCGGTCACCGCGGCGTTCGCGCTGCGCGGCACCACCGCGGTCGTCGAGATGGCGGAGGCCTCGGGCCTCCAGCTGCTCCCGCCCGGCGTGTTCGCCCCCCTCACGGCGACCACGTACGGCTCCGGAGAGCTGCTCCGCGCCGCCCTGGACGCGGGCGCGACCACCCTCGTCTTCGGCGTCGGCGGCAGCGCCACCACCGACGGCGGCGCCGGAATGCTCGCCGCGCTCGGCGCCCGGTTCCTCGACGCGGCCGGCGAGCCCGTCGGCCCCGGCGGCGCGGCCCTCGCCGACCTCGCCACGGCCGACCTCGGCGGCCTCGACCCGCGCTTCGCCTCGGTCGACCTGATCCTCGCGAGCGACGTCGACAACCCGCTGACCGGGCCCAAGGGCGCCCCCGCCGTCTACGGCCCGCAGAAGGGCGCGACCCCGGACGACGTCCGCACCCTCGACGCGGCCCTCGCCCACTTCGCCACCGTCCTGGAGAAGGCCGTCGGCCCCCGGGCCGCCGAGGCCGCCCTCGCGCCCGGCGCGGGCGGCGCGGGCGGCATCGGGTACGGCGCGCTCATCCTCGGCGCGAGCTTCCGGCCCGGCATCGAGCTGATGCTGGAGGTCCTCGGCTTCGCCCCCGCCCTGGAGCGCGCCACCCTCGTCATCACCGGCGAGGGCTCCCTCGACGAGCAGACCCTCCACGGCAAGGCCCCGGCCGGGGTCGCCGCGGCGGCCCGCGCGGCGGGCAAGGAGGTCGTCGCGGTCTGCGGACGCCTCGCCCTGGCGCCCGAGGCCCTGGGAGCGGCCGGCATCCGCCGCGCGTACCCGCTCACGGACCTGGAGCCGGACACGGAGAAGTGCATCGCGAACGCGGGGCCGCTGCTGGAGACGACGGCGTCCAACATCGCCCGAGCCTTCCTGCAGTAACCCCACCGGGCTACGGGCCGCGCCCGCCGGCCCCGCCCCGTTGTGCACGACTGTTCCACTAGGCGGCGCCCCCGCCCGGAGGGCGCGGGCCCGCGCGGGGGTAGCGGAGGGGCACCGCCCCGCCGGGCGCGGCCCACCCGGGGGCACGCGGTCTACGACCCCTGGTTCGGGAAGCCCGTCCGCCAGGACGGCCGGGTCGGGGCCCACCCCAGCGCACGGGCCCGAGCGTTCCGCGCCCCCCGGGCCCACTCCACCCGCCCTCCGGACCGCTCCGGGACCGGCACGCCCAGGGCCGCCGCGAGGACCGGCAGCCAGGCGTGCCCGGGGGCCGGCTCGTCGTCCACCACGTTGTACGCGCCCGGGGGCCACTCCAGGGCCCGCACCGCCGCCTCGGCGGCGTCGGCGACGTGCACGAACGAGCTGACCGAATCGTCGGCCGCCGTACTGCCGAGGAACCGCGCCGTCGGGTCCCCGGCCAGCGCGGCGGCGACGGCGCCGCCCGGCGCGTACCAGGTGCCGGGCCCGTAGAGGATCCCGTACCGCAGCACCACCGGTTCGGGCAGCTCGGCCACCGCGGACTCCAGGGCCCGTACCCCGGCGACGATCCGGGCCCGCGGCGGCTCCTCGGTCGGATCGAGCGGTACGGACTCGTCGGCGGGCGCGTCCCCGGGGGCGTACGCCCAGCTGATCGACTGCGCGACGATCCGGCGCACGCCCGCCGCGCGCGCCGCGTCCACCAGGTTGCGGGTGCCGTCGACGCGGAGCCGGTTGTTCGCGGCCCCGTCCGCCCCGCCCAGGTCGGTGAGCTGGTGCACCACGGCGTCCGGCGCGATGTCGACCACCGCCCGGCGCACCGCCTCCGCGTCGAGCACGTCCACGGGACGGGGCCCGCGCCGGGAGACGCCCACGACCTCGTGGCCGGCCGCCTCCAGGCGGGACGACAACGGACGACCGACGGCGCCCGTGGCGCCCGCGAGCAGTACACGCACGGGTCCACCCTAGAAGATCGTCACCTCCCGGAAACACGGCGGTGTGAAGCTCGGTCCATGACCGCACGCATCGAGGAGAACCGCTCCCACCCCCGCCTCCCCGCCCTGCTCACCGCCTACCACCTGGTGAACCAGGCCGAGAAGGGCGCCGCCGTGGCGACCGCCGTCGAGCTCCCGGCCGCGTACCGCGCCGAGGCGGAGGACCCGGCCGCCGCGTTCGCGGCCGACACCGTCCTGCTCGCCACCCCGCCCGGCGCCGACGAACCGGCCGGCTGTGTGGTCCTCAAGGCCCCCCGGGAGGCCCGCGCGCCCGAGATCAAGCGGCTCTGGGTCGCGCCCGAGGCCCGCGGGAAGGGGATCGCGAAGGCGCTCATGGCCGAGGCCCTGCGCCGGGCGGCCGACGCGGGCGCCCCCGCCGTGCGGCTCACGGTCTGGGACTGGCGGCAGGAGCCGCTGGCCCTCTACCGGAGCCTCGGCTTCGGACCCGTCGCCTCCTGGGACGACCGCCCCGGCCTGCTCTGCCTGGAGCGGCGGCTCGACCTCGTCGAACGCCTCGCCCCCGACGCCGTACGGGCCCACGCCCCGGCCGGGCTCGCCGAGCTCCTCGTCGACGCCGTCGACGGCGGGGCCTCCGTCGGCTTCCTGGCGCCCCTGGACGCCGCCGAGGCGGCCGCCTGGTGGTCCCGCGTCGCCGAGGAGGCCGCGCGGGGCGTACGGGACGTCTGGGCCGCCCGCGCCCCCGACGGACGGCTGACCGGTGTCGTCACCCTCGTCCGTGCCGGGGCCGCCAACGGCCGGCACCGCGGCGAGATCGCCCGGCTCCTCGTCCACAGCTCGGCCCGCGGCCGGGGCCTCGGGCAGCGCCTGCTCGCCGCGGCCGAGGCACACGCCGCCGCCACGGGCCTGACGCTCCTGGTCCTGGACACCCAGACCGGCAGCCCGGCCGAGCGCCTCTACCGGGGAGCGGGCTGGACCGCGGCCGGGACGATCCCGGACTTCGCCGCCGACCCGGCCGGCACCCTCCGCGCCACCACGCTCTACTACAAACGCCTCTAGGGACGTCCCGGGCATCGAAGGGGCCCCGGGCACGCGGAAGGGCCCCGGGAGGCGGATCGCCTCCCGGGGCCCTTCGTACGCCGATCGCTACGGCAGCTGCGCCGCCCGCGCCTCCCGGCTCTCACGCCGGTTGTCGCGGAAGGTGTTGACCCGGCGGGCCGTCGCGAAGAGGGGGATCACGGCGCCCATCACGACCTGCAGCGCGCAGCCGGTCTGGAGCAGGAACTGTCCGCCCGGAGCGTCGAACGCCCAGGCCGCCAGCATGGCCATCGCACCGACGATCCAGCTGAGCATCGCCACCGCGAGGACGCCCCGGGGCTTCGGGTACTCGACCCGGCTGACCATCAGCCACGCCACTCCGATGATCGCGAGCAGCGTCGGGATGAAGGGCAGCTCCAGCAGCACGATCGAGACGACCGTCAGCGCGCCGAAGGGGCTCGGCATGCCCTGGAACATGCCGTCCTTCATCGTCACGCACGAGAATCTCGCGAGCCTCAGCACCACGGCCAGCAGCACCACGATCGCGGCCACGGCCGAGACCTTCTGCTGCGCGTCGTCCGCGACCATTCCGTACACGAGGACGAAGTAGGCCGGGGCCAGACCGAAGCTGATCAGGTCCGACAGGTTGTCGAGCTCGGCGCCCATCGGCGAGCTGCGGAGCTTGCGCGCCACGATGCCGTCGAAGAGGTCGAAGATCGCCGCGGCGAGCATCAGGATCACGGCGGTGGCGGCGCTGTTGCGCGCCATGCCGGTCTCGCTGCTGCCGGTGAGGTGCGGGATGAGGATGCCGGTGGTGGTGAAGTACACCGCCATGAAGCCGCACGTGGCGTTGCCGAGCGTGAGGGCGTCCGCTATGGACAGCCTCAGCGACAGCGGCATCTCCTCGGCCTCTTCGGCCGTCTCCGCCTCGGCGACCCAGTCGCCGGCCCGTGTGTCGGGATCAATCACGGTCAATGCGAGTCACCCCCGCGGTGGTGGCCTGGCCGACCTCGACGGCGACCTCGACACCCTCGGGGAGGTAGATGTCGACGCGCGAGCCGAACCGGATCAGACCGATGCGGTCGCCCTGCTCGACCTTCGTCCCCTGCGGGATGTACGGCACGATCCGCCGGGCGACGGCGCCCGCGATCTGCACCATCTCGATGTCACCGAGCTCGGTGTCGAAGTGCCAGACAACGCGCTCGTTGTTCTCGCTCTCCTTGTTGAACGCCGGGACGAACCCACCGGGGACGTGCTCCACGGACGTCACCGTGCCGGCCAGCGGCGCGCGGTTGACGTGGACGTTCAGCGGGCTCATGAAGATGGCGACCCGGGTCCGCCCGTCCTTCCACGGCATGATGCTCTGCACCACACCGTCGGCGGGGGAGATGACCCGGCCCTGAGCGATCTCGCGCTCGGGGTCGCGGAAGAACCACAGCATGCCGGCCGCGAGAGCGGTGGTCGGCACGGCGATGGCCGCGGCACGCCTCGACTTGCGCGCGCGCACGAGGCTGAGCGCCGCGGTGGCGACGGTCGGCAGAAGCCACGGCGATGCTCCGCGTGCGATGCGCGCGCCCTTGAGGCTGTCGCGATGTGCAGAGGTTCGACTGTCGGGCATGGATGACCTTCGTAGCGGATGATGCCGCACTGGCAACGGGGGACGGCGGCTTTCCGGCGATGCTATCGGTTGCGGGGCGCAACTGGGCAAGCCAGGAACCGAGTCGACGGCCGGAAGACGAACACAGGGTGTGATCTTCTTCGCGGCCTAATCGGCTCAAAAGCGACAATCAACCCTGGAATCGGTACTCCTCGAGCAGCCGACGACCAATGATCATTTTCTGGATCTCGGCGGTACCTTCACCGATGAGCAGCATCGGCGCCTCGCGGTAGAGGCGCTCGATCTCGTACTCCTTCGAGAACCCGTATCCACCGTGGATACGGAAGGCGTCCTCCACGACCTCCTTGCAGTACTCGGAGGCGAGGTACTTCGCCATCCCTGCTTCGAGGTCGTTTCGTTCCCCGGAGTCCTTTTTGCGCGCTGCGTTCACCATCATGGCATGAGCGGCCTCGACCTTGGTAGCCATTTCGGCCAGCTTGAACTGGATTGCCTGGTGCTGGGCGATCGCCTTGCCGAAGGTGTGACGCTGCTGGGCGTACGAGACACCCAGCTCGAAGGCACGCTGTGCGACGCCGCAACCACGGGCCGCCACGTTCACGCGTCCGACCTCGACACCGTCCATCATTTGGTAAAACCCTCGGCCGGTGACCCCGCCGAGCACACGATTGGCCGGAATGCGCAGTCCGTCCATGATGAGCTCGGTCGTGTCGACGCCCTTGTAGCCCATCTTGTCGATCTTGCCGGGGATCGTGAGGCCGGGGCGGACCTCTCCGAAGCCGGGCTCCTTCTCGACGAGGAAGGTCGTCATCGACTTGTGGGGGGCCGTGCCCTCGGGGTGTCCTTCGTCACTTCGGACGAGAACGGCCACCAGCGTTGACGTGCCGCCGTTCGTCAGCCACATCTTCTGGCCGTTGAGGACGTACTCGTCGCCGTCCTTGACCGCCTTCGACGTGATCGCCGACACGTCCGAGCCGAGAGCCGGCTCCGACATCGAGAAGGCGCCGCGCGTCTCGCCGGCCGCCATCCGCGGAAGGAAGTACTCCTTCTGCTCCTGGGTGCCGTGCTGCTTGAGCATGTACGCCACGATGAAGTGGGTGTTGATGATGCCGGAGACCGACATCCAGCCGCGGGCGATCTCCTCCACGCACAGCGCGTAGGTGAGCAGCGACTCGCCCAGGCCCCCGTACTCCTCGGGGATCATCAGGCCGAAGACGCCGAGCTCCTTGAGCCCGTCGACGATCTGCTGGGGGTACTCGTCGCGGTGCTCCAGCTCCGTCGCGACCGGGATGATCTCCTTGTCGACGAAGTCCCGGACGGTGGCGAGGATCTCCTGCTGGACATCGGTCAGACCGTGGGTCTGGGCGAGTCGCGCCATGACTACTTCTCCGACTTCTTGGAGGGCTCGATGAGCTCGGGGCGGCCGGGCTGCTCGCCGCCGCGCTCCTTGATGTACGTCTCGGTGGGGACCATCACCTTGCGGCGGAAGACGCACACCAGGGTGCCGTCCTGCTTGTAGCCCTTGGTCTCGACGTGGACGATGCCGCGGTCGCTCTTCGACTTCGACGGGGTCTTGTCGAGGACCGTCGTCTCGCCGTAGATCGTGTCGCCGTGGAAGGTCGGCGCCACGTGCCGCAGCGACTCGATCTCCAGGTTGGCGATCGCCTTGCCGGAGACGTCCGGCACGGACATGCCGAGCAGCAGCGAGTAGATGTAGTTGCCGACGACGACGTTCTTGCCGAAATCCGTCGTGTTCTCGGCGTAGTTCACATCCATGTGCAGCGGATGGTGGTTCATCGTGAGCAGACAGAAGAGGTGGTCGTCGTACTCGGTGACCGTCTTCCCGGGCCAGTGCTTGTAGACGGCGCCGACTTCGAACTCTTCATAGGTGCGGCCGAACTGCATCGCTCTCAGGCCTCCGGGATCTCGAACTTGCCGGTGCGCTGCATGCCGGCGGCGCGGCCCTTGCCGGAGATGACCAGGGCCATCTTGCGGGAGGCCTCGTCGATCATCTCGTCGCCGAGCATCGCGGAGCCCTTCTTCCCGCCGGCCTCGGACGTGTAGTAGTCGTACGCGTCGAGGATCAGCTCGGCGTGGTCGTAGTCCTCCTGCGAGGGCGAGAAGATCTCGTTCGCGGCGGCGACCTGGTCCGGGTGCAGCACCCACTTGCCGTCGAAGCCCAGGGCGGCGGCGCGCCGCGCGACCGCCTTGTAGCCCTCCTGGTTGCGGATCTGCAGGTAGGGGCCGTCGATCGCCTGGAGGTTGTTGGCGCGGGCCGCCATCAGGATGCTCATCAGGATGTGGTGGTACGCGTCCGCGGGGTAGCCGGGCGGCTGCTCGCCGACGACGAGGGACTTCATGTTGATGGAGGCCATGAAGTCGGCCGGGCCGAAGATGATCGTCTCGACGCGCTGGGAGGCCTGCGCGATCGCGTTGACGTTGGTCAGGCCCTGGGCGTTCTCGATCTGCGCCTCGATGCCGATCTTGCCGACCTCGAAGCCCATGGTCTTCTCGATCTGCGTGAGCAGCAGGTCGAGGGCGACGATCTGCTGGGCGTCCTGGACCTTCGGCAGCATGATGCAGTCGAGGTTCTGGCCGGCGCCCTCGACGACCGTGACGACGTCACGGTAGGTCCAGTGGGTCGTCCAGTCGTTGACGCGGACCACGCGGGTCTTGCCGGTCCAGTCGCCCTCGTTCAGGAACTTCACGATGGTGTGCCGGGCCTCGGGCTTGGCCAGCGGGGCGCACGCGTCCTCCAGGTCGAGGAAGACCTGGTCGGCGGCGAGGCCCTGGGCCTTCTCGAGGAAGCGCGGGTTGGAGCCGGGAACCGCCAGGCAGGAGCGGCGGGGGCGGAGCCGGTTCACAGGGCTGGTCATGCGAGGACCTCCGTACTTTCCAGGGGGCTGAGCTTGTTCGCTTGCCGGATCTCGTCGACGATACGGCCGATGATCTCCGTGATGCCGAAGTCCTTCGGTGTGAAGACGGCGGCCACGCCCGCGCGCTTCAGTTCTGCGGCGTCGGCGTTCGGGATGATCCCGCCGACGATGACCGGGATGTCCGGGGCGCCCGCCTCGCGGAGGCGGTCGAGGACGTCCGGGACCAGCGCGGAGTGCGAGCCGGAGAGGATCGACAGGCCCACGCAGTGCACGTCCTCCGCCAGGGCGGCGTCGACGATCTGCTCGGGGGTCAGCCGGATGCCCTGGTAGACCACCTCGAAACCGGCGTCACGCGCGCGTACGGCGATCTGCTCGGCGCCGTTGGAGTGCCCGTCCAGGCCCGGCTTGCCGACGAGCAGCCGCAGCCGCCCGCAGTTCAGGTCCTCGGCGGTCCTGGTCACCTTCTCGCGGACCAGCGCGAGCGGCGTGCCCGCCTCGGCCGTGACGGCGACCGGTGCGGAGGAGACGCCCGTGGGGGCGCGGAACTCGCCGAACACCTCGCGCAGGGCTCCGGCCCACTCGCCGGTGGTGACCCCGGCGCGGGCGCACTCCAGGGTGGCCTCCATGAGGTTCTCCGTGCCCTTCGCGGCCTCCTTGAGGCGCTCCAGGGCCTTGCAGGGCCGCGGGTGGTTGAACGGCGGCTGGTAGCGGTTGTCGCGCCAGGTCCTCATCGAGTCGACGACCCGGGCCTCGATCGCCGGGTCGACCGTCATGATCGCGGTGTCCAGGTCGGCCGTGAGGGGGTTCTCCTCGGTCGACTGGAAGATGTTGACGCCGACGATCTTGTCGTCGCCGGCCTCGATCCGGGCGCGCCGCTCGGCGTGCGAGGAGACCAGCTGCGACTTGAGGTAGCCGGACTCGACGGCGGCCATCGCGCCGCCCATCTCCTGGATCCGGTCGATCTCGGCCAGGCACTCCTCGACGAGGGCGTCCACCTTGGCCTCGATCACGTGCGAGCCGGCGAAGATGTCCTCGTACTCCAGCAGGTCGGACTCGTGGGCGAGCACCTGCTGGATGCGGAGCGACCACTGCTGGTCCCAGGGCCGGGGGAGGCCGAGGGCCTCGTTCCAGGCCGGGAGCTGCACGGCGCGCGCGCGGGCGTCCTTGGAGAGGGTGACGGCCAGCATCTCCAGGACGATCCGCTGGACGTTGTTCTCCGGCTGGGCCTCGGTCAGGCCGAGGGAGTTGACCTGGACGCCGTAGCGGAACCGGCGCTGCTTGGCGTTCTCGATGCCGTACCGCTCCAGCGTGATCTTGTCCCAGATGCGGCCGAAGGCGCGCATCTTGCACATCTCCTCGATGAAGCGGACGCCCGCGTTCACGAAGAAGGAGATGCGGGCGACGACCTCGCCGAAGCGGTCCTCGGGGACCTGACCGGAGTCGCGGACCGAGTCGAGGACCGCGATCGCGGTGGCCATCGCGTACGAGATCTCCTGGACCGGAGTGGCCCCGGCCTCCTGCAGGTGGTAGCTGCAGATGTTGATCGGGTTCCACTTCGGGATGTGGTTGACCGTGTACGCGATCATGTCCGTCGTGAGGCGGAGCGAGGGGCCGGGCGGGAAGACGTGCGTCCCGCGCGACAGGTACTCCTTCACGATGTCGTTCTGGGTGGTGCCCTGGAGCTTGGTGACGTCCGCGCCCTGCTCCTCCGCAGCCACCTGGTAGAGCGCCAGAAGCCACATGGCGGTGGCGTTGATGGTCATCGAGGTGTTCATCTGCTCCAGGGGGATGTCCTGGAACAGCCGGCGCATGTCACCGAGGTGCGAGACGGGGACGCCGACCCGGCCGACCTCGCCGCGGGCGAGGACGTGGTCGGGGTCGTACCCGGTCTGCGTCGGCAGGTCGAACGCGACCGAGAGGCCGGTCTGACCCTTGGCGAGGTTGCGCCGGTACAGCTCGTTGGACGCCTCGGCGGTCGAGTGACCGGCGTACGTCCGCATGAGCCACGGCCGGTCCTTCTGGCGCTCAGTCATCTTCGGGACCTCAGATGTTCCGGAAGCGGTTGATGGCGTCGACGTGCTGGGCCCGGAGCTCCGGGTTGCTGACGCCCAGGCCCTCCTGCGGGGCGAGGGCGAGGACGCCGACCTTGCCCTGGTGCAGGTTGCGGTGGACGTCGTACGCGGCCTGGCCGGTCTCCTCCAGGGAGTAGACCTTCGACAGCGTCGGGTGGATCTTGCCCTTGGCGATCAGGCGGTTGGCCTCCCACGCCTCGCGGTAGTTCGCGAAGTGCGAGCCGATGATCCGCTTCAGCGACATCCACAGGTAGCGGTTGTCGTACTGGTGCATGTAGCCCGAGGTCGAGGCGCAGGTGGTGATGGTGCCGCCCTTGCGGGTGACGTACACGGAGGCGCCGAAGGTCTCGCGGCCCGGGTGCTCGAAGACGATGTCGATGTCCTCGCCGCCGGTCAGTTCGCGGATCTTGGAGCCGAACCGCTTCCACTCGCGCGGGTCCTGGGTGTTCTCGTCCTTCCAGAACTTGTAACCCTCGGCGTTGCGGTCGATGACCGCCTCGGCGCCCATGGAGCGGCAGATGTCGGCCTTCTCGGGGGAGGAGACGACACAGATCGGGTTGGCGCCGCCGGCCAGGGCGAACTGCGTGGCGTACGAGCCGAGTCCGCCGCTCGCGCCCCAGATGAGGACGTTGTCGCCCTGCTTCATGCCGGCGCCGTTGTTGGAGACCAGCTGGCGGTAGGCGGTGGAGTTGACGAGGCCGGGGGCCGCCGCCTCCTCCCAGCTCAGGTGGCCGGGCTTCGGCATCAGCTGGTTGGACTTGACGAGGGCGATCTCGGCGAGGCCGCCGAAGTTGGTCTCGAAGCCCCAGATGCGCTGCTCGGGGTCGAGCATCGTGTCGTTGTGGCCGTCCGAGGACTCCAGCTCGACCGAGAGGCAGTGGGCGACGACCTCGTCGCCGGGCCGCCAGGCGTTGACGCCCGGGCCGGTGCGCAGGACGACGCCCGCGAGGTCGGAGCCGATGACGTGGTACGGCAGGTCGTGGCGCTTGGTGAGCTCGGAGAGCCGGCCGTAGCGCTCCAGGAAGCCGAAGGTCGAGACCGGCTCGAAGATCGAGGTCCAGACCGAGTTGTAGTTGACCGAGCTGGCCATGACGGCCACGAGCGCCTCGCCCGGGCCGAGCTCCGGGAGCCTGACGTCGTCGAGGTGGAGCGACTTGCGCGGGTCCTTGTCGCGGCTTTCGACGCCGGCGAACATCTCCGCCTCGTCCTTGTGGACGGTGACGGCCCGGTACGACTCGGGGAGCTTGATGTTCGCGAAGTCGGCGGACGTGGAGTCCGGGGACTGGATCGCGTCCAGGATTTCCTTCACGGGTTGCCTCCGGCGGTGAGCGTCCTGAGGGGGGACGCCTGGGGGTTACGGCGGGAAGTACTGCTGCTGTGGAGGTGTGCCGTCGGTTCGGCTCGGTGGTGCGGTGGCGGCGCTGTGTGGTGGAGCGCGAGGGTGCCTGTGACGCAGGCGTCCGGGCGCACCGACCGTCGGTCGGTGGGGACAGCCGGCGCACGAGGTGTGGTCTCTGCGCGCCGGCCGCCCGGACAACATCAACGTATGGCACGCCGTGTCACCTGACAAGGCACTGCGTGCCAACAATTTCACTCAGATGCAATCTGCCCATCACGGATGAGCGATGATCGATCGAAATGGCCCGTGAGCTGCGGGAACGCGACGGGAAGGCGACCGGAACGCACGGAGGGCCGCCCCCGGAATCCGGGGACGGCCCTCCGTGCGGAGCGGGCTCAGGGCTTGGTGAGCGCCTGCTGGATGGTCCGCATGACCTCGTCGAGCGGAGCGTCGGTGCGCGCCACGGCGACCACGACGTCGCCCGTCGTGGACGCGGTCGCGGCGACCGGCGATTCCGGGGCCGGCTCGGCCGGTACGGAGGCGGTGCTCCTGGCGGCCGCCGGGCGGGCGCCTATGCCCGACCCGAAGGTCTCCCGGACGATCGCGAAGGCGTGGTCGAGCTGGGCCTCCACGTCCCCCTCGCCGCCCGCCCGCAGCCAGCGGCGCAGCACGTGGTTGTGGGCGGTGACGACCGCCGACGCGGCCACCTCGGCGAGCAGCGGGTCGTCGTTGCCGTCGTGGTGGTCCCGCTCGTCGAAGTGCCCGAGGAGGTAGCGGGTGAAGAGGCGCTCGTAGCGGGCCACCGAGGCGATCTCCCGCTCCCGCAGGGTCGGCACCTCGCGGGTGAGCCGGTAGCGCTCCACGGAGACCGCGGGGGACCCCGCGTACATCTTCATGACTTCCTTGATGCCCCGGCACACCGTGTCGAGCGGGTGCTCGTGCGGCGGCGCGGCGTTCAGCACCGCCTCCGCCCGCACCAGCGTGTCGTCGTGATCGGGGAAGATCGCCTCTTCCTTGGACCGGAAGTGCCGGAAGAACGTCCGCCGCGCGACCCCGGCCGCGGCCGCGATCTCGTCGACGGTGGTCGCCTCGTACCCCTTGGTCGCGAAGAGCTCCATGGCGGCGGTGGCGAGCTCCCGGCGCATCTTGAGCCGCTGTGCGGCGGCACGGGTGCCCGCCGCGCTCTCCGGAGCGTCGGACGGTGAGGTGGCACGGGGTGTCTTCGCGGCCTTGGGCATGGTCCGAACGTACTGCATCGGAGCGGGAGTGTGCCCAGGTGGGGGCGGGGAGGCCCCCGGGGCACCGGCGGTGCCCGGGGGACTCAGCAGACCGCCCCAGCCGGCGGCGCGGGGCTCAGCGTCGGGCATATTCGCGGAAGCCGCGACCCGTCTTGCGGCCCAGGCAGCCCGCCGCCACCAGGTGCTCCAGGAGCGGGGCGGGAGCGAGGCCCGGGTCGCGGAACTCGCGGTGCAGCACCTGCTCGATCGCGAGCGAGACGTCCAGGCCGACCACGTCGAGCAGCTCGAACGGGCCCATCGGGTAGCCGCCGCCCAGCTTCATCGCCGCGTCGATGTCGTCCAGGGTCGCGTAGTGCTCCTGGACCATCTTCACCGCGTTGTTCAGGTACGGGAAGAGCAGCGCGTTCACGATGAAGCCGGCGCGGTCGCCGCAGTCCACCGGGTGCTTCCTGATCTTCGCCGTGACCTCGCGGACGGTGGCGTGGACGTCGTCGCCGGTCAGGACCGTACGGACGATCTCCACCAGCTTCATCGCCGGCGCCGGGTTGAAGAAGTGCATCCCGATGACGTCCTGCGGGCGCGAGGTGGCGCGGGCGCAGGCGATGACCGGCAGCGAGGAGGTCGTGGTGGCGAGCACCGCGCCCGGCTTGCAGATCTTGTCGAGCCGCCCGAACAGCTCCTGCTTGACCGCCAGGTCCTCGGCGACCGCCTCGACGGCCAGGTCGACCTCGGCGAAGGCGTCGAGCGAGCCGGCCGGGGTGATCAGGGCGAGCGTCGTGTCGCGCGCCTCGGCCGTCATCCGGCCCTTGTCGACCGAGCGGGCCAGGGACTTGGCGATCCGGGCCTTGGCGGTGTCCGCCTTCTCCTGGGAGCGGGCGGCGAGCACGACCGCGTAACCGGCCTTGGCGAAGACCTCGGCGATGCCGGAGGCCATGGTGCCCGAGCCGGCGACGCCGACCGAGCGGACCTCACGGCCGCCGCCCGCGCCGGCGGCGGCGAGCGGGGTCAGCGCGTCGGGCACGACCTGGCCGGAGCCCGGCGCCTCGTACGTGTAGAAGCCGCGCCCCGCCTTGCGACCGGTCAGACCGGCCTCGCTGAGCTGCTTGAGGATCGGGGCCGGGGCGTGCAGCCGGTCGTGCGAGGCCGCGTACATGGCCTCCAGGACCGTACGGGCCGTGTCGACGCCGACCAGGTCGAGCAGCGCCAGCGGGCCCATCGGCAGACCGCAGCCCAGCTTCATCGCCGCGTCGATGTCCTCGCGGGAGGCGTACTTGGCCTCGTACATCGCGGCGGCCTGGTTCAGGTAGCCGAAGAGCAGCCCGTCCGCGATGAAACCGGCCCGGTCGCCGACCGCCACGGGCTCCTTGCCGAGGTCCTGGGCGAGTCGGGTGACGGTGTCCACGGCCCGCGGGTCGGTCAGCACGGAGGAGACCACCTCGACCAGCTTCATCGCCTGGACCGGGGCGAAGAAGTGCAGGCCGAGGACCCGCTCGGGGTGCGCCGAGTCGGCGGCGAGCCGGGTCACCGAGAGGGCGTTGGTGCCGGTGGCCAGGATCGCGTCGGGCCGGACGATCCCGTCGAGGGCCCGGAGGACCTCCTGCTTCGCCTCGTACGACTCGGGCACGACCTCGATCACGAGGTCGGCCCCGGCGGCCGCCTGGAGGTCGGAGAAGGTACGGAAGCGGGCCAGGACGTCCTGCCGCTCCTCCTCGGTGATCCGCTCGCGGGCCACCGCGCGGGCGGTGGAGGCCTCCAGGGCGGCGACGGCCTGGGCGGCGGCGGTGTCGCTGATGTCGATGCCGATGACCTCGCGGCCGGCCCGGGCGAGGACGTCGGCGATGCCGGTGCCCATGGTGCCGAGACCGACGACGGCGATGGTGGAGAGAGGGGTGTCCATCAGGGGACTCCAGAGGAAGAGTGACGACTGAGGGCAGTGCGCGCGCGAAAGGGGCGCGGAAAGTGCGAGGGCGGCGCCCGGAAAAGAGGGCGGTGCCCTGGGAAAAGGTGCGACGGACTCTGTCCCGGAGCCACGTCGAAACTGCCGAACCGACGAGCGAACACAACGGCTGCGTCACCAGGCCGTCGTGAGAAGTGCGGGTGGTGCCCGCTCACCTGAGACTAACCGGCCGGTAACGAGCGCGCCAGTCCCGGGAAGTGGGGAAAGTGTGATCTGGATCGCGGATAGGGTCGGATTCATGGAAATCTCCGAGGATCCGGAATTCTGCTCGATGATCGATCGATTGCGGGACGAGATCGAGAATGAGTCCGGAGAAGTCCCGACGGCATTCACGGAACTCGTGGAACTCGCCGAACTCGTGGGACCCGCCGAACTCGCCGGGGCCGGGGGCTCCGAGGACTCAGAGGAACTGCACCGTGTCCTCACCGCACCCGGACAGCCGCTCTGGGCCCGCGAGATCGCCGCCTACTCCCTCGGCGTCGCCGGCGACCCCCGCGCCTTCGAGGCCCTCGTCCTGCTCCTCAACCACCGCGACCCGGAGCGCTGCGTCACCGCCGCCCACGCCCTGGTCCGGCTCGGCGATCCCCGCACCGCCCGCGCGGCCGCCGCCCTCGCGACCAACGAACTCCGCGTCGCCTACGCCCTGCTCCCGGTCCGGCTGCTCGCGGAGCTCCGCGCCCCCGAGTCCGTGCCGGCCCTGATCGCCGTCCTCGGACGGCGACTTCGCGCCGACGATCCCCACTGGCGGGTCGGCCTCGCCTGCGTCGAGGGGCTCGGCGCCCTGGGCGACGCCCGGGCCCGCCCCGCCCTGGAGGCGGCCCTTCCGCACCCCAGGCTCGGCATGGCCGCCGCACGGTCACTGCACCTGCTCGGCCCCGTCGGCTGACCGGCCGCCCGGACGCGGGAGCACCGGCGCCAGGAACAGACCGCCGAGCGCCACCCCGCCGACCAGCGCGTACGGATGCGGAAGAGTCCCGCCACCGCCAGGACCCCGCCGAGTCCGAGCGTGAACAGGGAGAGGCGCGCGGCGGTGGGCAGCCGCCAGGACACGGCGCCGTGGAGCAGGCCGCCCAACGCGCGGCCCGCCGACAGTCCGCCCCGGTCTCACCGGATCGCCCTCAGGCCCGCTCCGGTATCAGCGCGAACGCCTCGATCTCCACGAGGAGTTCCGGCCGGACCAGCGCCGACACCTGCATCGCCGAGCTCGCCGGCAGCGGCGCGCCCGCGAAACGGGCGTCCCGGGCCTCCCGCACCGCCGGGAGGTGCGCCACGTCCGTGACGAAGTACGTCAGCTTCACCACGTCCCCGAAGCCCGCGCCCGCCGCCGCGAGGCAGCGCTCCAGGTTCGCGAAGACCTGGTGGGCCTGGGCCGCCGCGTCACCCTCCCCGACCACCGCGCCGGAGGCGTCGAGGGCGCACTGCCCGGATATCGCGACGAACCGGCCCGTGCCCCACACGACGTGGCTGTACTGGGGGCTGGGCGCGAGGCCGGCGGGGGCGGGCACATGGGTGAGGTGGCTCGTCATGTCCCCCATCCTGGCGCACGCCACTGACAGTGCCCGCCCCTCCCGGGGAGCGGGCACTGAGGAGGACCGGGTCAGCGCACGTGGCCGAGGAGGCCGTGCAGGACGACGCCGGCCGACTCCGCGCGCACCGCGCCCACCCGGTCGCCGCTCTTCTCCGCGTCCTTCCCCGGGGCCTTCTCCGGAGTCTTCGGCGCGGCCGCGGTCACGGGCTCCGGCTCCGGCTCGGGGAGCGCGGCGCAGACCGCGTCCACCTCGGTGTCGCCCTCGCCGCGCGGGACCTTGCCGGTGGCGAGGTAGGCGGCCAGGTGCTCGTCGAGGCAGTCGTTCCCGCCGAGGGTCACCCCGTGGTTCCCGCCGCCCTCCTCGACGACGAGGCTGGAGCCGCGCATCAGGCGGTGCAGGGCGACCCCGCCCTCGTACGGCGTCGCCGCGTCGTCCGTGGCCTGGAGGATGAGGACCGGCGGCAGCTGGTCGTTGGTGAGGTCCGGCGGGGTCAGGGACTCCACCGGCCAGAAGGCGCAGGGCGCGTTGTACCAGGCGTTGTTCCAGGTCGAGAACGGTGCCTTCGCGTGCACGTCCCAGCTGTCCTTGCGCCACACGCTCCAGTCGCGGGGCCAGCCCGCGTCCCGGCACTGCACGCTCGTGTAGACCGAGTAACCGTTGTCGGCGGCCGCGTCGGCCTCCCCGTACCGCTCGTACGCCTCCTTCAGCGGCGCCGGGTCCGCGTCGTTGACGTACGCGGCGAAGGCGCTCGCCAGGCGGGGCCAGTAGCCGTTGTAGTACCCGCCGGGCAGGAAGGTGTCCTCCAGCTCGGCCGGGCCGACCTTGCCGCCGGCCGGCTCCGTGCGCAGGGCGTCGCGCATCCGGTACCAGGCGGCCTCGACGGCCGCCGGGTCGGTGCCCAGCTTGTACACGGCGTTCTGCCGGGCCACCCAGGCCATGAAGTCCTTGTGGCGGTTGTCGAAGGCGTAGTCCTGCGCGATGTTGTCCTCGTACCAGACGCCGTGCGGGTTCACCACGGAGTCGAGCGCCATCCGCCGCACCCGGTCCGGGTACAGGCGCGCGTACACGGAGCCCAGGTAGGTGCCGTACGAGTAGCCGAGGTAGGTGATCCTCGGCGCGCCGACCGCCTGCCGGATCGCGTCCAGGTCCCGGGCGGTGCTCACGGTGTCGATGTACGGCAGCACGTCCGCGTACTTCCGGCCGCAGGCCTCGGCGAAGGACTGCGCCCGCCCGACGGCCGCCCGCTCGGCCTCGGCCCCGGTCGGCACCGAGTCCGCCCGCACCGGCGCGAAGTGGCCGGGCTCGCAGTCGAGCGCGGGCTCGCTCCTGCCGACCCCGCGCGGGTCGAAGCCGATCACGTCGTACTCGGCGGCCACCTTCGGGGGCAGGGAGGCCGCCACGTACCCGGCCATGCCGAGCCCGCTGCCGCCGGGGCCGCCCGGGTTCACGAGCAGCGGGCCCTGGAAGGCCTTCGCAGTGTGCGGGACGCGGGTGAGGGCCAGGGTGACCTTCCGCCCGGCCGGGTCGTCGTGGTTGAGCGGCACCTTCAGGGTGGCGCACTGGAGCCGGGGGTACGCCTTCGTGGCGCACTCGGTCCAGGTGAGCCCGGGGAGCGGTCGGGGGGTCGGCTCGCCGGCGTCGGCGGGGGCGGTGGGCAGGACGGTGACCGTCCCGGCGACCAGCGCTCCAGCGGCGATCAGCATTCCTGCGCGTGGGGTCATAGGGCGTTTGTGTCCCGAACCGCCGCCGAGAGGACCTGTTTCGGCGAGAGTTGACCCGAACGGATGCGGATCGGACGGCGTGTCAGGCGGCCGGTCCGATGATCGGACCGACGGCCCGTCAGGGGCCGCCCGGACGCTCAGAGGAGGGTGAGCTGCTCCGGGACGGCCGCCGGGGACGGCTCCCGCGGTACGGGGATCCGGCGCGCCGCGCCCCGGTGGGCGGGCCCGATGCCGAACTCGGCGGCCAGCTCGTGCACCTGACGGGTGATCCGGCGCTGGTACCAGGTCGGCGCGTAGGCCCCTTCCGCGTACATCCGCTCGTACCGCCGCACCAGGCCCGGGTGGTGGTCGCGCAGCCAGGCCGTGAACCACTCGCGGGCGCCCGGGCGCAGGTGCAGCACGAGCGGGGTGACCGAGCTCGCGCCGGCCTCGGCGATCGCGCGGACCGTCGCGCGCAGCTGCTCGGGCCGGTCGCCGAGGAAGGGCACCACGGGCGCCATCAGGACCCCGCAGTCGATGCCGTGCTCGCCGAGGGCGCGGACGACGTCGAGGCGGCGCCGCGGCGAGGGGGTGCCGGGTTCGACCGTCCGCCAGAGTTCCTGGTCGACGAAGCCGACCGAGACGGAGATGCCGACCTCGGTGACCTGCGCGGCCTGGACGAGGAGTTCCAGGTCGCGCAGGATCAGGGTGCCCTTGGTGAGGATCGAGAACGGGTTCGCCCGGTCCCGCAGCGCCGTGAGGATGCCCGGCATGAGGCGGTAGCGGCCCTCGGCGCGCTGGTAGCAGTCGACGTTGGTGCCCATGGCGATGTGCGCGCCCTGCCAGCGGGCGGAGGCGAGCTGTCGGGCCAGCAGCTCCGGGGCGTTGGTCTTGACGACGATCTGGGAGTCGAAGCCCAGGCCGGTGTCCAGGTCGAGAAAGGCGTGGCTCTTGCGGGCGAAGCAGTACACGCACGCGTGCGCGCAACCGCGGTACGGGTTGACCGTCCATTCGAACGGCATCCGGGAGGCGCCGGGCACCCGGTTCAGGATCGAGCGGGCCCGGACCTCGTGGAAGGTGATGCCCCGGAACTCGGGGGCGTCGAAGGTGCGGGTGGTGACCGCGTCCGTGCCGAACAGGGAGATGTCGGCGGGGGCGGCGGGGGTGTCGCCCAGATTGTCCCAGCGCATGGACGTCTCCTCGGTGGCTCGGCCTCGACCGTTCGCCCAGAATAGAACATCTGTTCCCTTGATCGCCGCAACCCGGATTTCTCCCCCCGGAGCCCACGTGGTTCGCTTGGCCCACACGCCCGAGGAACCACGAGCTGGAGGAAGTCAATGGCGCAGGTCGAAGCCACCACGGAACGGATCGTCGCGGCGGACGCGGAGACGGTGTTCGACGCCCTGGCCGACTACAGCGGCACGCGCGCGAAGCTGCTCCCCGAGCACTTCAGCGAGTACGAGGTGCGCGAGGGCGGCGACGGCGAGGGCACCCTCGTCCACTGGAAGCTCCAGGCCACCAGCAAGCGCGTCCGCGACTGCCTCCTGGAGGTCACCGAGCCCACCGACGGGCAGCTCGTCGAGAAGGACCGCAACTCCTCCATGGTCACCACCTGGACCGTGACGCCCGCCGGCGAGGGCAAGTCCCGCGCCGTCGTCACCACCGTCTGGAACGGCGCCGGTGGCATCGGGGGCTTCTTCGAGAAGACCTTCGCGCCCAAGGGGCTCGGCCGCATCTACGACGCCGTCCTCGCCAAGCTGGCCGACGAGGTCGAGAAGTAACGCCCGGAGCGTTCACCGATTCGAGTGGATCGCCCGCGCCCCCCGTATCGGCCCCCCGTGCGCCGGGGGGCGCGGGCCTTCTCGTAAACGCGCTGATGAGCGACCCAAGTGCGCCGTGGCGCAGGGACGTTCACCCCCGGGCCGCCACCGCCCTCCCGTACCGCCCGACTTGCTCCCCCTTCGCATGCAATGCGAAGAATGGCGCGGCGCAGACGCCGTGACGAGGGGAGCAGACACGTGGGTGCGATCACGATGGTGAAGGGCGCCGAGGGTGCTGCGGGGGACGCGGAACCGCTCGCCCCGGACGGCCCGCCCACCGACCTCGCGCCCCCGCCCGGCCCGGGGCCCGCCGGCCTCGACCCCCGCCGCGTCCGGCTCGTCTTCGGCGGCCTCGTGCTCGCGCTGCTCCTCGCCGCGCTGGAGCAGATGATCGTCGCCACCGCCCTGCCGAAGATCGTCGGCGAGCTCCACGGCCTGGACCGGATGTCCTGGGCGATCACCGCCTACCTGCTGACCTCCACCATCGGCCTGCCGGTCTACGGAAAGCTCGGCGACCTCCTCGGCCGCAAGGGCGTCTTCCTCTTCGCGATCGTCGTCTTCGTCATCGGCTCCGGTCTCGCCGGCTGGTCCCGCACGATGGACCAGCTCATCGCCTTCCGGGCGGTCCAGGGCATCGGCGCCGGCGGCCTCATGATCGGCGTCCAGGCGATCATCGCCGACATCGTCCCGGCCCGGGAACGCGGCCGCTACATGGGGCTCATCGGCGGCGCCTTCGGCCTCGCCTCCGTCGCGGGACCGCTGCTCGGCGGCTTCTTCACCGATCACGTCTCCTGGCGCTGGTGCTTCTACTTCAACGTGCCCTTCGGGCTCGTCACCCTCGCCGTCGTCGCCGCCGTCCTCAAGCTCCCGAAACCCACCGTACGCGCGCGCTTCGACGTCCTCGGCGCGCTGCTCCTCGCCGCCGCCTCCACCTGCCTCGTCCTGCTGACGAGTTGGGGCGGAACGGAGTACGCCTGGGACTCCCGGGTCATCCTCGCCCTCGCCTGCGGAGCCGCCGGAACGACCCTGCTCTTCCTGGTGGTCGAGCACTTCGCGCCCGAACCCCTGATCCCGCTCCGGCTGTTCCGCGACCCCGTCTTCACCGTCACCGCCCTCGTCGGCGCCGTCGTCGGCATCGCGCTCTTCGGCGCCGCCAGCTACCTCCCCAGCTTCCTGCAGATGGTCGAGGGCGCCAGCGCCACCGAATCCGGCCTCCTGATGCTGCCCCTCATGGGCGGCATCGTCATCGCCTCCGTCGTCTCCGGCCAACTCATCAGCCGCACCGGCCACTACAAGATCTACCCGGTGACCGGCGGGGCCGTCTCCGTCCTCGGCATGTGGCTGCTCTCCCGCGTGGACGCCGACACCCCGCGCCTCCAGCACAGCCTCTGGCAGGCCGTCCTCGGCACCGGCATCGGCCTCGTCATGCCGGTCCTCGTGCTCGCCGTGCAGAACTCCGTACGCCCCGCCGACCTCGGCACCGCCACCAGCGCCCACACCTACTTCCGCCAGATCGGCGGCAGCGTCGGCGCCGCCGTCTTCGGCACCCTCTTCGCCTCCCGGCTCGACGACGCCCTCGGCGACCGGCTCGTCGGCGTCCTCGCCCAGGACGGCCCCACCCCCCTGCCACCGGCCGAGTCGATCACCCCGGGAACCGTCCACACCCTGCCGCCCGCCCTCCGCGACGCGTACATCCAGGCGTACGCGGACGCGATGCCGCGGATCTTCCTCTACCTCGTGCCGGTCCTCGTGCTCGGCCTCGTCCTCGCCTTCTTCCTCAAGGAGAAACCGCTGGTGTCCCACCACAGCCCCCTCACCGAGGCCACGCACGCCGACGAGCCCGGCGGCACCCAGTCGGTCCCGCACGCCCGCCACGCCGCCCCCGCTCCCGCCGTCCCTCCGCACTCCGGAGTGCCCGTCTGCGGCACCGTCCAGCACCACGACGGCAGCCGGGTCCCCCGGGCCGCGCTCACCCTCATCGACGTCCAGGGCCGGCAGGTCGGCCGCGGCGCGAGCGGCGAGGACGGGCGGTACGCCCTGAGCGTCCCCGGCGGCGGCGCGTACGTCCTGATCGCGGCGGCGGGCGGCCACCAGCCGCAGGCCGTCTCCGTCACCGTCGGCGACCGGCCGGTCGAGCTCGACGTCGTCCTCGGCGGCGCCGGGCGGCTCGCGGGCAGCGTCGTCACCGCCGACGGCACGCCCGTGCGCGACGCGGCCGTCACCCTCACCGACGTGCGCGGCGAAGTCGTCGCCTCCACCCGCAGCGGACGCGAGGGCGGCTACGTCATCGGCGAACTGGTCGCGGGCGAGTACACGCTCGCCGCCAGCGCCCCCGCCTTCCGGCCCGCCGCGCTCCCCGTGAGCGTCCAGGCCTCCCGCGAGACCCGCCAGGACATCGAACTGGCCGGCGGCGCGGTGTTGCGCGGCACCGTGAGGGCCGGGGGAGGGCGTCCCGTGGAGGACGCCCGGGTCACCCTCCTCGACGCCGCGGGCAACGTCGTCGACACCCTCACCACCGGAGCCGACGGCACCTTCCGCTTCGTCGACCTGTCCTCCGGCGAGTACACGGTCATCGCCGCCGGGTACCCGCCCGTCGCCACCGTCCTCCAGGTGGCCGGCGGCGGTCGCACCGAGCGCGACCTCCAACTCGGCCACGAGGACTGAGGACCGAGGACCACCGCGTCGGGCGGCGAGCGGGCGGTGAGCGCCCGCCGCCGACGTCGGCACGCCGTTGGATAATCACCGGCATGCTGTTCGGAATCCTCGGTGAGACGCGGGCGTGGTACGACGACGGGACCGAGGTTCCGCTGGGCGGACCGGCCCGCCGCTCGCTGCTCGCCCTGCTGCTGATACGGCCCGGAGAGGTCGTGTCGACGGACCGACTGGCCGACGCCGTCGACCCGGACGGCGCGGTGTCGGCGCACGCGCTCCAGTCCCAGATCTCCCGGCTGCGCAAGGCCCTCGGCCCCGGGGCCGTGATCGAACAGGCCGGGACGGGCTACCGGATCCTGGTCGCCCGCGACGACGTGGACGCCGGCCGCTTCGAGCGCCTGGCCCGCGAGGGGCGGGCCGCCCTGCGCGCCGGGGACGCGGCAGGCGCCCTCGCCCCGCTGCGCGAGGCGCTGGGGCTGTGGCGGGGGCCCGCACTGGCGGGACTCGCCGAGGGCGGGCCCGCCGGGCCCGCCGCCGTACGGCTCGAGGAGCACCGGCTCGGGGCCCTGGAGGACCGGATCGAGGCGGAGTGCCGGATCGGCGACCCGCGCTCCGTCGTACCCGAGCTGCGCGAGCTGGTCGGCCGCCATCCGCTGCGGGAGCGCCTCGCGGGACTGCTGATGCGGGCCCTGTTCGCCGAGGGCGGGCAGGCCGCGGCGCTCGTGGTCTTCGAGGAGACCCGACGGCACCTGGCCGAGGAGCTCGGCGCCGACCCCTCTGCCGAACTCGTCGCACTGCACCGGGAGTTGCTGAGCAATGCTCCGTCACCCGGCCCTGCCGCCCCGCCCGCCCAGCTGACCGCGTTCGTCGGCCGCGCCGACGAGGTGGCGGAGGTCGCCCGACTGCTGCGGGCGGCCCGGCTGGTCACGCTGATCGGGCCCGGCGGCGTCGGCAAGACCCGGCTGTCCGTCGAGGTCGCCGGACTCGCCGAGGTCGCGGCCGACGACATCTGCTTCGTGGAGCTGGCGCCGCTGCGCGACGCCTCCGCGCTGCCCCAGACGCTGCTGGGCGCGCTCGGCCTGCGCGAGAACGGCCTCGGCACGGGAGCCGGCGGGCAGACCTCCGTCGACCGGCTGATCGCGGCGCTCTCCGACCGGGCGCTCCTCCTCGTCCTCGACAACTGCGAGCACGTGATCGAGGAGGGCGCGGCGCTCGCCGCGCGGCTCCTGGCGGCCTGCCCACGGCTGCGGGTCCTGGCGACGAGCCGCGAGCCGCTCGGCATCACCGGCGAGAACCTCTGGCAGGTCAAACCGCTCGACGGCGGTGCCGCCGTGCGGCTCTTCACCGACCGGGCCCGCGCCGTGCGGCGCGGTTTCGCCGCCGATCCGGAGGTCGTCGGCCGGATCTGCGCGGCCCTCGACAACCTGCCGCTGGCCATCGAGCTCGCCGCGGCACGCACCCGGACGCTCGACGTCGACGACCTCGCGGGACGCCTCGACGACCGGCTCGGGGTCGCCGCCCGGGGCAGCCGCACGGCCGACGAACGGCACCGGACCCTGCGTGCCGTGGTCGCGTGGAGCTGGGACCTGCTCTCCGAGGAGGAGCAGCGGGCCGCCCGGCGGTTCACGGTCTTCGCCGGGGGAGCGACGGCCGAGTCCGCGCTGCGGGTGTGCGCGACCGACGACGAGACGCTGGAGTCGCTGGTCGACAAGTCGCTCCTGGAGGTGGCGGGCGGCCGCTACCGGATGCTGGAGACGATCGCCGCCTACGGCGCGGAACGCCTCGCCGCGGCGGACGAGCGCGTCTCCGCCGAGCGGGCCCACGCCCGGTGGCTCCTGGAACTGCTGCGTACCGCCGACCCCCGTCTGCGCCGGGCCGAACAGTTGGAGTGGCTGCCCGTCCTCGCCGCCGAGCACGGCAACCTCCTCGCGGCGGTGCACCGCTCGGTCCGGGCCGCGGAGCGGGAGACGGCGCTGAAGCTGCTCGCCCACGCCTCGACCTACCTCTGGATCCGGGGCGTCTCCGCCTCGGTGGCACCCCATGCGGTCGCGCTCCTGGAAGGGGCGGACGGCGAACTCCTCGACGACGAGGAGTACGTGCTGTGCGTGCTGCTCGCGGCCTCCGGCGCCGCCGGACGGCCGGTCTGGCAGCGCCACCGTACGACCGCCGAGAAGGCTCTGGCCGCCGCGTGGGCGGACGGACGGACGGGCCGTCACCCCGTCGCCCCGCTCCTGTGGATGCTGCGCGACGCGAGCGGGCCCGACCCGCGGAGCGCCTTCGCCCTCGTCTCCTCCCTGCGCGACTGCGCGGAGCCGTGGACGCGGGCGACCGCGCGGTACATGTCGGGATTCGGTCCCCTCGGCGAGGGGGACACCGCGTCGGCCGAACGCGCCTTCGTCACGGCCGTCGAGGGTTTCCGCTCGCTCGGCGACCGCTGGGGCACCGCGCTGGCCCTGGACGCACTCGCGGGCCTCGCGGGCGGACGCGGAGACCCCGAGCGGGCCGTCGCGCTGACCGACGAGGCCCTCGCGCTCACCGAGCAGATCGGCGCCCTGGAGGACAGCGCCGACCTGCTCGTCAACCGGGGCGACCAACGCCTCGTCCCGGACCCGGCGTCGGCCCGCGCCGACTACGACAGGGCCATGGTCCTCGCCCGCCGGGCGGGCAGCTCCACCGGCCTCGCGGCGGCCCTGCGCGGGCTCGGCGACACGGCCCTGCTCGACGGGGACCTGACCGGGGCCGAGCGCCTGTACACGGAGGCGCTCGAACAGGTCGACCCGCACTGGATCAGGAGCGTCGGCACCCGGGTCCGCACCTTCGCCGGACTGGGCCGCGTCGCCGAGGCGCGCGGCGACCGCACGACCGCCCGCGCCCGCTACCGGGAGGCCGGCGAGACCGCCGTCGCCATGGGGCCCGACACCCTGGGCGCGCTCCGCCTCCTCGGCCTTCCCGAGCACGTCGTGGAGAGCGTGTCGGGGGCGTGCCGGCGGCGGTGAGCGCGCGGTGAGCCCGCGGTGAGGGCCTCGCCGGAAGCTCTTCCCGTGACCAACGCGAAGAACAACAAGAACACGAAGTACACGAAGTCCACCAAGAACACGAAGCCCACGAGGACCACCGAGAACACCGAGAACACCGAGAACACCAAGAACATCGACGTCCTGATCTCCGGCGCCTCCGTCGCCGGCCCCGCCCTCGCCCACTGGCTCCACCGGTACGGCTTCAACACCACGGTGGTGGAGCGTGCCCCCGCGCTCCGCGACGGCGGCTACGCCGTCGACTTCCGCGGCGAGGCCCACCTGTCGGTCCTGCGCCGCATGGGCATCCTGGGCGCCGTCCAGCGGGCCAGGACCGGCATGGGCTCCATGTCGTACGTCGACAGCGCGGGCAAACCGCAGGCGAAGCTGCCCGCCGACCTCTTCGCCGGAGACGTGGAGATCCTCCGCGGCGACCTGGCCCGGATCCTCCACGACGCGACCGAGAAGCACACCGAGTACGTCTTCGGGGACTCCGTCACCTCGCTCACCGAGGACGCCGAGGGCGTGACCGTCACCTTCGAACGCGCCGCGCCGCGCCGCTTCGACCTGGTGATCGGCGCCGACGGGCTGCACTCCACCACCCGCCGACTGGCCTTCGGACCCGAGGAGCGGTTCGTGAAGCACCTCGGCGTCCACTGCGCGGTCTTCACCACCGCCAACCACCTCGGGCTCGACCGCACTGGCCACGCCTACCGCACCGCGGGCAGGCTCGCCGCGCTGTACAGCGCCCGCGACAACACGGAGGCCAAGGCCGTCTTCTACTTCGCCTCCGAAGCCCTCGACCTCGACCGGAAGGACGTCCCGCGGCAGCAGGCGATCCTGACCGAGCAGTTCGCCGGCACCGGATGGGAGTGCGACAGGCTGCTCCAGGACATGCGGCACGCGCCCGACTTCTACTTCGACTCGGTCGCCCAGGTCCGCATGGACTCGTGGTCCCGCGGCCGCGTCGCCCTGCTGGGCGACGCCGCCTGCTCCCCCTCCTCCCTGTCCGGCATGGGCACGGGACTCGCCCTCGTCGGCGCGTACGTCCTGGCGGGAGAGCTGGCCGCCGCGCACGGCGACCACCGCGTCGCGTTCGCCCGCTACGAGGAGGAGATGCGGGAGTACGCCGAGGGCTGCCGGAGGATGGGCGACGGAGTCGCCGGGCTGATGGTCCCCGGCAGCCGGCTGACGGCCGCCCTCCTCAACCGCTACTACAAGGTCATGCCCTATCTGCCGGGCAAGAACATGGCCGCCAGGATCGCCCGCAGGACCGCGGAGAACATCACCCTGCGCGACTACGGCAGGTCCTAGGAGGAGGGGGCCGTCGCCTTGCGCAGCGCGCTGATGCAGGTGCCGATCGCCTCCTGGAGGGCTTCGAGGCGCTGGAGCATGTCCACCTCGTAGATGTCCTCCTCCATCACCTCGTCGAGCGTCAGCTCCTCGAAGACCTTCGTCGCCTTCTGCAGGCTGTTGTAGAACTTGGTCCGCCGCTCCTGGACGCGGAGCGCCGGATCCTCCTCGACCGCCTTGGCGACCAGGTTCTTCACCGTGTCGTAGGCCTCGCCGGCCCACTCGCCCGCCTCCTCCGAGTCGTCCAGCTCGTCGAGGAGCGACAGGTGCCGCTCGGCCTCGGCCCGGATCTCGGCCGGCGCCTCCACGGTCTGCCCGGCGGGAGTCTTGATCTGCCCCTTCTCGACGATCTGCCGCACGTACCCGATGCGGTCGGCCGCCTTCGCCTCGCTCGCCACCGCCTTCTTCAGGTCGTCGGTGCGGGCGATGGCGCGGGCCATCTCGGTCTGGAGGGCCGGGTCCTCCTTCATCCGGTCGAGCAGCGCCCCGCGCGCCGCCTGGGCCGTCCCGGGGTCCGCGAGGATCGCCGCCCGCAGCGCCGTCGGGTTCTCCGCGACCTCCAGGGCCTTCGTCGGCCGGATGCCCTCCGCCTCGGCCGCCGCGCTGATCGCCTGGCCGCGCACGGAGGACGCGCTGTTGCGGGAGGCGTAGTACGAGAGCCAGACGTCCGCGTCCGGCAGCTCGACGTCCTCGCCCGGGACCAGGACCTCGAACTGCGGGACCAGACCGTCGTCGGCCGCCATGTCCCAGGCCTTGTAGTGGCGCATGACCCGCTCGGGCGAGCACCCGGCGAGCTCCGCGAAGGCCCTCGCCGAGACCTTCGTCCGGGCCGTCCCCTCGGCGGGCTGGCCGCCCGGCCGGACGCTCCGGGCCACCTTCAGCGCGAAGGCCCAGCCACCGGTCCGCGCGTAGACCCCGAAGTCCCGGGCGTCACGCACGACGACGGGGTCGTGGCCCCGGCCGTCGGCGTCGTCCGTGTCCGGGGCGTCGTCCGCGTCCGGGGCGTCGTCCGCGTTCCGTACGTCGTCCGCGTCCCCGGAGGCGCGCGCCTCCTCGGGCTCCGGGTCCGAGGGCTCCCAGAACTCCGGCTCCTCCGCCATGACGGGCCCGGCGGGCTCGGGGACGGCAACGGGCTCGGTCTCGGCGGGCGCGGATTCGGGCGGGGTGAAGGCGATGGTCACCGAGGGCTCTCCGGAAGGTCGACAACGACAACTGCGGCCGACAGCCTATCCGCACCCGTTGGCGATGTTTCGTCCGAATCGGAGGCCGCCGGCCGGGTGGCGGGCCGCCGCCGCGCTGCGCCGGTTCGCGGAGGAGGAACCAGGGGGATCCGGAACCGGCCGGGTGATCCGTACCGCCGTCCGGTGCGTGTCAGTGGTCCACTCCAACGGAGGTTATCCACAGGGGTGGTAGGGCTGCCGGGCGGCGCGTACGGTGCCAGACATGAAGATCCTCATCAGCGCCGACATGGAGGGCGCCACCGGTGTGACCTGGCCCGCCGACGTGCTGCCCGGCACGCCGCAGTGGGAGCGGTGCCGCGCGATGTTCACCTCCGACGTGAACGCCGCCGTGCTCGGCTTCTTCGACGGCGGCGCGGACGAGGTGCTCATCAACGAGGCGCACTGGTCCATGCGGAACCTGCTCCTGGAGCGGCTCGACGAGCGGGCCGAGATGCTCACCGGACGGCACAAGTCCCTCTCGATGGTCGAGGGCGTGCAGCACGGGGACGTCGACGGCATCGCCTTCGTCGGCTACCACACCGGCGCCGGCACCGAAGGCGTCCTCGCGCACACCTACCTCGCCAACTCCATCACCGGGGTCTGGCTCAACGGCGAGCGGGCGAGCGAGGGCCTGCTCAACGCCCATGTGGTCGCGGAGTACGGCGTGCCCGTCGTCCTCGTCACCGGGGACGACCTGACCTGCGAGGACGCCCTCGGCTACGCGCCCGGGGCGCTCAAGGTCGCCGTCAAGGACCACGTCTCGCGGTACGCGGCGGTGTGCCGGCCCCCGGCGAGGACCGCCACCGACATCCGCGCCGCGGCGAAGACCGCCGCCGCGCTCGCCGTCCGGTACGCGCCGGTCCGGGGCGGCCCGTTCACCGTGGAGCTGGAGTTCGACGCCGAGCACCTGGGCGCCGCCGCCACGGTGGTTCCCGGCGTGGCGCGGAGCGGCGAGCGGCGCGTCGCGTACACCGGCGAGACGATGTACGAGGCAATTCGCACGTTCAAGGCGGTCACGACCATCGTCTCGGCCGCGGTGGAGGAGCAGTATGGCTGAGGAGGTCCGGAGCCCGGACACGACGGCGCTCGACGAGGTGGTCACCTTCACCTCCGAGCTCATCCGCATCGACACCACCAACCGGGGCGGCGGCGACTGCCGCGAGCGGCCGGCCGCCGAGTACGTCGCCGAACGGCTCGCGGACGCCGGCATCGAGCCCACCCTCCTGGAGCGCACCCCCGGCCGCACCAACGTGGTGGCGCGGATCCCCGGCACCGACCCCTCGGCCGAGGCGCTCCTCGTCCACGGCCACCTGGACGTGGTGCCCGCCGACCCCGCCGAATGGACCGTGCACCCCTTCTCCGGCGAGGTCCGCGACGGGGTCGTCTGGGGGCGCGGCGCCGTCGACATGAAGAACACGGACGCGATGGTCCTGGCCGTCGTCCGCTCCTGGGCCCGCCACGGCATCCGGCCCCGCCGCGACATCGTCCTCGCCTACACCGCCGACGAGGAGGCCAGCGCCGAGGACGGCTCCGACTTCCTCGCCGACCGGCACGCGGCGCTCTTCGAGGGCTGCACGGAGGGCATCAGCGAGTCCGGGGCGTTCAGCTTCCACCCGCAGCCCGGCACCACCCTCTACCCGATCGCGGCGGGGGAGCGGGGCACCGCCTGGCTCAAGCTCACCGCCCGCGGCCGGGCCGGCCACGGCTCCAAGGTGAACACGGCCAACGCCGTCACCCGCCTCGCCGCGGCCGTCGCCCGGATCGGCGCCCACACCTGGCCGGTCCGCCTCACCGCGACCGTCCGCGCCGCCCTCACCGAACTCGCCGCGCTGTACGGGATCGACGTCGACACGAGCGCCCCCGACCTCGACGTCGACCTCCTCCTCGACAAGCTCGGCCCCGCCGCCGCCCTCGTCGAGGCGACCGTCCGCAACAGCGCCAACCCGACGATGCTGGAGGCCGGTTACAAGGTCAACGTCATCCCGGGCCAGGCCGTGGCCCACGTCGACGGGCGGATGCTGCCGGGCGGCGAGGAGGAGTTCGCCGCGACCATGGACCTGCTCACCGGGCCCGACGTGGAGTGGGAGTTCCACCACCGCGAGGTGCCCCTGGAGGCCCCGGTCGACTCCCCGACCTTCGCCAAGCTCCGGGCCGCCGTCGAGCGCTTCGACCCGGCCGGGCACGTCCTGCCGTTCACCATGTCCGGCGGCACGGACGCCAAGCAGTTCTCGCGGCTCGGCATCACCGGCTACGGCTTCTCGCCGCTCCGGCTGCCCCCGGACCTCGACTACGGGGCGCTCTTCCACGGCGTCGACGAGCGCGTCCCGATCGACGCCCTGCACTTCGGCGTCCGTGTGCTCGACCACTATCTGAAGTCCGCGTAGGACAGAGGGGGACCGGTCCCATGACAGGGGGAGACGAGATGGCCACGACCACGGCCGGGTACGGCAGCTGGGCGTCGCCCGTCGACGCCGCGCTCGCCGCCGCCCACGGCGGGCGGCCCGAGTACCTCGGTGCCGTCGGCGACGAGCTCTGGTGGACCGCGCCCCGCCCGGCCGAGGGCGGCCGGCGCGCCCTCGTCAGGCGGCGCGCCGACGGCTCCGAGCAGAGCCTGCTGCCCGCCCCGTGGAACGTCCGCAGCAGGGTGATCGAGTACGGCGGGCAGCCCTGGGCGGCCGTCGCGCGCCCGGCGGACGGACCGCTCGCCGTGTTCTGCCACTTCCCCGACCAGCGGCTCTACGCGTACGAACCCGACGCCGGGCCCGCCGCGGAGCCGCGACCGCTCACCCCGGTCTCCTCCGTCGGCGGCGGACTGCGGTGGGCGGACCCGGTGATCCACCCGGACCGGGGCGAGGCGTGGTGCGTCCTGGAGGAGTTCACCGGTCCCGCGCCCACCGACGTGCGCCGCGTCCTCGCCGCCGTGCCCCTCGACGGTTCGGCCGCCGAGGACCGTGCCGCCGTCCGGGAACTCTCCGACGGACGCCACCGGTTCGTCACCGGACCCCGGCTCTCCCCGGACGGCCGTCGGGCGGCCTGGATCGCCTGGGACCATCCCCGGATGCCCTGGGACGGCACCGAGGTCCAGCTCGCCGACGTCACCCCCGACGGCGCCTTCCGGGAGATCAGGACCGTCGCCGGCTCGGCCGCCGAGTCGATCCCGCAGATCGACTGGGACGCGGCCGGCCGGCTGCTCCTCGTCAGCGACCGCACCGGCTGGTGGAACCTCTACCGGGCCGAGGTCGACGCCGACGGCCGTCTCGCCGAACCGGAGGCGCTCTGTCCCCGCGCCGAGGAGTTCGGCGGCCCGCTCTGGCAGCTCGGGCTCCGCTGGTTCACCCCCCTGGAGAACGGGCTGATCGCCGTCGTCCACGGCAAGGGGACCACCGCCCTCGGGATCCTCGACCCCGAGCGCCGCGCCCTCGTCGACGCCGGCGGACCCCGCACCGACTGGGCCGCCACCCTCGCCGGACACGGCACCCGGGTGGTCGGCGTCGCCGCCGGACCGCACCGCTCCGCCGAGCTCGTCGAGCTCGACACCCGCACCGGCCGCAGCCGTGTGGTCGGTGCGGCGCACACCGACGCCGTCGACCCCGCGTACCTCCCCGAGCCCCGGATCCGCACCTTCACCGGACCGGGCGGGCGGGAGATCCACGCCCAGGTGCACCCGCCGCACCACCCCGGTCTCACCGGCCCCGAGGGCGAGCTGCCGCCCTACGTCGTCTGGGCCCACGGCGGCCCCACCGGCCGGGCGCCCCTCGCCCTCGACCTGGAGACCGTCTACTTCACCTCGCGGGGCATCGGCGTCGCCAAGGTCGACTACGGCGGTTCGACCGGCTACGGCCGCGAGTACCGGGAGCGGCTGCGCGAGCAGTGGGGCGTCGTCGACGTCGAGGACTGCGCGGCCGTCGCGACGGCGCTCGCCGCCGAGGGCACCGCCGACCCGGCACGGCTCGCCGTGCGCGGCGGCAGCGCGGGCGGCTGGACCGCCGCCGCGTCCCTCGTCTCCACCGACGTGTACGCCTGCGGCACGATCATCTACCCCGTCCTGGACCTGCGCGCCTGGGCCACCGACGAGACCCACGACTTCGAGTCCCAGTACCTCCACGGGCTGATCGGACCGCTCGACAAGGTGCCCGCCCGCTACAAGGAGCGCTCGCCGATCGAGCACGTCGACCGCGTCACGGCCCCCTTCCTGCTGCTCCAGGGCCTCGACGACGTCATCTGTCCGCCCGCGCAGGCCGAGCGCCTCCTCGCCCGCGCGGCCGGCCGGGGCGTCCCGCACGCCTACCTCGCCTTCGAGGGGGAGGGGCACGGCTTCCGCAGGGACGACACCGTGATCCAGGCCCTGGAGGCCGAACTCGCGTTGTACGTACGGGCTTTCGGCATCGATCGTACGGACGTGCCGGACCTGGAGTACCGCACGTGACCGGCCCGTCCTCCGCCGTCGAGCCCCTGGCCCGGGCCGAGCGGCTCAGGCCCGGGGCACGGGTCGCCGTCGTCGCCCCCAGCGGGCCCGTCCCCGAGGAACGGCTCACGGCCGGACTCGACGTCCTGCGCGACTGGGGCCTGGAACCGGTGGTCGCCCCGCACGTCCTGGACACCCACCCCACGCTCGGCCACCTCGCGGGCGCGGACCGGGCGCGTGCCCGCGATCTGACCGAGGCCTGGTGCGACTCCTCGGTCTCCGCCGTGCTCTGCGCGCGCGGCGGGTTCGGGGCCCAGCGCATGGTGGACCTGGTCGACTGGGCGGCGATACGGGCGGCCGGCCCCAAGGCGTTCGTCGGCTACAGCGACGTCACCGCCCTGCACGAGGCCTTCGCCGTCCGCGCGGGCTTCGCCACCCTGCACGGACCGATGGTCGCCGCCGGGACGTTCCTGTCGGACCCGCGCACCCGGGAGTCGCTGCGGGCCACCCTCTTCGAGCCCGAGACCGTCCTCACGCTCGGCCTGGAGACGGCACGGGCCCTGGTGCCCGGCCGCGCCCGGGGCGTGACGCTCGGCGGCTGCGTCAGCCTCCTCGCCGCCGACCTCGGCACCCCGTACGGGCGCCCGTCGGCACGCGGCGGGCTGCTGCTCCTGGAGGACGTGGGGGAGGAGCCGTACCGCCTCGACCGCATCCTCACCCAACTGCTGCGCTCCGGCCTGCTCGACGGGGTCGCGGGGATCGGCCTCGGCTCCTGGGAGGAGTGCGGCCCGTACGAGGAGGTGCGGGCGGTCCTCGCCGACCGGCTCGGAGGCCTGGGGGTGCCGGTCGTGGAGGAGATGGGCTTCGGGCACGGCACGACCGCGCTGACCCTGCCGCTCGGGGTGCCCGCCGCACTCGACGCGGACACGGGCACGCTCACCCTGGACGCACCGGCCCTGCGCTGAGCGGGAGCGTGCGCGGCCGACGCCGACGCACCGACGAGGCCCGTCCGGCGCTGCCCGCCTGGCCCGGGCCCGGCCCCGGCCTGGCGTCGGCCCCGAACCGGCCCGTCATCGACCCCGGTCCGACCCCGGTCCGGCCTCGGCCCCGCCCCGGCCGCGTCTATGGCTCGGGCCGGGAGGGCGGTGGGGCGTGCCGTCACGGCCGGGCGGCGGCGGTCCGTCGTGCCGCGCACTCCGCGTGGGCCGCGGTCCTACTCCGGCGCCGCCCTGTGCTGGTGCGCGGCAGCCTCGTCCCGGCTCGTCTCCAGATGGCGCAGGGCCAACTTCTCGACGCGTTCCACGTCCCGGGCCTCGATTCCCCGGTACAGCTCCGCGTGTTCCTCGGCGACGACGGTGAAGTCGTCGTGCTGGCCGAGCAGCCAGCGCATCCGGCTGCGCAGCGTCGCGTTGAGTTCGCTGAGCAGGGCGTTGTCGGCCAGCTCCGTGACGGTCTCGTGGAAGTCGGCGGCCGCCCGCCGGGCGGCCTGCCCGTCGCCCTTGGCCGCGGCCGCCAGCTCGGCGTCGAGGTCGGCGCGGAGCTTGGCGAGCCCCGCCCGGGTGCGGCGCTGCGCGGCGAGCCGGAAGCCGAGGATCTCCAGGGCGGACCTGACCTCGCCGAGGTCCGCGATGTCGGACGCCGTGAACTCGCGGACCACCGCCCAGGTGCGCGGGCGGGGCGTCACCAGGCCCTCCGCGACCAGATCCCGCAGGGCGTCGCGGACGGGCAGCCGGCTCACGTCCAGCTCGGCCGCGATCTCGCGCTCCACCAGCCTGCTGCCGGGGGCCCGGGTCCCGTCGATGATCTGATCGCGCAGGACGCGCGTCACCCGCTCCGATTCGGGTCTGAACTCCTCAGCGCCTGTCATGCCGTCATTCTCCCATCGGAGGGCGGACGGAGGCCCGCGGGACCCGACCGCCGACGCGGGGAGCACCGCCTTCACCGAATCTCCGTCAACAACCTTCGTCCGGCGCGTTGACGGGCTTATGACACGTGTCACAGCATGGGCGCTGCCCGAGTACCTACCAGTCGGTAGGTGTTCGGGTTCCCGGCATCGTCCTCAGCGTGGAGGTCCTCGTGTCCCGTGCCGTGCCCCGCTCCCGCAAGGTCCTCGCGCTCGTGGCCGGCGCGGCCGCGCTCGCCGCGCCGCTCGCCCTGGCCGCGCCCGCGAACGGCGCCGAAGCCGGGGCGGGCGCCGAAGCCGGGGCCGGCTCCGGCGCGTACACCGTCACCCCGCTCCGGTTCACCGTGGAGGCGGGCGGCCGGAGCTGCGCGGTCGACGCCGACCTCTACCGGCCCGCCGGTGCGGACGCCGCCCACCCCGCGCCCGCCGTCCTCGCCACCAACGGCTTCGGCGGCAGCAAGAGCGACGGTTCCACCGCCGCGATCGGCAAGGCCTTCGCCGAGCGCGGCTACGTCGGCCTCGTCTACTCGGGCCTCGGCTTCGGGAAGTCCGGCTGCCTGATCTCCCTCGACGCCCCGGAGACCGACGGCCGGGCCGCCGCCCGCCTCGTCGACTTCCTCGCCGGCACCCGGGCCGCCGACGACGGCACCCGCGCCGACTTCGTCACCCGGGACGGTGCGGGGGATCCGCGCGTCGGCATGATCGGCGGCTCCTACGGCGGGGCCGTACAACTCGCGGCCGCCTCCGTCGATCCCCGCATCGACGCCCTCGTCCCCCTCATCACCTGGAACGACCTCGCGTACTCGCTCGCCCCCAACGCCGCCGACCGGGACACTCCCGGCGTCTTCAAGTGGCAGTGGGCCAACGGCTTCTACCTCATCGGCGAGGGACAGCCCCTGCTGGCCCCGTCCCTCGACCCCAGCCGGATCAACTCCCTCGGCTGCCTGCACTTCGTCACCGACGCCTGCGACACCGTGAGGCTCCTCAACTCCGGCCGCTACCCGGCCGCCGAGACCGAGGAGATGCTCGCCTACGCCCGCAGCGTCTCACCGGTCTCCTACCTGGACCGGATCACCGCCCCCACCCTGATCGTCCAGGGCCAGTCCGACAGCCTGTTCAACCTCAACGAGGCGCGCGCCACCTACGACCGGCTGCGCGAGCGCGGCGTCGACACCCGGATGATCTGGCAGTCCTGGGGCCACAGCGGAGGGCAGAAGCCGGGCGAACTCGACCTCGGCGACCCCGAGGGGAGTTACGTCGGGCAGCGCGTCCTCGCCTGGTTCGACCGCCACCTCCGGAAGAACGCGGCCGCGGACACCGGCCCCGCCTTCGCCTGGTACCGCGAGGGGCAGGGCGGTTACGGCACCGCCGACCGGGTCCCGGCGCTCAGCCAGAAGCTGTACCTCTCCGGCGACGGCAAGCTCGTCGACAACCGTACGAAGGTCGCCCGGGGCTCCCGGCAGTACGGCAACTGGCTGGTCCCGACGAGCCACTCCGAGTCCTCGCTCGCCGGCGTGATCGGGCTCCCCGACCCCCGGCCGTACGACACCCCGGGCACCTACCTCGGCTGGACCAGCGCTCCGCTCGCCGCGCCCGTCGACCTCGTCGGCGCGCCGAGGGCGACCCTCCGGGTCGTGTCCCCGGCGACCGAGCGCGTCCAGGACTCGGGCGACGCCGCCGACAAGCTCGTCCTCTTCGCCAAGCTCTACGACGTCGCGCCCGACGGGACGAAGACCCTGGTCAACCGGCTGGTCGCACCGGTACGCGTACCGGACGTCACCCGCTCCTTCACCGTCGAGCTGCCGGGCATCGTCCACCGGTACGAGACGGGCCACCGGCTGGAGTTCGTCGTCGCGGCGAGCGACACCGCGTACTCCGGCAACCGGGGCGTCAAGCCGGTGACCGTCGTCAGCGCCCCCGAGTCCACGGGGACGCTCTCCCTTCCCCTGGTGGGCGGGGGAAGGGTCGGCTGAGGCCCACGGGCCCACAGGCCCGCGGGTCTCTACAGCGCCGCGTACCCCGGGCGGACGACCTCGTCGATCAGCCGCTGCCGCTCCGGCAGCGGCAGGAAGGCGGCCTCCAGGGCGGCGACCGTGAACTCCTCGAAGACCTCGGGGCCGTACCCGAACGCGTCCGCCATGTGCTGGAACTCCTCGCTCATGGTGGTGCCGGAGACCAGCCGGTTGTCGGTGTTGAGCGTGACGCGGAAGCCGAGCCGGCGCAGCTCGTCGATCGGGTGCGAGGCGTAGTCCTTCGCGGCGCCCGTCTGGAGGTTGGAGGTCGGGCAGACCTCCAGGGCGATGCGGTTGTCCCGGACGTACGAGGCGAGCCGGCCCAGCGTGCCGTCCTCGGCGATGTCGTCCGTGATCCGCACGCCGTGGCCGATCCGCTCGGTGCCGCAGACCTGCACGGCCTCGTGGATCGACTCCGCGCCGACGGCCTCGCCGGCGTGGATCGTGTAGTGGCAGTTCTCCCGCTTCAGGTGCTGGAAGGCGGGGAGGTGGCGGGCCGGCGGGTTGCCGATCTCGCCGCCGGCTATGTCGAAGCCGGCCACGCCGTTGTCCCGGTGCGCGACCGTGAGCTCCGCGATCTCCAGGGAGCGGTCGGTGTGGCGCATGCCGGTGAGGAGGGTGCGGACCGTGATCCGGCCGCCGGCCCGGCGCTCGCCCTCGCGGAAGCCGTCGTTCACCGCCCCGACGACCTCGTCGAGGGTGAGGCCGCCCTCCAGGTGCTGCTCGGGGGCGTAACGGATCTCGGCGTAGACGACGCCGTCCGCCGCCAGGTCCTCGGCGCACTCGGCCGCGATGCGCACGAGCGCCTCGCGGGTCTGCATGACCGCGCAGGTGTGGGCGAAGGTCTCCAGGTAGCGCTCCAGCGAACCGGAGTCGGCGGCGTCCCGGAACCAGACCGCGAGCTCGGCCGGGTCCTCGGTCGGCAGGGCGGTGTAGCCGCACTCCCGCGCCAGCTCGACGATGGTCGCGGGGCGCAGCCCGCCGTCGAGGTGGTCGTGGAGGACGGCCTTGGGGGCCCGGCGGATCCACTCGGAGACGGTGGCGGCGGCAGGCGTGGCGGGGTTGTCAGACAAGTGCATGGCGGGGAAGTGTACGCCACGGACGCACGGGGTGCTGTGACGCCCCTGACAGGGCCGGTACGGGACGGCCGACGAGCGCGCGCCGCCACCGCGGGCGGGGCGCGATAGCCGGGGGCTCGGGGGCCGGGCCGGGGCGGGGCGGGGTGGGCGGGCCGCTCAGTACGACTGCAGCACCGGCAGTGCGGGCGTGCCCGTCGGAAGCATGTGCTTGGCCGCCAGGACCGGCGTCTCGCCGACCCGCACCACCTGGGTGACCAGGACGGCGGGGGTGTCCGCCGGGCGCCCCAGCTGATCGCCGCGCCGCCGCCCGAGCAGCGTCGCCGTGATCCCGCTGTGCGCGCTCAGGGCCGTCTCCCGCGAGGCCCCCACCAGCACCGCCAGCATCGAGACCGCACCGCCGGCGCCCGGGGCCGCCTCCGCCGCCCGCAGGGCCCGCGCGAACTCCGGGTGCACCCGGTCGAGCAGCCCGACGGGCGCCGCCCACTCGTGGCTCAGGGCCGCCGCCGCGCCCTCCCCGCTGAGTACGGACTCCCAGAACCGCAGCTCGGCGCGGGCGGGCGCGAGCAGGTGCTGGGTGGTGAAGTCGGTCGGCTCCTCGACGGTCCTGAGCAGCGCCCGCACCCGCAGCGGGGCGCCCGCGCCGATCAGCTCCTCCAGCGGCTGGACGTGCTCGAAGCCGCGCCGGGGAGGCCGGTCGTTGACGGTGCGGCCCACCCCGCGCCGCACCGTGAGGACGCCGTCCTCCTGGAGCAGCAGCAGCGCCTCGCGCAGGGCCGGCCGGCTGACGCCCAGTTCGGCGGCGAGCTTCGGCTCGGAGGGGAGCGTGGAGCCCGGCGGATAGGTGCCGTCGTGGACGGCGTCCGCGATCCGCTCGTAGAGCGCCACGACCGGTCGCCGCCGCTGTCCGCTGACCGCCACGGCCCCTCCTCGTCTCGTCCCCGGCTCGTTCTCCGCCGGTCTTCGCACCACGGTAGTCGGCCCACGTTGTCTGACAAGTCACCCGTACGGCTCTGCTCGCCGTCACGGGGAGGCGCCGCGCGTCCCATTCTGGTCCCACGGCTGTGGCCGGGTACGGCCGACGGCACGACGGAGAAGAGGGCCGGGCATGAGTCCCAAGCAGGCGCCACGGACAACGGGCGGGGGGACGTCCCGGGCGGCCGGAGCCCTCGCCCCCGGGCGGATCGCGAGCGTCGCGGTCGCGGCCCTCGCCCTGGTCCTCGTCTTCGAGAACACCCGCGAGGCCGAGATCCGCCCGCTGGTCCCCGAGGTCGTCCTGCCGCTCCACGTGGCGCTGCTCGCGACCGCCCTCCTCGGCGCGGGCCGCGGCCACCACCTCGCGGCCCGGAGGCGGAAGTGAGGCGGGCCGCCGTCGTCGGCGCCGGCGCGCTCCTGGCGCTCGCGGCCGTCGCCGTCTCCTCGGCGGAGGACGCCGCCGTGCCGGACGGTGCCGCCGTGCCGGACGACGCCGCCGGGACGCGGCCGGTGCCGGACTTCCTGGGCCGGGGGCTGTGGCGGGTCTTCACCCGGCTCGACCGCCGGACCCGCCTCGACGTCCACGACGTGAGCGGCCGCGACCGGCGGGTGCTCTGGCCGCCGTACTGGGAGGTCTGCACCCAGTACCCGGCGGCGGGCACGCTCCTCGACCGGCGGACCACCGTCATGATCGGAGTCGTGCGCAAGGGCGAGACCTGCCCGCCCCGCGTCCGCGACGCCCGCCGCTGACGCCCCGCGCCCCGGCGCCCGCCGCGCCCCGGCGGCCCCCGCGTCCCCGATGGCCCCCGTGCCCCCCCGGCGGCTCCCATGCCTGCGCCCGCGTCCGTGCCCGCCGCCGAAAGCCCGCGCCCCCGTCCCCGCCCCGCATAACCTGGCCGCATGTCCGACGAACCCGCCGCCTGCCTCGCCGTCGGGCCCCGTGTGGGCCTGCGTCCCTTCTCGCTCGCCGACGCCGAGGAGTTCACCGCCCGCGCCCGCGAGAGCCGGGAGCTCCACCGGCCCTGGCTCTTCCCGCCGTGCACGACCGAGGCGTACACCGCCTACGCGGGCGTGCTGATCGATGACCCGGCGCGCGCGGGCTTCCTGGTCTGCGAGCACGCCGACGGCGGCGGGATCGCCGGCTTCGTCAACATCAACAACATCGTCCGCGGCGCGTTCCGCAGCGGCGCCCTCGGTTACGGCGCCTTCGCGCACGCCGCCGGACGCGGGCTCCTCACCGAGGCCCTCGGTCTGGTCCTGGAGCACGCCTTCGGCCCCATGGGACTGCACCGCCTGGAGGCGAACATCCAGCCCGGCAACACCGCCTCCCGCGCTCTCGTCCGCCGCGCCGGCTTCCGCCTGGAGGGCTTCTCGCCCGCGATGCTGCACATCGACGGGGCCTGGCGGGACCACGAACGCTGGGCGATCACCGCGCCCGACCGGGTACGGCCGGAGGAGACCGGGCGGAACGCGAAGCCGTCCTTCGAGGCCCGGCCGATCAGCAGTGCGACGCCGGGCTGATCCTGATGCCGGTGAGCGTCTCCTCCGCGTCGAAGCTGTCCATCGAGTTGGGGGCCAGGCACGTGTACCTGGTCTCGCCGTATTCGGTGTAGCGCAGCCAGGCGACGTCGTCGTTGCGGGTGTTGTACACGTAGTTGGCTCCGCGAGCGGCGGTGCTGAGGCTCTGGTAGCCGGACGTGATGTCCTGGTACCGGGCGTTGGGGTTCCCGGCGTTCCACCGGTCGACGTTCTGGTAGAAGCAGACCTGAGGGTAGGTGCAGCCGTTCCAGGAGACGGCGGAGGCGCTGGGCGCCAGGACGAGTACGGTGCTCGCGAAAGCCGCGAGCGAGGCCGTCACGGCAGCGATGCGCTTCTTGAGTGTCATGGACCAGAAGGATGCCGGTGGAGGATTCGGCTCCGGAGGGCGAATCCGGCCTCATTCCTCGGCCCGCCCCGCCCTCGGCCGAGGGGAAGGTCCTCGGCACGAAGACGACGGGGACGGCGGTCCGCCCGGCGGCGAGGGCGGAGCGGTGAGGACGAAACCGCCTAGCGCTTGTAGTTGATCTTCATCGTGTCGAGGTCCGTCACCGTCGAGCGCAGCGCCTTGTGCCCGTGGCCCAGTTCGCCGAGCGCCCTCTCCACCCGGTCCTCCGCGATCGCGCCCGCCATCTCGTCGCCGTCCTCGGCGTCCGAGACGACGACCATGCGGTACGAGAAGTGCTTCAGCGTCCGGTCGTAGGCCAGCGAGCCCTCCTCCGTGAACTGCATCGCCGTCAGCCCGTGCGCGTCCACCTCGGCGAGCAGCCGGGCCCGGCTCTCCTCCGACAGACCGTCGAACGTGCCGCGCACGATGACCCGGTAGGTGTGCTGCGTGCCCATTCCTCGTACTCCCTGCGTCCCTGGCTCCCCGCCCGGGCGGGCGGGCCGACCCTCCACACTACGGCGGCGGGCACCGCCCCCGCCGGGAATATCCGGGCACCCGCCCCCCGGGTGGCTTTGCCGAAGCCTGACACGGAGAACCCCTGGTCAGGACCGGCTCCGGCGTGTTCCATGGATCGATGACGACCGTGCGACGTGCCGTACTGACGCTGCCCGCGGCCCCGTGGGGTCCGGACAACCCCCTCCCCGCACTGCGGGCCCGCGCCGTCTTCGAAGCGGGTTTCGAGGTCGCCGATCTGCGCGAGGGCGCCGGGATCCCGGGCGAGCTGTGGGCGGAGCTCACCGACGAACCCCTGCCGGACGTCTACGAGTTCAGGATGCGCCCGAGCTGACGGGAGGGCATCGGGCGGCGGTACCGTGGACCGCGGGTCGGGGTCCGTGGGTCAGGGCCCCCGGGGCACGGACTCCGGGGCAGGGTTCCCGGGGCGCGGCCCGTGTGACGGGGTGCGGAGGGACGGGGGTCCGGAGATGGCGTCCTGGGCGACGGCCGAGTGCCGGTGCGGGCATCCGCGTTTCCGCCATGCCGAGCCCCGGTTCTCCGGCGCCTGCGGCGGCTGCCTGTGCGGCGGGTTCGAGCTGCCGCCGCCGGCGGCCGGCTCCGCGGAACCCGATCCCGCCCCGCCGGAGCCGGACCGCGCCCCGCATCCGAGCTGCCCCTTCCAGGACCCGGACTGCCTCGGATTCCACGACTTCTTCTAGGGCCGAGGCGGTCCGGTTCCGTCGCGGGGCGTCAGGACACCCGGCACAGGATCTCGCCGTGCGGGACCATGAACCAGGCGTCCTCCTGCCCGCCCCACTCCCGCCAGGCCTCCGCGATCGACGCCAGCTCGGCGGCGGTCGCGTGCCCGCCGGCCACGGCCAGGCCGGCGTAACCGGAAGCGGTCGTACGGTCCGCCCACAGGCCGCTCCACCAGTCCCGCTCCTCGGGGGTGGCGAAGCACCAGGTGGCGGCCGTCGTCGTGATCTCGGTGAAACCGGCCCGCCGGGCCCAGGAGAGCAGCCGCCGTCCCGCGTCCGGTTCGCCGCCGTTGGCGCGCGCGACCCGGTGGTACAGGTCCAGCCACCCGTCCAGGGCGGGCCGTTCGGGGAACCAGGCGAAGGCGCCGTAGTCGCTGTCGCGGGCCGCGACGACGCCGCCGGGCCGGCACACCCGGCGCATCTCGCGCAGCGCCTGGACCGGGTCGCCGACGTGCTGGAGCACCTGATGGGCGTGGACGACGTCGAAGGAGTCGTCGGGGAAGTCCAGGGCGTGGACGTCGGCGACCGCGAACCCGACGTTCGTCAGGCCCCGTTCGGCGGCGGCCTCGCGGGCCTTCGCCAGTACGTCCTCGGCGGCGTCGACCCCGGTGACCCGGCCCGGCGCGACCAGTGCGGCCAGATCGGCCGTGATGGTGCCGGGCCCGCAGCCCACGTCCAGGACGTCCAGTCCCCGGCGCAGTTCGGGCAGCAGGTAGGCGGCGGAGTTGGCGGCGGTCCGCCAGCTGTGCGAGCGCAGGACCGACTCGTGGTGGCCGTGCGTGTAGACGGCGGTCTCGGAGGCCGCGGGCTGCGCGGAGGCGTGCGTCATCGAAGCGACTCCCTCGGTGTGGGTGCGTGCCTCCACCGTACGCGGCGTGATCGAATGATGAGACCTGCGTCTTGTCATGTGGACAACCGCTGTTCAGGCGAACAGGTCCCGTCGGTACCGGAGTTCCTCCAGGACCCGGCCGCCCGTCTCCTCCCGGACCACCGTCCCGTCCGGTCGCCAGCCCGCGGCCTCGTAGAACCCCCGCCCCCGTGCGTTGCCCGCGAACACCCACAGCGCCGCCGCCCGGAACCCGGCCGCGACGAGCGCCTCGGTGGACGCCGACACGAGCGCCCGCCCGACGCCCGTGCCCCAGACCTCCGGCAGGGCGTACAGCGCCGCCAGCTCGGCCGTGCTCCCGGGCTCGAACTCCCCGTCCGGCCAGGGCCGGAAGGACGAGAAGGCGACGGGCCGGCCGTCGTCCCCCGTCACCACCAGCACCGTGGGCCGGTCCGGTGCCGCGAGGCGGGCGCGCCACGCGTCGGCGCGCTCCTCGACGTCCAGGGCGGCGAGGTACGGGCCGGGGAGCAGGTCGCGGTAGGCGGCCCGCCAGGACAGGACGTGCACGGCGGCGAGGGCCGCGGCGTCCTCGGGAAGCGCTTCACGTATCGGCATGCGACATTCTCGCCCCGGGGGCCCGGCCCGCTCCACCCGCGGGCAGCCGCGGGGCCCGCCCGCCGCCACCCGTACGGCCCTGGTCGAGCGCGCCGGAAACGGCGGCCCCTGCGCCGCCCGGCGGGTCGCGCCGCCCTCCCGCGCCACCGCCCCCGCCGCCCGGTCGGAGCGGGCGGCGCACATCGCCCGGGGCCCTCCGACGGGGGCGTGCGTCACCCGGCCACCGTCGCCTGAAGGAGCGAAAAGCGTAGAAACTTCGTATAAAGGGCACGGGGGTGCCCGTCCGGCGCCCCCGCGCGCTCAGGAGGTGCGGGACATGCGGCAGACGGCTCCGGAAGGCCGCGGCCCGGTGCGCTACGGACCTCCCGCACCCGACACCGGCCTCCCCGTCCTGCCCGGGCTCGCCGAGCTGCTCGCGGCCGCCGCGGGACGGGCCGCCCCCGAGCCGCCCGGCGGCGGGCCCGTCCTGCGCGAGGCCGCCGCCGGCTACTGGTGGCGGCGCGGCCTGCGCACCCACCCCGAGGACGTGGTGGCCGCACCCGGCGCCCCCACGCTCCTCCTGGCCCTGATCGCCGCCCACGGCGGCGACCTCCTGCTGCCCCGTCCCTGCCCCGCCTGGTGGACCCCGCAGGCCCGGCTCCTCGGCCGCCCGGCCTACCACGTGCCCACGCCCGCCGAGGCGGGCGGCGTCCCCGACCCGTACGCCCTCCTGGAGACCGTCCGCCGGATCCGCGCCGAGGGCGGCGACCCCCGGGTCGTGCTGCTCTCCGTCGCCGACGACCCCACCGCCACCGTCGCCCCGCCGGAGCTCGTCCGCGAGGCCTGCGAGGCGGCCGTCGCCGAGGGCCTGCACGTCATCAGCGACGAGACCTGGCGCGACACCCTCCACCAGCCGGGCGGCACCGTGCTGCTCGGCCCCGCCGAGATGTGCCCCGACGACGTCACGGTCCTCGTCGACCTCGGCGGCGCCCTCACCCCCGCCGCCTGGCCCTGTGCCGTCGCCCGCTTCCCGCCCACCGACCCGTCCCGCGCCGACCGCTGGACCGACCGCAGGGCCCGCGTCCTCGACGTGCTCACCGCCCTCGGCGCCCTCGTCCCCGGGCCCGTGGCCCCCGCCGTGGCCCACGCCCTCGACGAACCCGAGGACGTCACCGTGCGGGCCCGGCGCGCCGCCGCCGTCCACGGGCGGCTCGCCGGGGCCGCGCACCGCACCGTCCTCGCCGCCGGGGCCCTGGCCCGGCCGCCGCAGGCCGGCCGCCACCTCTACGCCGACCTCGGGCCGCTGCGCCCCGGACTCGCCGCCCGGGGCGTCACCGACTCCCTGGAACTGGAGAGCCACCTCACCGCGCGGCTCGGCACCCCGGCGACCGGCGGCCACCGCTTCGGCGACGAACTCGGCGCGCTGCGCGTCAGGTTCGGCACCGGAATGTTCCTGGGCGCCACCGAGGAGGAGCGCGCCGAGGCGATCGGGGTATCCGATCCCGTGGAACTGCCCCACGTGAAGCGTGCGTTGGGGGAGTTCGGAGGGGCCCTGGAGGAACTCCGGTGACCACGGACGCACTTCGACGCCCCCCTGCCACCGTACGAAGCGCCGAGCGGAACGGAGCCCGCAGATGACCGAACGGACGGCACCCCCCGCCCGGGCCGGACAGGCCCCGGCCCCGCCCCACCCCGGTCCGGCCGAGCCCTCCGCGCCCCTCCTCCAGCCCGTCGGACGGCTGCGCCAGGACTGGCCCCGCACCTTCGCCGACCGGCTCACCGCGCCCCTCCCCGGTGTCCGGGCCCTGGCCCGTTTCGCCCGCGAAGGAGCCGTGCGCCCCCGCCCCGAGGGTCTCCGTGACGTCCCCCTGCTGCCCTTCGAGCCCGGCCCGCTGCCGCCCGCCGGACCCGACACCCTCGCCGTCACCTGGGCCGGGCACGCCAGCTGGGTCCTGCGCGTCGGCGGACTGACCGTCCTCACCGACCCGGTCTGGTCCCGCCGCATCTTCGGCACGCCGGCCCGCCTCACCCCCGTGGGGGTCCGCTGGGAGGACCTGCCGACCGTCGACGCCGTCGTCATCAGTCACAACCACTTCGACCACCTCGACGGCCCCACCCTCAAGCGGCTGCCCCGGCACACCCCGGTCTTCGTCCCGGCCGGACTCGGCCGCTGGTTCACCCGCCGCCGGTTCAGCCGCGTGACCGAGCTCGACTGGTGGGAGGCGGCCGAACTCGACGGCGTGCGCTTCGACTTCGTCCCCGCCCACCACTGGTCCAAGCGCACCCTCCTGGACACCTGCCGCTCCCTGTGGGGCGGCTGGATCCTCACCGACCGGGCCGGGCGCCGGATCCACTTCGCCGGGGACACCGGATACGGCCACTGGTTCGCCGAGATCGGCCACCGCTACCCCGGCATCGACCTGGCGCTGCTCCCGATCGGCGCGTACGACCCGCGCTGGTGGCTCAGCGACGTCCACACCGACCCCGAGGAGGCGGTCCGCGCCCACCAGGACCTCGGCGCGCGGCGGATGGCGCCCATGCACTGGGCCACGTTCGCGCTGTCCTCCGAGCCGGTCCTCGAACCCCTCACCCGGGTCAGGGCCGCCTGGGAGGAGGCCGGTCTGCCCCGCGAGGACCTGTGGGACCTGCCGGTCGGCGCCTCACGGGTGCTCGTGCCCTGACGCGCCGGGCGGGCTCCCGCGGTGCTCGTGCCCCGACGCGCCGGGCGGGACCTCGCGGTGCCGGCGCACCGGCGTGGCCTCCCGGTGAGCGCCCCGCGCCCGGTGCCACAGCGCCGGGACCGCGCTGACCAGCACCGTCAGGCCCACCGCCGCGACCACGCCCTGCCAGGGCTCGGGGAAGAGCGAACCGCCCAGGATCCCGATCAGCTGGTACGTCGCCGTCCACGCCAGGCACGCCGCCACGTCCCCCCGCACGAAGCGGCGCAGCGGCATCTGGGCGAGCAGGCACGCCAGCATGACCGGGATCCGTCCGGCCGGCACCAGCCGGGACAGCACGAGCACCGACACCTGGTGCGCGTCGAGCCGCTCCTGCGCGTGCGCGAGCCGCTCCGGCGTCACCCGGGACCGCAGCGCGGCGAGCCACCGCGAGCCGTTGCGGGAGCGGACCCCGCGCTGCCCGAGCCAGTAGAGGGCCGTGTCGCCGAGGCACGCGGCGGACGACGCCACCAGGAAGACGAAGAGCAGCGAGAACGGCGAGGACTGGTGGAAGGCGACCACCGCCGCCGAACTGACGATCGCGCCCGTCGGCACGACCGGCACCAGCGCGCCGAGCGCCACGAGCAGGAACAGCGAGGGATAGCCGACGGCCTGCTGCGTCGACTCCGGCGGCAGCACGCGCACCGCCGTGACCATCCCGGCGACGCCGGGGATCACCGCGCGACCTCCGGTCGCACCCGGGCGCCGTGGCCGAGGAGGTGGACCGCCACCTTCGGCGCGAGCCGTGCCGCGTGCCGGACGAACTCGTCGCCCGGCGCGTGGAACTCGTGCGGCCGGACCCCGTCGAGCCCGATCGGCCAGTACGTGCCGTAGTGCACCGGCACCGCCGCCGCGGGCGCGAGCGCGGCGAGCGCCTCCGCCGCCCGCCCCGCGTCGAGGTGGCCGTGCCCGAGGTACGGTCCCCAGCCGCCGACCGGCAGCAGGGCCACGTCCACCGGGCCCACCGCGTCCGCCATGCCGTCGAACAGGCCGGTGTCCCCGGCGAAGTACGTGCGCGCCTCGCCCTCGACGACGTATCCGAGCGCGGGGGAGCGGTGCGGTCCCACGGGCAGCCGCCGCCCGTCGTGCAGGGCGGGGACGGCCCGCACCGTCAGGCCCTCCACCGTCACCTCGTCGCCCGGCTCCACCTCGGTCAGCCGGAGCCCGTTCCTGCCGAGCCCGCGCAGCCCGGGCACGGCGGCGGGCGCCCCGCGCGGCACGAGGACCCGCGTCCCCGGGGGGAGCCGGGCGAGCGAGGGGAGGTGGAGGTGGTCGGCGTGCAGGTGCGAGACGAGGACGGCCTCGGCGCGGGCGGCCTCGGGCGGCGGCGGGGCGCCGCGCCGCCGCCGCAGGTGCGCGAGCCGCCGCGCGAACAGCGGATCGGTGAGGAAGCGGACCCCGGAGTCCTCGACCGTGCAGGTGGCGTGCCCCCACCAGGTGACCTCCACCGCCATGCCGCCCCTCCGCTGTCCGTCTCGTCAGACGTCTGTCGTAACGAGGGTAAATGTCCGGAGCGCGCTCCGGAGGATGTTCGGGCGTCACCTTCCGGCAGTAGGGTCGGTCCATGGACGACGTTCGGGTGGCGGCGATCGCCAGCCTCACCCCGCTCGAAGAGCTTGACAGCGACCCCTTCCTGGTCGACACGCGGGGCCAGCACGCGGTGTGTGCCCGCTGGGCCGACGACAAGGGGTACGTGCTCGCCCGCCAGCTGTTCTGCTACGGAATCCGCCCGGACCACGCGGCGCTCTGGGCCGATGTGGAGGCCGGGACGGTGGACCTCTTCGTGGCCCCCAACGAACGGGTCCTGGCCCGCGCGTTGACCTCCGTACCGGGCTTCCGCGCGGAGTGCGAGCGGCGCGGCGTGCGGGTGGAGACCGTCGGACCTGACGAACCTCCGTACGACAAGGCGGCCAAGGCGGGCGTGCACCGGCGGCTCTCGATGCCCACCGCCGGATACGACGGCTCCTGAGGCCGTCGCCCCGAACCGGCTCCCGACGTCCCTTCCCGAACCGGCCCCCGACGTCCCCTTCCCGAAACCGGCTCCCGGCATCCCCTCCTCCGCGCGGGCCTCCGCCCTTCCCGCCGACCACGGCCGTTGTGCCACGCTGGGGGCAGGAAACGGGCGAAAGGCGAAGCGGGCGTGGGTGACGGGCGATGGGGCGGCGCCGACCGCTGGCGGTCCGCGGGCAGGACTCTGGCGCGGGTGCTCGTGGTCTGGGCGGTGTCCACGCTCACCATGCTCCTCCTCGCCGGACTGCTGCCCGACTTCCAGCTCCAGTCCGCCGACGGCGACACCTTCACCAGGACCGCCCTCACCGCCGCCACCGCCGCCGGCGCGTTCGGTCTGCTCGGCGCGCTCGTCTGGCCGCTGATCGTGCGGGCGCTGCTGCTCGTCCCCGCGCTCGTCCTCGGTCTGCTCGTCTTCTTCCTCAACGGCTCGCTGCTGCTCGTCGCGCTGTGGCTGATCCCCGACGGGCGCGGCGCCGCCGCCCCCGAGACCGCCGTCGCGGTGGCCGCCGTCATGTCCGCCGTCGCCTCCGCCACCTCCACGGCCCTCGCCGTCCGCGACGACGACGCCTACCGGCGCCGGCTCTACCGGCTCACCGGCCGCACCCGTCCCCGCGACCCCGGCGACCCGGCGGCGGCCGTGCCCGGCACGGTCTTCCTCCAGCTCGACGGCGTCGGCCACCACGTGCTGCGCGGCGCCGTCGCCGACGGCCTCATGCCGACCGTCGCGGAGTGGCTGGAGGCCGGCCACCGGCTCACCCCGTGGCGCACCGACTGGTCCAGCCAGACCGGCGCCAGCCAGCTCGGCATCCTGCACGGCTCCAACGAGGACGTGCCCGCCTTCCGCTGGTACGAGAAGGACACCGGCCGGCTCGTGGTGTCCAACCGCCCGGCGAGCGCCGTCGAGCTCCAGCGCCGGGCCGTGCGCCGCACCGGGGACGGCGGTCTGCTCACCGTCGACGGCGCCTCCCGGGGCAACCTCTTCAGCGGCGGCGCCGACCAGCTCGCCCTCGTCCTGTCGATGGCCGCCCGGCGCGGCCGACGCAACCGCTCCCGGGCGGGCTACTTCGCGTACTTCTCCGACCCGGCCAACGCCGTCCGCACCGCCGGATCGCTCGTCGCCGAGTGCGTCCGGGAGGTGTACCAGTCGACGCGGGCGCGGCTGCGCCGGGAGACCCCGCGGGTCTCGCGCGGCGGCACGTACCCCTTCGTCCGCGCCTTCGCGACGGTCGTCGAGCGGGACGTCGTGGTCTCCGCCGTGATGGGGGACGTCCTCGCCGGGCGGACCGCCGTCTACGCCGACCTCGTCGCGTACGACGAGGTGGCGCACCACTCGGGGCCGCACGGCCGCGACACGGACCAGGTCCTGGCGCGCCTCGACCGCGCGATCGCGCTCATCGCCACCGTCGCCGACCACGCCCCGCGGCCGTACCGGATCGTGCTCCTCTCCGACCACGGGCAGAGCCCCGGCGAGACCTTCGAGTCGGCGTACGGGCTGACGCTCAAGGACCTCGTGCGGGCCGGGTGCGGACTGCCGGTGCCGCGCCGCGTGCGACGGACGCGGAGCGGTTCGGAGGCGCGGGACGCGGCCAGGGACGCGCTGCGCAGCGCGCTGCACCGGCCGGTGGACGAGAGCGACGAGACGGCCCGGGAGCTGCCCGCCCGGCCCTCCGAGCCGGTGGTCCTGGCCTCGGGCAACCTGGGGCTCGTCTCCTTCCCCGACGTGCCGCACCGGATGACCCGGGAGGAGATCGACCGGCGCCATCCCGCCCTCCTCCGCACCCTCGCGCACCATCCGGGCATCGGCTTCGTGCTCGTGGCGAGCGCCGAGCACGGCTCGGTGGTGCTCGCCCGCGACGGGGTGGAGGTGCCGGTCGCCGAGCTCGCGGACGACGGACCGCTCGCGGTCTTCGGGCGGGGCGCGGCGCGGGCGGTGCGGCGCACGGACGGCTTCCCGCACGTCGCGGACATCATGGTCAACTCCGTGTACGACCCGGCGACGGGGAGCGTGCACGCCTTCGAGGAGCAGATCGGCTCGCACGGCGGTCTCGGCGGGGAGCAGTCGCGCGCCTTCCTCCTGTCGCCGCCGGACCTGTCGCCGCCGGTCGGGGCGGGGGAGGAGCTGGTCGGGGCGGAGCAGGTGCACCGGGTGCTGCGGCGCTGGCTGCGCGAGTCCTCGGGTCCGCAGGTGCCGCTCGGGCGGGCGGGGTCGCCGGGTCCGCTGGAGATTTCCCCGTCCACGGGCGCGTCGGAATCAGTTCTTCCGGTCGACGACCCGGTCACGCAGGACAAAAACCACTGATTTGGATGCCTGTTCGCCGTTACCGGACGATGGTCCGGATTTGTACGACGGAAGGCGCACCACCCCATGAGCACGGCCACCACGACTCCACAGAGCGGACCCGAGACGGACACCGCGCCGGCCGACCGGCACGCCCGCCGCTTCGGGCTCCCCATCGCGACCGCCCTGGTCACGGGCAACATCATCGGCGGCGGGATCTTCCTGCTGCCCGCCTCCGTCGCCCCCTACGGCACCATCAGCCTCGTCGCCTTCGGCGTCCTCACCCTCGGCGCGATCGCCCTCGCCCTCGTCTTCGGCCGGCTCGCCCACCGCCTGCCGCGGACCGGCGGGCCCTACGTCTACGCCCGCGCCGCCTTCGGCGACTTCGCCGGCTTCCTCGCCGCCTGGTCGTACTGGATCACGGCCTGGGTCTCCAACGCCGCCCTCGCCGTCGCCGCCGTCGGCTACCTCGACGTCCTCGTTCCCCTCCACGGGTCCAAGCCCGCCACCATCGCCGCCGCCCTGCTCTTCCAGTGGCTGCCCGCGCTCGCCAACCTGGCCGGCACCCGCTACGTCGGCGCGGTGCAGCTCGTCGCGACCGTCCTGAAGTTCGTCCCGCTGATCCTCGTCGCCGTCGGCGGCCTGTTCTTCTTCGACAGCGCCAACCTCGGGCCGTTCCACCCGAGCGGGGGCAGCGCGCTCGGCGCCGTCTCGGCCTCCGCCGCGATCCTGCTCTTCAGCTACCTCGGCGTCGAGTCCGCCGCCGTCAGCGCCGGGGAGGTCCGCGACCCCCGCCGCAACGTCGGCCGCGCCACCGTCCTCGGCACCCTCGGCGCCGCCGCGGTCTACCTCCTCGGCACCCTCGCCGTCTTCGGCACCGTCGCACACGACCGGCTCGTCACCTCCACCGCGCCCTTCTCCGACGCCGTGAACGCCATGTTCGGCGGTTCCTGGGGCGGCGCGGCCGTCGCCTGCATGGCCATGGTCTCCATGCTCGGCGCCCTCAACGGCTGGACCCTGCTGAGCGCCCAGGCCCCCTACGCGGCCGCCCGCGACGGACTCTTCCCGAAGGCGTTCACGGTCAAGCGGCGGGGCGTGCCGACGGTCGGCGTCCTCGTCACCGTCGTCCTCGCCTCGTTCCTGACGGTCTACAACTACACGGCCGGCACGAAGGGCGTCTTCGAGACGCTCGTCCTCGTCACCACCTTCACCGCCACCGTGCCCTACCTGCTCTCCACGGCCGCCCAGGTCCACTTCCTGCTCTCCGGCCAGTCCGAGAAGGTCTCCCGGGCCCGGCTCGCCCGCGACGGCGTCCTCGCCCTCGCCGCCTTCGGCTTCTCCCTCTGGCTGGTCGCCGGCTCCGGCTACGCCGCCGTCTACCAGGGCGTGCTGTTCCTCTTCGCCGGGGTGCTCGTGTACGCCTGGATGGCCGCCCGCAAGGAACGCGCGGCCGCCTAGGGGGTGTCGTGCCGGTCGGGCCGGACCCGCGCCCGGTCCGCCGGGCGGGACCCGGGCGATGACCGCCGGGGCGGTGAATCCGGCGCCCCGGCGTAGGCCGCCCGGGCGGATCCCGGAGCGGTGGCGCCGCGGCCGTCCCCCGGCGGGGCAGTACGGATCTCCGTGAGCCCCGCGCACCAGACGCCCGCCGCGCCCGCCACCCCGGCGGGGCGCCGGGCGCGCCCGGCCCGGGGCCGGCACCGGTGGATCGCGCTCCTCCTCGTCCTCGCCGCGCTGCTCGGCGCCGGGGCCGCCGCCGCGCTCCCCGTCGCCGAGCCGCGCGCCGCGGCCTCCGTCCCGGCCTCCGATCCGGGCGGCGAGACCCACGACCCGGCCGGTGCCGTGGCCGGGTTCCCCGGCCGGACCCGGACCCACCGCGCGCGCCTCCGCCCCCTCGGACCCGGCTCCCGGCCCCACGGCCCCCGGGGCCACCACCGGACTCCGGCCCCCGCCCCCGTTCCCGCCCCGCGCGGCGACGCGCTCCGGTGCGTGGTGATGCGCTGCTGAGAGGCCCCGCCTCCCCGCAGTCCCCCCTCACCCCCGCACCACGAGGAGCTTCGCCATGCCCGTCGACCCCCACGCCGTCCTCCAGGCCCTCCTGCGGGCCGAGGCCTCACGCGCCCGGCGCACCGAACGCACGGCCCCCGAGTCCGGGGCCCCGAGGCCCGCCCGGACCTCCGAGCCGACCACCCGGACCTCCGAGCCGACCACCCGGACGCCCGAACCGCCCGCCCGCCGGGAGGACCCGCTCCGCTGAACCCCGGCGCCGGCCTCCCGGAGCGCGTCTCCGGAGGGCCGGCGCCCTCGTCTCAGGCCGCCTCCACCGCCTCGAACGCCCGCGCGCCCCGCCTGGAGTGCAGCCCCACGAGGAGCGCCGCCGCCGCGGCGAGGACCGCGAGCGCCACCAGGGCCGGGACGAGGCCGACCAGCGGGCCCGCCGCCAGGCAGCACGCCCCGCCCGCGGCCAGGGCGGTCGGCCGCCGCCCCGAGGTCCGCAGCACGATCGCGGCGGCGCCCAGCAGATAGACGCCGACGCCCCCGGTCAGGGACCAGGCCACGACCCCGTGCAGCGGCTCGGCGAGGCCGTGGTGCCCGGTGTCGGCGACCTGCTGGAGGACCTTCTTCATCCCGAGCGCGCAGAGCACGACCCCGGCGACCAGCGGCAGGTGCAGGAAGGTGTAGACGTCCCGCGCGAAGCGGGTGCGGTCGTCGCCGTCCAGCGCGGAGAGACGGTGCTCGGCGGCCTCGCCGAGCTGCCGGAAGTACAGCCTCCACAGCCCGGCCGAGAGCAGCAGCCCGGCGGCCGAGGCGCCGAGCACGGCGTACGAGAGCGGAAAGTCGCCGACGCCGACGCCCATCGCCACGATGGACTCGCCCAGGGCGATGATCACGATCAGGCCGTGCCGCTCGGCGAAGTGCCCGGGGGAGTTGACCCGCCAGCCGGAGGAACCGGTGACGTAGATCCCGCCGTAGTCGACGGCCACCGCCCCCAGCCACCACAGGAGCTGGGCCCGGCCGTCGTACGCGCAGCCGATGAGCAGCAGCACCAGCGGCGGCAGCACGGACGCCATGGCCGTGCGCCGCAGGGTCGCCCGCAGCGCGGTGTCGCCCGGGCTGGAGAGCCAGTACGAGGTCAGGTGCAGCACGCGCACCGCGCCGTAGCAGAGCACGAACACCAGCGGTGCCGAGAGGCCGCCGGGCGCCTCCGCGAAGACGTTCGGCACGGCGAGGGACACGATCAGGACGACGGCCATGACGACGACGAGCACGCCGAACAGCGCGCCGGAATCGGCCCGTACCACATTGCCCAGCCAGGCGAAGGCGCACCAGCACCACCACAGCAGCGCGAGGACGACCATCGCGCCCACCATCCGCACCGGTGAGGGCGCGGCCGCCATGAGGGCGGTGACCTGGGTGATCGCGTACACGAACACCAGGTCGAAGAAGAGCTCCGCGGGCGTCACCTTGTGATCGTCCGCGGTGGCCACCATGGCCCGTCGTCCGTTCCACACCATCTGCGTCCTCCCCCTTCGGAGCGCCGGTTCCGGCCGCCCCGGCGGGAAGACTACTCACACCGGCGGGAGCGGCGACGCGATGGTCCACAGCCCGGCATGACCCCTCGGGTAATCGACCCCCTCCGCGCCGCCCGGCATGCTCGGGGACACCGGAACCCGGGCGGCGCACTCCGCTCGGGCTCCGGGTCCACCACCCGCACGAACGTCCCCCTCTGGAGGGTGATCCGCCATGTCCCAGGCCCTGCGCCGATCTTTGAGGACCGCCCGCACCACCCGCCCCCGGTCCGCGGTGCGCCGCTTCCTCGCCCTCGACGCCGTCGTCACCGGAGCCAACGGGATCGCCTACCTCACCGCCTCCGGCCCCCTCGGCGAACTCCTCGGCGTCGACGCCGGGCTCCTCCTCGAACTCGGCCTCTTCCTCACCGCGTTCGCCGCGGGCGTCGCCCTGCTCGCGAGCCGCCCGCAGCCCCCGGCGCTCGCCGTGAAGCTCGTCGTCGACGCCAACGTGATCTGGGCCGTCCTCAGCGTCGTCGCCCTCGTCGCCTGGCTGGAGCCGACCACCGCCGGCCTGTTCTGGACCCCGGTGCAGGCGGCCACCGTCGCCGGCTTCGCCGGACTCCAGTGGGCGGCCCTCAGGGCAGCGGCGCGCTGAGCGAGCGCAGGTACGCGACCGTCTCCGGGTCGGCCGGGAGGAACGTCTCGATGGCCAGCTCGGCGACGGTCACGTCCATCGGCGTGTTGAACGTCGAGATCGACGACACGAACGACAGCACCCGGCCGTCGTGCTCGATCCGCAGCGGCAGCGCGAAGTACGGGTACGGCTCCGCCTCCGGCCGGTCCTCCGGACCGACCCGCTCGGGCAGCGGATAGGCCGCCACCTCCTCGTACAGCTCCCGCAGCGGCTCGGAACGGGCCAGCGCGATCTGACGCTCCATCTGGGCCAGGAGGTGGCCCCGCCACTCCCGCAGGTTCCGGATCCGGGGCGCCAGGCCCTCCGGGTGCAGGGTGAGCCGCATCGCGTTCGTCGGCGGGGTCAGCAGGTGCTCCGGAAGCCCGTCGAGCAGCAGCCCGATCCCCCGGTTGGCCGCCACCACCGTGTACGTGCCGTCCACCACCAGGGCCGGGTACGGCTCGTAGCCGTCGAGCAGCTGCTGGATGCCCCAGCGCAGCGTCTCCAGGCGCGGCGCGTCCAGCGGCGACTCCGCGTACCGGGGCGCGTATCCCGCCGCGAGCAGCAGCGCGTTCCGCTCCCGCACCGGCACCTCCAGGTGCTCGGCGAGCCTCAGGACCATCTCCTCGCTCGGCCGGGAGCGGCCCGTCTCCACGAACGAGATGTGCCGCGCCGAGGAGTCCGCGCGCAGCGCCAGCTCCAGCTGACTCAGCCGCCGCCGCTCACGCCATCCGCGCAGCAGCGGCCCCACTCCCGTGTCGGTCACGACAGTTGTCATGCCCAGACGGTATCCCAGAGGGGGACCCCGGGTAGTTTCCCCCCGGGGCCCCTGTCCGTCACCCCGTCACCCGACCGGAGGGAGCACCGCCGTGCCCACACAGCCGCTGTCGCAGAAGGAGATCGAGGACCGCCTCAGGGAGCTCCCCGGCTGGTCCCTCGACGCCGACCGGCTCACCCGGACCTACGAGCTCGGCGACCACTTCGCCGCCACCGCGCTCGTCGTCCACGTGGCCCAGATCCAGCAGGAGCTGAACCACCACTCCGACCTCACCCTCGGCTACGACACGGTGGCCCTCGCCGTGAGCACCCACTCCGCCGGCGGAGCCCTCACCGAGAAGGACTTCGAACTCGCCGACCGCGTCGAACGGATCGCCCCCGGCCACGGCGCGACCTGACCCCCGCCTAGGCTCGCGGGCATGACGGAGACCGTGCTCGACTACGAGGCGGAAGCGGCGCACTACGACCGGACCCGCGGCGGGGTGCCCCGCGCCGAGGCGGCCGCCGAGGCCGTCCTGCGACTCGTCCCGCCCGCCGCCCGCACCCTGCTCGACCTCGCCTGCGGCACCGGACTCGTCACCGAACGCCTCGCCCGGCCCGGCCTGCGCGTCTACGGCGCCGACGCCGCCCACGCCATGGCGCGGACCGCCGCCGGCCGGACGCCCGGCCGCGCCGTACGCGCCGACGCCCGGCGGCTGCCGCTGCCCGACGCCTCCCTGGACGCCGTCGCGGCCGTCTGGTTGCTGCACCTCGTCCCCTTCGCGGCGGACGTCGTCGCCGAGGCGGCCCGGGTGCTGCGCCCCGGCGGAGTCCTCGTCGTCACCGTCGACAAGGACTCCGCCCACGACGTCGGCAGCGACATCGACGCCGTCCTCCGCCCGTACCGCGCGGCCGACGCGGCCTCCGACCGCGCCGACCTGATCACCGGGTACGCGGCCGCCCACGGCCTCGACCCGGCCCCCGGCACCCGCTTCACCGGCCACGGCCAGGGCAGCACCCCGCGCGACACCGCCCGGAAGCTGCGCGCCGGGTACTTCGCCTCCTGGTTCACCGGAGACCCGGCGACCACCGGGACGCTCGCCGCCGCCCTGGCCGCCCTCCCGGACCAGGACCGCCCCCGAGCCGACCCCCGTTACCGGCTCGCGAGCTTCGTCAGGCGCGGCTGAACTCCATCACCCAGTTCGTCACCCACGCGTCGGTGCTCCCGGCCGCGAAGGCCTGTTCCCAGCGGGCCGTGCGGGTGCTGATCCCCGACCACCGGAACCGCACCCGCACCGGCTGCCCGGCGTAACCGTCGGCGCCGTGGAACTCGCCCGTCCCGTCGGCCGCGAACCGGCCCCGCACCGGGGGATCCAGCCTGCCCGTGAGGCTGTTGGACCAGTTCAGCGTCCACTCGCCGGTCTCCGGCTCGTACAGCCGCAGCGTCAGCCCGCTGAAGCCCTTCGACGGGAACACGATCTCGTCGACGTGCGCGCGGCCGTCCCGGAACAGCCGTCCCGTCGTGTGCCCGTCGAACTCCTCCCAGCCGCTGTCCGGATCGAGGAAGTCGGCGAGCCGCCGGTTGCGGACGGTCCACTCGCCGTCGAGGAAGTCGAAGCCGCGGTGCGTCACCGGCCCGCCCCCGTCCCCGTCGTGCCCGGGCGCAGCGCGTCCCCGAGGTAACCGGCCAGGTCCGGTGCCTCCGGCGCCAGCACGTGCCGTATCCAGGCGCTCCGTTCGTGTTCGAGCGGCGCGAGCTCCCACACGCAGCCGATCCACGGCCGGTCGGTCCGGACGAAGCGCGCCGGATCGGTGTCGGGGCAGTCCAGGGCGGGCTGCCCCGCGGCCCCGCCGCCGAAATGGAGCACGTTGTCCCACACCCAGCTGTACGCGTTGAGGTACGCGCCGCTGTCGCCGCCCCGGTGCAGCACCACGAAGCCCGCCGCCGGGGCGCCGTCCGGCTCCGGCAGCAGCTCCGGAAGCAGCGCGTACGCCGCCTTCTCCACCTCCGGCTCGACGCCCGCCGGGTCCGCGGTGACGTGGTAGCGCTTGAGGTGCCGCCCGGCGATCTCCACCGGCGGTAGCACGAAGAGGTTCTTCTCTGCGAAAGCCATGACTGGACCGTAAGGACCCTCCACTGACACCGTGTGTCAGTGAAGTCCGGCCGACTCGTCTCGCTCCTCCTGCTGCTCCAGACCCGCGGTCCGATGACGGCCGCCCGCCTCGCCGGGGAACTGGAGGTCTCCGTCCGCACCGTCTACCGCGACGTGGAGGCGCTCCAGGCCGCCGGAGTGCCGCTGTACGGCGACGCCGGGCACCGCGGCGGCTACCGGCTGCTCCCCGGGTACCGGCACCGCCTCGCCGAGCTGTACGCCCGGGAGGCCGAGGCGCTCGTCCTCGCCGGCCTGCCCGTCGCCGCCGACGAACTCGGGCTCGGCCCGCACTTCGCGGACGCCCAGCTGAAGCTGCGGGCGGCGCTGCCCGCGCCGCTGCGCGCACACGTCGACCGGCTGCGGGCCCGCTTCCACATCGACGCCCCGGGCTGGTACGCCGAGTCCACCGAGGCCCCGTTCCTGCCCGAGGTCGCCGACGCGGTCCGTGCCGGGCGGGTCCTGGACGTCCGCTACCGGCGCTGGAAGGAGCCCACGGACGTCGACCGGCGCCTGGAGCCGTACGGACTCGTCCTCAAGGCCGGGCGCTGGTACCTGGTCGCCGGGCCCGGCCCGCGCACCTACCGCGTCGACCAGATCCTCGCCCTCGCCGTCACCGACGAGGAGGCGGAGATCCCGGCCGGCTTCGACCTCGCCGCCCATTGGCGGGCGAGTCAGGAGGACTTCCACGGCCGGCTCCACCGGGACGAGGCGGTCGTACGGATCTCCCCGCGCGGGGCCGCCCGCCTCACCGGCGCCGCCGCCCGGGCACTCGCCGCCGGCGGCACCCCCGAGCCCGACGGCTGGACCCGGGCGACCCTCCCCGTCGAATCGCTCGAACACGCCCACGCCACCTTCCTCGGACTCGGCGCGGAGGTGGAGGTCCTCGCGCCCGGGGAGCTCCGCGACCGCGTCGCCGCGACCGTACGGACCCTGTCCGCGCTCTACGCCTGAACGGAGGACCGGGTCCTCAGGCCGCCGGCCCGCCCCAGACGCCCGCCGCGAAGTCGGCGAAGGCGCGCGGCTCGCGGCCCAGGACCCGCTTCACGCCGTCCGTCGCCGAGGCGTTGTGGCCGTCGAGGAGCGTCGCGAACAGCGCCGCGAGCCACTCCGCCTCGGGGACCGGGAGCCCGAACCCGGCGAGCAGTCCGGCGTACTCGCCCTCGGACACCGGCCGGTAGACCACCGGACGGCCCGAGGCGCGGGAGATCTCCGCCGCCACCTCCGCGAAGCCGACCGGCCGGGGGCCCGTCACCTCGTGCACCCGCCCCGCGTGCCCGTCCGCCGTCAGCGTCTCCACGACCACGTCCGCCAGGTCGTCCGCGTCGACGAACGGCTCGGCCGTGTCACCGGCGGGGAAGACGACCGCGCCCTCGGCGACGCCCTCCGCGAGCAGTCCCTCCGAGAAGTTCTGCGCGAAGAACGAGGCCCGCACGACGGCGAGTTCGATCCCGGAGGCCGCCGCCCGCAGGGCCTCCTCCGCCAGGACCGCCGCCGGCTCCCCGCGTCCGGAGAGAAGGGTGAGCCGCCGGACCCCGCCCTCCGCGGCCAGCCGGCCGAAGGCGTCCATCGCCTCGACCGCGCCGGGGGCGGCCAGGTCCGGGTAGTAGGCCACGTACGCGGCGTCCGCGCCCCGCAGCGCCGGGGCCCAGGTCTCCGGGGCCTCCCAGTCGAAGACCGTCGCCCCGCTCCGGGACCCGGCGCGGACCGTCGTGCCGCGGGCGGCCAGCCGCTCGGCCACGCGCCGCCCGGTCTTGCCGGTTGCGCTCGTCACCAGGATCGTCGTGTTCTGAGCGTTCTGAGTGTTCTGCGTGTCCGGCGTGTGGTTCGTCTGCGTCGTCATGGCTCAAGACTCCCGCCCGGAACCCCGCCCGCCCATGCTCCGCCGTCTCGGCTCCCTACGCCTCCGTCTCGGCCCGCCCCGCCGACGACCTACGCTTGCGCCCCATGGACGCACTCGCCGGACTCCTCGACGGGCCACGCGCCAAGGGCGCCTTCCTGCTGCGCATGATCATGGAACCGCCGTGGTCCGTGCGCATCGAGGACGAAGCCCCGATCTGCCTCATGTGCGTCACCGAGGGCGAGGCCTGGATCGTCCCCGACACCGGCGACGCCGTCCTGCTGCGCGCGGGGGACTTCGCCGTCGCCCGCGGCCCCGAGCCGTACACCGTCGCCCACGCCCCCGACGCCCCGCCCCGCGCCAGGATCGGCCCCGACGGCGGCTGCACCACCCTCTCCGGGGAGCCGCTCGCCCAGTCCATGCGCCTCGGCGTCCGCACCTGGGGCAACGCCCCGGACGGCGGCACCACCGTCCTCGTCGGCACCTACCTCATGGACGGCGAGGTCGGCCGCAGGCTCCTCGACGCCCTGCCCGGCCTGGCGCACCTGCCCGCCGACGTGTGGAACCGCCCCCTCATGCCCTTCCTCGACGAGGAGATCTCCCGCGACGAACCCGGCCAGAGCGTCGTCCTCGACCGGCTCCTCGACCTGCTGCTCATCGCCGCCGTCCGCGCCTGGTTCTCCCGGCCGGGGGCCGAGGCCCCCGCCTGGTACCGCGCGATGGCCGATCCGGTGGTCGGCCGGGCGCTCCGGCTGCTCCAGGACGACCCCGCCCACCCGTGGACCGTCGCCTCGCTCGCCGCGAAGTCGGGCGCGTCCCGGGCCGCGCTCGCCCGTCGGTTCACCGAACTCGTCGGCGAGCCCCCGATGGCGTACCTCACCGGCTGGCGGCTCGCGCTCGCCGCCGACCTGCTCCGCGAGACGGACGCCACGGTCGAGTCCGTCGCCCGGCGGGTCGGCTACAGCGGCGCGTTCGCCCTGAGCGCCGCCTTCAAGCGCGTACGGGGCATCAGCCCGCAGGAACACCGGAGCCGCGCCTGAGCGGCCGGGATCTTCTTGCCGGACCGGCAACACTCCTCGCGCTCACGGCCGCCCCGACGCACCCTGGGGCCATGAGTCAGCACCGCGCCTCCCACCCCGGCCACCAGCACGGTCCCCGCCACGACCACGGTCACGGCCCCCACGACGGCACCCACCTCGACTGGAGCGAGATGGCCTCGCTCCTGGAGCGGCAGGCCGAGATCGCGAGCCCCGCGTACGCGGAGGCCGCCGCCTGGCTGGGCACCCTCGTGCCGGTGCAGGGCGTCCGTCGGATCCTCGACGTCGGCAGCGGCCCCGGGGTGGTGACCGGCCTGCTCGCCGAGGCCTTCCCGGCCGCCGAGGCGGTCGCCGTCGACGGCGCCCCCGAACTCCTCGCCCTGGCCCGGACCCGCGCCGAAGCCCGGGGCCTCGGCGCCCGGGTCTCCACCCTGCACGCCGAACTCCCTGAAGGAATCGCGGCCCTGGGGCGGGCCGACCTCGTCTGGGCGGGCAACTCCCTGCACCACATGGGCGACCAGAGCGCCGCGCTCGCCGAGTTCGCCGGCGTCCTGAACCCCGGTGGCCTCGTCGTCCTCGTCGAGGGCGGCCTGCCCCGGCGCCACCTGCCCCGGAACATCGGGATCGGCAGGCCCGGCCTGGAGGCCCGGCTCGACGCCGCCCACACCGCGTGGTTCGGCGAGATGCGCGCCGAACTCCCCGGCTTCGAGGACGAGTCGGACGACTGGCGGGCGCTGCTCGCCGCCGCCGGCCTCACCCCGGCCGGCACCCGCACGTTCCTCGTCGACGTCCCCGCGCCGGTGTCCCCGGCCGTCCGGGAGCTGGTCCTCGCCCACTACGAGCGCCTCAGGGACGGCCTGGCCGCCCGGCTCGACGCCGACGACAAGGAGACGCTCGACCGGCTGCTCGACCCGGCCGACGCGCTGTCCCTGCACCACCGCACGGACCTGTTCCACCTCACCGCCCACACCGTGCACACCGCCCGCAAGGGCTGAGCCGCCCGGCGCCCGGGTACGGCGGGGGTCCCGGCGGACGCCCCGCCCGGCGGGGCGACTGGCACGATGAGCCGGTGACCGATCCCGATCTCGGTACCCTGCTCGACGACCCCGCCCGGGTCCTGCGTCACGACCGCGCCGAGCTCCGCGCCCGTCTCGGCGCCCTGCCCGAGGAGCACGGCGGCGTCGGCCGCGAGGTCCGCTCGTCCGCGACCTGGACTCCTTCGTCCGGTTCCTGGAGGGCGTCCGCCGTCACATGGGCGCCTGCTGGGACCCGTACCCCGGGCAGGAGGGCGTGAAGGACCTCCTCCGGGCGATGGACGCCGTCGACGCCGGGCCCCTCGCCGAGGGCGCGCCCGGCGCGGAGGTCCGGGAACACCTCTTCGCGTCCGTGACCGAACTCGGCGTGCACGGCTACGGAGGGGGCCCGGCGGCCGCACCCGCCGGTGCGGCCGCCGGGCCCCCTCGGGCTCAGGCGCCGACGTTGAACTCCGCCGGGTCCGGGCCGAGTCGGCGGTTCTCGTCGAGGGCGGCGATCGCCGCCAGGTCCTCGGCGTCCAGCTCGAAGCCGAAGACGTCGATGTTCTCGCGGATGCGCGAGGGGGTGACCGACTTCGGGATCACCACGTTCCCCAGCTGGAGGTGCCAGCGCAGCACCACCTGGGCCGGCGTCCGCCCGTGCTTGCGGCCGATCGCGACGATCGCCGGGACGTCCAGGAGGCCCTTGCCGGAGCCGAGCGGCGACCACGCCTCGGTCGCGATGCCGTGCCGGGCGTGCGCGTCGCGCGCCTCCCGCTGGGAGAGCTGCGGGTGCAGCTCGATCTGGTTGACGGCGGGCACGACCGAGGTCTCGCCGATCAGCCGCTCCAGGTGCTCCGGCAGGAAGTTCGAGACGCCGATCGCCTTCGCGCGCCCGTCCGCGTGGATCTTCTCGAACGCGCGGTACGTGTCGACGTACGCGTCCTTCGCGGGCACCGGCCAGTGGATCAGGTAGAGGTCGACGTAGTCGAGCCCCAGCTTGTCGAGGGAGGCGTCGAAGGCGCGCAGCGTCGAGTCGTAGCCCTGCTCGCCGTTCCACAGCTTGGTGGTGACGAACAGTTCCTCGCGGGCGATCCCCGACCCGGCGACGGCACGGCCGGTGCCCCGCTCGTTGTCGTAGATCGCGGCGGTGTCGATGGAGCGGTACCCGGCCTCCAGGGCCGTCGCCACGGCGGCCGTCGCCTCGTCGTCCGGCACCTGCCAGACGCCGAAGCCCAGCTGCGGCATGCGCACGCCGTTGTTCAGGGTGACCGAGGGAACGTTGCTGTCCGTGCTCACGTGGGGTGGGTCCTTACGTCGTCGCCGTTCGTACGGGTCGTACGGGCTCTTCGGTTTTCGGGTGCTCCCAGCGTCAACGATCACCGGCCGTCCCGCATTCCGTCGGCTCCCGTGAGCCGTACAGCGGCCGCGACCTCGGGAGTGCGGCGGCCGCGACCTCAGCCGTACACCGGCCGCGACCTCAGCCGTACAGCGCCGCGACCTCCGCCGCGTACGCCCGCTCGATCGCCTTCCGCTTCAGCTTCAGCGAGGGCGTGAGCAGCCCGTGCTCCTCGCTGAACGGATGCGCCAGGATCCGGAACGTCCGGATCGACTCCGCCTGCGAGACCAGCGTGTTCGCCGCCACGACCCCGCGCCGGATCTCCGTCTCCAGGGCCGGGTCGCGCACCAGCTCGACCGGGGAGAGCGGCGGCCGCCCCTGCACCGCGAGCCAGTGGTTCACCGCCTCCTGGTCGACCGTCACGAGCGCGGCGATGTACGGCCGGTCGTTGCCGACCACGATGCACTGGGCGATCAGCGGGTGCGCCCGCACCCGCTCCTCGAGCGCGGTGGGGGAGACGCTCTTGCCGCCCGAGGTCACCAGGATCTCCTTCTTCCGCCCGGTGATCGTCAGGTAGCCGTCCGCGTCGAGGGCGCCGATGTCCCCGGTGGCCAGCCAGCCGTCGTTGAGGACGGCGGCCGTCGCCTCCGGGGCGTTCAGATAGCCGGAGAAGACCTGGCCGCCGTGCAGCCACACCTCGCCGTCCTCCGCGATGTGGACCGTCGTCCCCGGGACCGGCTGGCCCACGGTGCCGTACTTGATCCGTCCGGGCGGGTTCGCCGTGGCGGCGGCCGAGGACTCGGTGAGCCCGTACCCCTCGAAGACCGTGATGCCCGCGCCCGCGAAGAACAGCCCCTGTCTGCGGTCCATGGCCGAACCGCCCGACATCGCGTGTCGCACCCGCCCGCCCAGGGCCGCGCGCACCTTGGCGTACACCGTCTTCTCGAAGAACTGGTGCTGCACACGCAGCGCCGCCGACGGCCCCGGACCGGTCCCGAAGGTCTTCTGCTCCAGCGCCTCCGCGTAGGCGACGGCCACCTCGACGGCCTTGTCGAAGGGGCCTGCCCTCCCCTCGCTCTCCGCCTTGCGGCGGGCCGCGTGGAAGACCTTCTCGAAGACGTACGGCACGGCCAGGACGAAGCTCGGCCGGAACGCCGCCAGGTCCGGGAGCAGCTCGGCCGCCGCCATCACCGGCTGGTGCCCCAACTTCACCCCGCCGCGGACCGCCGCGACCTCCACCATCCGCCCGAAGACGTGCGCGAGCGGCAGGAACAGCAGCGTCGAGGCCTGCTCGTCGGAACGGGAGCGGAACACCGGCTCCCAGCGGCCCCTCACCATGTCCGTCTCGAACATCAGGTTCGCGTGGGTGATCACACAGCCCTTGGGGGGGCCGGTCGTCCCCGAGGTGTAGATGACGGTCGCGATCGTCTCCGGGGTCACCGCCCGCCGGTGCCGGTGCACGACCTCCTCGTCGATGCCCGCGCCCGCCGCCGTCAGCTCGCCCACCGCGTCCGCGTCCAGCTGCCACAGCCGCCGGAGCCGGGGCAGCCGGTCGATCACCGAGCCGATCGTCATCGCGTGGTCCTCGTGCTCCACCACGCAGGCGGTGACCTCGGCGTCGTGCAGCATCCAGAAGACCTGCTCGGCGGAGGAGGTCGGATAGACCGGCACGGGCTGCGCGCCCAGCGTCCACAGCGCGAAGTCGAAGAGCGTCCACTCGTACCGGGTCCGGGCCATGATCGCGACCCGGTCGCCGAACCGCACGCCCTCCGCGATCAGCCCCTTCGCGAGGCCCACGACCTCGTCCCGGAACCGCTCGGCGGTCACGTCGCGCCACACCCCGTCCGGGCCCTTCCGGCCGAAGGCGATCCGGTGGGGATCGGCGAGGGCGTGGTCGAACACGGCGTCCGCCAGGCCGCCGACCTGAGGCGCCGCCTCGACGGGCGGCACGGTGAACTCGCGCACTGACCTGCTCCTCGACGGCTCGGTGGCTGGAAAAGCCCGTTGTCGCGCTCCGTACGGCGCGGGTGACGGTACCCCACCCGACCGGCCGGGGGGAGGGCCTTCACCAAGCCGGGACATTCCGCGTTCTCACAGGTCAGGGCAGGTGAGGCGGTCAAGTCGGAGGCGGCTCGGGGTGGTTACCGACCAGACGGTACGCCCTCCGGGGGCGAATCTCCACGGAATCTGTACCGGCCGCTCACGCCCCCGCCCCGACGGCGCGCCCGTGGCGCCTTATCGCCGTAGTCGTCCCCGCACCCGCCGCCGCGCCCGCGCCGGGGCCGGCACCCGCCCGCACCGACGGCACGGCAAGCGGTTGCCGCGTGCCCGGCCGCTTCGGTGCCGTCGGTCGCCGCCCGCTCGGCGCGGCCGGTGCCGTCGCTCGCCGTCCGTTCGGTGCGGCCGGTGCCGTCGGTCGCCGTCCGCTCGGCGCGGCCGGTGCCGTCGCTCGCCGTCCGCTCAGCGCGGCCGGTGCAGTCGGTCGCCGCCCGCCAGGATCGCCTCCGCGAGGGCGTCCGCCGCCTCCTGGGTCTCCCCGCCCCGGCGCCCCTTGCGCAGCACGAAACCCACCTCCCCGAGCTCCGGGAGCCCCGCGCGGGCCGGCACCGGGACGAGCCCCGGCGGCACCAGGCCCCGCGTGTGCGCCATCACCCCGAGCCCCGCGCGGGCCGCCGCCACGTTCGCGCTCAGGCTGGAGCTCGTGCACGCGATCCGCCACGCCCGGCCCTGCGCCTCCAGGGCCTCCAGGGCCCGCGCCCGGGTGATCCCCGGCGGCGGGTACAGGATCAGCGGCACCGGACGGTCCGGATCGAGCCGCAGCCCCGGCGCCCCGATCCAGACGAGCGCGTCCTCCCAGACGAGCCGGCCCTCGCTCTCGGCCCCGCGCCGCTTGGCCAGGATCAGGTCGAGACGGCCGGCGGCGAGCCGGGCCTGGAGGGTCCCGGACAGCTCGACCGTCAGCTCCAGGTCGACCTCGGGGTGCTCGCGCCGGAAGGACTCCAGGATCTCCGGCAGGCGGGTCGTCACGAAGTCCTCCGACGCGCCGAACCGCAGCCGCCCGCGCAGCCGCGTCCCGCCGAAGAAGGCCGCCGCCCGCTCGTGCGCCTGGAGGATCGTGCGCGCGAAGCCGAGCATCGCCTCGCCGTCCTCCGTCAGCTCCACGCGGTGCGTGTCCCGGGCGAACAGCGGGCGCCCCGTCGCCTCCTCCAGGCGCCGCACGTGCTGGCTGACGGTCGACTGGCGCAGCCCGAGCCGGCCCGCGGCCCGCGTGAAGCTCAGCGTCTGGGCCACGGCGAGGAAGGTGCGCAGCTGGGTGGGTTCGTACATCCCCCGACGTTATCGCGAACCATGATGACAGTCAGAGCGCTGTACGGGATTCCCGATCACCGGGCCGTGGAGCAGGATGGACGGGCGCGACCCGCCCCCGCAGTGCACAGAGCAGTGGAGCCCATGACCCCCCGCACGACCGCCCCTCCCGCACGCCGCCCCCTCCACCCGCCGTCCTGGCTGCCCGTCGACGGGTACGTCCTCGCGCTGCTCGGCACGGTCGTCCTCGCCGTGCTGCTCCCCGCCTCGGGCACCACCGCGAGCGTCATGAAGGGCACGTCGACCGGGGCCGTCGCCCTGCTCTTCTTCCTCTACGGGGCCCGGCTCTCCACCCGTGAGGCCCTCGACGGCCTCAAGCACTGGCGGCTCCACCTCACCGTCCTCGGCGCCACCTTCCTGCTCTTCCCGCTCCTCGGCCTCGCCGCGCGCGGCCTCGTCCCCGGCGTCCTCACCCCGCAGCTCTACAGCGGCTTCCTCTTCCTCTGCCTGGTGCCGTCCACCATCCAGTCCTCCATCGCGTTCACCTCGATCGCCCGGGGCAACGTGCCCGCCGCGATCTGCGCCGGCTCGTTCTCCTCGCTCGCCGGCATCGTCCTCACCCCGCTGCTCGCGGCGCTGCTCCTCGGCGACAGCGCGGGCGGGCTCTCCGCCGACGCGCTCCTGAAGATCGTGTTCCAGCTGCTCGTGCCGTTCCTGGCCGGGCAGCTCCTGCGCCGCTGGGTCGGAGCCTTCCTCGTCCGCCACAAGAAGGTCCTCGGACAGGTCGACCGGGGCTCGATCCTCCTCGTCGTGTACACCGCCTTCAGCCAGGGCATGACCGCGGGCGTCTGGCGCCTGGTGACCCCCGCGCGGCTCGGCGCGCTGCTCGCCGTCGAGGCCGTGCTCCTCGCGGTGATGCTGGCCGTGACCTGGTACGGGGCCGGGCGCCTCGGCTTCGACCGGGCCGACCAGATCGCGATCCAGTTCGCCGGCTCCAAGAAGAGCCTGGCGGCCGGCCTGCCGATGGCGAGCGTCCTCTTCGGCCCGCAGGCCTCCCTCGCCGTGCTCCCGCTGATGCTCTTCCACCAGATGCAGCTGATGGTCTGCGCGGTCGTCGCCAAGCGCCGCTCCCGCGACCCGGAGCCCGCCGTGGCGTCCCGCCCCGGCCCCGCCGCCACCGCGGGACCCGGACGGGTCCCCGGAATCCCGACGCCGGGCACGTGATGATCATCCGGGCCGCTACGGTGCTCCCATGCCCGCACTCGATCCCGGCAGCACCGCGCTCGTCCTCGTCGACCTGATGGAACGCATCGTCGCGCTGCCCCTCGCCCCCCGTCCCGGCACCGACGTCCTCGCCGCCTCCGCCCGGCTCGCCGACGCCTTCCGGGCCGCCGGCGCGCCCGTCGTCCACATCCGCGTCGAGCGGCCGAACGTCGACGCCCAGCCGCCCGGCAGCGAACTCGTCCCCGACCTCGTCCGGGACGGCGACCCCGTCGTCGTCAAGCGCACCATCGGAGGCTTCCAGGACACCGGACTCCACGAGCTGCTCGCCGGATTCGGCGCCACCACCCTGGTCCTCGGCGGCATCGCCACCAACCTCGGCGTCGAGTCCACCGCGCGCGCCGCCTGCGACCTGGGCTACGACCTCGTCTTCGCGGAGGACGCCATGGCCGCCCTCACCGCCGACGAGCACCGCGCCTCCGTCGACCTCGACTTCCCGCGCCTCGGCACGGTCGCCCCGGTCTCCGCGATCACCCTGGACGGCCCCGAGTGACCCCGGTCCCGATACGGTACGGGGCCCGCCCCTGCTCCCTGGTCGTCTGCCGCGGCTGCTGCTGCGGCGACGCCCGCAAGAACCCCGGCATGGACCACGCGGGCCAGCTGGCCCGCCTCCGGGCGGCCGCCGCGGCCTCCGGCGGCCGGCTGGTCGTCCGCACCAGCGACTGCCTCGGCCCCTGCGCCCAGGCCGACGTCCTCGTCGTGCAGCCCTCCACCGAGGGACGGCGCCGGGGCGGCCGGGCCGCCTGGATCGGCTGGAGCGCGGACGACGACTGCCTCGACGAGGTCCTCGCCTGGACCGAGGCCGGCGGCCCCGGCGTCAGCCCGCCCCCGGCCGCCCTCGCCCTCCAGATGATCGACCCGCCGAAGAACTGACGGGACCGTCAGAGCACGATCCGGTGCTCGCCCGCGTACACGTTCATGTCCGGCCCGCGCAGGAAGCCGACCAGGGTCAGGCCCGTCTCGGCGGCCAGGTCCACGGCGAGCGAGGACGGCGCGGACACCGCGGCGAGCACCGGGATCCCCGCCATCACGGCCTTCTGCGCCAGCTCGAACGAGGCCCGCCCCGACACCAGCAGCACGGCCCGCTCCAGCGGCAGCAGCCCCTCCCGCAGCGCCCGTCCGACCAGCTTGTCCACGGCGTTGTGCCGGCCCACGTCCTCCCGTACGTCGAGCAGCTCGCCGTCCTCCGCGAACAGCGCCGCCGCGTGCAGCCCGCCGGTCGAGTCGAAGACCCGCTGCGCCGCCCGCAGCCGCTCCGGGAGCAGGGACAGCAGCCCGGGGGAGATCCGGAGCGGGGGAGCGTCGGCGATCGGGAAGCGGGCCGTGGTGCGGACCGCGTCCAGGCTGGCCTTGCCGCACAGCCCGCACGAGGACGTCGTGTAGACGTTCCGCTCCAGCGAGACGTCCGGGACCGCCACGCCGGGGGCGAGCTGCACGTCCACCACGTTGTACGTGTTCCGGCCGTCGTCCGTCGCCCCCGCGCAGTACACGATGTTCCGCACGTCCGACGCCGTCGCGAGGACCCCCTCGCTCACCAGGAAACCGGCCGCGAGCGCGAAGTCGTCGCCCGGCGTGCGCATGGTGATCGCGATCGGGCGTCCGTTCAGCCGGATCTCCAGCGGCTCCTCCGCCACCAGGGTGTCGGGCCGCGTGGTGACCGCACCGCCCCGGATCCGCAGGACACGCCGTCGCTCGGTGACCCGTCCCATCGTGACGCACTCGATTCTCTCCGCGGGAAGGCCGGAAGGCCCTGACGGCCCCATTCTCCGCCACGCTCCTCCGTCGAACGCACGTCCGCGGCGGGGCGGGGAGCCGTGCCGGGCCCGGGGCCTTGTCACGGTCGGCCAAGCGGTGCGGGGGAATGTTGGTGGTTTACGTCACCGGTTACCGATCAGTCGCTGGCAAGACTGGGGGATCCTGCCGGACGAACGAACCACCTAGGGGGTCCCGAGTATGACGGGCACTCGCATTGCCGCGCTCGGGCACTACCAGCCCGCCAAGGTGCTGACCAACCACGACCTCGCCGAGCTGGTCGACACGAGCGACGAGTGGATCCTCAGCCGGGTCGGCATCCGCACCCGGCACGTCGCCGGTCCCGACGAGCCGGTCGACGAGCTCGCCGCCCACGCGGCCGGCAAGGCCCTCGCCGCCGCCGGCCTGACCGCCGACGACGTCGACCTCGTCCTCGTCGCCACCTCCACCGCGATCGACCGGTCGCCCAACACGGCCGCCCGCGTCGCCGCCCGCCTCGGCATGGGCTCGCCCGCCACCATGGACCTCAACGTGGTCTGCGCCGGCTTCACCCACGCGCTCGCCACCGCCGACCACGCGGTGCGGGCCGGGGCGGCCCGCCGCGCCCTCGTCATCGGCGCCGACAAGATGACCGAGATCACCGACTGGACCGACCGCACCACCTGCGTCCTCACCGGTGACGGCGCCGGCGCCGCGGTCGTCGAGGCCACCGACACCGACACCGGCGCCATCGGCCCGGTCCTGTGGGGCTCGGTCCCGGAGATGGGCCACGCCGTCCGCATCGAGGGCACCCCGCCCCGCTTCGCCCAGGAGGGCCAGTCCGTCTACCGCTGGGCCACCCAGCAGCTGCCCGCCCTCGCCCGGCAGACCTGCGAGCGTTCCGGCATCGCCCCCGAGGAGCTCGCGGGCGTCGTCCTGCACCAGGCCAACCTGCGGATCATCGAGCCGCTCGCCGCGAAGATCGGCGCCGTCAACGCCGTCGTCGCCCGCGACGTCGTCGACTCCGGCAACACCTCGGCCGCCTCCATCCCGCTCGCCCTCGCCAAGCTGGTCGAACGCGGAGAGCTCCCCTCCGGCGGCAGGGTGCTCCTCTTCGGCTTCGGCGGCAACCTCTCCTACGCCGGACAGGTCGTCCGCGTCCCGTAGGGGGCGTCGCGGCCTCCCGGTCGCCGTGCCCCGTTCGGCGGAGCCCGGTGGCGGCGCGCCGGGGGCGCACCTAGCTTCGATCGCGGTGAGGGTCGTCCCCTTCCGGGCGCGGAACCGATCCGCCCCCGGGCCCTCCCGTGATCTGGAGGACCGCCATGCGCGTGATACGTGCCGCTTCCGCCGCCCTGCTCGGCGCCGTAGCCGTCGTGACGGTCGCGCCCCTGGCGGCGGCCGGCGAGGACGACCACGACATCACGTCGTTCGGCTTCTCCGTCAGCCCCGCGACGATCGCCCCCGGCGGCACCGTCACCCTCACGTCCGAAGGCTGCGAAGTGCCCTCCGTGACGGTCACCTCCACCGTGTTCGAGACCGTGACCCTCAGCGAGGGCCGTCCGGGCACCGCGACCGTGGACCTCGACGCCAAGGCGGGCACCCAGTACGAGATCACCTTCGACTGCAAGGGCGAGCGGGGCACCACCAAGCTCACCATCGACCAGGGCGACACCGGCGGGAGCGCCGGGCACGACACCGGCGGGAACACCGGCACGCACACCGGGGCCCACAAGGGCGTGAAGGCCGGCTACGGCACCGCCGCCTCCGGCGCGGACGCCGACGGGCTCGGCGCCGCCGAACTGGTCACCGGCGCCCTGCTCATCGCCGGAGCGCTCGGCGCCGCCGTCGTGCTGACCCGCCGCCACGCCGACGGCCGCGTCTGACGGCCGGGACCCCGGGGACCCGAAACGGCCCCTCCGCCCCGGTGTGACGAGGACCGGGACGGAGGGGCGCCAACACGCGCGGAACGCGGAGGAGGGCGGAAGTGGGGCCTTCGGACGGTACGGGACGGCGCGGCGCCTGGGGCGCCGTCGCCGTCGCCCTCCTCGTCGGGGTGCACCTCGTGCGCGGCGGCACGGGGGAGTTCGCGGCCGTCGGCCCGCCGCAGCCCCTCGCCGCGGCCGCGCCCGACGGGACACGGGCCGGCCTCGCCGCCCTCGTCCCCGTGGCCGTACCCGCCCCGCTGCCCGCCTCGCCCCCCGTCCGGGTCCGCGCCCCCGCCGTCCGCATCGACGCGCCCGTCACCGCGGTCGGACTCGACCCCGACGGCTGGATCGAGGCGCCGCCGCCCGAGGACGACCGGCTCGCGGGCTGGTTCACCGGGGCGGTCACCCCCGGCGAGCGCGGCACCGCCGTCGTCGTCGGCCATGTCGACACCCCGAACGGCCGGGCCGTCTTCTACGACCTCGGCGCCCTCGGCAAGGGCCACCGCGTGGAGGTCGTCCGGCGGGACGGCAGGACCCTCGTCTTCGCCGTGTACGGCGTGGAGGTCGTCCCCAAGGAGGGCTTCCCCGCCGAGCGGGTCTACGCGGACGCGGGCGCCCCCGAACTGCGGCTGATCACCTGCGGCGGCGCCTTCACCGAGGAGGGCGGCTACGCGGGCAACGTGGTGGTCTCGGCCCGCCTGGTCGAGGTCCGCTGACCGCGTCCCCGACCTGACGGACTTCCGCCGAAGGATTGGCCTGGACCGCGTCACGGTCGTCAGTGTGGCCCCACGGAGCCGGCGTCGGGGGGCGTCGGGCTCCCCGCCCGGCACCGGCTGACCACGGGAAACGCTGGTGAAAGGCGCCCGGAACCCCTGGTAGAGTTGTCTCTGTCGCCGCGGGGGAAACCCCGGAACGACAATCACCCCGTCCGGGTGGCGGAATGGCAGACGCGCTAGCTTGAGGTGCTAGTGCCCTTTATCGGGCGTGGGGGTTCAAGTCCCCCCTCGGACACCACGCGGAAGTGCCGGTCGATCTCGTATCGACCGGCACTTCCGGTTTTCCGTCGCCCTACCGCTTCCGCGCCACCACCAGCCTGCAGCGCGGGCTGCCGTCCTGCCGCCGCCCCAGGGCCTCGACCGGGACGAGGGCGACCTCGAAGCCCGAGTCCTCCAGCCGGGCGCGGACGTCCGCGAGGCGGAAGGTGCGGTAGTACATGACGAACGGCGGCCGCCAGAGGGCGTTCCTGACGCGCATCACCACGTCGAAGCCCCACAGGGCCCAGTAGGGGCGGGAGCCGACCGGTGGTGGCGCGGGGAGCGGGAAGGCGAAGGTGCCGCCCGGGCGCAGGACCGCGTGGACCTGGGCGAAGAGGGCGCGCTGGGCGGCCGGGAGGAAGTGGCCGAAGGCGCCGAAGCTGACCGCCAGGTCGAAGGCCGGGGCGAAGGGGAGGGCCAGGGCGTCGGCGCGGACCAGGTCGGCGTCCGGGTGGGCGTCCCGGGCCCGGGCCAGCATGCCCGTACTGAAGTCGACGCCCGTGATCCGGCCCGCGCGGACCGAGCGGAGGACGCCGAGGCCGGCGCCGGTGCCGCAGCAGACGTCGAGGCCGGGGCCGAAGGGGCCCAGGGGCTCCAGTGCGTCGGCGACCGCGGCGAGGAGACGGTCGGAGGTGCGGAAGGGGGTCGCGTCGAACGTGCCCGCGAGCAGGTCGTAGCCGTGCTCGACCGAGGAGAGGGCCTGGACGGTCAGCTCGCGGAGGCTGGGACCCTGCGGGGTGAACATGGCACCGAGCCTAGGCGGTCACGGTCCGTACGCGTCAGAGCGCGCTGCCCACCGGAGGCGTCGGCCAGGACGGGGTGGTGCCCGTCAGCTGGCAGACGAGGAGGTAGAGGGGGATCGGCGGGGTGTAGGGGGAGGTGCCGTCGGGGTGGTGGATGAGACGCGGGCGGCGGTCCGGGATCTCGGCGCCGGGGGCGTAGCAGGCGGGCAGCGGCCAGGTGAGGTCGTGGTCGGAGCCGGCGGGGACGAGCCACCACCACCAGTCGGAGTCGGCGTAGACGCAGCCCTTGGCGGGGAGGCGGGAGAGGATCCTGAAGCCGAAGCGGGCGGGGACGCCGACGGCGTCGCAGCCGAGGCCGGTGTGGAGTCCGACGGGCACGGAGAGGCGGGTGGCGCCGAGCTCGTACGCGCCCCGGGTGCGGTCACCGGTGCCGAGGAGGGGCTCCGGCGCGCGGCGCGGAACCGGCACGGAGGGGGCCTCGGGGGTCCTGAAGGAGCGCGGGAGCATGCGGATCGCCATGGACCTCAGCACGGCTCCCCCATGCCGTGGGCGAGTTCCGCCCAGACGACCTGCGCCGTGCCGAGCCCGGTGCGGTCGGCGCCCCAGGCGGTGCAGAGCGCGTCGACGATGAGGAGCCCGCGGCCCCGCTCCTCCTCGCCGCAGTCGCGGATCCGGGGGTCGGCGGGGCCGCCCTCGTCCCGCACGGCTATCCGCAGGGTGTCCTCGCCCTCGCGGAGCTCGCAGACGACGCGGTCGCTCGCGGTGTGCACGACGGCGTTGGTGACGAGCTCGGAGACGACGAGGGCGACCGTGTCGCGTATCTCGGGGCCGCAGCCCCAGAGGATGAGCCGCTCCTCCGCGAGCCGGCGGGCCCGGGCGACGGAGCCGGTGAGGGCCGGGAGCTCGAAGGCGAAGCGGCGGACGGGATCGGCGTGGTGCTGCGGGCGCTGGGCCATGACCCGGGGGGCTCGCGGGCTCATGAGACCTGAGGGCTGCGCGTTACCAGAAGCCACGACCGTTTCCTCACACAGTGGGCAGGACTGCCGTACGGCGCCGTCGCCGTGGCGCGGTGGCGCACGGCGGCAGCGTGTACTGGTTCACCGGAACACTGTCCTCCTGAGTCGGACACTTGGCAAGTGGCACTCTGAAAATTGCAGAGTGCCGTGTTCTCTCTGGCCCGGCTTCGTGGCACACTCGTCGAAACAGCGCGTCGGGGAGGTCTGGGAGTGAGCGAGCCGCGGTCCGCCCCGACGGTGGGACAGGTCGTCCTCGGAAAGCGTCTGCAGGACCTGCGCGAGCGGGCCGGCATGAAGCGGGAAGAGGCCGCGAAGATCCTCCGAGTGGCCCCGGCCACCGTCCGGCGGATGGAGACCGCCGAGGTCGCGCTGAAAATCCCGTACGTGCAGCTCCTGTTGAAGGAGTACGGGATCACGGACTCCGAGGCGGAGGGCTTCGTCGCCCTCGCGGAGGAGGCCAACCTCCCCGGCTGGTGGCAGCGGTTCCACGACGTGCTGCCCGGCTGGTTCTCCATGTACGTCAGCCTGGAGGGGGCGGCCGCCCTCATCCGGGCCTACGAGCCCCAGTTCGTCCCCGGTCTGCTCCAGACCGAGGAGTACGCCCGCGCCATCCTGCGCAGCGGGGCGGTCGGAGTCGGCAGCGATGCCGGCAAGGACGAGGACGCCGAGCGCCATGTGGCCCTGCGGATGGAGCGCCAGTCCCTGCTGACCAGGGACGACGCCCCGAAGCTCTGGGTGATCATGGACGAGACGGTCTTCCGCCGACCGGTCGGTGACGGGCCCGAAGTGATGCGCGACCAGCTCGACCGGCTGCTCGAAGCGTCCGAGCTGCCGAACGTCACCCTGCAGATCGCGGAGTTCGCGTCCGGCCACCACCCCGGCACCTACGGACCGTTCGTCCTCTTCCGCTTCGCCATGCCCGAACTTCCGGACATGGTCTACAGCGAGTACCTGACCGGCGCGGTCTATCTCGACGCGCGTCCCGAGGTGGCGTCCCACCTGGAGGTCATGGACCGCATGGCGGCGCAGGCCGCGACTGCACAACGCACGAAGGAGATTCTCCGGAATCTCCGCAAGGAGCTGTGAATGGATCGCATATACAACGGCATGCCCGCCGCCGAGCTCGGTGCCGAGGGTTGGCACAAGCCCTGGAGCGGCGGGAACGGGGGCAACTGCGTGGAGGCCATGAAGCTGGCCGACGGCAGAGTCGCCGTGCGACAGTCCGCAGACCCTGAAGGACCAGCGCTCATCTACACCCACGGGGAGATCGCCGCTTTCATCCAGGGCGCCAAATCCGGACAGGCCGATTTCCTGCTCACCTGAACCTTCCGCCCCGGCCCCACCATCGCGTAACTCTTGTAGCAGCGCGACCCGTTCATCCCGACCAGGAGAGCCGATGACCCAGGAACCCGCCGCCGTACGGATCGACACCAGCAAGCCGCATCCGGCGCGCATGTACGACTGGTTCCTGGGCGGCAAGGACAACTATCCGGTCGACGAGGCGATGGCACGCCAGCTGCTCACCGTCGACGCCCGGGGCCGGGACATGGCCCGCGTCAACCGGGCCTTCATGCACCGCGCCATCCGCTGGCTCAGCGCCCACGGCGTCCGCCAGTACCTGGACGTCGGCACGGGCATCCCGACCGAGCCCAACCTGCACCAGATCGCGCAGGAGGCCGCGCCGGAGTCCCGCATCGTCTACTGCGACAACGACCCGATCGTGCTCGCGCACGCGGCCGCCCTGCTGCGCTCGACCCCGGAGGGGGCCACCGAGTACATCCAGGCGGACGCCCGCGAACCCGAGGTCATCCTCGAAAGGGCCGGAAAGGTCCTTGACTTCGACCAGCCCATCGCGCTGTCGATGCTCGCCCTGCTGCACTTCGTGGGGGACGAGGACGGCGCGTACGAACTGGTCTCCAAGATCGTCGAGAAGCTCGCGCCGGGCAGCTACCTGGTGCTCTCGCACGTCACCGGGGACTTCAACCCGGAGGGCGCGGCGCAGGCCGCCGCCCTGTACAAGGCGCGCGGGCTGACCCTGCGGCCCCGCTCGCGCGACGAGCTGGCCGCGTTCTTCGACGGCCTCGAGTTCGTCGAGCCCGGGGTCTCGCTCACCGCCGAGTGGCACCCGGAGCTGGGCGAGCCCGTCCCGGTCCAGGGCGACGACCCCATCCCGGGGTGGGCCGCGGTGGCCCGCAAGCCCTGACCCGATCCGCCTGTCCGAAGGGGGCCCGCCGGCATCGCCGGCGGGCCCCCTTCGGGTGGGAGAGCTACGGCTCCACCAGCGTCACCAGGAAGCTCCGCGCCCGGCCGATGTTGCCGGCCGCGTCGACCGTCCGGTACGCGACGGTGTGCGTGCCGCGGTCGGGGGTCGCGTCGTCCCACGGCACCGCCCGGCTCCGGCCCAGCTTCCCGTACACCAGGCCGTCGATCACCGTGCCGCCCGGCGAGAAGCGGAAGGGCGCGGAGGCGTCCGTCGGCCAGCCGTAGTACGTGTACCAGCCGTCGCCGTCGACCCGGAACTGGCTCACCACGGCGCCCTCCCGGTCGTCCCGCGCGGTCAGCCGCATCGTGAACGCGCCGTCGTAGACGTACTCCACGGGGCGTCCGGGGCGCCGCACCGTCCGCAGCGGCTCGGACAGCTCGTACGCGGCGGTGGCCGGGCGGGCGTCCACCGTCCAGCTCAACTCCTCGTCCGTGCCCGCGAGCCGGGCCGTGAGGGTGTGCGTCCCCGGTGCGATCCGCAGCGGACGCAGGTCCAGGTCACGGTCGTTGCGGCCGGCCGTCGCGACCGGCCGGCCGTCCAGCCGCCAGCGCACGGCGGGGGTGGTGGCCGTCGCATGGGTGGTGTCCGCGTGGACGACGCTCCGGGCGCCGACGGGGGACCCGGTCGGGGTGTGCCCGGTGAAGCCGGGGGCCTCCGGGCTCCGTACGGTGGTCAGCGACGGGTCCACCGTCCAGCGGACCGTCCGGGTGAGCGCCGCCGAGGCGCGGACCGCCGGGTCGCGCACGAAGGGCGTCGGGTCGGTGACCGTCGCCGTCAGGGCGTGCGTGCCGGGGGAGACCCGCAGTCTCCGCAGGTCGACGGTGCGGGCGCCGCGGGTGTCGAGGGTCCGTCCGTCCAGCCTCCAGGTCACGGAGAGCGCCCCGCCCACCGGGTGCAGGGTGTCCACCCACACCGCGCGGTCCGCCCCGATCGGCGCCGTGTCCGGGGTGTGGTCCTGGACCAGGTTCACCTTCGCCGAGATCGCCCGGACCATCACCTCGCGCTCCACCTGGTCGAAGGCGTAGCCGAGGGTCTTCATGAGGGAGTGCCGGCTCGGGCGCCAGACGCCCTTCGTGCTGTACATCCCGCCCTCGTGGCGGCCGATGACCCCGCCGGACTCGCTCTCCTCGCCGAGCCAGCGCCACCACTTGGCCCGCTGCTCCCGCATCTGCTCCTCCGTCAGGAGCGTGTGGTGGGCGGAGGACGGCTCGGGCCCCTCGTAGGCCCCGCCCGGGACCCCGCGCGCGTAGTAGTCGTACTCGTCCTGGAGGCCGCCGAGCGAATGCCCCATCTCGTGCGGGGTGATGAGCGAGGAGAGCGCGTTGCCGCCGGAGGCCGTGGCGTGGCTCCCGCCCGCCCCGCCGTAGGTGTCGCTGTGGGCGAGGGCGACGATCTGGCGGTTGGCGCGGCTGGTGCCGGGCACGAGGTCGGCGAACGCGTCGGCCTTCCGGCCGTCGACGGTGAGCAGCCGCTGCACGCTGCCCAGATCGCAGCCGCCCCAGAAGCCCATGTCGAGCGCCGTGTCGCGGGCGGGGGCGGTGAGGCCCGGGTCGCAGTCCACGCCGGACTCCGCCGAGGGGACCTCCACCGCCCACACGTTGACGTACGAGCGGTACGAGGCGAAGGGCTCGACGCTCCACAGGGTGTTGAGGTGCCGCTCCAGGTCCGCCCGGAACGCCGGCATCTCCGCCGCGGTGTAGCCGTCGCCCATGAACACCAGGTTGAACCGCCGGTCGGCGGGCCCGGTGGTCTGTACGGGGACGACGGCCGGCCCCTCGTCCGACGCGGGTGTCCCGGCGGCCGCCGGCGTGGTCCCCACCAGGCCGGCGGCCAGCAGACAGACCGCGGCGAGGCGGGCCGCCGCACGTCGAACTCCCTTGTGCTGTGAGGTCATGGGGCGCGAGCCTAGGCCGCGCCCCCTGCCCCGTAAAGGCGTTCGTCAGCCGTCCGTCCGTCGCTCGGTCCTCTCACCTTCGCAGCCAGGCAAGGCCCGGGTGCTCCGTCGCGTAGCCCTCCACCAGACGGCGGGCCACCGCCACCGAGTCCACCAGCGGATGCAGCGCGAAGGCCTTGACGGCGGTCGCCCGCGAGCCGCTCTCCACCGCCGCGAGGACCTCGCGCTCCACCGCCTTCACGGCGGTCACCAGGCCGACGGCGTGGTACGGCAGCGGGGCCACCGACACCGGATGGGCGCCGTTCGCGTCCACGAGGCACGGCACCTCGACCACCGCGTCCGCGTCGAGCGCCGAGAGCGTCGAGCCGTTGCGCACGTTGAGGATCAGCGTGGTCCGCTCGTCCCGGGCGATCGCCCGCATGAGCGCGAGCGCCACCTTCTCGTAGCCGCCCGACTCCAGGTCCTCCTCGGCGCGCTCCCCGGTGCCGGCGGCCTCCCGGTTGGCGGCCATGTAGGTGGCCTCGCGGTCGGCGAGCGTGCGGTGCCAGGCGTCGAGGGCGGTGGTGCCCGGAGCGGCGGGCTTGCCCATCTCCTCGTAGAAGGAGCCCTGTTGGTCCCGCAGGTACGCTCCGCGCGTCCGCTCGGCCGTCCGGTAGGCGTGCACCGCCTCCCGGTTGAAGTAGTAGTAGTGCAGGTACTCGTTGGGGATCGCGCCGAGCGAGCGCAGCCACTCCGGACCGAAGAGCCGGCCCTCCTCGAAGGAGCCGAGCGCCTCCTCGTCGGCCAGCAGCCGCGGCAGCACGTCCCGGCCGCCGACCCGCAGGCCCCGCAGCCAGCCCAGGTGGTTGAGGCCCACGTAATCGATCCAGGCCTCGTCCGGGTGCGCGCCCAGGACACGGGCGACCCGGCGGCCGAGGCCCACGGGGGAGTCGCAGATGCCGACGACCCGGTCGCCGAGCACCCGGGACATCGCCTCCGTGACCAGCCCGGCCGGGTTGGTGAAGTTGATGACCCAGGCGCCGGGGGCGAGTTCGGCGACCCTCCGGGCGATGCGTACCGCCACGGGCACGGTCCGCAGCCCGTACGCGATCCCGCCCGCTCCCACCGTCTCCTGGCCGAGCACGCCCTCGTCGAGCGCGATCCGCTCGTCGGCCGCCCGCCCCTCCAGACCGCCGACCCGGATCGCCGAGAACACGAAGTCCGCCCCGCGCAGCGCCTCGTCCAGATCCGTCGTCGCCGTCACCGTCGGCGCGTCCGGCACCCCCTCCGCCTGGTCCGCGAGGACCCGCGCGATGGCCGAGAGCCGCCCCTCGTCGAGGTCGTACAGGGTGACGTGGGTGACCCGCCCCTCGGCGTGGTCGCCGAGGAGGGCGCCGTACACCAGGGGCACCCGGAATCCGCCGCCTCCGAGAATCGTCAGTTTCATGTGCGTACGCTACTCGGGCGGGCTCTTCGGGCAGCGGGATTCCGGACCGCCGTCCACGGCGGCGTCCACATGCCGGGCGCCGTCGCGGCCCTCCGGGTGGGGGACAATGACGCCATGTCCCGACGCAAGACCCGTCCCCGCACGTCCCCGGCCGCCGCCCCCGCCGTGACCGCGGCCTCGCCCTGCCCCTGCGGTCTCGACGCCGCGTACGGCGCGTGCTGCGGCCGGTTCCACTCGGGCACCGGAGGTGCGGCGCCCACCGCCGAACTCCTCATGCGCTCCCGCTACAGCGCCTTCGTCGTCCGCGACGAGGCCTATCTGCTGCGCACCTGGGCGCCGGGGACACGGCCGGGCGAGGTCGACTTCGACCCGGGCATGCGGTGGGCCGGCCTGGAGATCGAGGGGGCCACCGAGGGCACCGCCTTCCACCAGCACGGCACCGTCACCTTCACGGCCCGCTACGTCCACGGCGGCGAGGCCGGCTCCCTGCACGAGCGGAGCCGTTTCGCCCGCCACGAGGGCGCGTGGGTGTACGTGGACGGCGACTTCCTGGACTGAGCCGGGCCTCTGCCCGGCCGGGCGGGCTCCCGGCTCAGCGCGCGCCCGCGCCCGCCGTCACCCGTCCTCTCGGGAGCCCGCTCGCGAGGTCCTCGGCGACGATCCTCTTGGCGATGGCGTCCGTCGCCACCCGCAGCTCGGGCCCGCTGGGCCGGCCGCGCTCCTGCGCGACGACGTCGGAGAGCCATGTGCCCCAGGCGTGCGTGATGACGTCGGCCTCGCGCTTCCCCGCCGGGGTGTGGGAGAGCAGGTTGCCGTCCCGCGTCAGGAAGCCCTCGTCGACCATCCGGTCGAAGACCGGCAGGAGCACCTCCGGCGGCACGCGCCGCCCGGCCGAGATCAGGCCCAGGCTGGCGTGCCCGACGGTCCGGGTGTAGAGCTCGACCTGCATGACCGCCCAGGCCCCGGCCGTGTCGAGCCGGGTGTCGGACGCGGAGACGATCGTCCGGGCCGTCTCGTAGCCGGTGCGCCGCAGGATCCTGCCGACGACCAGTTCCAGGAGTTTCTCCGAGTCGCCGGACATGGTGGGGGAGCCGAAGCCCTCGCCCATGTCGGGGGCGGCGGAGCGGGCCGAGTCGCGCAGCTCGACCTGCTTGAGGAAGAGGGCGACGACGAAGCCGACGGCCGCGACCGGAACCGTCCAGAGGAAGACGGTCTGCAGGGTGTCCGCGTACGCCTGGACGATCGGCCCGGCGATCCGCGGGGGCAGTCCGTGGAGCCCGGCCGGGCTCTGCGCGGCCTGTGCGATCCCGGCCGGGTCCACGCCGAGGCGCCTGGCGAGGGCGGCGGCCTCGACGACCCCGCTGGTGAGGTTGGGCCTGAGGGAGTTGGCGTAGATCGTGCCGAAGACCGCCGTGCCGAAGGAGCTGCCGAGGGTGCGGAAGAAGGTGACGCCGGAGGTGGCGGTGCCGAGGTCGGCGTAGTCGACGGTGTTCTGCACGGCGATGGTCAGGACCTGCATGCACAGTCCGATGCCGGTGCCGAGGACGAACATGTACAGCGATTCCAACCAGGTGCCGGTGTCCGGCCCCATGAGGGAGAGCAGGAAGAGGCCGACGCCCATCACCAGACACCCGAGGATGGGGAAGATCCGGTACCGGCCGGACTTGCTGACGACGTTGCCGCTGAAGATCGAGGCGATGAGCAGGCCGACGACCATGGGCAGGGTGCGGATGCCGGACATGGTCGCCGACTCCCCGTCGACGTACTGCAGATAGGTCGGCAGGAAGGTCATCGCGCCGAGCATGGCGAAGCCGACCACGAAGCTGAGCACCGAGCAGACGGTGAAGACCGGGTTCCGGAACAGCCGCATGGGCAGCATGGGCTGGACCGCCCGGGTCTCCACCCAGCAGAACAGGGCCAGGGCGACGAGGCCGCCCGCGAAGAGCCCGATGATGACGCCGGAGCCCCAGGCGTACTCGTTGCCGCCCCAACTGGTCGCCAGGATCAGGGCGCTGGAACCGACGGCGACGAACGCGATGCCGGCGTAGTCGATGACCGGCCGGCTCGCGGAGCGCACCGAGGGGATCGAGCGGGCGGCGGCGACGACGACGAGGACCGCGATGGGGACGTTCACGTAGAAGGCCCAGCGCCAGCTGAGGTGGTCGGTGAACAGACCGCCGAGGAGCGGGCCGATGACGGTCGAGACGCCGAACACGGCCCCGATCGCGCCCTGGTACTTGCCGCGGTCGCGCAGGGGGATCACATCGGCGATGAGCGCCATCGAGGTGACCATCAGACCGCCGGCGCCGATGCCCTGGAGGCCGCGCCAGACGATCAGCAGCGTCATGTTGGTGGCGAGTCCGCAGAGGAACGAGCCGGTGATGAAGACGACCGCGGAGATCTGGAAGACCACCTTGCGGCCGAAGAGGTCGCCGAACTTGCCGACGAGCACGGTCGCGACCGTCTCCGCCAGCAGGTACGAGGTGACCACCCACGACATGTGGGCGGCGCCGCCGAGGTCCGAGACGATCGTGGGCAGGGCGGTGCCGACGATCGTCTGGTCGAGAGCGGCGAGGAGGACGCCCAGCATGATCGTGCCGAAGACGATGTTGCGGCGGCGGCTGTCGAGCACGGGCGGCTCGGTGGCGGCCGGGGGCGCGGGCGCTGCGTCGCTGGTCGTGGTCACCTTCGCAGCGTCACACCGCCGTCGCCCTCACGCATGCGGGGGACGGCCGGAGGGGTGCACCCCCGTCAGGGGGTGACGGGCAGTCGGGGGTGGTGCTTGGCGAGGATCTTGTTGGCCCGCGCCAGGGCGGCGAGCGCGTGCTCGCGGTCCGCCCGGTCCTCCGCGCAGAGCGGTCCCCGGAAGCGGTACACCTCGCGCGCCGCGCAGTCCGCGTCGACCTCGGCCTGGAGGACGTGCAGCGGCATGCAGGCGCCGATCATCGCGGCCACGCTGTCGGGGATCGGGACGGGAACGAGGCGCGAGGGCGAGGTGATCACGGGTCAGTCCTAGTCGGTCCGGGAAGGGTACGGAAGAGTCTCCCCTCCATACGTACCGGATGGCCGTACGGGTTCCGGCACGGCGGTGTCACGGCCGGGCGACGGCGGGGCGCGCCGGCGGAGGGCCGCGCGGGCCCCGGAGGGGCGGGCCGGGGGAGGGCGCGGTCCGGTGCCGGACGCGTTCCCGCAGGTACGGGGGCGGGTGCCCGCCGCCGCTTTGTACACCGTCCTTGCACATCGCTCGGGAGTTCGTCGAACACGCTGCCGGATCGAGGTGTTCGGGGCGGGCGGCCCGGTCGCGGAATGTGGGGCATCTCACGTATCGGTCCGGCTGCTTCCGCCGACGCGCGTTCCACGCTAAGGCCCATGGGCCGTGGCCCGTCGCCCGTGGCCTACGCGAAGATCTCCGCCAGGTCGTACGAGACGGGCTCCTTCAGCTGACCGTAGCCGCAGGACTCCGGCGTCCGGTCCGGGCGCCACCGCTTGAACTGGGCGGTGTGACGGAAGCGGTCCCCCTCCATGTGGTCGTAGCCGACCTCGCAGACCCGCTCCGGCCGCAGGGCCACCCACGACAGGTCCTTCCCGCCCGACCAGCGGCTCGGAGCGCCCGGCAGCCGGGCGCCCTCGTGCGCGGCCTCGTCGGCCCACGCCGCCCACGGGTGCCCGTCCCGGGGGTCCGTCCGCAGCGGTTCCAGCTCCTCGACGAGCTCGGCACGGCGGGCGGCGGTGAAGGCCGCGCACACGCCGACGTGCTGGAGGGCGCCCTGCTCGTCGTACAGACCGAGCAGCAGCGAGCCGACGACCGGCCCGCTCTTGTGGAGGCGGTATCCGGCCACGACGACGTCGGCCGTCCGCTCGTGCTTGATCTTGTACATGAGGCGGGCGTCCGGTCGGTACGCCAGGTCGAGCGGTTTGGCGATCACCCCGTCCAGACCGGCGCCCTCGTACTGCTCGAACCAGCGCGCCGCGAGCTCGGGGTCCCTGGTCGCCGGGGCCAGGTGGACGGGCGCGTCGACCCCGGCGAGGATCCGCTCCAGGGCCGCCCGGCGTCCGCTCAGCGGGGTGTCGAGCAGCGGGTCGTCCCCGAGGGCGAGCAGGTCGAAGGCGATGAACCGGGCCGGGGTGGTCCCGGCGAGCAGGCGGACCCGGGAGGCGGCCGGATGGAGCCGCTCCGCGAGCCGGTCGAAGTCGAGGCGGCCGTCGTGCTCGACGACGATCTCCCCGTCGACGACGCAGCGCTCCGGCAGCCGGGCCGTCAGCGCCTCGACCAGCTCGGGGAAGTAGCGGGTGAGCGGCTTGCCCGTCCGGCTGCCGATGACGAGCTCCGGCCCGTCCCGGTGCACGATCGCGCGGAAGCCGTCCCACTTCGCCTCGTACTGCATCCCGGGCGGGATCCGCTTCACGGGCTTGGCCAGCATCGGTTTCACGGGCGGCATCACCGGGAGATCCATGAGGAGATTGTCCGGTATGCGGTACTCGTCGGCGAGCCCTAGGCTGACCGGCATGGCAGGCGAGGCGGCAGCGGCGGAACTCGAGGTCGGCGACCGGACCGTGCGGGTCTCCCATCCCGACAAGGTGTACTTCCCGGAACCCGGCTGCACCAAGATGGACCTGGTCCGGTACTACCTGGCCGTGGGCGACGGCATCACCCGCGCCCTGCGGAACCGCCCCACCACCCTGGAGCGCCGGCCCGACGGGGTGACCGGCGAGTCCTTCTTCCAGAAGCACGCCCCGAAACGCCTCCCGGACTGGATCCCGACGGCCCGCGTCACCTTCCCCAGCGGCCGGACGGCCGACGAGGTGTGCCCCACCGAGCCGGCGGCCGTGCTCTGGGCGGCCAACCTCGGCACCCTCACCTTCCATCCCTGGCCGGTGCGCCGGGACGACACCGACCGTCCCGACGAGCTCCGCATCGACCTCGACCCCCAGCCCGGCACGGACTACGCCGACGCCGTCCGCGCCGCCCACGAGCTGCGCGCGGTCCTCGACGAGCACGGGCTGCGCGGCTGGCCGAAGACCTCCGGCGGCCGGGGTCTCCACGTCTTCGTTCCCATCCGGCCCGAATGGACGTTCGCCGAGGCCAGGCGGGCGGTGATCGCCTGCGGCCGGGAGCTGGAGCGGCGGATGCCGGACCGGGTCACGACCCGGTGGTGGAAGGAGGAGCGCGGCGAGCGGATCTTCGTGGACTACAACCAGATGGCCCGGGACCGCACGATGGCCTCCGCCTACTCCGTACGTCCCCGGCCGAACGCCCCCGTCTCGGCACCGCTGAGGTGGGAGGAGATCGACGAGGTCGTGCCGCAGGACTTCGACATCAGGACGATGCCGGCCCGGTACGCGGAGGTCGGCGACGTCCACGCCGACATGGACGACGAGCGCTTCGGCCTGGAGTCGCTGCTCGAACTGGCCCGGCGGGACGAGGCGGAACGCGGTCTCGGCGACCTGCCGTACCCGCCGGAGTACCCGAAGATGCCGGGCGAGCCGAAGCGGGTGCAGCCGAGCCGGGCGAAGAAGGGGGCCGAGGAGGAATAGCCGCGGGGGCGGGGACGCCATCGGCCGGCGAGGTCGCGCTCCTCGCGGACGCGAGGGCGTCGGCCCGGCGGCGTCATGAGGAGACGGCGCCCGGAACTAGCCCGCCCGCTCTTCCGGCTCCCGCCGCTCCGCCGGGGCGAGCAGCAGCACCTCCAGGGCCCGGGCGCAGGCCCGCGCCTGCGCCACGTACCAGTCGAGCCGCGCGTCGGTGATCAGCTCGGGGGTCCCCCGCACCGCCAGCGCGAACCGGGCGTGTCCCGCGCGCTCCAGGACCGGCACGGCCACCGTCCGGACCCCGTGGGCCGGATCGCCGCCGTCGAGGGCGTACCCCGCCTCCCGTACGCGTGCCAACTCGGCCGCCGGGGCGGGCGGTTCGACGACGGGCCGTTCCATGGGGGCGTGCGGCGACGACGGCGGGCGCGGGCCGCCCCCGCCCGCCCGGGGCCACGCGAGCAGCACCCTCCCGAGCGCCGTCGAGTGCAGCGGCCGGCGCAACCCCGCCTTCGGGGCCACCGGGCCGCCCGCCACGATCACCGCGTGCGGGCCGCTGCGCAGCGCCAGATCGGCCGTCGTCCCCGTCCGTTCGGCGAGATCGGAGAGCTCGGGCGCGGCCAGGTGCAGCCCCCGCTGGTGGTACGAGAGCCGGCCCAGCTCGGTCATCGCCGGACCGAGCCGGTAGCGCGCGGTCCGGGCGTCCTGCTCCAGGAAGCCGGCGCCGAGCAGGGTGCGGGCCAGCCGGTGCGCCGTCGAGGTGGAGAGCCCGAGCCGGCGCGCGAGGTCGGAGGCGCTCAGGTCGGGCCCGTTGTCGTGGAAGCAGTGCAGCACGTCCAGTGCGCGGCGGACCGCCTGGGCGCCCGCCGGGGGCCGGACGATGTCGGCCTCGGTCGTCATAGGGTTCGCTCCCCGTGGGTGATCGGGCTCCCACGCTCCCACAGGGCGGGAGCCGAATCAGGCTGCGGGCGCGGTCGGAAACACGCCGTTCACGCGGGGTCCCGCATCGTGGCAGCCGCGTCGGGGAGCGGCGGAACACCCGCGGCGAGGCTCCGGCCGGTCCCCGCGTCGGCGTCCGCCGGCCCCGCGTCGGCCTCCGCGTCGGCACCCGCCGGGAGCGCCGTCCGGCGCCGGGTGCCCGCCATTGATCGAACGTTGATGGCGTGTTTACGGCGCTTCGGCAAGCTGTGGGTCATGCAGACGGATACCGACGTGCTGACCGCCCCCGACCTCTCCTGGCGCGAGAACGCCCTGTGCGCCCAGGCCGGCCCGGAGTTCTTCTTCCCGGCCCCCGGCTCGTCGACGCGCGAGGCGAAGCAGCTGTGCGGGGCGTGCGAGGGGCGCCTGGCGTGCCTGGAGTACGCCCTGACCCACGACGAGCGGTTCGGGGTGTGGGGCGGTCTCTCCGAGAAGGAGCGCGGGCGCCTCAAGCGACGGAGCCGCTGAGCCGCCGGCTCCCGAGCCGGGCGGCCCCGGGGTCCGGGCGCGTCCGCGCCCGGCGGCTCCCGAGAGGGGGCGGCGGGTCAGTCGGCCGCGCGCGCGGCCATCCGGGCCTTGCGGGCCGCGAGCTTCTCGTCGAACTTGCTCGCCTCGCTGTCCAGCCCGTTCATGTAGAGCCCCAGCTCCTCCTGGGCGCGCAGGCCGTCCGGGCCGAGGCCCTCGATCTGGAGGACCTTGAGGAAGCGCAGGACGGGCTGGAGGACGTCGTCGTGGTGGATGCGCATGTTGTAGATCTCGCCGATCGCCATCTGCGCGGCCGCCCGCTCGAAGCCCGGCATGCCGTGTCCGGGCATCCGGAAGTTGACCACGACGTCCCGCACGGCCTGCATGGTCAGGTCGGGGGCGAGCTCGAAGGCCGCGCCCAGCAGGTTGCGGTAGAAGACCATGTGCAGGTTCTCGTCGGTGGCGATCCGGGCCAGCATCCGGTCGCAGACCGGGTCGCCGGACTGGTGGCCGGTGTTGCGGTGCGAGATGCGGGTGGCGAGCTCCTGGAAGGCCACGTACGCGACGGAGTGCAGCATCGAGTGCCGGTTGTCGGACTCGAAGCCCTCGCTCATGTGCGCCATCCGGAACTGCTCCAGCTTGTCCGGGTCGACGGCGCGCGAGGCGAGCAGGTAGTCGCGCATCACGATGCCGTGTCGGCCCTCCTCGGCGGTCCAGCGGTGCACCCAGGTGCCCCAGGCGCCGTCACGGCCGAAGAGGCTGGCGATCTCGTGGTGGTAGCTCGGGAGGTTGTCCTCGGTGAGCAGGTTGACGACGAGCGCGATCTTGCCGATCTCGGTGACCTTGGACTGCGACGGGTCCCAGGCCTCGCCGTCCTCGAAGAAGCCGGGGAAGTTCCGGCCGTCGGACCACGGCACGTACTCGTGCGGCATCCAGTCCTTGGTGACCTTCAGGTGCCGGTTGAGCTCCTTCTCCACGACCTCTTCCAGCGCGTAGAGCAGCCGCGCGTCGGTCCACTCCGCCGAGCTGCCGAGAGAGGGGGAGGTGAGCGTCACGGGAACTCCTGGGGGTGGGGGACGGGGAGGGCGTACGGTTATACCTACGGATTCGTAGGTTACGAGACCGTAGGTTAAGCCTCCGTAAGGCGTCGGCCAAGCCCGTCTCGGCGATGTCCGATTACGTTCCGTTATGCGCGCAGCTCCGGCGGGAGGCCGGAGACGCAGGTCACGTCCGGGCCGGAGGCCGGGGACCGGACGGCCGACTACGCAGCGCAGGTGCCCGACGGCGCACCGCAGACGGCCGACCTCTCCTCTCCCCTTCTGCCCGGGGATCCCCTCCCCACTCCCTGGCCGGGGATCCCGTCGCTCCCCGGGCCGAGGCTCCCGCCCCCGGGTCGAGGCTCCCGCCCCCGGCCCGGGGACCGTTCCGCGGTCAGACCCTGGAGGCCGCTCCGGCGGGGCCCGGGGCCGCCCCCCTGACCTCCTCCGCCGTCGTCGGCCGCAGCGCGCCGTCGAGCAGCAGCCAGCGGGTGATCCCCAGCGACTCGAGGAACGCCACGTCGTGGCTCGCCACGATCAGCGCCCCCTCGTACGCCTCCAGGGCCGCCGTCAGCTTCCGCACCGACGCCATGTCCAGGTTGTTCGTCGGCTCGTCCAGCATCAGCAGCTGGGGAGCCGGCTCCGCGAGGAGCAGCGCGGCGAGCGTCGCCCGGAACCGCTCCCCGCCCGACAGGGTCCCGACGGGCTGGTCCGCCCGCGCCCCGCGGAACAGGAACCGGGCGAGACGGGCCCGGATCGCGTTCGCCGTCGCCGCGGGCGCGAAGCGGGCCACGTTCTCCACCACGCTCAGCCCGTCGTCGAGCACGTCGAGCCGCTGCGGCAGGAAGCGCAGCGGCACCCGCGCGTCCGCCTCGCCCGCCGACGGCTCCAGCTCCCCGGCGATCGTCCGGAGCAGCGTCGTCTTCCCGGCGCCGTTCCCGCCGACCAGGGCGATCCGCTCCGGGCCGCGCAGCTCGAACGCGCCGTCGACCCGGGCCCCGTGCCGCAGCTCCAGGTCCCGCAGGTGCAGCACCTCCCGGCCCGGCGGCACCGAGGTGCGGGGCAGCTCGACGCGGATCTCGTCGTCGTCCCGCACCGCTTCCACCGCGGCGTCGAGCCGCTCCCGCGCCTCCGAGAGGCGTTCGGCGTGCAGGGTGCGCTGTTTGCCGGCCGTGACCTGCGCGTCGCGCTTGCGGCCGTTCGCCACGATCTTGGAGGCGACCCTGTTCTCGAAGCTCTTCTGCCCGTACCGCTTGCGGCGGGCCAACTTCACCTGGGTGTCCGCGAGTTCGCGCTTCTGGCGCTGCACGTCGGCCTCGGCGACCCGCACCATCCGCTCCGCCGCCTCCTGTTCGGCGGCGAGCGCCGTCTCGTACGCGGTCCAGTTGCCGCCGTACCAGGCGACCTCCCCGTCGCGCAGGTCGGCGATCTGGTCGACCCGCTCCAGGAGTTCCCGGTCGTGGCTGACCACGACCAGGACCCCCGACCACTTCTCCACCGCCTCGTACAGCCGGGCGCGGGCGTGCAGGTCCAGGTTGTTGGTGGGCTCGTCGAGCAGCAGCACGTCGGGCCGGGCGAGCAGCAGCGCGGCGAGGCGCAGCAGCACGGACTCGCCGCCCGAGACCTCGCCCACGGTCCGGTCCAGGCCGACGTGGTCGAGTCCGAGCTGGTCGAGGGCGGCCCGGGCCCGCTCCTCGACGTCCCAGTCGTCGCCGAGGGCGGTGAAGTGCTCCTCCGCGGGGTCGCCCGCCTCGATGGCGTGCAGGGCGGCCCGCTTGCCGGCGATGCCGAGGATCTCGTCCACCCGCCGCGAGGTGTCCAGGACCAGGTCCTGCGGGAGGTACCCCAGCTCACCGGTGACCCGGACGGTGCCGGACGCGGGCGTCAGTTCGCCCGCGATCAGCTTCAGGAGCGTGGACTTGCCGGAGCCGTTGAGCCCGACGAGGCCGGTGCGGCCCGGGCCGACCGAGAGCCGGAAGTCGTCGAGGACCTCGGTGCCGTCGGGCCAGGAGAAGGAGAGGGCGGAACAGGTGATGAAGGTGGGGTGATGCGCCATGGAGGCCTCCCGGTCGCGCGAGCGTGGAAAGGGGCAACGCGAGGGACACCGGGGCGCGGGCAGTGGGGGAACGGCTCGTACGCCGAGGTCGAGAACGGCACGGCGCGGCACAGGGGCACGCGCGGCTCGGTGTCTCGCAACCTCAGACGAGCAACGTCCTTCTCCGATCGGGCGACGACAAGGTCAGTAAGGACCGTACGACCCGGCCCGGGAGACCCGCAAACGATTTACGCGACGGGACCTCACGGATGCTCGCGGAGCAGCTCCGTGAGGCCCTGGTCCCAGTCCAGGTACTGGTGCTCGCGCCCCGCCGGCACCAGGTGCTGCGAGCGCTCCAGGAAGCGGCGCAGCTCGGAGGTCCGCACGTGGACCATGGCCACCCCCTCCGGGGCGTGGAACTCGACCACCGTGCGGTCGTAGCCGTACGGACGCAGACGCACGTCCCCGTCCCCGGCCGGGCGCTCGACCCCCTGCACGAGCAGCTCGCGCGCGAAGGCCCAGGAGACCTCGACGCCCTCCAGGGTCGCCGGCGGCGGGAAGGCCATGCTCACGGCGTACGGATCCTCCCGGTCGTACCGCAGCGTGGCGGGGACGGTCTCCATCCGGGGAGCGGACGCGACCAGACGGGCCTGCACGGCCTGCTCGATGACGGCGGACAAGACCGGCTCCTCTCACACGGGCTTCGGATCCTGTGCGTCTCCCCGACACCGGGGCACCTGACACCCCTCAAGACGAGCGGGACGGCCGGAACGTGCACTCGCCCCCCACGTGAGCTGCGTCACCGACCCGCCGGCGCTCTTCCGGAACCTCGTCGTCCGGTTCGGCGCGGGGGCCTGAGCGGTCGCGGTACGGCTGGTTCCCGGAGGCCCCGCAGCCGCGGATCGGTCATGCGACCCGGCGGAACGTCCCGCCGGGGACGCACCCTGGACGCGGACCGGCCCGGGGCACTAGCTTCCGGCGCCATGACGTCCATGGGGAAGACGAGACGAACGATGTCGGTGGGGCTGATCGGGGCGGCGCTCGCGCTGACCCCGGCCGCCCCGGCGCGGGCCGGGGAGACCCCCACGGCAGCGGCCGGCTGGCAGGTGACGCCGACCGGCACCGACGCCCGTTTCCGGGGGCTCGCGCCGGTCGACCGCCGGACCGCGTGGGCCGCGGGTTCGAAGGGCACCGTGCTGCGCACCACCGACGGCGGCCGGAGCTGGCGCGACGTGTCGCCGGCCGGCGCGGGCGACCTGGAGTTCCGCGACGTCGAGGCCTTCGACGCCCGGCGGGCCGTCGTCCTCGCCATCGGCGAGGGCGAGGCCTCCCGGGTGCTGCGCACCGAGGACGGCGGTGCCACCTGGACCGAGTCCTTCCGGAACACCGACGCGCGGGCCTTCTACGACTGCATGACCTTCTTCGACCACCGCCACGGACTCGCCATGAGCGACCCGGTCGACGGGAGGTACCGCATCCTCTCCACCCGCGACGGCGGCCGCTCCTGGCAGGTCCTGCCGAACGCCGGGATGCCGGACGCGCTCCCCGGCGAGGCGGGCTTCGCCGCGAGCGGCCAGTGCCTCGTGTCGGCCGGCCCCCGGGACGCGTGGCTCGCGACGGGCGGCGGCGCCACCGCGCGCGTGCTGCACTCCGCCGACCGGGGACTCACCTGGACCGCCACGGACACGCCGGTCCCGGCCGGCGACCCGGCCCGCGGGGTCTTCGCACTCGCCTTCCGCGACCGCGCGCACGGCATCGCCGTCGGCGGCGACTACCGCAAGGACCAGTCGTCGCCGCGGGCCGGCGCGGTCAGCGCCGACGGGGGACGCACCTGGCGCCCCTCGGCCGCGCCGCCGCCCGCCTACCGCTCCGGCGTCGCCTGGCTCCCGCACCGCAAGGCGGCCGCGCTCGCCGTCGGCCCGACCGGCACCGACCTCACCACCGACGGCGGCCGCACCTGGCGCACGGTCGACACCGGCTCGTACGACACGGTCGACTGCACCCCGGACGGCTCCTGCTGGGCCTCCGGCGAGAAGGGCCGCATCGCCCGCCTGGTCGCGAAGGACTAGGAGGGCAGCTGCTCCCGGTACGCGGCGATCCCGTCGACCGTCTTGGTCGCGTAGAACTCCGTGATCCGGTACGCGCACACGCCCTCGACGCTGAACGGGTCGGCCGCCGCGATCTTCTCGATCTCCGCGCGGTCGACCCCGGCGGCCAGGATCACCCCGCCGTCCCGGGGGTTCTTCCGCCCCGACGCCAGGAACACGCCGGCGGCGTACTGCGCGTCGAGCCACTCGACGTGCGCGTCGAGCAGCGCGTCCACCCGCTCGACGGGCGCGGTGTAGGTCAATTCGAGAATGAACATGATCGCCAGGCTACCCCCGCCCCCGGCGACCTCCGGGCCCGGCACCGGCCCCGCGCACGGTCCCCCGGACCCGGACGCCGCCCCCTGATCCGACCTGGACGACAGGCCCTAGGCTGGGCCCATCATGACGATCATCGGGATTCCGGCGGGCTGGCCCGTCGACGAGGACGCCGCGCGGGACGTGCAGCGGGAGCTGCGGGGGCGGCTCGTGCTCGGGGAGGGCGGGCCGCCGCCGGGGGAGGGGCACGTCACCGGCCTCGACGTGGCCTACGACGACGAGCGCGACCTCGTCGCCGCCGCGGCCGTCGTGCTCGACGCGCGCACCCTCGACGTGGTGGAGGAGGCCACGGCGGTCGGCCGGGTCTCCTTCCCGTACGTCCCCGGTCTCCTCGCCTTCCGCGAGATCCCGACCGTGCTCGCCGCGCTGGACGCCCTGACCGCCGACCCCGGCCTGCTGGTCTGCGACGGCTACGGCCTCGCCCACCCCCGCCGCTTCGGCCTCGCCAGCCACCTCGGCGTGCTCACCGGACGGCCGTCCATCGGCGTCGCCAAGAACCCCTTCACCTTCACGTACGACCCACCCGGCGGCGCGCGCGGCGACTTCGCCCCGCTCCTCGCCGACGGGGAGGAGGTCGGCAGGGCCCTGCGCACCCAGGCCGGGGTCAAACCCGTCTACGTCTCCGTGGGCCACCGCGTCTCCCTCGACAACGCCTGCGCCCACACCCTGCTGCTCTCCCCGCGCTACCGGGTGCCCGAGACCACCCGCCACGCCGACTCCCTCTGCCGCAGGGCGCTCAAGGAGGCGCAGGGCTCGCTCGGGTCCGTCTGAGTACCCCGGGTGAGTACCCGTACGGATGCCCGTTGTCGGACCCCCAGGGCAGAGTGGGGGTCATGACAGCTCGCGTTCCCGCACCCCGTGGTCTCACCGTCGCCCTCGCCGTCGCCGGGGTCTCCGCCCTCGCCTGGGCCTGCGCCGTCCTGTACGTCGTCGCGGACTGGACGCTCGGATGATCGGACGTCTGCGCTGCGCGGTCCTCGACTGCCCGGACGCGCACGAACTGGCCCTGTTCTACCAGGGGTTGCTGGGCGGCGAGGTCACGTGTCCCGACCCGGCGCTCGCCGTCGGCGAGGGCTCGGCCGTGCTGTGCGACGAGGGCGGCCGCCCGGTGCTCGCCTTCCAGAGCGTGGCCGACCACCGTCCGCCCGCCTGGGGCGCGCCCGAGCAGCAGTTCCACCTGGACGTACGGGTCGGGGACCCGGCCGCCGCCCACGCGGCCGTGCTGGCGCTCGGGGCCACCCCGCTCGACGGGGGCGGGGCGCCCTCCTGGCGCGTCTACGCGGACCCGGCGGGCCACCCCTTCCGCCTCGTCCGTCCCTGACCCCGGGCCACCGGACGGGCCCCCGGAGCGCCGCCCCCGAACCCCCGCCCGGCGCGGAGGCGCGTCAGCTCCGGTGCGCCACCCGGAAGCCGATGCCCGCCGTCCGCAGGCGGTCGGTCAGGGCGTCGCCCATCGCCACCGCCGTCGTCACCTGGCCGGCGGTCTTCGGCAGCGGGTCGAAGGCGAGGCACAGGGCCGCCTCGGCGAGCATCCTCGCCGTCTCGTCGTAGCCCGGGTCGCCGCCCGAGACCTCGGTGAAGACCCGTCGTCCGCCGCCCTCGCCGACGAACCGGACCGAGAACCAGCTGCGGGCGCGGCGCTCGGCCGACGGGCCCCGGCCCGCGGAGTAACGCCCCATCAACCAGGAGCGGACCGGCGGCAGTTGGGCGGCGGCGACGCTCGCGCCGATGGCGGCGGTGCCGCCCAGGGCCATCGGGAGGGTCTTCACGGAGGCGTAGTGCCGGTAGCGGAAGTCCGGCCCGTAGCGTTCGAGGGCGGCGGCCGAGCGGGCCACGACCTGCGGGTCGAGCGTCGGCAGCGGCAGCGCCCAGGTGCCCGTCTCCCGGCTGAACCGCGGTCCGCCGAGGGGCGCACGGGCCCGGCGGCCCACGAGGCGCGGTTCGTGCAGCCGCCGCTCGTGCGCGGCCCGCAGCATCTCCCGGCCCCGGCCGAGCGCGGTCAGCGCCGAGGCGAAGGTGCCGCCGGAGAAGGCGGCCCCGGCCCGGACGAAGCCGTCGACGCGCAGCGGCACGTCCTCCGGCAGCTGCCGGACGGTGAAGTACACGCCCAGGTCGTGCGGGACGGAGTCGAAGCCGCAGGCGTGCACGATCCGGGCGCCGGTCTCCCGGGCGCGCGCGTCGTGCCGCACGAACATGAGGTCCACGAACTCGGCCTCGCCCGTCAGGTCCAGATAGTCGGTGCCCGCCTCCGCGCAGGCCGCGACCAGCCCCTCCCCGTACCAGACGTACGGGCCGACCGTGGTCGCCACCACCCGAGCGGACTCGGCGAGTTCGCGCAGCGCGCCGGGATCGGCGGAGTCGGCGACGACCAGCGGCAGGGCGGCGAGCCGCGGCCGTCCGGCGGCCAGCCGGTCCCGCAGGGCCTCCAGCTTGCCGAGGCTGCGTCCCGCGATCGCCCAGCGGCAGTCCGCGGGGGCGTGCTCGGCCAGGTACTCCGCGGTGAGTTCGCCCACGAAGCCGGTCGCCCCGAAGAGGACCACGTCGTACGGCCTTGCTCCGGTCTCGTGCCCCACGCCCGCCCCTGTCTCCATCAAGCCCTCATCTCGGCCGTACCGCGCCGCCGCGCGCGGTTGTCGTCGGCGGAGGATAGCGGAAGCGGCGCGGGGCCCCGCGCCCGGAGCCGCTCCGCTCCGGAGGCGCGGGCCCCGGACCCCGCGCCTCCGGAATCTCCGGGCGCCCGCACGGCCCGGGGGCTTGTGCCGAGTGGAACACGTTCCTAGCATCTCCGGTGTTACATCATTGGTGTCACACACTCCTGGGGGCTCGATGAGCACGACGCACACCGCCCGCAACGGCCCGCTCACGGGCGTGCGCGTGGTCGAACTCGCCGGGATCGGGCCCGGCCCCTTCGCCGCCATGCTCCTCGCCGACCTCGGCGCCGACGTCGTCCGCGTCGACCGCCCCGGCGGCGCCGGCCTCGGCATCGACCCCGCCCGCGACCTCACCAACCGCAACAAGCGCTCCGTCCTCGTCGACCTCAAGGCCGAGGACGGCCCCGCCACCGTGCTCGACCTCGTCGAGCGGGCCGACATCCTCGTCGAGGGCTACCGGCCCGGCGTCGCCGAACGCCTCGGCGTCGGCCCCGAGGCCTGCCTCGCCCGCAACCCGCGCCTCGTCTACGGCCGGATGACCGGCTGGGGCCAGGACGGCCCGCTCGCCCCGACCGCCGGACACGACATCGGATACATCGCGATCACCGGCGCCCTCGGCATGTTCGGCCCGGACCCGGACGGCCCGCCCACCGTCCCCGCCAACCTCGTCGGCGACTACGCGGGCGGCTCCCTCTACCTCGTCATCGGCGTCCTCGCCGCCCTCCAGCACGCCCGGACGCACGGCGAGGGCCAGGTCGTCGACGCCGCCATCGTCGACGGCACCGCGCACCTCACCACCATGATCCACGGCATGCTCGCGGTCGGCGGCTGGCAGGACCGCAGGGGCGTCAACCTGCTCGACGGCGGCTGCCCCTTCTACGGCGCGTACGAGACCTCCGACGGCGGACACATGGCGGTCGGCGCCCTGGAGGAGCGGTTCTACGCCGAGTTCGTCCGCCTCCTCGGCGCCGAGGACGTCGCCGCCGCCCGCCACGACCCCGCCCGCTGGCCCGAGCTGCGCAAGGCCGTCGCCGACCGCTTCCGGAGCCGTACCCGCGAGGAGTGGACCGCCGTCTTCGAGGGCACCGACGCCTGCGTCGCTCCCGTCCTCTCCCTGCGCGAGGCACCGGCACACCCGCACCTCGCGGCCCGCGCCACCTTCACCGAGCGGGACGGGATCGCCCAGCCCGCCCCCGCGCCCCGCTTCTCCGTCACCCCCGGCACCCTCCGCACGGGCCCCGCCCTGCCCGGTGCCCACACCGCCGACGTCGCCCGCGACTGGGCCGTGCCCACCCTGAAGACCCAGGAGACCGAAGCATGAAGCGCCAGCTGTACACCGCCGACCACGAGGCCTTCCGGGCGGTCGTCCGCACCTTCCTGGAGAAGGAGGTGCTGCCCCACTACGCCCAGTGGGAGAAGGACGGCATCGTCTCCCGCGAGGTCTGGCTCGCCGCCGGACGGCAGGGACTGCTCGGGATCGCCGTCGACGAGGAGTACGGCGGCGGCGGCAACCCCGACTTCCGCTACGGCGCCGTCCTGGCCGAGGAGTTCACCCGGGCCGGCGCCCCCGGACTCGCCATCGGCCTGCACAACGACATCATCGGCCCGTACCTCACCTCGCTCGGCACCGAGGAGCAGAAGCGGCGCTGGCTGCCCGGCTTCTGCTCCGGCGAGCTCGTCACCGCCATCGCCATGACGGAACCCGGCGCCGGCTCCGACCTCCAGGGCATCCGCACCACCGCCGAGGACCACGGCGACCACTGGGTCCTCAACGGCTCCAAGACCTTCATCTCCAACGGCATCCTCGCCGACCTGGTGATCGTCGTCGCCCGGACCACCCCCGAGGGCGGCGCCCACGGCCTCTCCCTCCTCGCCGTCGAGCGCGGCGCGGAGGGCTTCGAGCGCGGCCGGAACCTCGACAAGATCGGCCAGAAGTCCCAGGACACCGCCGAGCTCTTCTTCACCGACGTCCGCGTCCCGAAGGAGAACCTGCTCGGCGAGCTCAACGGCGCCTTCGTCCACCTCATGACCAACCTCGCCCAGGAGCGCCTCGCCATCGCCGTCGCCGGCATCGCCGGGGCCGAGCACCTCCTGGAGGTCACCACCCGGTACGTCAAGGAGCGCGAGGCCTTCGGCCGCCCGCTCTCCCGGCTCCAGCACATCCGCTTCGAGATCGCCGAGATGGCCACCGAGTGCGCCGTCACCCGGACCTTCGTCGACCGCTGCATCGAGGAACACGCCGACGGGGCCCTGGACGCCGTCCACGCCTCCATGGCCAAGTGGTGGGCGACCGAACTCCAGAAGCGGGTCGCCGACCGCTGTCTGCAACTGCACGGGGGATACGGCTACATGAGCGAATTCCCGGTCGCCCGTGCCTACACCGACGGCCGGATCCAGACCATCTACGGCGGTACGACGGAGATCATGAAGGAGATCATCGGCCGCTCCCTCCTCGGCTGACCCCGTCCCGCACCCCTCGAAGAACCCTCACCGCGAAAGGCTTCCCGTGAGCACCGAAGCGTACGTGTACGACGCGATCCGCACCCCGCGCGGACGCGGCAAGGCCAACGGCTCCCTGCACGGCACCAAGCCCATCGACCTGGTCGTCGGCCTCATCCGGGAGATCCAGGCCCGCAACCCCGACCTGGACCCGGCCGCCGTCGACGACATCGTCCTCGGCGTCGTCGGCCCGGTCGGCGACCAGGGCTCCGACATCGCCCGCATCGCCGGCATCGCTGCCGGACTCCCCGACACCGTCGCCGGCGTCCAGGAGAACCGCTTCTGTGCCTCCGGCCTCGAAGCGGTCAACATGGCCGCGATGAAGGTCCGCTCCGGCTGGGAGGACCTCGTCCTCGCCGGCGGCGTCGAGTCCATGTCCCGGGTGCCGATGGCCTCCGACGGCGGCGCCTGGTTCGCCGACCCGATGACCAACCTGGAGACCAACTTCGTCCCCCAGGGCATCGGCGCCGACCTCATCGCCACGATCGAGGGCTTCAGCCGCCGCGACGTCGACGAGTACGCCGCCCTCTCCCAGGAGCGCGCCGCCGCCGCCGTCAAGGACGGCCGCTTCGCCCGCTCGATCGTCCCCGTCAAGGACCGCGCGGGACTCACCGTCCTCGATCACGACGAGTTCCTGCGCCCCGGCACCACCGCCGACTCCCTCGCCCGCCTCAAGCCCTCCTTCAAGGACATCGGCGAGCTCGGCGGCTTCGACGCGGTCGCGCTGCAGAAGTACCACTGGATCGAGGAGATCGACCACGTCCACCACGCGGGCAACTCCTCCGGCATCGTCGACGGCGCCTCCCTCGTCGCCATCGGCTCCAAGGAGGTCGGCGAGCGGTACGGTCTGGCTCCGCGCGCCCGGATCGTCTCGGCCGCCGTCTCCGGCTCCGAGCCGACCATCATGCTCACCGGCCCCGCCCCGGCCACCCGCAAGGCCCTCGCCAAGGCGGGCCTCACCATCGACGACATCGACCTCGTCGAGATCAACGAGGCCTTCGCGGCCGTCGTCCTGCGCTTCGTCAAGGACATGGGCATCTCCCTGGACAAGGTCAACGTCAACGGCGGCGCCATCGCGCTCGGCCACCCGCTCGGCGCCACCGGCGCGATGATCCTCGGCACCCTCGTCGACGAGCTGGAGCGCCAGGACAAGCGCTACGGCCTCGCCACCCTCTGCGTGGGCGGCGGCATGGGCATCGCCACCGTCGTCGAGCGCGTCTGACCGTCCCGTCCGCACCCCTCACCCACGGAGAAGCAGCAGTCATGAGCGAGAGCACCACCATTCGCTGGGAGCAGGACGAGACCGGGATCGTCACCCTCGTCCTCGACGACCCCAACCAGTCCGCCAACACCATGAACCAGGCCTTCCGGGCCTCGATCATCGCGATCGCCGACCGCGTGGAGGCCGAGAAGGACTCCATCCGCGGCATCATCTACACCTCCGCGAAGAAGACCTTCTTCGCGGGCGGCGACCTCAAGGACATGATCCAGGCGGGCCCCGAGCACGCCCAGGAGATCTTCGACAGCGCGATCGAGATCAAGAACGCGCTGCGCCGCATCGAGACCCTCGGCAAGCCGGTCGTCGCCGCGATCAACGGCGCCGCGCTCGGCGGCGGCTACGAGATCGCCCTCGCCTCCCACCACCGCGTCGCCCTCGACGCGCCCGGCTCCAAGATCGGCCTGCCCGAGGTCACCCTCGGCCTGCTGCCGGGCGGTGGCGGCGTCGCCCGCACCGTACGCCTCATGGGCATCACCGACGCCCTCCTCAAGGTGCTGCTCCAGGGCACCCAGTACACCCCGAAGCGGGCCCTGGACAACGGTCTCGTCCACGAGGTGGCGGCCACCGCCGAGGAGATGATGGCCCGGGCCATCGCCTTCATCGACGCCCACCCCGAGTCCCGGCAGCCCTGGGACGTCCCCGGCCACCGCATCCCCGGCGGCACCCCGTCGAACCCGAAGTTCGCCGCCAACCTGCCGGCCTTCCCCGCCAACCTGCGCAAGCAGCTGAACGGCGCCCCCTACCCGGCGCCGAAGGCCATCATGGCCGCCGCCGTCGAGGGCTCCCAGGTCGACTTCGAGACCGCGCTGACCATCGAGAGCCGCTACTTCACCGAGCTGGTCGTCGGCCAGACCGCGAAGAACATGATCCAGGCGTTCTTCTTCGACCTCCAGGCGGTGAACTCGGGCGCGAGCCGCCCGAAGGACGTGGAGAAGCGCCAGGTCCGCAAGGTCGCCGTCCTCGGCGCCGGCATGATGGGCGCCGGCATCGCGTACTCCTGCGCCCGCGCCGGCATCGAGGTCGTCCTCAAGGACGTCTCCGCCGAGTCCGCCGCCAAGGGCAAGGGCTACTCCGAGAAGCTCTGCGCCAAGGCCGTCTCCCGGGGCCGCACCACCCAGGAGAAGGCCGACGCCCTCCTCGCCCGCATCACGCCCACCGCCGACGCGGCGGACCTCGCCGGCTGCGACGCGGTCATCGAGGCGGTCTTCGAGGACACCGCGCTCAAGCACAAGGTCTTCCAGGAGATCGAGCACGTCGTCGCCCCCGACGCCCTGCTGTGCTCCAACACCTCCACCCTCCCGATCTCCGTCCTCGCCGAGGGCGTCGAGCGCCAGGACGACTTCATCGGTCTGCACTTCTTCTCGCCCGTCGACAAGATGCCGCTCGTCGAGATCATCAAGGGCGAACGGACCGGCGACGAGGCCCTGGCCCGCGCCTTCGACCTGGTCCGCCAGATCAACAAGACGCCGATCGTCGTCAACGACTCGCGCGGCTTCTTCACCTCGCGGGTGATCGGCCACTTCATCGACGAGGGCGTCGCCATGGTCGGCGAGGGCATCGAGCCCGCCTCGATCGAGCAGGCGGCCGCCCAGGCCGGCTACCCGGCGAAGGTCCTCTCCCTCATGGACGAGCTGACCCTCACCCTGCCGCGCAAGATCCGCAACGAGACGAGGAAGGCGGTCGAGGAGGAGGGCGGCACCTGGGTCACCCACCCGGGCGAGGCCGTCATCGACCGCATGGTCGACGAGTTCGGCCGCCCCGGCCGCAGCGGCGGCGCGGGCTTCTACGAGTACGGCGAGGACGGGAAGCGCGGGAAGCTCTGGCCGGGGCTGCGCGAGCACTTCACCAAGCAGGGGCACCGGATCCCGTTCCGCGACATGCAGGAGCGGATGCTGTTCGCCGAGGCCCTGGACACCGTCCGGCTCCTGGAGGAGGGCGTCCTGACCTCCGTCGCCGACGCCAACATCGGCTCCATCATGGGCATCGGCTTCCCGGCCTGGACCGGCGGCATCCTCCAGTACGTCAACGGCTACGAGGGCGGGGTGCCCGGCTTCGTGGCCCGCGCCCGCGAGCTGGCGGAGACGTACGGCGAGCGCTTCGAGCCCCCGGCCCTGCTGGTGGAGAAGGCGGAGCGCGGCGAGGTCTTCACCGACTCCTGAAGGCCGTCCTGAGCTCCTCGCTCAGGGACCGCTGGAAGGCCGTGAGGAGGGCCTGGACCACCATCGGCTGCATGTGCGCCGAGAGCGACTTCATCGCGCTCAGGTGGTCCGGGTCCTCCCCGCTCTCCCGGTACGGGCTCCACACCTCGTCCCGGAAGAGGCGGGAGAGCTCCTGGGCGGCCGCGCGCGCGTGCTCCAGGAGCACGGTCCGGGAGGCGAGGATCGTCTCGTGCTCGATGGGCACGTCGAGCAGTTCGACCCCGAGCCGGAGGAGTGCCCCGTCGAGCCGGTACGTGTCGTCCTCGTCGGTCCGGTCGAGCACCCCCATCGCGGCCAGCCGGTCCACGTCCCGCCCGGTCAGCGCCCGGCCGGCCCGCCGCTCCAGCTCGCGCCGGGTGATCGTCTCGGCGGACTCGGGCGCCCAGGAGGCCACGAGGGCCCGGTGGATGGCGAGGTCCTGCGCGCTCAGATCGGCCGGCAACTGCTCCAGGTACCGCTCGATGGCGGCCAGCGTCATCCCCTGCCGCTGGAGCTCCTCGATCAGCGCGAGCCGCGACAGGTGATCGGCCCCGTAGTGCCCGACCCGCCGGGCCCCGATGACGGGCGGCGGCAGCAGCCCCCGGGTTCCGTAGAACCGCACGGTCCGCACCGTGACCCCGGCCCGCGCGGCCAACTCGTCCACGGTGTACACGGGCCCCTGCACGTCGCTCAGCTGCTCCATGTTCAACAGTATTGCTGTCTCACCACAGCTGTAAAAGCCCCCGAAGGGCTCCTCCCGCCGCTCGGAGGCCCGGCGGGCCTCCGAGCGGCGGGGGTCAGAGGGGGACGGGGGAGGACAGGGCCGTCTCGACGGAGGCGAAGGTGACGCCGTGGTCGGCCAGCGCCTCGGCGACGACGCCGCCGAGGGTGGTGAGGGCCAGGAGGAGGTGTTCGTCGCCGATCTCGCGGTCCTTGCGGGCCAGGGCCACGCGGAGCGACTTCTCCAGGACGGTCTTCGCCTCGCGGGAGAAGCCGGGACGGCCCGACCACCACCCGGCGTCCCTGCGGTCGCCCGCCAGCGCGCCCGCGCCGTGGCTCTCCTCGACACGCTCGACGATCGCGCCGACGTCGATGCCGAGGCCGGCCAGGGCCTCCGCGTCCGCCCGGGACAGTCCGGCCCGGCGCCGCGCGTCGGAGAGCGCGGCGAGCAGGGACGGGCGGCGCTCCGGCGGGCACAGCCGCCCGAGCACCGCCGCCGCGCGGGTCCCCTCCCGGTCGAGCAGCGCCAGCAGCAGGTGCTCGGGCGTGACGACCGCGGCCCCGCCGCGCTCCGCGTGCGCGGCCGCGCCCTTCACCGTGGCGCGCGCGGCCTTCGTGAACCGTTCGAGCATCACTGCCTCCCGTACTTCTTGTGGACGGCCTGCCGGCTGACACCCAGCTCGGTCGCGATCTCCTGCCACGACCATCCCTGGTTGCGCGCACCGCGCACCTGGACGGCCTCCAGCTGTTCCAGCAGTCGCCGCAGGGCGGAGACGGCCCGCAACCCGACCCGGGGGTCACGGTCACCGGCTCGCGCGGCGAGATCGGTCGCATCGGTCATGTCGTCAATGTAGGTTGACATCCGGAGGAGTGTCAACCCAGGTTGACGTCCGGGGTGTCGGTCGCCGTGTACGACTTCGGCGGGTGGGGGGCGTCGTGAGGGGTGTCGGTGGGGCCCGTTAGAGTCGGGCGGCTGTTCGCATCGGGAACACGGGGACACGGGGACACAGGGGAGTCAGATGTACGCGCAACTCAGGGAGACCGCCGACGAGTTGGCCGGGGTCCTGTGGCGGGAGCACACCGTCTACCGGGAGCGGGGCGGCGGTGTGGTGATCCGGGGCGAGCACGTGCGCCGCTGGATCAGTCTCGCCCCGACCGGGGGGAAGGACCGGGCCCTGCTGCGGGCCGGGCGGATCCTGGACGGGGGTACGACCGCCCCGGCCCGTACGGAGGTGGTCGTCGACCTGGCGGCCGGGACGGCGGAGCTCGCGACCGTCTGCCGCCGGCTGCTCGCCGAGGTCGCCGCGGCCGCCGGGCCCGCGCCCGGGCCCTCCCGTGCGGGACGGCCCGGGAAGAAGGGGGAGCCGGGGCGGGCTGCCCGCCCCGGCCGCCGCCCCCGCGGGGAGCGGCACACCGGCCCCGGTTCCTGGTTCGTCCTGCTCTGCGTCGTCGCGGTGCTCGGCGCCTGGCTGTACAGCCTCTTCGGTCAGTACCGCCACTGAGGAGCCGTTCCGGTCAGTAGGCGGTGACGGGGTAGTGGTCGGAGAGGTTGGTGTACGTGTACTGCGTGCCCCAGCTGGACACCGTCCACGGCGCGCTCTGCTCCAGGACCACGTCGTTGGTCCAGCCGGCCGGCCGGGCGTTCCCCGACCGGTAGAGGACGTAGTCGAGGTCCTCGCGCGGATCCGTCGGGTAGCGGTAGGACGCGATCGAGTTCAGCCGGGTGTCGAAGGAGTACGGGTGGCCGGTGCGGGCGTCGGCCGCCGCCAGGCCCGCGTCCGCGAGCATCGTGCCGTACTCGGGGGTGCGCGAGTCGACGTTCATGTCACCGGCCACGACGACCTGCTCGTTCGCCGGGATGTTCTTGGCGTCGAGGAAGGCGTCGATCGCCTTGAACTGCCGGCTGCGCATCTGCGCCGCCTCGCCGGCCGAGCAGCCCGGGTCGGTGGACTGCGCGTGCGTGCCGACGACGTGGACGAGGCTGCCGTTCACGTTGAGGACGGTGTAGGCGAAGCCCTTGTTCGAGTACCAGTCGGCGCCGCAGGCGTCCTTGTAGACGTACTGCTCCTTGCGGACGATCGGCCACTTGCTGAGGACCGTCACCCCGCCGTCCTCGGGCGTGGTCGAGGAGTAGGCCCCTCCGGTGGCGTCCCAGCCGGTCTTGCTGCGGCCGACGACGGGGGTCTGGTACGGGTACTGCGCGGCGGCGTTCGCCTTGAGGGCGTCCGAGGAGGAGTTGTCGAAGGTCTCCTGCAGCACGACGACGTCCTGCCCCTGGAAGAAGGGTGCGGCGGGGATCGCCTTGGCCCGGTGGTCCTGGCCCCAGTTCGGGTACAGGGTCTTCGACATCAGGAACGTGTTGTACGTGAGCACCTTCAGCCGCGGGGCCTCGGCCGCCGTGGCGGAGGCGGCGGTCGCGGCCGGGGCGGCCGTCGCCAGGGTGGCGGCGGCGAGCGCGAGCGAAAGGGCGGCGCCGGGGGCGCGGCGGAGCGCGGCGAGCGACACGTGAACTCCCGTGAGTGCGTGGGGGGTTGGACTGGCGCCGCACATACAATCAGCCGTGGTTACCTTCCGGTAGCCTCTGGATGCCGGGAATCTTGCCGAGCCCGCAAGATCACGCCAACTCTCGTCCCGGTGTCTGATTTGTCACTTTTTGGAGCAGGTAGAATGCGCGCATGACCCTCGCGAACTCCACTGTCTTCAAGATGGACCTCGGTCCGCTCAACCCCGTCTGGGCCGAGCTCATCCTCGGCCTGGTGTTGTTCGGGCTCACCTTCCTCATCATGGCGAAGGGCATCCTTCCGAAGATCAAGCGCACCCTCGACCAGCGCGAGGACGCCATCGACGGCGGCACCGAGCGCGCCGACGACCTGCGCTCCGAGGCCGCCGCGATCCGCGAGCAGTACGAGGCGGAGCTCGCCGAGGCCCGCCACGAGGCCGCGCGCATCCGCTCCCAGGCCACCGAGGAGGGCTCGGCCGCCATCGCCGCCGCCCGCGCCGAGGGCCAGGCCGAGCGCGACGCGATCCTCGCCGCCGGTGCCGCCAGGATCGCCGAGGAGCGCGCCGCCGCCGAGCGCGAGCTCAACGCCGACGTCGAGGCCTGGGCCCACGCCCTCGCCGCCCGCATCGTCGGCGAGCCGGTCGGCGCCGACCGCGCCTGACCCCGCACTTCCCCGAAGGGGCCGTCACCCGGGCCGCAGCGCCCGCGTGACGGCCCCTTCGTCATGGGTGCAGCCTGGAGACATGAGGAGAAGGCCATGGAACGCGTGAAGCCGCTCGACCGGGCCCCCGCCGGTCACGACCCCCTGCCGCCGCCCGTCGGCGGAGTGCTGTGGAGCGTCGCGGGGGACGTCCGGGCGCTCCTGATGCTGCCCGCCGCCCTCGCCCTGCAGGTCGCCCACCCCGCGATCGGCGCCGGCGTCGACGACCACTCCGTCTTCCGCACCGACCCCTGGGGCCGCGGGGAACGGTCCCTGAGCTCGCTCCAGCTGTGGATCTACGGCGGCGAGGAGGCCGCCGCGGAAGGCCGCCGGCTCCGGGAGCTGCACCGGACCATCCAGGGCACCGACGCCCACGGCCGCCGCTACCACGCGCTCACCCCGGCCTACTACTCCTGGGTGCACGCGACCGGCTTCCCCGTCTACCGGTACGGGCTCGGCCTCCTCGCCCGCCCCCTCACCGAGGCGCAGGAGCGGCAGCTGTACGCCGAGTGGCTCCAGGTCGGCCGGATCCTCGGCATCCACGACCGGGACATGCCGCAGACGATCGAGGCGTTCTGGCCGTACTACCGGAAGGTCCTCGACGAGGAGATCGAGGCCACCACCGTCGTGCGGGAGCTGCTCGACACCGACGCACCGGTGCCCGCCCCGGACCGGGGCCCGCTGCCGCTGCGGCTCGCCCTCCGCCTCCTCTGGCCCGTCCTCCGCCGCCCCTTCCTGCGGCTGCGGGCCTTCCTCACCGTCGGCCTGATGCCGCCGGACGCCCGGGAGTCCATCGGCCTGGAGTGGACGGACGCGCAGGAACGCGCCCTGCGCCGGTTCGCCCGGATCGTCCGGGCCGTGGTCCCGGTCCTGCCCGAGCGCCTGCGCTACCTGCCCCTGGCCCGGAAGGCCCGCGAGACCGCCCGCCGCGCGACGCGCTGACGGACGGCCCCGCGGGGACCCCGTGGGCCTTTCGGGTCAGCGCCCGGCGCGGCCCCCGTGGGCGTCGGTCTCGTGGATCGTGTTGGTCTCCGCGATCTTCTTCCACGACTTCGGCTTCGCCGGCTTCGCCGGCTTCGCGGCGGAGCGGGCCGACGGCGCCGCCGCGGGGGCGGACCGGCCGGCCGGGGCGGCGGCCCGGGCGGCAGGCTTCGACGGCTGGTAGAGCCAGGTGTCGAAGAGCGCGGCCAGCGGCTTGCCGGAGACGCGCTCCGCGTACCGGACGAAGTCCGAGACGTGCGCGTTGCCGTACGCGTGCTCCTGCGGCCAGCCCTTCAGGATCGCGAAGAAGTCCTCGTCGCCGATCTCGTTGCGCAGGGCCTGGAGCGCCAGCGCGCCCCGGTCGTAGACGGCGCCGTGGAACTGGTTCTCGGCGCCGGGGTCACCCGGCTTCACCGCCCAGAACGGGTCGTCGGCCGGCCGCGAGGCGTACACGTAGTCCGCCAGCTCCTGGGCCGTGCCCTCGCCCTCCTTCTCCGACCACAGCCACTGGCCGTAGCGGGCGAAGCCCTCGTTGACCCAGATGTCCTTCCAGTCGCCGACGGACACGCTGTCGCCGTACCACTGGTGCGCCAGCTCGTGGACGACCACCGACACGTTCGCGCCGTTGGCGAACTGACGCGGGCTGTAGAACGGGCGGGTCTGCGTCTCCAGGGCGAAACCGCTGGTCACGTTCGGCACGTAGCCGCCCAGGGAGTTGAAGGGGTACGGCCCGAAGACCGACTCCAGCCACTCCGCCACCTCGGTCGTGCGCTCGATCGAGGCGCGCGCCGCGCCCGCGTTGTCGCCGAGGTCCTTGCTGTAGGCGTTGAGGACGGGCAGCCCGTTCGCGGTCCTGTCCGTCGTGATGTCGAACCTGCCGACGGCCAGCGTCGCCAGGTACGTCGCCTGCGGCTTGTTGGAGCGCCAGTTGAAGCGGGTCCAGCCGAGCCGCGAGGACTGCGACTGCAGCACGCCGTTGCTGATGGCCTGGTGACCGTCCGGTACGAGCACCGAGACGTCGAAGGTGGCCTTGTCCAGCGGGTGGTCGTTGGACGGGAACCACCAGACGGCCGAGTCCGGCTCCTGCGCGGCGACACCGCCGTCCGGGGTGCGGGCCCAGGCCGACCAGCCGTCGACCTTGAACTCGGAGGGCTTGCCCGCGTAGCGGACGACCACCGAGATCTGCGTGCCCTTCGCCAGCGGGGACGCCGGGGTGACCTCCAGCTCGTGGTCGCCCGACGCGGCGAACTTCGCCGGGCGGCCGTTCACCCGGATCTCACCGACCTTCAGACCGAGGTCGAGGTTGAAGCGGGACAGGTCCTGCTTGGTGGTGGCGAGGATCGTCGCCGTGCCCTCCAGGAGGTCCGTCTCCGGCTGGTACTTCAGGCGCAGGTCGTAGTGGGAGACGTCGTAGCCGCCGTTGCCGCTGGCGGGGTAGTAGGAGTCGCCGATGCCCGGGGCGCCGGGGGTGAAGGAGGCCGCCGATGCCGGGATCGCCAGCAGCAGGGAGGCCGCGAGGGCGCTCGGAACGATGAGTCTGCGGTGCACAGGTGCTCCCCAAGTCATAAGAAACGTAAGACGCGCGGGTGGTCGTCGGTCCTTAGTTCGGACCTTATTCAGCCCTTCGACGCACCGTCACGTCCAGAGGACCCCCTGTCACACGATCGCCATTCGGCCGACACGAACCCGTCCGTCACCGGAATGACCCCGAATCGCCCCTGATTCCCTGCGGCACTCTTCTGTCCGGGAGTTGACCGGGGTACGTTCCGGCGCATGCCGATGCGAAAGCGGAGAACCCGCGGAGCCCGACTGACGTACGGAACCCTCGTGTCCGCGGCCACGGCCGCCCTGTTCGCGACCCTGGTCACCCCCGCCGGCGCGCGGTCGGAACCGCTGCCGTCCCTCCCGCGCGAGTCCCGGCCCGTCCACTCGTACGCCGACGCCGTCCGCGAGTCCGTCTGGGTCGACACCGGCCTCGACGGCGACGGCGACGGACGCGCCGACCGGGTCGCCGTCGACATCGTGCGCCCCCGCGAGCCCGCGGCGGCCGGCCGGAGGATCCCGGTCATCATGGACGCCAGCCCGTACTACTCCTGCTGCGGACGCGGCAACGAGAGCCAGAAGAAGACCTACGACGCCGACGGCGACCCCGTTCAGTTCCCGCTCTTCTACGACAACTACTTCGTCCCCCGCGGCTACGCCTTCGTCGCCGTCGACCTCGCCGGCACCAATCGCTCCGACGGCTGCGACGACGTCGGCGGACGCTCCGACGTCCAGTCGGCGAAGGCCGTCGTCGACTGGCTGAACGGCCGGGCCCGCGGTTACACCTCCCGCACCGGCGGGACCCCGGCCCGCGCCACCGCCTGGAGCACCGGGAACGTCGGCATGATCGGCAAGAGCTGGGACGGCACCCTCGCCAACGGCGTCGCCGCCACCGGCGTGGAAGGGCTGAAAACGATCGTTCCGATCGCCGCGATCTCCTCCTGGTACGACTACTTCCACTCGCAGGGCGCCCCGCTCTACGACGCCAACCCGAGCTGGCTCTCGGAGTACGTGAACAGCCCCGAGGCGCAGGGCCGTTGCGGTGCCGTCCAGGAGCGGATCACCGCGGGCACCCCCTACAGCGGCGACCGGACCCCGGCCTGGACCGAGCGCGACTACGCGAAGGACGCCGGCAAGGTCAGGGCCAGCGTCTTCGTCGTCCACGGACAGCAGGACCTCAACGTCCGCACCGGTCAGTTCGGCCGGTGGTGGGAGGCGCTCGCCGCCCACGGCGTCGAGCGGAAGATCTGGCTCTCCCAGACCGGCCACGTCGACCCCTTCGACTTCCGGCGCGCCGACTGGGTCCGCACCCTGCACCGCTGGTTCGACCACTACCTCCTCGGCCACGACAACGGCGTCGACCGCGAGCCCGTCGCCGACATCGAGCGCGCCCCGGACGTCTGGACCACCGACCGGCAGTGGCCCTCGCGCGCAGCGACGGCCACCACCCTGCGTCCCGCCCCCGGCGCCGCCCCCGGCCCGGGCGTCCTCGGCCGCGCGGCCGCCGCCCCCGGCTCCACCGCGACCTTCACCGACGACCCGGGCCTGGGCGAGCTGGACTGGGCCGCCCGGATCGACGACGCGACCCCCGAGAAGGCCGGGTTCGTCACCCGTCCGCTCTCCCGCGACCTGCGGATCTCCGGCTCCTCGAAGGTGACGGTCACCGCGACCCCGACCACCTCCACCGCACACCTCTCCGCCGTCCTCGTCGACCTCGGCCCCGACACCGTCCGGGACTACGCGGCGGCCGGCGAGGGCATCACCACCCTCACCGACCGCACCTGCTGGGGCGCGAGCACGCCGGGCGACAGCGCCTGCTTCAAGGAGACCGCGGCCCGCACGACGGACGTCGCGTACACCGTCGTCAGCCGGGGCTGGGCCGACCTCGGCACCTGGGCCGACCCGCGCCGGGAGCGCCCGCTGACCCCCGGAAGGGCGTACACCCTCACCCTGGACCTCGCCCCGACCGACCACGTCGTCCCGGCCGGCCACCGGCTCGCCCTGATCGTCGGCGGCACCGACAAGGACCTCCTCGACCCTCCGTCGACCACCCCGACCCTCACCCTCGACCTCGCCCGCACCTGGGCGAAGCTGCCCCTCGTCGGCGGTGCCGGGGCGTTCGACCGGGCGACGACGGGAGCGGCCCCGGCCGTGCCGTCGCCCACCCGCGTCCCGTCCCCGACCGGCTCCGTCCCGCCGACCGCCGTCACCGGACCGCGCCTGCCCGGCCCGGTCGCCCGTCCTGGAGCCGCCCGATGAACCCCCGTACGGTGAGAAGGAGTTCCCGGCGGACGCTCGCCCTCGTGACGGGCGTCGCCGCTCTGGCCCTGCCGCTCGTCACCGTCCCCGCGAAGGCGGCGGACAGCGCGCCCGCGAAGACCCTCCCGCGCACCGGTTTCGAGGAGAGCCGGGGCGCCCGGTGGACGACCGGGGCCGAGGAGGGCGAGTTCCTCGCGGCGGTCGACCGGGGGAGCGACCGGGTGTCGCTGCGCGGGATCGGCACCACCGGCCAGGGCCGCCCGATGCGGCTCGTCACCGTCGGCACGGGCCGCGCGGGCACCACCGTGCTGCTCGTCTGCAGCCAGCACGGCGACGAGCCGGCGGGCCGGGAGGCCTGTCTGAGCACGGTGCGCGACCTCGCGTACGCCCAGGACCCGGAGACCCGGCGCCTCCTCGCCCGCACCACCCTCCTCGTCGTCCCCACCGCCAACCCCGACGGCCGGGAGGCCGACACCCGGGGCAACGGCGACGGAATCGACGTCAACCGCGACCACCTCGCCCTGCGGACCGCCGAGGCGCGCGCGATCGCCGCCGTCGTCCGCGACCGGAAGCCCGCCCTCGTGTACGACCTCCACGAGTACGGCGCCACCCCCCGCTACTACGACAAGGACCTGCTCGCCCTCTGGCCCCGCAGCCTCGACGCCGACCCGCGCGTCCACGACGAGTCCCGGGCGCTCTCGGAGTCCTACGTCCGGCCGGCCGCCGGGCTCGCCGGTTACAGCAGCGGCATCTACGGCATCTGGACCGACCCCCTCACCGGCGAGCCGGTCAAGCAGGTCGCCGGCGACGGCCAGGAGCGGATCCTGCGCAACACGGCCGGGGTCAAGCACTCCGCCGGGCTGCTCGTCGAGACCCGGGTGGACGCCCTCGACCAGGCCGAGAAGGACGATCCGGCCCTCAACCACCGGCGTCGCGTCGCCACCCAGCACGCCGCCCTGAAGGGGGCCTTCGCCTACCTCGACGAGCGGCGCGGGCCGCTCGCGGCGGCCACCGCCCTCGCCCGGAGCGCCGGCTTCGCCGACCGGGGCCCGGTCTACCTCGGCGGCGCCGACAACGACCCGGCCGAGCCGGGGGAGATCCTCGCCGACCCGCCCTGCGGCTACCGGCTGGACGCCGCGCAGTACGCCGGGGTCGCCGACGAACTCGCCCTGCACGGCGTGACCGCACGGGCGGAGGGTGCCGGGGCGTTCGTCCCGCTGCGCCAGTCGCAGCGCGCGCTCGTCCCGCTGCTCCTGGACGCCCGGTCCCCCCATCACCTCGTCAGTGGGGGCCCTGTGGAGGAGTGTTGACGATCGGGTGCCCCCGGCCCGGCGCGATGCGATTCCGACGTTTGCCGAGGTAAAGTTACCGGTCGGTACTGACCATGCCTCGAACGGGGCTCCACGGCCCCGAAGTTGGAGAACCACCATGCGCCACACCCAGCCCGCACGCCGTACGCTCACGGCTCTGCTCGCCACGACGCTGCTCGCCGGGGGCGTGCTGCTCGGCCAGACGGTGACCGCCGACCCGGCCGCAGCCAAGCCCATCACCTGCAACGTCACCCAGCTGCGGGCGGACGCCCACAAGGAGCGCGACCGGGGCAACCGGCTCAAGCACCTCGGCGCCACGGCGGAGGCCCGCAAGGCCTTCGCCCGCGCCGACGCCCTGGAGCGCAGGGCCCGGCAGTGCGCCGACGCGGACCGGAACAACAAGCCGCCGCTCTGGAAGTAGTGCCTCACGCGGGGCGGTTGCCATCCGGAAGGAGGCAACCGCCCCGCGGTCGTTCCCACCGCCTTCCGGCCGGGCGGGAAGGCCGTCCTCAGCCCACCGCCAGTTCCGCCGCCCGCTCCGCGCAGCCCCAGGCCACCGTCACCCCCGCGCCGCCGTGGCCGTAGTGGTGGACGAGCCGCCCGCCGCCCGGCAGCGGCACCGCCTCGATCCGCACCCCGCCCACCCGTGCGGGCCGCAGCCCCACCAGGTGCCCGAGGACCCGGGCCCCCGCGATCTCCGGTCGCACCCGCGCGCACCGCGCCACGATCGCCGCCGCCGTCGCCGGGTCCGGGGCGAGCCGCTCGTCGCCCTCCTCCGCCGTCCCGCCGAGGACCAGCCGGTCGGCGTGGGGGAAGTAGTACGTGGTCCCGCCCGCCGACTCGTCCGCCGCCGTGAACCACTCCTCGATCCCCGGGTTCTCCACCAGGACCAACTGCCCCCGCACCGGCCGCACTCCGGGATCCGGGGCGAGCTCCCGCGCCGCGAGCCCCGTGCAGTCGACCACCACCGGGGCCAGCGCCGCCGCCTCCTCGAAGCCGTCGACCCCGCGCTCCTCGAAGATCCCGCCCATGGCCTCGAACCGGCCGCGCAGGAAGGCCAGGTGGACCGGCATGTCGATCAGCGGCAGACGCGCCGCGAGCCCCGTGCGGTACGGCCCCGGCACCTCCTCCGGCGCCAACTGCCGGAGCCCCGGGACCTCCTCGGCCCACGGACCGAGCCCTCCGAGGACCGTGCCCGCGTGGACCCCGTCCACCCACCGGACCCCGCTGCGCTCCGGATCGGCGGCCAGTTCCCCGTACACCCGCAGGGAGGCGAGGGCCCAGGCCCCGACCTCGGCCGCCGGCTCGATGCGGTACGGCCACCACAGGGCGCCCGCCACCGCCGAGGTCGTCCGCGTCACGGCGTCCCGGGACCGGATCCGCACCCGCAGCCCGCGCTCCGCCAGCCTCGTCGCCGTCGCCAGACCGACGACCCCGCCCCCCACCACGATCACGTCGCTCCTCATGATCCGGACCGTACCGGGACCGGGACATTTCCGGGACGGTGCGGCCACGGAAGGGGGGAAGACTCGAGTCATGCCGGTCCCGCACACGTCCTTCGACCTCGTCCCCGCCGCCCCGTCGGACGGCGACCGCCACCACGACTTCCTCGTCGACGGCAGGCCGCTGCTCCACCGGCTCGACGAGACCGACGGCTACGACGCCGTCTCGCCCCTCGCGGCGGACCTCCCGCCCACCGTCCGCGCCGAGCACGCCCACCGCCTCCTCCCGGCCGACGGCACCCGCCGGGTGATCCACTCCTGCCCCGACTGCGAGGACCCCGGCTGCGGCGCGGTCACCGCCGTCGTCGCCCGCGAGGGCGGGGACGTCGTCTGGCGCGACTTCGCCTGGCGGACCGGCACCGCCGCCGACCCCGTGCACGAGGGCTACCCCGGCGTCGGGCCGTACCGCTTCCACGGCGCGACCTACCGCTCCGTACTGCTCCGGCTCCTCGAATCCTCGGCGTGTCGCCACGTCGCCTAGGATGCGTTCCCTGATGACTGCAACCCTCGTCGCCAAGGACCTCGCCGCCGGCCACGGCGAGCGCACCCTCTTCGCCGGACTCGACCTCGTCGTCGCCCCCGGCGACGTCATCGGCCTCGTCGGCGTCAACGGCGCCGGCAAGTCGACCCTGCTGCGGCTGCTCGCCGGGCTCGACACCCCGGAGGAGGGCGAGCTGCGGCTCTCCCCGCCCACCGCCGCCGTCGGCCACCTCCCGCAGGAGCCCGAGCGGCGCGCGGGGGAGACCGTGCGGGAGTTCCTCGCCCGCCGCACCGGCGTCGCCGCCGCCCAGGCCGCCATGGACGAGGCCACCCAGGGGCTCGTCGACGGCACGCCCGGCGCGGACGACGCGTACGCCCTCACCCTGGAGCGCTGGCTGGACCTCGGCGGCGCCGACCTCGACGAGCGCGCCGAGGAGGTCGCCGACTCCCTCGGCCTCACCGTCGGCCTCGACCAGCCGATGACCGCCCTCTCCGGCGGCCAGGCCGCCCGCGCCGGCCTCGCCTCGCTGCTGCTCTCCCGCTACGACGTCTTCCTGCTCGACGAGCCCACCAACGACCTCGACCTCGAAGGCCTGGAGCGCCTGGAGACCTTCGTGAAGGGGCTGCGCGCCGGAACGGTCGTCGTCAGCCACGACCGCGAGTTCCTCACCCGCACCGTCACCAAGGTCCTCGAACTCGACCTCGCCCAGCAGCAGATCACCCTGTACGGCGGCGGCTACGAGGCGTACCTGGAGGAGCGGGACACCGCCCGGCGCCACGCGCGCGAGGAGTACGAGGAGTACGCGGGCAGGAGGGCGGCCCTCGAAGCCCGCGGTCACATGCAGCGGTCCTGGATGGACAAGGGCGTGCGGAACGCGCGCCGCAAGGCCACCGACGGCGACAAGCTCGGCCGCAACGCCCGCAGCGAGGCCAGCGAGAAGCAGGCCGCGAAGGCCCGGCAGACCCAGCGCATGATCGAGCGCCTCGACGTCGTCGACGAGCCCCGCAAGGAGTGGGAGCTGCGCATGGAGATCGCCGCTGCCCCCCGCTCCGGCTCGGTCGTCGCGACCCTGCGCGAGGCCGAGGTGCGCCGCGGCGACTTCGCCTTCGGCCCCGTCACCCTCCAGATCGACTGGGCCGACCGGGTCGCCGTCACCGGGGCCAACGGCGCCGGGAAGTCGACCCTGCTGGCCGCCCTCCTCGGCCGACTCCCGCTGGACTCCGGCGACGCGGTCCTCGGCTCCGGCGTCGTCGTCGGCGAGGTCGACCAGGCCCGCAAGCTCTTCCACGGCACGGAGACGCTCCTGGAGGCGTTCTGCGCGGCCGTGCCCGACACCGAGCCCGCCGACGTCCGCACGCTGCTCGCCAAGTTCGGGCTGAAGGCCGTCCATGTGATGCGGCCCGCCACCACGCTCTCCCCGGGCGAGCGGACGCGCGCCGCGCTGGCCCTGCTCCAGGGCCGGGGCGTGAACCTGCTCGTCCTCGACGAGCCGACCAACCACCTGGACCTGCCGGCCATCGAGCAGCTGGAGTCCGCCCTCGACTCGTACACCGGCACGCTGCTGCTCGTCACCCACGACCGGCGCATGCTCGACGCGGTCCGCACCACCCGCCGCGTCGAGGTCGCCGACGGCAAGGTGACCGAGCTCTGATGCCGGTTCCGTGCCCACGGTGCCCGCGATGACGGTCTCCTTCGGCTGGGGGCCCGTCGAGTCACGGGTCCTCGCCCCGGCGGCCGCCTGCGTGGTCGTCGTCGACGTGCTGTCCTTCACCACCTCCGTGGGCGTCGCCGTCGAGGGCGGCACCGCCGTCCTCCCGTACCGCTGGAGGGACGCCACGGCCGTCGCGTACGCGCGGGAGGGGGACGCCGTGCTCGCCGTCGGCCGGCGCGAGGCCACCGGGGCGCACCCGTGGTCGCTGTCCCCGGCCGCCCTGCGCGCCGCCCCGAGGCCGCCGCGCCTGGTCCTGCCGTCCCCGAACGGCTCCACCGTCGCGGCCGAGGCCGCCTCGGGCGGCGCGACCGTCGTCGCGGCCTCCCTGCGCAACCCTTCGGCGGTGGCCCGCCGGCTCCGCGACCTGGGGTACGGCACGGCGGACCGCCCGCTCGCCGTCATCGCCTCCGGCGAGCGGTGGCCCGACGGCTCGCTCCGCCCGGCGCTCGAAGACCTGCTGGGCGCGGGCGCGGTGCTCTCCGCCCTCGGGGGCCCGCGCATCCAGATGACCCCGGAGGCGACCGCGGCGGCCACGCTGTGGGACGCGACCGAGGACCCGGTCGCCGCCTTGCACGGCTGCGACTCGGGCCGTGAACTGTACGAGTACGGCTTTCCCCAGGACGTGGCCGTGGCCGCCGAGATCGACCGCTCGACGACCGTACCCGTCCTCGTGGAGGGCGCTTTCCAGGAGGCACGATGACCGACCTACTGACCCGGCTGACCGAGATGCTGGACGATCTGGACGCGGACGTGGACGAGACGATCGACCTCGCCGACGAGATCGCGGCCTCGGGTGACGCCGCTCTCCTGCCGCGCCTCCAGGCGGAGCTGGACCGTGCCCTCACGGAGCGGAACGCCTATGCCCGTGAGCTCCTCGGCGGCGTCCTGGCGGCCCTCGGGGGCCCGGACGCCCTTCCGGCCCTGATCCGCGCCTCCGCCGTCGACCTCGGCGACGACCAGGACGGCCTGGCCGCCGAGATCGTCGACCTGGTCCAGGCGGACCCGAAGGCGGCCCGTCGTCTCCTGCAGCCGATGACCGAGGACGACGACCTCTCGGTCGCGAACCGCGCCGACTGGGCGCTGCGCTTCCTGCCGTAGGCGGGTGCGACGCGAAGGGGCCGCAGCCCTTCGGGCTGCGGCCCCGTTCACGCGGACGCGGGGGTCGGCGGTCTACCAGAAGCCGCTGCAGTCGATCTGGCCCGTGCCGGAGTCCTTGATGCAGACGCGGTAGTAGTAGCCGCTGCCGCCGAGCATGTTCGACCAGTCGCTGCCCGGGTCGGGGAACTCGACCTGGAGGCTCCGGAGGAAGCCGGTGCCGTAGCCCGACCACTTCTCGATGTAGCCGTACTTGGGCCACCAGGCGTTGGGGCCGGAGGGGTCGGTGACGCGGACCCAGGCGGCCTGGCACGCGGGGGACCAGCGCAGCTCGGCCTTGAGGCTGCCGTCGGCGTACGCGGTCTGCTTGGTGACGGCGTCGCCGTCACAGGCCATGGAGACGGGGCCGCGGTTGTCGCAGCCGGCGCCGGAGCAGCCGGCGGCGTACGAGGTGCCCGCGAGCGGGACGAGGGCCATGGTCAACGCGGCGGCGGACACGCCCGCCATCTTCGCGAGGATGCGCTTCATCAGGGGATGCCACTTCCGGGGGAGGGGTGGGATGGGCTGCGGGCCACGGAACGAGGGGCTGCGGCCCGTTCACGCGGACGCGGGGTCCGGGTCTACCAGTAGGGGCTGCAGGTGACGTCGCCCGTGCCGGTGTCCTTGAGGCACACGCGGTAGTAGTAGCCGCTGCCGCCGAGCATGTTGGACCAGTCGGAGCCCGGGTCCGGGATCTTGACCGAGAGGCTGCGGACGAGCGGGCCGGCGTAGCCGTTGTGCTTCTCGATGTAGCCGAGGTGGTCCCACCAGTTGTCGGGGCCGTAGGGGTCGGTCACGCGGACCCAGGCGGCCTGACACTTGGGCGACCAGCGCAGCTCGGCCTTGTCGATGCCGTCGGAGACGGACGCCTTGGTGACGGCGTCGCCGTCGCAGGCCTGCGAGACGGGGCCGAGGTTGTCGCAGCCCGCGCCGGTGCAGCCGGCGGCGTACGAGGTGCCCGCGAGCGGGACCAGGGCCATGGTCATCGCGGCGGCGGAGACGCCCGCGAGCTTCGCGATCATGCGCTTCATCTGTTGTTGCTTCCTTCGGGAGGGGAACGTCCTCGCGGCCCCGCGGAGGCCGCGGGAGATCTCAGGTGCCTGTCCTGTGCACGTCAACGAGCAGAGCGGACTGCCTCGTTCACGCGTGCGCGGGGATCGGCGGGTCTACCAGAAGGGGGTGCAGTCCACCTCGTCCGTGGCGGCGGGGGCGCTGATGCAGGCGCGGTAGTAGGCGCTGGAGCCGCCCAGCATGTTGGTCCAGTCCGTGCCCGGGTTGGGGAACGTCACCTGGAGGCTGCGCTGGAAGCCGGTGCCGTAGCCCGACCACTTCTCGATGACGCCGTACCGCTCGTACCACTGCTCGCCGGTGGCGGTGACCCGGGCCCAGGCCGCCTGACAGGTGGGGGACCAGCGCAGCTCGACCCGGAGGCCGGAGTGGGTGCGGGACGTCGCGCTGCCCTTGGTGACGGCGTCGGCGTCGCAGCCCATGGAGACGGGGCCGCGGTTGTCGCAGCCGGCGCCGGAGCAGCCGGCGGCGTACGAGGTGCCCGCGAGCGGGACCAGGGCCATGGTCAATGCGGCGGCGGAGACTCCCGCGAGCTTCGCGATCATGCGCTTCATGGGTGGAACGACCTCCGGTGACAGGAACATCATGCGCCTCCCCCGTGGAGGCCGAAGATGATCATCATCGCCTGTTGTGGTCGCGTCAACAGGCAAAACGGGCCACCTCGGCACGATGCCCGGTTGGTCCGAGGTCGTCCCCGCGCCCCCGGTCGGGAAGCACGCGGACGACCTTGGACCGCCTGGTGGAAGTCACATCCGGACTGCGCGCCTATCGGCGCTTTCCACCACCCTCGCCGAGCAGTCCGGCCTTGCGGAGGGCGTCCGCCATCGCGCTGTTGGCGGGCGCGGGAGCCGCCGAACGGTCCCGCCCGCCGCGGTCGTTCCGGTTCCCACCGCCCTCGGTCCTCCGGCCGCCGCCCTGACGCTGCTGCGGCGGACGGCCGGAGCGTTCGCCCCGCTCGCCCCGCTCGCCCCGCTCGCGCCCGGGCGCGCCGCCCTGACCGCCTGCGCCCGGCGCGTCGTCCAGCCGCAGCGTCAGCGAGATCCGCTTGCGCGGGATGTCCACGTCCACGACCTTCACCTTGACCACGTCACCGGGCTTCACCACGTCACGCGGGTCCTTGACGAAGGTCTTCGACATCGCCGACACGTGGACCAGGCCGTCCTGGTGCACGCCGACGTCCACGAATGCGCCGAACGCGGCCACGTTGGTGACGACGCCCTCCAGGACCATCCCGGACGCCAGGTCGCCGATCTTCTCGACGCCCTCCTTGAAGGTGGCCGTACGGAACGCCGGGCGCGGGTCGCGGCCCGGCTTCTCCAGCTCGCGCAGGATGTCCGTCACCGTCGGCAGACCGAAGGTCCCGTCGACGAAGTCGTCCGCCCGCAGCGAGCGCAGCGTGCCCGTGTCGCCGATCAGCGCGGCGACCTCGCCGCCGGTCGCCTTCACCATCCGGCGCACCACCGGGTACGCCTCCGGGTGCACCGCCGAGGCGTCGAGCGGGTCGTCACCGCCCCGGATCCGCAGGAAGCCCGCGCACTGCTCGTACGCCTTCGGGCCGAGCCTGGCCACGTCCTTGAGCGCCTTGCGGGAGCGGAAGGGGCCGTTGGCGTCCCGGTGCGCGACGATGTTCTCCGCGAGGCCGGAGCTGATGCCCGAGACCCGCGAGAGCAGCGGCGTCGAGGCGGTGTTGACGTCCACGCCGACACCGTTCACACAGTCCTCGACCACCGCGTCGAGCGAACGCGAGAGCTTCACCTCGGCCAGGTCGTGCTGGTACTGGCCGACGCCGATCGACTTCGGGTCGATCTTCACCAGCTCCGCGAGCGGGTCCTGGAGCCGCCGGGCGATGGAGACGGCGCCGCGCAACGACACGTCGAGGTCCGGGAGTTCCTGCGAGGCGAAGGCGGAGGCCGAGTAGACCGAGGCGCCGGCCTCCGAGACCATCACCTTGGTCAGCTTCAACTCGGGGTGCTTGGCCAGGAGTTCGGCCGCCAGCTTGTCGGTCTCGCGGGAGGCCGTGCCGTTGCCGATCGCGATCAGCTCGACCGCGTGCTCCTCCGCCAGGCGCGCCAGCCTCTCCAGCGCCTGGTCCCACTTGTTGGCGGGGACGTGCGGGTGGATCGTGTCGGTGGCGACCACCTTGCCGGTCGCGTCGACGACCGCGACCTTCACGCCCGTGCGGAAACCGGGGTCGAGCCCCAGCGTCGCCCGGGTGCCGGCCGGAGCGGCGAGCAGCAGGTCCCGCAGGTTCGCCGCGAAGACCCGGACCGCCTCGTCCTCGGCGGCCGTGCGCAGCCGCAGCCGCAGGTCGATCCCGAGGTGCACCAGGATGCGGGTCCGCCAGGCCCAGCGGACCGTGTCCCGGAGCCACTTGTCCCCGGGGCGGCCCCGGTCGGCGACGCCGAAGCGGTTCGCGACGATCCCCTCGTAGGAGGAGGGCCCCTCCACGGGCTCCTCCGGCTCCAGCTCCAGGGCGAGGACGTCCTCCTTCTCGCCGCGCAGCATGGCGAGCACGCGGTGGGAGGGCAGCGCCGTGAAGGGCTCGGCGAAGTCGAAGTAGTCGGCGAACTTCGCTCCCGCCTCCTCCTGCCCCTCGCGGACCTTCGCCACGAGCCGCCCGCGGCCCCACATGCGCTCGCGCAGCTCGCCGATGAGGTCGGCGTCCTCGGAGAACCTCTCGGCGAGGATCGCCCGCGCGCCCTCCAGGGCCGCGGCGGCGTCCGCGACGCCCCTGCCGGCGTCCACGAAGGCCGCGGCGGCGGCCGTCGGCTCGACGGACGGGTCGGCGAGCAGCCCCTCGGCCAGCGGCTCCAGGCCCGCCTCGCGGGCGATCTGGGCCTTCGTCCGGCGCTTCGGCTTGAAGGGCAGGTAGACGTCCTCCAGGCGCGCCTTGGTGTCGGCCGCCCGGATGCTCGCCTCCAGCTCGGCCGTCAGCTTGCCCTGCTCGCGCACCGAGTCGAGGACCGCCGACCGGCGGTCCTCCAGCTCGCGCAGATACCGCAGCCGCTCCTCCAGGGTGCGCAGCTGCGCGTCGTCGAGCATCTCGGTCGCTTCCTTGCGGTAGCGCGCGATGAACGGCACGGTCGAACCGCCGTCGAGGAGCTCGACGGCTGCCTTCACCTGTCGCTCGCGTACGCCGAGCTCCTCGGCGATCCTTGCTTCGATGGACGTCGTCACGGTGTCCCGACTCGCCTTCTCGTGCCTCAAGCTTGCGAGTGCATTCTGCCGGGTCGGTCACCCGTACGCGGTAACCGACCCGTTCCGCGCGTCCCGTCCCGCCGGGTCAGCCCTTGCCGAGCAGGTCCGCCGGGAAGGCGCCCGAGCCGACCGCCGTGACCAGGAAGCCGCGCCCCAGCTCGGTGAGGCGTTCCACCCCGGCCGCGCCGAGGTGCTCGTACGGGGCGGAGTCCAGCCGGTCGGTGTGCTCCTCCAGCTCGGCGCGCAGGGCCGTCCCCGCCTCCGTCAGCTCGCCCTCGGCGTCGAGGAGCCCGCGCTCGCGCAGCCGCTCCTTCGCCGCCTCCCAGTCGGAGCTCCGCCAGCCGCGGGTGCCGAGGAACCAGCGCGGGGCCATGCCCTTGCCGGTGGCGGTGTGCGAGGCGACGGCCTCGACGGGGTCGAGTCCGGCGGAGAGCAGGGCCGAGAGGTGGCCGTCGCCGCGGTGCTCGCGGAGCAGGGTGGCGGCCCACCAGTAGGCGAGGTGGGGCTGCTCGGGCACCGGCAGGTCGGCGTGCGCCGAGTAGAGCGGCCGGGCGTGCCGGGTGCAGGCCTCGGAGGCGCGCAGGGCGAGCTCCGCCGCCTCGGCCATCTCGGCGGAGGCGACGGCCTCGTCGCCGAGCAGCCGGCGCAGGGTCGCGTCGACGGTCCGCAGCCGCGCCTCCAGGACCTCGGCGGGGGAGGCGGTCTCCCAGACGGCCGGGAGGTGCTGCGCGAGGAACGCGTGGTTGTAGTTGTAGAAGGCCGCGGCGACCGTGCCCGCGCCCACCGCGCCGAGGGCGGCGCTCCGCGCGGCGAGCCGCATCGCGCTCCGGTCGGTGAAGCCGAGGGCGGCGAACTCGCGGTCCAGATCCGGCGAGAAGTACAGCGTGGAGTGGATCGGGTTGAGGGCGCCGTGGCACCGGCGGCCCGCGCGCGGGGGAAGGGCGGTCGTCGCAGTCGTCGCAGTCGTCATGGACCGAACGTTACCGACTGGTCGGTACGACGGGAACGGTCGGCCGGCACGGAGTCCGCGGGGCCCCGTGGAGGCGGCGTCCTCAGAGGCCGTACGTGAAGCGGGGCGCGCGGCGCTCCAGGAAGGCGGCGACGCCCTCGGCGGTGTCGCCGCTGCCGCGCGCCTGCTCCGCCCAGTGGGCGTCCCGGTCCGGACGGCCGTCGACGAACTCCTTGGCCGCCGCCTGGGTGAGCAGCGAGCGGGAGGCGAGGACCCGGGCGAACTCGGCCACCCGCTTGTCCAGCGCGCCCGCCGGGTGCAGCTCGTCCACGAACCCGGTCCGCAGCGCCCGTTCCGCCTCCATCAACTCGCCGGAGAACAACAGGTACTTGGCGGTCGAGGGGCCGACCAGGGCGGTGAGCCTGCGGGTCGAGGAGGAGGGGTAGACGATGCCGAGCTTGGAGGGCGTGATCCCGAAGCGGGCGCCCTCCTCGGCGAAGCGCAGGTCACAGGCGGCGGCGAGCTGACTGCCGCCCCCGACGCAGAAGCCCCGCACCGCCGCGACGGTCGGCTTGGGGAAGGCCGCGAGCGCCTCCTCGGCCCGTACCGCGAGCGTCTGCTGCTCGTCCCCGGGCTCCCGCAGTGCCGAGATGTCCGCCCCGGCGCAGAAGGTGTCGCCCTCGCCGGTGAGGACCAGCACCCGGACGGCCGGGTCGGCGGCGAGCCGCTCCAGGACGGCGGGCAGGGCGCGCCACATGCCGACGCTCATGGCGTTGCGCTTGGCGGGGTGGGAGATGACGACGGTGGCGATCCCGTCCGTGACGCTGTCCCTCAGCTGCGGCTCCATGGGCCGGATGCTATCCGCCGGGCCCGAACGTACGATCAGGAAGGGGGCGCCCCGAGGAGGCACCGCATGGCCAAGGACGCCCGAGGCACACGAGCCGACCCCGACGCGGTCCGGGAGAGCGAGCGCGAGGGGAAGAAGCTCAGCCGCAGCTTCAGTTGGCTGGCCGTGCTCGGCATCCTGCTCGTGCTCGGCGGTGTCGTCGGTCTGGTCTACACGGGGGCCGCCACGCTGACCTCGATGCTGCTCTTCGGCTGGCTGCTGCTCATCGGCGGCGTCGTGGGGCTGCTCCAGGCCGTCCAGTCGCGCGGCACCAGCTACTTCTGGCTCGCCGTCGTGGTGGCCGCCCTGAACATCGCGGCCGGTGTCGTGGTCATCCGCCATCCGCACGGCTCGGCGGAGGCGCTGACGATGTTCGCCGCCCTGCTCTTCCTCACCGGCGGGCTGTTCCGGCTGGTCGGCAGCGTGGTGGTGCGCGGGCCCCAGTTCGGCTGGACGCTGCTCCAGGGCGCCTTCGGGCTGCTGCTCGGGCTGCTGGTCCTGTTCGACTGGCCGCACAGCAGCCGGTACGTCCTCGGGATCTTCTTCTCGCTCGCCCTGCTCTTCGACGGGCTGGGCCTGATCGCGATCGGGGTGGGCGGCAGGCGGATCGTCAGTATGGTGACGCCGTCGGCGCCGGCCGGGGGTCCGCCTCCGGAGCCCTCAGAAAGTGCACAGGATCAGTCGAACAACTGACGTTGGCATACCCGGCCGATCAGAAGGTGGCCGATAGGTGTCGACTTATGGTCAGTAGGTCGGTAGGCCCGCGCGCATTGCCAAGACTCGATCCGTGGCGAGAATCGAGCACGAGGGTGGGAACGGGACCGTGGACACCCACGGGGGTGTCCCCGCCCGGCAACCCTCCTACGAAGGAGTCTGGCGCTTCACCGCTGCAGCGGTCGACGTCTCCGTCCCGCAGGCCCGGCACGCCGTACGGGACCTGCTGGTCCGCCAGGGCGTCCCCGTCCGCGAGGAGATCATGGACGGCCTGCTGCTGATCGTCTCCGAGCTGGTGACCAACGCCGTGCGGCACGCGGCACTGCTCTCCCCGGAGATAGCGGTGGAGGTCGCGATCGGCCCCGAGTGGGTCAGGGTGTCCGTCGAGGACAACCACCCCTACCGCCCCAAGGCCCTGGAGGCGGACTGGGGCCAGACCGGTGGCCGGGGCCTCCTCCTGGTCCGCGAGATCGCCCAGGAGTCCGGCGGCACCTGCGACGTCGAGCACACCGCGAGCGGCGGGAAGATCATCTGGGCGGCGCTGCCCCTGGGGCCCGCCTGACGGGGTCCGCCGGACCGCGCCAGGTGCACACGGCCGGAAGCCCCGGCCCCGGTGGCACCGGGGCCGGGAGGGGCGCCGGGGTCACCAGCCCCCGGACGGACCCGTCAGCTCCCTGATCGCCGGCCGCGCCGCGTCCAGGACCGTCATGAACCAGGCGGAGAAGGGCGCGGCGGCGTGCCGCTCGACCAGCTCGTCGGCGGTCACGAAGTCGGTGGACTCGATCTCCTCCGGGTCCGGCCGCGGCGCGGCCTGCACGAGGCCGACGAAGAGGTGGTTGAACTCCTGCTCCACCAGTCCCGAGGCCGGGTCCGGGTGGTTGTAGCGGACGGTGCCGGCCTCCGCGAGCAGCGTCGGCGAGACGCCCAGCTCCTCGAAGGTCCGCCGGGCCGCCGCGGCGAACGGCGCCTCGCCCGGGTAGGGGTGGCCGCAGCAGGTGTTCGACCACACGCCGGGAGAGTGGTACTTGCCGAGCGCCCGCCGCTGGAGCAGCAGCCGGCCCGACTCGTCGAAGAGGAAGACGGAGAAGGCGCGGTGGAGCTGCCCGGGCGCCCGGTGCGCGGCGAGCTTCTCCGCGGTGCCGATGGTCCTCCCCTCCTCGTCGACCAGTTCGAGCATGATCGGCGCCGGGGCTCCGGACGGCTGGACGCCGTTCGACGTGATCTCCGGCGAGATCTGAGCCGCGGTGGCTGGTGTGGTCGGCATACCCATCCTTCGCATCGGTCCTCGGCCCGGTGGGGCCCCCACAGTGTGCCGTACAAAAGCGGCTTGTCCGCACTTCGGCGTCCGGACGTGGCCGCTCCCACCGCACCGGAGTACAAGCGGTGCGGTGGGAGCGGCGCCCTCGTCCGGGGCGGCTAGACCCCGAAAGCCGCCGGATAGGCGATCGTGCCCGAGGGGACGGGCTCCGAGGCGTCCAGGACGAGCGCCATCATGGCCTCGTCGGGGACCTCGAAACCTGGCTTGATTCCGTACTCGGACGCCCGTACGAACCCGAACCGGGGGTAGTACTCCGGATGGCCGAGCACGAGCACGAGCCGCTCCCCCCGCAGCCGGGCCGCGTCGAGGACCGCCCGGACGACGGCCTGCCCGGCCCCGGCGCGCTGGTGCTCCGGAGCGACCGCGACCGGGCCGAGGGCCGCGGCGGGGACGCCGTTCACGTGGCAGCGGGAGATCAGCGCGTGCGCGGCGACCGTGCCGTCGGGTGCCTCCGCCACGTACGACAGGCCGGACAGCCAGGCCCCGGCGTCCGCGCGGAGCGCGTCGACGAGGGCGGCCTCCTCCGGGGTCGGGAAGGCCGACGCGTTGACGGCCCGCACGGCGGCGACGTCCCCCTCGCCCTCGGGGCGGGTGCGCCAGCGCGGATCGGCGACCCGCAGGACGAAGCCGGCGTACCCGTAGTCGGACCCGTGCCCGCGCCGCAGCGCGATCTCGGCGCGGGCCCCCGCCACCGCCTCGGCCATGCCGGGCACGGCGGTGTCCGCCGCGTCGGCGTGCGCGGCGAGCGGGACGTAGTACTCGTCCCAGTCGCTCTCGGGCTGCGGGACGGTCCCCAGGACGTGGTAGCCGGCCGCCACGGCCGCCGCCGCGTTCCCGGCGACGGTGCGGAGGGCGTAGTGCTCCTCCCAGAAGGCGCGGGCCGCCGGGCCCGGCTCCCCGGTGGTCCAGACGCACTCGGTGAGCACCAGCGTGCCCCCGGGGGCGAGGAGCCGGCGCCATTCGGCCAGCGCCCGGTCGAAGCCGAGCACGAAGACCGAGCTCTCCGCCCAGACCAGGTCGAAGGAGCCGTCGGGGAACGGCAGCGCCCGCATGTCGGCGTGCAGGGGACGGACCTGACCGTCGAGGCCACGGGCGGCGGCGGCCTCCCGCAGCTCCGCGAGGAACGGCTCGTGGGTGTCGACGGCGGTCACCTCGGCGCCCGCCTCGGCGGCCAGGAGCAGCGCGGAGCGACCGGGGCCGCAGCCCAGGTCGAGCACGCGCGGACGCTCCGGCAGCCGACCGGTGAGCGCGAGGAGCCGACGGGTGGTGGTGTCGGAGCCCGGACCCTGGCGCGGGAGGCCGTGGTGCAGGGCGAAGAAGGAGTCGTGCAGGGCGTTGTCGGACAACGTGGAAACCCTTTGGGTGAAAGGGCCCCGGCCGACGACGTGACGTACCGGTGGAAGGACCGGGATCAGGTCAGCCGGAGACCCGGAGGCTGAGGGACGACCGGGTGCTGCCGCACTGGGCAGCCTCCATCGCGACGGTCATCGACCTCAGCTCCTCTCCACGCCTGTTCGTACGACGAGACTAACAGCAGGCGTCGCTCAGAGGCAGAGCTTCGCCTCGTGCTCCGCGTGCCCGACCGGCTCCAGCTGGAAGGTGCAGTGCTCCACGTCGAAGTGCGAGCCCAGGCAGCCCTGCAGGGCGTGCAGCATCTTCTCGTGTCCGACCGAGTCCAGCGCGCCCTGGTCGACGACCACGTGCGCGGAGAGCACCGGCATCCCCGAGGTGATCGTCCAGGCGTGCAGGTCGTGCACGTCCTCGACGCCCGGCAGGTCCAGGATGTGCGCCCGCACCTCCGCCATGTCCACGCCCTTGGGGGCCGCCTCCAGGAGGACGTCCAGGGTCTCGCGCAGCAGCTTGACCGTGCGCGGCACGATCATCAGGCCGATCACGATCGAGGCGATCGGGTCCGCGTACTGCCAGCCCGTCGCCAGGATGATCGCGGCCGCGACGATCACGGTGACCGAACCCAGCGCGTCCGCGAGCACCTCCAGGTACGCCCCGCGCACGTTGAGGCTCTCCTTCTGGCCCCGCATGAGCAGCGACAGCGAGACCACGTTGGCCACCAGGCCGACCACCGCGAACGCGATCGCCAGGCCGCCCCTGGTCTCGGCCGGTTCGACGAACCGCTGGACGGCCTCGTACAGCACGTACCCGCCGACGACGAGCAGCAGCAGACAGTTGGCGAGCGCGGCCAGGATCTCGGCCCGGGCGTACCCGAACGTGCGGTTCCCCGAGGGGGGCCGGTTCGCGAAGTGGATCGCGAGGAGCGCCATCGCGAGGCCGACCGCGTCGGTCGCCATGTGCGCCGCGTCCGCGATCAGCGCGAGCGAGTCGGCGGCCAGGCCTCCGACGATCTCGATCACCATCACGGAGAGCGTGATGCCGAGTGCGATCCGCAGCCGGTTCCTGTACGCGGCGGCCGCCGTCCCCGTGGGCGGCGGGCCGCCGTGGCCGTGCCCGTGATCGTGTCCAGCCCCCATGACAAGGCCTCCCGGTCGTGTCGCGTGTGTGCCCCGATTCGCAAGTGAACTACGGGAGGGGGGTATCGGCAACACGGCACTGAACACCGTTGTCATATGCTCTGACCTGCGACGACGTCAGAGCGGGAGGACAGGGGCGCCGACCTCCCGGAACGGGGCCCGCGGGGCGGTCCGTCGACCGCCGGGGGCGGTCCCCGCGGAACGCGGCGCACCCGGACGGACACGGACCGTCCCGGGGGAGTCCGGCCGGCGAAGCCTCGGTGAACTCGCGTTCCGTTCATCCGATAGCCTCAGCCGACGTGTCGCCGCCCGGTGCCGGCCGCACCGCCGCGCCCGGGGCCGCCCATGCCCCGCCGGCCCCTCCGTCAGCTCCAAGGAGTGAGTTCGTCTGTCGACCGCCATCCTCACCGGCCCGCCGGCACCCGGATCCTCGCTCGACGGTGATCTGCGGTCGCTCGGCTTCGACGTCCGGATCGCCTCCGGCGCCGAGGAGGCCGGCGCCCTGCTGGCCGCCGTCCCGGCGGGCGAGCGCGTCGCGCTCGTCGACCCCCGGTTCGTCGGTCACCTGCACGCGCTGCGCCTCGCCCTGACCGACCCCCGCTTCCCCGCGGCCGCCGCTCCCGGCGCGCTCACCGCCCAGGGCGAGGCCCGCCCCGCGCTCGCCCGCGCCCTGGAAGCGGTCTCCGCGACCGCCGGGACCACCGGCGGCGGCACGCTCACCGGCGGACCCGGCCCCACCGGCGGCCCCGGCCCCACGGACGCGCACGGCCTCGCGGACTCGCTCGCCGAGGCCCTCGACGCCGACGGCGTCGCCGTGCACCGGCCCCAGCTCGGCACCCTCGTCGCCACCGTGCCCACCGACGCCGAGGCCCGCCACGAGGCCCGCGCCGCCGTCGACGCCGTCGACGACGAGGCCGTGCGCCTGCGCTCGGCGGTCAAGGCGCACGACGGCTTCTTCACCACCTTCTTCATCAGCCCGTACTCGCGCTACATCGCCCGCTGGTGCGCGCGCCGCGGCCTCACCCCGAACCAGGTCACCACCGCCTCGCTGCTCACCGCGCTGATCGCGGCCGGCTGCGCGGCCACCGGCGCCCGCGGCGGCTACATCGCCGCCGGCGTCCTCCTCCTCGTCTCCTTCGTCCTCGACTGCACGGACGGGCAGCTCGCCCGCTACGCGCTCAAGTACTCGACGATGGGCGCCTGGCTCGACGCCACCTTCGACCGGGCCAAGGAGTACGCCTTCTACGCGGGCCTCGCCCTCGGCGCCGCCCGTGACGGCGACGACGTCTGGGCGCTCGCGCTCGGCGCCATGGTCCTCATGACCTGCCGGCACGTCGTGGACTTCTCCTTCAACGAGGCCAACCACGACGCCACGGCCAACACCAGCCCCACCGCGGCCCTCTCCAACCGGCTCGACAGCGTCGGCTGGACGGTCTGGGCGCGCCGCATGATCATCCTGCCGATCGGCGAGCGCTGGGCGATGATCGCCGTCCTCACCGCCGCCACCAGCCCCCGGATCGTCTTCTGGGCGCTGATCGTCGGCTGCGCCTTCGGCGCCTGCTACACCACGGCGGGCCGCGTCCTGCGCTCCCTGACCCGCAAGGCGAAGCGGACCGACCGGGCGGCCCGGGCGCTGGCGGACCTGGCGGACTCGGGCCCGCTGGCCGGGATCGCGGGCCGGACGTTCGGCCGTGCCGGACTCCGGCTGCTCCCCGGCTTCGTCCCCGCGCTGATCGCCACGGGCGTGCTGCTCGCCGCGGTCATCGGCCGCCCGTTCGGGGACCGCGGAACCGTCGTCGCCGCGGCCGTGTACGTGGTGTTCGCCGGCGCCGCCGTCGCCCGCCCCCTCAAGGGCGCCCTCGACTGGCTCGTCCCCCCGCTCTTCCGCGCCGCCGAGTACACCGCCGTCCTCGTGCTCGCGGCCCGTTCCGACTCCCCGCAGGCCCTGCCCGCCGCATTCGGGCTGGTCGCGGCCGTCGCCTACCATCACTACGACACGGTGTACCGCATCCGCGGAGGCACCGGCGCGCCGCCCGCCTGGCTGGCGCGCGTCACCGGCGGACACGAGGGGCGCACGCTCCTGGTGACCGTCCTCGCCGCCCTGCTGGCGGACCGCGGCGACGACTTCACCCTGGCACTGACCGCGCTCGCGGTCGCCGTCGCGCTGGTGGTGCTCGTGGAGTCCATCCGCTTCTGGGTCTCCTCCGGAGCACCCGCCGTTCACGACGAAGGAGAAACAGCATGATCGGCCTCGTACTGGCAGCCGGTGCCGGACGGCGTCTGCGCCCCTACACCGAGACGCTTCCGAAGGCCCTCGTGCCCGTGTCCGGCGAGGGCACCGAGAACGAGCTGACCATCCTCGACGGCACGCTCAAGAACTTCGCCGAGATCGGCCTCACCGAGGTCGCGATCGTCGTCGGCTACCGCAAGGAGGCCGTCTACGACCGCAAGGAGGCCCTGGAGGCCAAGTACGGCCTCGAGATCACCCTCGTCGACAACGACAAGGCCGAGGAGTGGAACAACGCCTACTCCCTGTGGTGCGCCCGTGAGGTCCTCAAGCGCGGCGTGATCCTCGCCAACGGCGACACGGTCCACCCGGTCTCCGTCGAGAAGACCCTGCTCGCCGCCCGCGGGAACGGCCAGAAGATCATCCTCGCCCTCGACACGGTGAAGAACCTCGCCGACGAGGAGATGAAGGTCATCACCGCCGAGGGCAAGGGCGTCCAGCGCATCACCAAGCTCATGGACCCGGCCACCGCCACCGGCGAGTACATCGGCGTCACCCTCATCGAGGCCGAGGCCGCCGAGGAGCTCGCCGACGCCCTCAAGGCCACCTTCGAGCGCGACCCCGACCTCTACTACGAGGACGGCTACCAGGAGCTCGTCAACCGCGGCTTCACCGTCGACGTGGCCCCCATCGGCGACGTCAAGTGGGTCGAGATCGACAACCACGACGACCTCGCGAAGGGCCGTGAGATCGCGTGCCAGTACTGACTCGGCTGATCCCCTCGCCGGTCGTCGTCGACATCCGCCGGGGAGCGCTGGACGACCTGTCCGCGCTCCTCGCGGACCGACGGATCTCCAGCAACGGCAAGATCGCCGTCGCCATCAGCGGCGGCTCGGGCCTCAAGCTGCGCGACCACTTCGCCCCCGAGCTGCCCGGCGCCGACTGGTACCCGGTCTCGGGCGGCACGATCGACGAGGCCGTGAAGCTCGCGGACGCCATGCGCGGCAAGCGGTACGACGCCGTGATCGCCCTCGGCGGCGGCAAGATCATCGACGTGACGAAGTACGCGGCGGCCCGGGTCGGGCTGCCGCTGGTGGCCATCGCCACCAACCTGTCGCACGACGGGATCTGCTCCCCGATCTCCACCCTGGACAACGACAACGGGCGCGGTTCCTACGGCGTGCCCACCCCGATCGCGCTGGTCGTCGACCTCGACGTGATCCGGGACGCCCCCGTGCGGTACGTCCGCTCCGGCATCGGCGACGCGATCTCCAACCTCTCCGCCATCGAGGACTGGGAGCTCTCGCACCGCGAGACCGGCGAGCCCGTCGACGGCCTGGCCGCCGCCATGGCCCGCAGCGCCGGCGAGGCGGTGCTCCGCCACCCCGGCGGCGTGGGCGACGACGACTTCCTCGTCACGCTCTCCGAGGGCCTGGTGATGTCCGGCATCGCCATGTCCATCAGCGGCGACAGCCGCCCTTCCTCGGGCGCCTGCCACGAGATCAGCCACGCCTTCGACCTGCTGTTCCCGACGCGCGCGGCCAGCCACGGCGAGCAGTGCGGCCTCGGCGCGGCCTTCGCGATGCACCTGCGCGGTGCGCGGGACGCCTCCGGCGCGATGGTCGAGACCCTGCGCCGGCACGGGCTGCCCGTCCTGCCGGAGGAGATGGGCTTCACCGTGGACGAGTTCGTCCGGGCGGTGTCCTTCGCCCCGCAGACCCGGCCGGGCCGCTTCACCATCCTCGAACACCTCGACCTGTCCGACGACGAGATCAGGGACGCGTACGCCGACTATGCCAAATCCATCGGTAGCTGAGGTCCGTCCCGCGCGGAAGCCGTCGGTAGCTGAGCTCCGCCCGGTGGTCCACCCGCCGGGCGTGAAGGACCGGCGGAGCGGCGAGCACTGGGGCGGCCGCCTCTACATGCGGGAGATCTCGCTCAGGATCACCCGGCAGCTCGTCGGCACCAGGATCACGCCGAACCAGCTCACGTACGTCATGACGCTCGCGGGCGTCCTCGCCGCACCGGCCCTGCTGGTGCCCGGGATCCCCGGGGCGCTGCTCGGCGCGCTCATGGTCCAGCTCTACCTGCTGCTCGACTGCGTCGACGGCGAGGTGGCCCGCTGGAAGAAGCAGTTCTCGCTCGGCGGGGTGTACCTGGACCGGGTCGGCGCCTACCTGTGCGACGCGGCCGTCCTCGTCGGCTTCGGCCTGCGCGCCGCCGACCTGTGGGGCTCGGGCCGGATCGACTGGCTGTGGGCCTTCCTGGGCACGCTCGCCGCGCTCGGCGCCATCCTGATCAAGGCCGAGACCGACCTCGTCGGCGTCGCCCGCCACCAGGGCGGCCTGCCGCCGGTCAAGGAGGCGGCCTCCGAGCCGCGCTCCTCCGGGATGGCGCTGGCCCGCCGGGCCGCCGCCGCGCTCAAGTTCCACCGGCTCGTCCTCGGCATCGAGGCCTCGCTGCTCATCGTGGTCCTGGCGATCGCGGACCAGGTCAGGGGAGACCTCTTCTTCACCCGGCTCGGCGTCGCCGTCCTCGCCGGCATCGCGCTGCTCCAGACCGTGCTGCACCTCGTGTCGATCATGGTCTCCAGCAGGCTGAAGTGAGGCCGGCCGTGAGCACGCCGCTCAGGGTGGGAGCCGTCGTCATCACGATGGGCGACCGCCCCGACGAGCTGCGCGCGCTCGTCGACTCGATCGCCGCGCAGGAGGGCGACCCGGTCGAGGTCGTCGTCGTGGGCCAGGGCACCCCGGTCACCGGGGTGCCCGACGGGGTGAGGACCGTCGACCTGCCCGAGAACCTCGGCATCCCCGGCGGCCGGAACGTCGGCATCGAGGCCTTCGGCCCCGGCGGCACCGACGTCGACGTCCTGCTCTTCCTCGACGACGACGGGCTGCTCGCCCACACGGACACCGCGGAGCTGGTCCGGCAGGCCTTCACCGCCGACCCGCGCCTCGGCATCATCAGCTTCCGGATCGCCGATCCGGAGACCGGGGCCACCCAGCGCCGGCACGTGCCCCGGCTCCGCTCGGCCGACCCGATGCGCTCCTCGCGGGTGACCACCTTCCTCGGCGGCGCCAACGCCGTCCGCACCAAGGTCTTCGCCGAAGTCGGCGGTCTGCCGGGCGAGTTCTTCTACGCGCACGAGGAGACCGACCTCGCCTGGCGCGCGCTCGACGCCGACTGGATGATCGACTACCGTTCCGACATGGTGCTGTTGCACCCCACCACAGCTCCGTCCCGGCACGCCTCGTACCACTTCAACGTGGCCCGCAACCGAGTGTGGCTGGCACGTCGCAACCTGCCCGCGCCCCTGGTGCCGGTCTACCTCGGCGTCTGGCTGCTGCTCACCCTGGCCCGGCGGCCCTCGCCCTCCGCGCTGAAGGCGTGGCTCGGCGGATTCCGCGCGGGCTGGACGACCCCCTGCGGACCGCGCCGCCCCATGAGGTGGCGTACGGTGTGGCGCCTGACCCGGCTGGGTCGCCCCCCGGTCGTCTGACATCGTGGTACTCCACGTGCCGCGCATCTTGAACACGAAAGTTTCGACTGTGAGTGACACACACCTGGGCGGGGCGGTCGCGACGAGCGCGCCTCCGTCCTCCGTCGACGGGGGCCTGGAGCCGGCCGCCCTCGCCGCGAAGTACGGCCTCGCCGTCAGCGGAGCCCGGCCCGGCCTGTTCGAGTACGTCCGCGATCTGTGGAGCCGTCGCCACTTCATCCTGGCCTTCTCCTCCGCGAAGCTGGCCGCCCAGTACAGCCAGGCCAAACTGGGCCAGGTCTGGCAGGTGGCGACCCCGCTGCTCAACGCCCTGGTCTACTACCTGATCTTCGGGCTGATCCTGGGCGCGGGACAGGGGATGAGCAAGGACGTCTACATCCCGTTCCTCGTCACCGGCATCTTCGTGTTCACCTTCACCCAGAGCTCGGTCATGGCGGGCGTGCGGGCGATCTCGGGCAACCTGGGCCTCGTGCGGGCGCTGCACTTCCCGCGCGCCACCCTCCCGATCTCCTTCTCGCTCCAGCAGCTCCAGCAGCTGCTGTACTCGATGATCGTGCTGGTGGCGATCGCGCTCTTCTTCGGCAGCTACCCCTCCCTCCGGTGGCTGCTGGTGATCCCGGCGCTGCTGCTGCAGTTCGTGTTCAACACGGGCCTCGCGCTGATCGTGGCCAGGATGGGCGCCAAGACGCCCGACCTCGCCCAGCTGATGCCCTTCATCATGCGCACGTGGATGTACGCCTCCGGCGTGATGTTCTCGATCCAGACCATGCTCGCCGACAAGCCGGCCTGGATCTCCGACATCCTCATGTACAACCCGGCGGCCGTGTACATGGACCTGATGCGCTACGCCATGATCGAGGGCTACAGCGCCCACAACCTGCCGGACCACGTCTGGATGACGGCCCTGATCTGGGCCCTCGTCTTCGGCGTCGGCGGTTTCGTCTACTTCTGGAAGGCCGAGGAGAGGTACGGCCGTGGCTGACACGAACCGGGACCGCGTCCCCACCGTCATCTGCGACGACGTCCACATCGTCTACCGGGTCAACACCGGGGGCGGCGGCAAGGGCAGCGCCACGGCTGCGCTCAGCCGGATCGTCGGCCGGGGCAAGGCCGAGGTCTCCCGGGGCGTCCGCAAGGTCCACGCCGTCCGCGGCGTCACCTTCACCGCCTACCGGGGCGAGGCCATCGGCCTCATCGGCACCAACGGCTCCGGCAAGTCCACGCTCCTGCGCGCCATCGCCGGCCTGCTCCCCACCGAGAGCGGCAAGGTCTACACCGACGGGCAGCCCTCGCTCCTGGGCGTCAACGCGGCCCTCATGAACGATCTCACCGGCGAGCGCAACGTGATCCTGGGCGGCCTCGCCATGGGCATGAGCCGCGAGGAGGTGCGCTCCCGCTACGAGGACATCGTCGACTTCTCCGGCATCAACGAGAAGGGCGACTTCATCAGCCTCCCCATGCGGACGTACTCCTCCGGCATGGGCGCCCGGCTCCGCTTCGCCATCGCGGCGGCCAAGAACCACGACGTCCTCCTCATCGACGAGGCGCTCGCGACCGGTGACCGCAAGTTCCAGATCCGCTCGGAGGAGCGCATCCGCGAGCTCCGCAAGGAGGCCGGCACGGTCTTCCTGGTGAGCCACAGCAACAAGTCCATCCGGGACACCTGCGACCGGGTGCTCTGGCTGGAGAAGGGGCAGCTCCTGATGGACGGCCCCACGGACGAGGTCCTCAAGGCGTACGAGCGCGAGACCGCGCGCTGAGGTCCCCGGGAGGAGCCCCCGCCGGATTCATCCGGCGGGGGCTCCTCCGGTTTCCGCGCGTCGCGCCACCACCTGGAATGTTCATGCGGTTAACTTCGGGCAGGATGGGCTCATGGCAGCGACCTCGGCGGGAAAGACCTACCACCACGGCGATCTGCGCAACGCGTTGGTCTGCGCGGCCGTCGACCTCGCCACCGAAGGCGGCCCCGAGCGGGTCGTCCTGCGCGAGGCGGCCCGCCGGGTCGGCGTCTCGCCCACCGCCGCCTACCGGCACTTCGACGGGCGCGGCGAACTCCTCCGCACCGTCCGGGCCCATGCCCGGCGGGAGCTCGCCGCCTCCATGGAGCGGGCCGCCGCCCGCGAGCCCGGCGCCGACGACCCCGTCCTCGCCGCCGAGCGCAGGGTCGTCGCCCTCTGCCGGGGATACGTCGGCTTCGCCGTGGAGCAGCCCGGCCTCTACCGGGCCGCGTTCTGCGTGCCCCGCCCCGCCGACGCGGGCGAGCCCCCGGCCGCCCGGCCCGCCGCCGAGCCCGAGATCCACGCGTTCACCCTGCTCAGGGAGGCGCTCGAGGCGCTCGCCCGGCAGGGCGCCGTCCGCCCCGGCGCCCGCCCCGCCACCGCGGCCGCGGCGTGGTCGGCCGTGCACGGACTGTCACTCCTCCTGGTCGACGGGCCCCTCCGTCGCCTCTCCGCGCAGGGCCGCGGCGGCGTCGTCGAGGCGACCCTCGCGATGGTGGTCTCCGGCGCGGCCGTCGGCTGATTTCCGAACTCCCCTGCCCGGCAGGCGGGTTGACGAGCGACGCGGGCCCCGTACGGGTGAGGCGGGCGACGCCCGCCACCCCGGAATGGCGAAGGTCGTCGTACAACGTAAGCTGGACCGGTCTGTTTCGCGGCAAGTAGGGCGATACCCGCGGCCATCGGGCCCGCGCGTGGCGGACCTACGGGCAGGGGTCGGCGGCGTGTCCGAAATAGGATGGATTGGATCGGCAGTGTAGAACGGGAGACGTGACGGCCATGACGCAGAATCTCCAGCTCCACGAGGGTGTCGCCGTCCCTCCGTCAGGAAGCGCCCAGTGACGGAGACCCGGCAGGCGCCCACCGACGCCTCCTCACGCACCACACTCGGCAAGGCCGCGGACGAGAACTTCCCCGTGGCCCCCTTCTTCCTGCCCCGCGCCTGGCGCGACGACCTCATGGCCGTCTACGGATTCGCCCGGCTCGTCGACGACATCGGCGACGGCGACCTCGCCCCCGGCGGCGCCGACGCCCGCCACCTCGGCGTCGGCCCCGAGGCCGCGGACGACCGGGTCGCCCTCCTCGACGCCCTGGAGACCGACCTCCACCGGGTCTTCGACTCCGCCCCGCACCACCCCCTGCTGCGCGCCCTCCAGCCGACCGTCCGGCGCCGCGGGCTCACCCCCGCGCCCTTCCTCGGCCTGATCGCCGCCAACCGGCAGGACCAGCTGGTCCGCCGCTACGAGACGTACGACGACCTCCTCGCGTACTGCGAGCTCTCCGCCAACCCCGTCGGCCGCCTCGTCCTCGCCCTCAGCGGCACCGACACCCCCGAGCGGATCCGGCGCTCCGACGAGATCTGCACCGCCCTGCAGATCGTCGAGCACCTCCAGGACGTCGCCGAGGACCTCGCCCGCGACCGGATCTACCTGCCCGCCGAGGACCTGGAGCGCTTCCGCGTCACCGAGCGCGACCTCGCCGCGCCCACCGCCGGCGCCTCCGTGCGGGCGCTGATCGCCTTCGAGGCCGAGCGGGCCCGCGCGCTCCTCCACGCGGGCGCCCCGCTCGTCGGCAGCGTCCACGGACGGCTCCGCCTGCTCCTCGCCGGCTTCACCGGCGGGGGACTCGCGGCCCTCGACGCGATCACCGACGTCGGGTACGACGTGCTGACCGGCCCACCGAAGGCCACCAAGCCGAGCCTGATGCGCCAGGCGGGAGCGGTTCTGCTCCGGGCGCGGAGAGAGGGGTGAGCGCGACCGTGGAGGCCCAGCACCAGCCGTCCGCACCGGTCCAGGCCGCCTACAGCTACTGCGAGGCGGTCACCGGACAGCAGGCCCGCAACTTCGCCTACGGGATCCGGCTGCTCCCGGCCGAGAAGCGACAGGCGATGTCCGCGCTGTACGCCTTCTCGCGGCGCGTCGACGACATCGGCGACGGCACGCTCGCGCCCGAGGACAAGCGGGAACGTCTCGAAGCCACCCGCGACGTCCTCGACCGCGTCCGCAAGGGTCTGATCGAGGAGGACGACACCGATCCCGTCGCCGTCGCCCTCGCCGACTCCGCCCGCCGCTTCCCGATCCCGCTCGACGGCCTCGACGAGCTCATCGACGGCGTCCTCATGGACGTGCGCGGCGCGACCTACGAGACCTGGGACGACCTCAAGGTCTACTGCCGCTGCGTCGCCGGCGCGATCGGCCGGCTCTCCCTCGGCGTCTTCGGCACCCAGCCCGGCGCCCAGGGCGCCGACCGGGCGCCCGAGTACGCCGACACCCTGGGCCTCGCGCTCCAACTCACCAACATCCTCAGGGACGTGCGCGAGGACGCCGGGAACGGTCGCACCTACCTGCCCGCCGACGACCTCGCCAAGTTCGGCTGCGGAGACGGCTTCGGCAGCGGGACCCCGGCCCCCGGGTCCGACTTCGCCGGCCTCGTCCACTTCGAAGTGCGGCGCGCCCGCGCCCTGTTCGCCGAGGGGTACCGGCTCCTCCCGATGCTCGACCGGCGCAGCGGTGCCTGCGTCGCGGCCATGGCCGGCATCTACCGGCGCCTCCTCGACCGGATCGAGCGCGACCCCGAGGCGGTCCTGCGCGGCCGCGTCTCGCTGCCGGGCCGCGAGAAGGCGTACGTCGCGGTGCGGGGCCTCTCCGGCCTCGACACCCGCACCATCGCCCGGCGCACCGTCAGGAGGCGTGCCTGATGCGCCCCTGCGGCCCCGCCCTCCGGGCAACCCCGGGCGCCGCCCCGGCGTCCCTGCCCGAGGCACTTCCGAAACCGACCACGACGACGACCCGAACGGAGGCGGTGTGAACCACGAAGGAACCGAGCGGAACACTCCGCCGGGCGTCTCCGCCGCCCCCGGGCCGATCCTCCGCACCGACCGGAACGGGAGCGTCGGCACGGGCGCCGTGACCGGCGGCCCCGGCACCGGCGGGGGGTCGCGGCCCCGTGCCGTCGTCGTCGGCGGCGGGCTCGCCGGCATCACCACCGGGCTCCGGCTCGCCGAGGCCGGCGTCCAGGTCACCCTGCTCGAAGGGCGGCCCCGGCTCGGCGGCCTCGCCTTCTCCTTCCGCCGGGGCCACCTGACCGTCGACAACGGCCAGCACGTCTACCTGCGCTGCTGCACCGCCTACCGCTGGTTCCTCGACCGGGTCGACGGCGCCCGGCTCGCCCCCCTCCAGGACCGCCTCGACGTCCCCGTGCTCGACGTCGCGCACCCCCGCGGCCCCCGGCTCGGCCGGATCCGCCGCGACGACCTCCCGGTACCGCTGCACCTCGCGCGCAGCCTCGCCGCGTACCCGCACCTCTCCCTCGCCGAGCGCGCCTCCGTCGGCCGGGCCGCGCTCGCCCTGAAGAAGCTCGACCCCGCCGACCCGGCGCTCGACGACATCGACTTCGCCACCTGGCTCGGCCGGCACGGACAGTCCCCGCGGGCCGTCGAGGCCCTCTGGGACCTCGTCGGCATCCCCACCCTCAACGCCCCCGCGCCGCAGGCCTCCATGGCCCTCGCCGCGATGGTCTTCAAGACCGGGCTCCTCTCCGAGCCCGGCGCCGCCGACATCGGCTGGGCCCACGTCCCGCTCGGCGAACTCCACGACACCCGGGCCGCGAAGGAGCTCGACGCCCTCGGCGTCCGCACCCTGCTCCGCACCAAGGCCGAGCGGATCTCCCGTACCGACGACGGACGTTGGACCGTCGACGTACCGGGAGAGCGGATCGAGGCCGACGCCGTCGTCCTCGCCGTCCCGCAGCACGAGGCCCACGGCCTGCTCCCCGAGGGCGCCCTCGACGCCCCCGACCGGCTCCTCGACATCGACACCGCCCCCATCCTCAACCTGCACGTCGTCTACGACCGCAAGGTGCTGAAGCGGCCCTTCTTCACCACGCTCGGCTCCCCGGTGCAGTGGGTCTTCGACCGCACCGACTCCTCCGGGCTGCTGAGGGGCGGGCCCGAAGGGCCCTCGGACGAGGGTGGTGAGGGGCGACGGGTGGGCCAGTACCTCGCCGTCTCCCAGTCCGCCGCCCAGGACGAGATCGACACGCCCGTCGCCGCCCTGCGCGCGAAGTACCTCCCCGAGCTGGAGCGGCTCCTGCCCGCCGCCCGCGGCGCCGGGATCCGCGACTTCTTCGTCACCAGGGAGCGGACGGCCACGTTCGCCCCCACCCCGGGCGTCGGCCGGCTCCGGCCCGGCGCCCGCACCAGGGCCCCGGGGCTGTACCTGGCCGGGGCCTGGACCGCCACCGGCTGGCCCGCGACCATGGAGGGTGCCGTCCGCAGCGGATTCAGCGCCGCGGGCGCCGCGCTCTCCGCCCTCGGCCGCCGCCATGACCATCCGCTGCAGGAGGCGGCATGAGTGTGAGTACCGGAACAAGAGGAGAGACCGTGCCGACAGTGCCGCCGGGACATCCGGCCGTCGACACCGCGGACGTGTCCGCACTGCTGGAGCGGGGGCGGACCCTGTCCACCCCCGTACTGCGGGCGGCCGTCGACCGCCTCGCGCCGCCCATGGACACCGTGGCCGCCTACCACTTCGGCTGGATCGACGCGCAGGGCAACCCCGCCGACGGCGACGGCGGCAAGGCGGTCCGCCCGGCGCTCGCCCTGTTGTCGGCCGAGGCCGCGGGCGCCGCGCCCGAGGTCGGGATCCCCGGCGCCGTCGCCGTGGAGCTCGTGCACAACTTCTCGCTGCTCCACGACGACCTGATGGACGGTGACGAGCAGCGCCGCCACCGCGACACGGTGTGGAAGGTGCACGGCCCCGCGCAGGCGATCCTCGTCGGCGACGCCCTCTTCGCCCTCGCCAACGAGATCCTGCTCGAGATCGGCACCGTCGAGGCCGGCCGCGCCACCCGCCGGCTGACCACGGCCAGCCGCAAGCTCATCGACGGGCAGGCCCAGGACATCTCCTACGAGCACCGCGAGCGGGTCACCGTCGAGGAGTGCCTGGAGATGGAGGGCAACAAGACGGGCGCCCTGCTCGCCTGCGCCGTCTCCATCGGTGCGGTCCTCGGCGGGGCCGACGACCGCACCGCCGACAAGCTGGAGGAGTACGGCTACCACCTCGGCCTCGCCTTCCAGGCCGTGGACGACCTGCTCGGCATCTGGGGCGACCCGGAGGCCACCGGCAAGCAGACCTGGAGCGACCTGCGCCAGCGCAAGAAGTCCCTCCCGGTCGTCGCCGCCCTCGCCGCGGGCGGCCCGGCCTCCGAGCAGCTCGGCGAGCTGCTCGCCGCGGACGCCAAGTCCATCGACTTCGACACCTTCTCCGAGGAGGAGTTCGCCGCCCGCGCGGCCCTCATCGAGGAGGCCGGAGGACGCGAGTGGACCTCCCAGGAGGCCCGCCGTCAGCACGCCGTCGCGATCGAGGCCCTGAACGAGGTGGACATGCCCGCCCGCGTGCGGGCGCAGCTCACCGCACTGGCCGATTTCGTGGTCGTACGGAAGAGATGATCACCATCACCCTGATATGAGTTCGCGGTCGCCGGCCGGTGCCACCCGGCGCCGGCCGACGGCAGACCCGCAGGAGCAGAAGGATCCGACTGCACAAAGGGGAAGCCATGACAGCGACGACCGACGGAAGCGCCGGGGCCGTGGGCCCCCGGGCGGCCGCGGCCAGCAAGACGAACGACACCGACGCCTTCGCGTCCGGTCTCGACGGCACCGCCGCGCGGGCCGTCGAACGGGCCGTCGAGCACCTGCTCGCCCGGCAGGACCCGGCCGGCTGGTGGAAGGGCGACCTGGAGACCAACGTCACCATGGACGCCGAGGACCTGCTCCTCCGCCAGTTCCTGGGCATCCTCGACGCCGACACCACCCGCGCCGCCGCCCTCCACATCCGCCGCGGGCAGGGCGAGGACGGCGCCTGGGCCACCTTCTACGGCGGGCCCGGCGAGCTCTCCGCCACCGTCGAGGCCTATGTGGCCCTGCGGCTCGCCGGGGACCCGCCCGAGGCCCCCCACATGGCCCGTGCCTCCGCCTGGGTCCGCGCCCGGGGCGGGATCGCCGCCGCCCGGGTCTTCACCCGGATCTGGCTGGCCCTCTTCGGCTGGTGGCGCTGGGAGGACCTGCCCGAGCTGCCCCCGGAGCTGCTCTTCCTGCCCAAGTGGTTCCCGCTCAACATCTACGACTTCGGCTGCTGGGCCCGCCAGACGATCGTGCCGCTCACCGTGGTCTCCGCGAAGCGCCCGGTCCGGCCCGCCCCCTTCCCGCTGGACGAGCTGCACACCGACCCCGCGCGGCCGAACCCGCCCCGGCCGCTCGCCCCGGCCACCGGCTGGGACGGGATCTTCCAGCGGCTCGACAAGGCGCTGCACCTCTACCACCGCTTCGCCCCGCGCGCGCTGCGCGGGACGGCCATGAACGTCGCCGCCCGGTGGATCGTCGAGCGCCAGGAGAACGACGGCTGCTGGGGCGGCATCCAGCCGCCCGCCGTCTACTCGATCATCGCCCTCCACCTCCTCGGCTACGACCTCCGGCACCCGGTCATGCGGGCCGGCCTGGAATCCCTCGACCGGTTCGCCGTCCGGCGCGAGGACGGCTCGCGGATGATCGAGGCCTGCCAGTCGCCCGTCTGGGACACCTGCCTCGCCACCATCGCCCTCGTCGACGCGGGACTCCGCCCCGACCACCCGGCGCTGGTGAAGGCGGTGGACTGGATGCTCGACGAGGAGATCACCCGGACCGGCGACTGGGCGGTGCGCCGGCCCGGACTCCCGCCGGGCGGCTGGGCGTTCGAGTTCCACAACGACAACTACCCCGACATCGACGACACCGCCGAGGTCCTGCTCGCCCTGCGCCGGGTCGAGCACCCCGACCCCGCCCGGGTGGAGGCGGCCGTCGCCCGCGGCGCCCGCTGGACGCTCGGCATGCAGTCGCGCAACGGCGCCTGGGCGGCCTTCGACGCCGACAACACCAGCGCCTTCCCCAACAAACTGCCGTTCTGCGACTTCGGCGAGGTCATCGACCCGCCCTCCGCCGACGTCACCGCCCACGTGGTGGAGATGCTCGCGTACGAGGGAATGGCCGGGCACCCGCGCGCCCGCCGGGGCATCGAGTGGCTGCTCGCCGAACAGGAGCCCAACGGCGCCTGGTTCGGCCGCTGGGGCGTCAACCACGTGTACGGCACGGGCTCGGTGCTCCCCGCGCTCGTCGCCGCCGGACTGCCGGGATCCCACCCGGCGATCCGCCGGGCCGTCGGATGGCTCGCGACCGCGCAGAACGACGACGGCGGCTGGGGCGAGGACCTCCGCTCGTACAAGGAGGAGGAATGGGTCGGGCGCGGCCCCTCCACCGCCTCCCAGACGGCCTGGGCGCTGATCGCCCTCCTCGCCGCCGGCGAGCGCGACTCCGAGCCCGTCCGCCGGGGCGTCGCCTGGCTGGCCGGTACCCAGCGGGAGGACGGATCCTGGGACGAGCCGTACTTCACCGGCACCGGCTTCCCCTGGGACTTCTCCATCAACTACCACCTCTACCGGCAGGTGTTCCCGCTCACGGCGCTCGGGCGCTACGTGTACGGGGACCCCGCGCCGCGCAAGGCGGACTGATGGGCCGCGAGCCCGGGCCGGGCGCCGGCCCGCCGCTGCTGATCGCCTGCGCGCTCGGCATCGAGCAGTTCGCCCTGCGCAGCGGGGAGCGGGGCGGCGCGCCCGGCCCGGTGACCGTGCTGCGCACCGGCATGGGGCCGGACCGGGCCCGCCGGGCCGTGTCCCGGGCGCTCGGCGAGGAGCCCTGGCGGGACGCCGCGGTGATCGCCTCCGGCTTCTGCGCGGGCCTCGCCCCGGGCATGCGCCCGGGGGACCTGATCGTCGCCGACGAGACCCGCGCCCCCGACGGCACGACCCTCTGCTCCGGGACCGAGCTCCTGGTGAAGGCCCTGGTCAAGGCGGTGCCCGGGCGGGCGGTCCACACCGGGCCGCTGATCGGCTCCGACCACGTGGTGCGCGGCCCCGAGCGGGCCGCGCTGGCCGCCGACGGCGCGATCGCCGTCGACATGGAGTCCGCCGCCACCCTCCGTACCGCCCGGGCCGCCGGAGCGCTCGGGGACGGGCCGGACGCCCGCCCGGTTGCGGCCGTCCGGGTGGTCGTGGACGCTCCGGAATATGAACTGGTCCGGATTGGCACGGTGCGCGGGGGAATATCGGCCTTCCGCGTTCTTCGCGCCGTCCTTCCCGCATTCTTCGAATGGCACCGTTCTTTGCTGCTCCCCAGGAGGTGAGCGAGTTATGGCCATGCCGCTCCGTCAGTCCATCCGGGTCGGGACCTACCTCTTCGAACAGAAGCTCCGCAAGCGGGACAAGTTCCCGCTGATCGTCGAGCTGGAGCCGCTCTACGCCTGCAACCTCAAGTGCGAGGGCTGCGGAAAGATCCAGCACCCGGCGGGTGTCCTCAAGCAGCGCATGCCGGTCGCCCAGGCGGTCGGCGCGGTCCTGGAGTCCGGGGCCCCCATGGTGTCCATCGCGGGCGGCGAGCCCCTGATGCACCCTCAGATCGACGAGATCGTGCGCCAGTTGGTGGCCCGTCGGAAGTACGTCTTCCTCTGCACCAACGCGTTGCTGCTGCGCAAGAAGCTGGAGAAGTTCACCCCCTCCCCGTACTTCGCCTTCGCCGTCCACATCGACGGGCTGCGGGAACGGCACGACGAGTCCGTCGCCAAGGAGGGCGTGTTCGACGAGGCGGTGGCGGCCATCAAGGAGGCCAAGCGGCGCGGCTTCCGGGTCACCACCAACTCGACCTTCTTCAACACCGACACCCCGCAGACCATCATCGAGGTGCTCAACTTCCTCAACGACGACCTCCAGGTCGACGAGATGATGATCTCGCCCGCCTACGCCTACGAGAAGGCCCCCGACCAGGAGCACTTCCTCGGCGTCGAGCAGACCCGCGAACTCTTCAAGAAGGCCTTCGCCGGAGGCAACAGGCGCCGCTGGCGGCTCAACCACTCGCCGCTCTTCCTGGACTTCCTGGAAGGAAAGGCCGACTTCCCCTGCACCGCCTGGGCCATCCCCAACTACTCCCTCTTCGGCTGGCAGCGCCCCTGCTATCTGATGAGCGACGGATACGTCCCCACGTACCGCGAGCTCGTCGAGGACACCGACTGGGACAAGTACGGCCGCGGCAAGGACCCGCGCTGCGCCAACTGCATGGCGCACTGCGGCTACGAGCCCACCGCCGTCCTCGCCACCATGGGCTCCCTCAAGGAGTCGCTGCGCGCGGTCCGGGAGACCGTCTCCGGGAGCAACGGGTGAGTGCCTCGTGAAGGGCGGGTTCGACCTGCGGACGCTGCTCTCCGAGCGCGGCGGCGAGCGGTACGAGCTGCACGCCAGGTACCTCAACCACCAGCTGCCGCGCATGCTGCACACCATCGGCTTCGACAAGGTCTACGAGCGGGCCGAGGGCGCCCACTTCTGGGACGCCGACGGCGTCGACCACCTCGACATGCTCGCCGGCTTCGGCGTGATGGGACTCGGGCGGCACCACCCCGTCGTCCGCAAGGCCCTCCACGACGTCCTGGACGCCGGGCTCGCCGACCTCACCCGCTTCGACTGCCAGCCGCTGCCGGGCCTCCTCGCCGAGAGGCTGCTCGCCCACAGCCCCCACCTCGACCGGGTCTTCTTCGGCAACAGCGGCACCGAGGCCGTGGAGACCGCCCTCAAGTTCGCCCGGTACGCCACCGGACGACCGAGGGTCCTCTACTGCCACCACGCCTTCCACGGGCTCACCACCGGCTCCCTCTCCGTCAACGGCGAGCAGGGCTTCCGGGAGGGCTTCGACCCGCTCCTGCCGGACACCGCGATCGCCCTCGGCGACCTCGACGCCCTGGAGCGGGAGCTGCGCCGGGGCGACGTGGCCGCCTTCGTCGTCGAGCCCGTCCAGGGCAAGGGCGTCCACGAGGCGCCGCCGGGCTTCCTCCGGGGCGCCCAGGAGCTGCTGCACCGGCACGGCGCGCTGCTCGTCGCGGACGAGGTGCAGACCGGCCTCGGCAGGACCGGCGACTTCTACGCCTACCAGCACGAGGAGGGCGTCGAGCCGGACCTGGTCTGCGTCGCCAAGGCGCTCTCCGGCGGCTACGTCCCGGTGGGCGCCACCCTCGGCAAGGACTGGATCTTCAAGAAGGTCTACTCCTCGATGGACCGGGTCCTGGTCCACTCGGCGAGCTTCGGGTCGAACGCGCAGGCCATGGCCGCCGGGCTCGCCGTCCTCTCGGTCATGGAGGACGAGGGCACCGTCGCGCACGCCCGGCGGATCGGCGACCTGCTCTCCGGCCGCCTGAGGGAGCTCGTGCCGCGGTACGAGCTGCTGCACGAGATCCGCGGGCGCGGCCTGATGATCGGGATCGAGTTCGGGCGGCCGTCCTCGCTCGCACTGCGCGGGCGCTGGACGATGCTCCAGGCGGCCCGCAAGGGCCTCTTCGCCCAGATGGTCGTCGTCCCGCTGCTCCAGCGGCACCGGATCCTCACCCAGGTCTCCGGGGACCACCTGGAGGTGATCAAGCTGATCCCGCCGCTGGTCATCGACGAGGCGGACGTGGACCGGTTCGTCACCGCCTTCACCGCGGTCATGGACGACGCCCACGGCGGCGGCGGGCTGATGTGGGACTTCGGGAAGACGCTGGTCAGGCAGGCGGTCGCGCAACGCTGACCGGTTCTCGACGTCGATTTTGCCTCTGAGGCAAGAAACTTGCCTCAGAGGCACGATCCTGGCGGAATGGACGCATGGACCACGTCCCCGGGGACACCTCCCCGGACCCCGCCACCCCCGGCGTCCTGCCCGACGTCGCCCCGCAGCTGCGGGCCCTGCGCCGCCGCCGGGGGCTCACCCTGGAGGCCGCCGCCCAGCGGGCAGGCCTCTCGCCGGCCCACCTCTCGCGCCTGGAGACGGGGAACCGGCAGCCCTCGCTGCCGATGCTGCTGGCCCTGTCCCGCATCTACGGTACGACGGTCTCCGAGCTCCTGGGCGAGACGCCCGTCGAGCGCGACCCCGTCGTCCGGGCCGACCGCTCCGAACCCGTCGAGGCCGACGGCTGGACCTATCGCCAGGCGGGCGGCGCCGGGCGCGCCCTCCAGTGCCTGCGGGTCCACGTGCCGTACGCCACCCGGGCCGACATCGTGCGCGTCCACCCCGGCGAGGAGTGGATCCACGTCCTGGAGGGGCGGGTGCGGCTCGCGCTCGGCGAGGCCGTCCACGTCCTCGACCCCGGGGACAGCGCGCACTTCGACTCGCTGACCCCGCACCGGATCGGCGCCGCCACGTCCGGCGGGGCCGAGCTGCTCTTCGTCCACACCCTGATGCAGAGCCCCGTCGCCGAGCTGTGCCTCGGCGACGGGTCCCCGCACCGGCGCTGACGTCCAGAAAGGACCGACATGCCCGAGAAGTCCGTACCGGTCACCGGCGAGGAGCGCGGTGAAGGCAAGTTCCCCAGGGGCCTCGTGCTCCGCCTCTTCGCCTACCTGGTCGCGGGGCACCTCTTCGCCGGCTTCCTCTACCTGCTCTTCGCGATGGGCGCGCAGGGCAGGTAGGAGGCCTCACGCCTCCGTGAGCAGCCGCTCCCGCAGGCGCTCGCGGGTCTCCGGGGCCAGCTTCAGGCCCTGTGCGAGGTAGGCGTCCACCGAGCCCCAGGTCGCCTCGATCGTCTCGAAGGCGGCCCCCAGGTACTCCGCCCGCGCGTCGAAGAGCGGGCTCAGCAGCTCCATCACCTCGGGCGACATCGCGTCCGGGGAGGTGGAGCCGCGGCGTATCCTGTAGCGGCGGTGCGGGGCGTTCGACTTCACGTAGTCGGCCGCGATGGCCTCCCGCTCGACCCCGACCGCGAGCAGGGTGATCGCGACGGCGAGCCCGGCCCGGTCCTTGCCGGCCGCGCAGTGCATGAGGGCCGGGACGCTCTCCTCCGCCATGGAGTGCAGGACCCGGCTGTGCTCCATCGTCCGCTCGACCACCATCCTCCGGTACGAGTCGGACATGCGGGCGGCCGCCTTGCCGTCGCCGAGGACCCCCCGCAGCTGCGCGACCTCGCCGTCGCGCACCAGCTTCCAGAACTCCTTGCCGTCGGCCGGGTCGTTGAGGGGTATGTTCACGTTCCGCACGCCGGGCAGGTCGACGTCCGCGCCCTCGATCCTCCGGTCCGCCTCGTTGCGGAAGTCGAAGACGGTGTGCAGGCCCAGTGAGGCGAGGAAGGCGGCGTCGTCCTCCGTCGCGTGGGCGAGGTGGCCGCTGCGGAAGAGCCGGCCGGGGCGGACGGCGCGTCCGTCCGTCGTCGGCAGGCCGCCCACGTCCCGGAAGTTGCGGACGCCCGTCAGCTCGGGCTCGGCGGCTTCGGTGGGCGGGACCTGCGGCAGCTGCTGCGTCACGGCTGCTCCTGTTCTGTCGATCGGTTCCTGGGGCAATCATCTCGGGTGGGGGCCCCGGCACGCACCCCCTCGGACGGTAATGGGTGATCTGTCCGTATTGAGGAGTTCGGCATAACCCGCCCTGGTTACGGGGGAGATGAGGATCGGCGCGTGAGCAGCGTCATAACCGTGACGGACCGTGCCTGATCGTCTTTTCCAAATGCCCCCCGGAAAAAGGAGGTCGGAGCGCCGCCATCCACGGAGGGTGACCGGAATTCCGGCCGGACGCCGAGGAATTCCGGAGCGCGTGAAAACCGTGGCTTGTTCGCGCCGACCCGCTCGTCTAGCGTCGCGCTCAATCCGGACGGACCGCCGAATCCTGCCACCGACCGGAATCCGCACTCACCCGTACGAGGCAGGAGCGGGGGACCCAGGTAAGTCGCCGATCCCTTCGAAGAAGGACGGCTCGGGGTGAAGCCGCGTGGACACGCGGCCGGACATCTCCAGTCCGAACCCGACAGCTCACCTCGCAGGCGCCGGAGAGGAATTCGCCATGCCCGCGAAGGGTAAGCACCGTCGCACCAAGTCCAACCGTCTGACCCGCGGCATCGCCGCCGCCGGTACCGGCGGCGCCGTCGTCGCCCTCCCGCTCCTCGGAGCCACCGGCGCCCACGCCGCCGAGCAGGCCGCCCCGGCAGCCGCCTCCGCCCAGGTCGTCGCCCACCTGGAGACCGTCGCGCCCGCCCACGCGAAGGCCGCGCCGAAGACGTACTCCGTCGTCCGGGGCGACTACCTCTCGAAGATCGCCGGCGAGCACCACCTCGCGGGCGGCTGGCAGAAGCTGTACAAGGACAACCGCCAGGTCATCGGTGAGGACCCCTCGCTGATCCTGCCCGGCATGAAGCTCGTCCTCGGTGCGAAGAACACCGCCGGGACCGCCGCGCCGAAGGCCGACCACCAGAGCGAGCGGAGCTCCGCCAAGAACGGTGACAGCGCCCCCCGCGCCTCCCGTGGCAGCGAGCGCTCCTCGGCCCCGGCCGCCCCGGCCGCCGCCACCTCGTCGTCCCCGTCGGCCGGCACGACCTCCTCCTCCGGCTGGGTCGCCCCGATCGCCGGTGCCGGCACGTCGACCCCGTACCACCAGTCCGGCTCCATGTGGTCCTCCGGTTACCACACCGGTGTCGACTTCATCGCCTCCACCGGCACCCCCGTCCACGCGGTCGGCCCCGGCACCGTCTACTCCGCCGGCGACGGCGGCGCGTACGGCAACCAGGTCGTCATCCAGCACGCCGACGGCACCTTCTCGCAGTACGCCCACCTCTCCTCGATCTCCGTCTCCGCCGGCCAGACCGTCAACGGCGGCGACCAGATCGGCCTCTCCGGCGCGACCGGCAACGTCACCGGCCCGCACCTGCACTTCGAGATGCGCACCGGGCCGGAGTACGGCTCCGACATCGACCCGCTGGCCGCCCTCCGCCAGCACGGCGTGAGCATCTGACGCGCCGTCGTCCTCTGCTCGTCCTCCGGAGGCCCGGCACCCAGGTGCCGGGCCTCCGGCGTATTCCGGCTTGGCGGAATCTTTATCGGTGGCATATGTCACCCGCCGTCAACCCCTCCTTACGGTCGCGTAGGTCACATCCGAAGGGGGAGGATGTGCCCCCGTGGCAGACGATTCGAGATCAAAAGACAAGAACGCATTCGGGTCGTACGCGGCGATCGGTGACAGCTTCACCGAGGGCGTCGGCGACCCCGGCCCCGACGGGACGTACGTCGGCTGGGCGGACCGCTTCGCGGTCCTGCTCGCCGACCAGCTGCCGGAGCACGACGCCTTCCGCTACGCCAACCTGGCCGTACGCGGGCGCCTCCTCGACCAGATCGTGGCGGAACAGGTCCCGCGGGCGAAGGAACTCGCCCCCGACCTGGTGACCTTCTGCGCGGGCGGCAACGACATCATCCGCCCCGGGACGGACCCGGACGACGTGGCCGAGCGCTTCGAGCGCGCCGTCGCCGACCTCACCTCCGCCGTCGGCACCGTCATGGTGACCACCGGCTTCGACACCCGCGAGGTGACCCTCCTCAAGCACCTGCGCGGCAAGATCGCCACCTACAACGGTCACGTCCGGGCCGTCGCGGACCGCTACGGCTGCCCGGTCCTCGACCTGTGGTCGCTGAAGTCCGTCCAGGACAGGCGCGCCTGGGACGACGACCGGCTGCACCTCTCGCCCGAGGGACACACCCGCGTCGCCCTGCGCGCCGCCCAGGTCCTCGGCCTGCCCGTGCCCGCCGACCCGGACCAGCCCTGGCCGCCGGTCCCGCCGCGCGGCACCCTGGAGGTGCGCCGCGACGACATCCACTGGGCCCGGGAGTACCTGGTGCCCTGGATCGGGCGCCGGCTGCGCGGCGAGAGCTCCGGCGACCACGTCGGGGCCAAGCGCCCCGACCTCATGCCCCTGTAGGCCGTGGCGCGGCGGGGATCCGCTCCAGGACCCCGCCGGCGAACACGTCGTACAGCGGCAGCGTCTCCAGGTGGACGTAGCCGATGTGGCAGTCGCAGACGGCGAGGGGGCAGGCGCGGGGACGCAGCGCGGCACGGTACGAACCGTCGTACAGGTTGCCCAGTTCGGCCCTGACGAAGTGGCAGCGCCGCACCGTCCCCCCGCCGTCCACCGAGACCACCGACTCCCCGGTGCGGCAGGGCAGCCCCGCCGAGCGGTGCGGATGCCGGCTGTACGGGAACAGCGGGTCGAGCTCCGCCCACCCCTCGGCCTCCGCGTCGGTGTACGTGTGTCCCTCGGCCGCGTTCACCCAGAGGTAGACGTGCGGCGGCAGCGCGTCCCGCAGCCGGCGGGCGTGTTCCCGGTGCTCGGGCAGGCCGACCACCCCGACGCTGTACCGGACGCCCCGCTCCGCCAGCTCGTGGCACTTCGCGAGGAACCGCTCGTACGGAGTCTGCCCCGGGTGGTACGTGCACCACAGGGCCACGCTCTCCGGGTCCGCCTCCGCCAGCCACTCCGTCCGGCAGCTCAGATTGGTCTGGATCGCCACCCGCTCCACGTGCGGCAGCCGGGACAGCTCGACCAGCGCCCGCCGGTACCAGGACCGGACGAGCCCCTCGCCCCACGGGGTGAAGAGGATCCGCAGCCGGTCCCCGGTCTGCGCGGCGGCCCAGCCGGTGAACCGTTCGAGCGCCGCCCGGTCCGCACGCAACTGCTCCCGGCTGTCCCGGCGCTTGGCGAAGGGACAGTACGGGCAGTCGAAGTCGCAGGAGGAGAGCGGGCCGCGGTAGAGCAGGGTCAGGTCCACGACCGCCGCCTACTTCGCCTCGTACGAGGCCATCGCGGCCCGCACGGCGGGGGAGAAGAGCTCGGGGCCCAGTCCGTCGGAGTGCGCGAGCCCCTCGGGCGACAGCCGCAGCAGCCCCGCCGGGGCGTCTGCGAGCCAGCCGTACTCCCCGAACCGGGCGAGCTCCGGGCCGAAGTCCGCGAACGGCGAGGAACCGAACCGCTCCTCGTACCCGGCGACCGGCATCCCCTCGGCCTGCAGCAGCGACTGGAGCAGATGACGGCGACGGGCCTCGTCCCCGTCCACCGCCCGGCCCATCTCCGCGCGGGAGAAGTCCTCCGTCTCCGTGTACGCGTCGATGATCGAGCGGATCTCCCGCATGTCGACGGCGTAGTCGAAGGAGTAGTGCAGGGCCGAGGTGTACGAGCGGGCGCCGCAGCCCAGGCCGATCATGCCGTCCGTCTGGCAGGCGTGGTCGTCCGGGCCGGCGGGGCCCGCGTCCGTGCGGCGGAACATCCGCATCGACACCTGCTCGTAGCCGTGCGCCAGGAGGTGGTCCCGGCCGTACCGGTACAGCCGCAGCCGCGACGCGTCCCACTCCCGGTCGGCGGCCGCCGGGTCCTGGATCCGGCCGAGACCGGTGAGCGGGCGCACGTACAGCGGATAGAGGTACAGCTCCTCGGGCCGCCAGGCGAGGGCCGCGTCGAGCGAGACCCGCCAGGACCGCTCCGTCTGCCCGTCGATGCCGTAGATCAGGTCGATGTTGAGCACGGGCACGCCCGTGTCCCGGATCCGGCCGAGCGCCGCCTCGACGTCCGCGCGGCGCTGCGGCCGGACCGCCGCCCGCGCCTCGGCCTCCACGAAGCTCTGCACGCCGATGCTGAGCCGCGTCGCGCCCCGGTCCGCGAGCACCGCGAGCCGGTCGGCGGTCGCGGTCGCCGGCGAGGTCTCCACGGAGAGCGGCACCGCCCGCAGGTCCACGCCCGTCCGCTTCTCGGCGATGTCGCAGAGCCGCGACAGCTCGGCGGCGGTGAGGAAGGTGGGCGTGCCGCCGCCGAACGCGGCCGTGGCGAACCGCACCGGCGACGAGTCCCCCAGGGCCTCGCGGACGGTGGCGGCCTGGCGGTCGAGGGCGTCGAGGTAACGGGTGGTCAGTTCGTCCGGTGCGCCGATCCGGGTGAAGAGGTTGCAGAAGCCGCAGCGGACCTCGCAGAAGGGTATGTGCGCGTACAGGGAGAGCGCGTCCTTCGGCTCCCCGGCCCAGAGGGCGGACAGCTCCGGGCGCCCGGGCAGCGCGCGGTACGCCGTCTTGTGCGGGTAGGCGTAGACGTAGCTCCGGTACGGGCGCGGGGTGCCGCTCATGCCGCCGCCCCGTCCTCGGGTCCGGCCAGGACGAACTGCGCGTACGGCACGGTCCACACGACCTCGTGGCCGAGCCGGTGCCCGGTGAAGCCGTCCTCCCCGTACGCGGTGCCGTGGTCGGAGCAGACGATCGCGAAACAGGGACGCCGGCTGCCCATCGCGGCGAAGAGCCGCCCGATGTGCCGGTCGACGTACTCCAGGGCGGCCGCGTGCGTCTCCCGCGAGTCGCCCGCCCCGCGGGTCGCCCCCGGCAGGTGGAACCAGTTGGGCTGGTGCAGCGCCGACACGTTGACGAAGAGGAAGAGGCGCTCCTCGCGGGGAAGGCCGGCGACGACCTCCTCGGCGCACGCGACCTGGGACTCGAAGGACGTCGGGGAGGCGACGCCGAAGGAGGGCTCCCAGTGGCTCTCCCGGAACAGGCCGGGAAGGACGGAGCCCAGGGGCGGCTGCTTGTTGAAGAAGCCCACCCCGCCGACGCACACCGTCCGGTAGCCCTCGTCCGCCAGCGCGGAGACGAAGTCCGGGGTGTCGTGGACCCAGGTGCCGTCCGCCGTCGACTCGCTGCCCGCGAAGCGGGCCGCGAACAGCCGCGGGTGGGGGCCCCGGGCCGCGGGGGTCGGCAGGAACCCGGCGAAGATCGCCTGGTGGGAGGCATACGTGAAGCTCCCGGGCGCGTGCCGCCGTTCCCAGACGCCCCCGGGGAGGTGACGGACCAGGTTCGGGATGCGGCCCTCGGCCGCGAGCTCGGCGGCCACGTCGTACCGGAGGGTGTCGAGGGTGACCAGGAGCAGATCGTGGCTGCCGACGATCTCGTTCATGTCGGGCTGGTTCACGTGGTGCTCGTTCCTGTGGTGGTGCGAGGGGCACGGATGGTGCGAGTGGGGTCGTGAGGGGCACGGACGGTGCGAGTGGAGCCGCGAGGAGGTTCTGCGCCCCGGCCGCTCCGGAACTGCGCGGCGACCTGCGTCGCGTACGTGTCGAGCCCCTCGGCGCCGCTGCCGGGCAGGCCCGTGAGACCGGGCAGCAGATCGCCGAAGGCGTTCACCTCGCCCACGGCGAACCGGCGCCACCCGGTCGCGGGCAGCAGGTCGACCCCCACGCACCGGGTGCCCGGGAAGACGGCGGCGGCCCGCTCGCAGACCGCGAGCGCGTCCGCCCACCGGCCGCCGGCCGCGGCGATCGCCGCCCGCGCGGCGTCCAGATCGCCCCGGGCACCGCCCAGGTGCAGATTGGTCATGGGGGAACGGCTGGTGCGGAGCACGGCGTGGGTGGCCCGCCCGTCGACCACCACCACCCGCAGATCGGCCGCCCGGCCGCCCTGGGTCGCCTTCGGCAGCCAGCGCTCGACGTGCAGTCCGTCGGGAGCGAGGGCGTCCACGATCGCCGCGACCTCGCGCTCGCCCGTGTAGCGCCGCACCCGCAGGGAGTTGAAGAGCCGTCCGTCGGCCCCGCGCTCCACCGAGGTGGTGGCCTGGACCCGGCCCGCGCCGGTCGTCTCCACCGCGAGCACCCCCGAGGCGGAGGAGCCGTGCGCGAGCTTCACGAACACCCGGCGCAGTCCCGCCCCGGCGGTCACCGCCCTGACGTCCGCCCAGCCGCGCACCGCCGGGGCGTCGGGACCCGAGGTCGGCGACTCGGGCACCGGGACCCCGGCCGCCCGGAGCCGGCCGTGGCTCAGCCTCTTGTCGAACAGGACCGCGAGCTCGGCCGGATCGTCGACGAGGACGGCACCCGCCTCCGCGACGGAGCGGGCGAGGCCCGCCACGGCGGCGGTGAACCGCCCGTACCAGCGGCCGGTGCCCTCGACCCGGGCCGGATCGTCGACCCCCCGCAGCAGCCGGTCGGCCTCCGGATCCTCGCCGGGCGAGTCGAGGCGCACGGTCTCGCCGGCGGCGAACCCCGCCCGGCCCCGGAGCACCTCGGGCCAGGACACCGCCCGCGCCTCGGGCAGCCCGGCGGCCCGCAGCGCGTCCCGGAAGAACGCGACGCGGCGGCCCGCCGGATCGCCGACGACCACGGGGCGCGGGCCGGAGGTCATTCGGCGACCGCGACGTAGCGCCAGACGTCCCCGTCGCCGTCGTCCTCGCCCACCTGCGCGTCACCGAGGTCGACGGTCACGCCGTACGGGACGAGCGCGGCGCGGACCCGCTCGCACATCGCCTCCGACAGGTAGTGGTGGGAGAGGTCGAGGTGGGAGAGGTGGGTCAGCGGCTGCCCGTCGAGAAGGGCCGCCGCGCCCGCGTCGGTGAGCACGCCCATGGACAGGTCGAGGCGCTCCAGGCGCGCGACGACGGGCGCGCCCGCGACGGCGGCCGCCACGGCGTCCTGGATCACGCTGTCGCACAGGCCCAGGCGGCGCAGGGCGGGGAACGCCGTGCCGGCGAGGAGCGGCGCCAGGTCCTCGGGGGTGCTGTCGCCGCCGTACTCGTCGGTGCCGAGCCAGAGTTCCAGGTTCTCCAGGGCGGGCAGGTCGCTGCCCACGATCCCCCGCACCACTTCGGCGCCCAGGCCGCCGGTCTCCACGACCAGGGTCTCCAGACCGGTGTGCCGGATCGACGGGAACGCCAGCTCCGAGCCGCCGCGCACGCCGAACTCGCGGAGGGCCGGGTAGGCGGCGAGGAGCGGCGTCACGTCGGACTGGACGATCCAGGAGATCTCGCAGTCCTCGCCGGTCATGTCCCCGAGGAACACCGCCTCCAGGGCCGTCAGCCGGTCGTTGGCGCCGATCAGCGCGGTGACGATGTCGGCGGACGAGTTCTCGTAGGCCTCGTCCCAGCCGCCGACGACCAGCGCGCGCACCCGACCCGTGTCGACCGTCTTCAGGAACCGCTCGAACTGCGGTCCCCACAGCTCGTCACCGGGGTCGGAGTAGGTCGGGGAGGAGATCCGCCAGGCGACCGAGTCCGTCGCCGGCAGCTCGACCTCCGCGTCCGTGCCCGGGAAGTCGAACACGGGCAGGCCGTGGAATTCCTGCAGGTAGGTGCCAACGGTCATGGCGGCGCTCCAGACAACGGTCGAGACGGGTCGGCTGACGCAGAGAGTTCTACCAAGCGGCACCGACAACACCCTTCGCCGGGTCGCCCCCGGACCGGTTGTCAGTGCCGGGCCCTAGCGTCGTTCCCGTGTCCGGCAGCACGTGCCGGACGGGGAGGGGAGAGCCATGTACCGGCAGGGAGACGTGCTGATCGCGCCCGTCGCGGAGACGGCCGTTCCGCAGCGGGTGAGGGAGGCGGCGGGGGAGCCGAGGGACGGCCGGGGCCGCCTGGTCCTCGCCCTCGGCGAGGTCACCGGACACGCCCACGCGATCCCCGGCCCCGGCCGGCTCGTGCGGGAGCCGGGGCCGCTCGGCCCGTTCCTGCTCGAACTGCCGGAGGGCGGACGGCTGGTGCACGAGGAGCACGCGCCGATACCCCTGCCCAAGGGCTGGTACCGGGTGGTGCGGCAGCGGGAGTACGTGCCCGGCGCGTACCGGATCGTCGCGGACTGATGTCCGCCGGAGAAGCAGGGAAGGACATGGGGGACACCGAGATGAACCGCACCACCACCGACAGATGGCGGGCCGTCGCCGCCGCCACCGGGCCCGCCGACCGTTCCGCCGCCGAGACCGGCGTCCGGCTCGCCTACCGCTCGGCGGGCCTCGCCGAGCCGGAGCGCGTCCTCTGGGCGGACTCGCCGCTCGCGGCCGTCACGCTCCTCCGGGGCCTGACGGACACGGGCCGTTCGGTACGGGACGAGGTGCGCACCCGACCGTGGGCCGAGGAGCGCCGCCGTCTCCACGACGCGCTCGGGCCGGCCGGCTGGGCGGCCCACTGGCAGGCGACCGGGGCGCCGCTCTGGGACCTCACGAGGGCCCTCGTCGACCAGATGCGCGCCGCGGCGACGGAGGCCTTCGAGGAGGCGGGCGACGTCCGTCTCGTGCTGCTCGACGCGGTGCTCGGTCAGCACGACGCCGCCTGGCTCGCCGCCTTCGACGGGCACGGGGAGCGCCTCGCGGGCCTCGCCGCCGTCGCCGAGCACGCCGGCTGGTGGTGGCCGTACGAGAACGCCGTCGTGCTCTGCGAGCGGCCCGTCGAGCTCCACCGGGACGAGGCCGGACGCCTCGACCGGGGCGACGGCCCCGCGCTCGCCTTCCGGGACGGTTTCGCCCTCCACGCCTGGCGGGGGGTGCGGGTCTCCGCCGGGTTCCTCGCCGGTCTCACCGACCTCACCCCCGAGCGGATACGCGAGGAGGAGAACGCCGAACTGCGGCGCGTGATGCTGGAGCACTACGGCTACGACCGCTACCTCGCCGCCTCCGGTGCCCGGCACGAGCACAGCGACGGGACGGGCGTCCTCTGGCGGATCGAACTCGCCGACGACGAGGACGTCGCGATGGTCGAGGTCGTCAACTCCACGCCCGAGCCGGACGGCACCCACCGGACGTACTGGCTGCGGGTGCCGCCCGGGACCCGGACCGCCCGGGAGGGCGTCGCCTGGACCTTCGGGCTGCGGCCCGAGGAGTACGAGCCGCTCGTCCAGACCTGAGCGCACGCCCGGGACCCGGCCGCGGTTGGTGCGGAGAGGTGAAGGGAGCCACCGGTCAGGAGTGGCGCGCGGGAGGCGGCGGCGCCGGGTGTTGGGATGTGCCCGCCGGAGCCCCGGCACCCCCCACCTCCGAAGGGACCGCCCGTGACGATCCGCCGGCCCAGTGCCGCCCGCACCGCCCGTCTGCTCGCCGCCACCGCCGTGCTCGGTGGCCTCCTCGCCGGCACGGCGGCCCCCGCCCTGGCCGTCGCGCCCGGGCGGACCGCCCCCCGCACCACCGTCCGGGAGACCGCTCCGGCCACGGTCACCGTCACCGGCCACGGCCGCGCGTCCGCCGCGCCCGACCTGGCGATCCTGTCCGTCGGGGTCGAGGCCACCCGTCCGACGGCGAAGGCGGCGATGACGGCGCAGACCACCGCCGCCGAGACGGTGCTCGACGTGCTGCACAAACAGGGGATCGCCGACCGGGACATCCGCACCGACAGCCTCGCGCTCACCCCGGTCTACACCCAGAACAAGGACGGGGAGAGCAAGGTGACCGGCTATCAGGCGGGCCAGTCCTTCTCCGTGAAGGTCCGCGACCTCGACAGGACCGGCCAGGTCATCAGCGCGGTCAACGACGCCAAGAAGGACGCGGGCCGGATCAACGGCGTCGTCTTCGACGTCGCCGACCCGTCCGCGCTGCGCGCGAAGGCCCGCGAGTCCGCGTACCAGGACGCGTACGACAAGGCGGTGCAGCACGCCCGGCTCAGCGGCCACCGACTCGGCCGGCTCGTCTCGCTGAGCGAGGGCGAGTCCGTACGCCCCGGCCCCGGCGCGGCCCCCGAGGTCTCGGCGGACGAGCCGACCGTTCCCCTGGCGCCGGGCGAGATCGAGGAGCAGGTCACGGTCTCGGCGGTCTACGAGCTGATCTGAGGGGTCGGCGGCCGGGGCCGGGCTTCGCACCGTCCGGCTGCCGACTCCGTACGGACCCCGGTTACGGCCTACGCCCCGTCCGCGCCCGTGGCCCCTCCCCGGTCTCGCCCTCGGCCCCGTTCTCGGCCTCCCGGTCCGGGATCACCATGCTCTGGTCCGGGGTCACCACCTCCCGGTCCGGGAGGTCCAGCTCACGGGCGAGGGCCGTGTCCGCCCAGCGGAGCATCGTGGCGCGGGGGAGGGCGCAGGCGTAGGCCGTCGTCTGGACGGCGAGGCCGTCGAGGAGGGCGGTGAGCCGCCAGGCCGCCGCCGGATCCGCGCAGCGGAACCCACCGGCCGCGGCCCCCTCCGCGATCACCCGGGTCACCGCCTTCCACTCCCGGTCGAGGGAGGCGGTGACCCGGCGCAGCTCCGGATCGCGGAGCGAGACGGCCCAGCCCTCGATCCACAGCCGCCAGCCCTTGGCCCGGCCGGTCGGGGCGTACCGGCGCACCGCGGCCCGCAGCCGTCGCACGGCCGTGGAACGCCGCCCGAGCAGCCGCCGGAGCTGGGCGAGGTCGGTCTCGCAGGGCGGGAAGGACGGGAGGGGCGGGACCTTACTGAACGGAGGTTCAGTAAGGTCGACCGGCCCGGCCGTCTCCGGCTCGGGCCGCCCATAATGGAACGACCCCCAGAGATCAGGAGGTCCTGTGACCGGTACCGGCTCCGACCGTTCGCCACGGGCCCGGCTGCGCGAGCTGCGCCCCGAGTCCTTCGGCGCGGAACCCACGGGTGAGCGCCTCGCCCGGATCCGCCGCTCGCCGAACTTCGCGGACGGGATCTTCCAGAACCCCGAACCGGCGCGGCGCAGCCCCTCCGGGTCCGGCGTCGAGTTCGCCAAGGTCTACTTCGAGAAGGAGGGGCGCGCGCGCCGGGTCCCCACCGGCGCGATCCCGGTCCACCCCACCACCCTCGCCGATCTGGCCGAGCCCCCGGCCACCGGCCTGCGCCTGACCTGGATGGGACACTCCGGCGTCCTCGCGGAGATCGACGGCCACCGGGTCCTCTTCGACCCGGTCTGGGGCGACCGCTGCTCCCCGTTCCCCTTCGCCGGCCCCAAGCGGCTCCACCCGGTGCCCGTGCCGCTCGCCGAGCTCGGCCCGGTCGACGTCGTCGTGATCTCGCACGACCACTACGACCACCTCGACCTGCCGACGATCAAGGCGCTGGCCACCACGGACACGCTCTTCGCGGTGCCGCTCGGCGTCGGCGCGCACCTGGAGCGCTGGGGCGTGCCCGCCTCCCGCCTGCGCGAGCTGGACTGGAACGAGTCCACCGAGGTCGGCGAGCTCCGGCTCACCGCCACCCCGGCACGGCACTTCTGCGGCCGGGGCCTGCGCAACAAGCAGCACACGCTCTGGGCCTCCTGGGTGGTGCGGGGTCCGGCCCACCGGATCTTCCACAGCGGCGACACCGGCTACTTCTCCGGTTTCAAGGACATCGGCGCCGCCCACGGCCCCTTCGACGCCACCATGATCCAGCTCGGCGCCTACTCGGAGTTCTGGACCGACATCCACATGACTCCCGCCGAGGGCGTGCGGGCTCATCTGGACCTCCAGGGCGGCCGGCCGGGCGGTGTGCTGCTGCCGATCCACTGGGGCACCTTCAACCTCGCCCCGCACGCCTGGGCGGAGCCGGGGGAGTGGACGAAGGACGCGGCGGAGGAGGTCGGCCAGGCGGTGGCGTTCCCCCGCCCCGGCGAGCCCTTCGAGCCCGCGGGGAAGCTGCCCGGGGAGCCGTGGTGGCGGGCGCTCTCCCGCCCGATCCCGTACCCGTGGCGCCGTCCCCGGGACGTCGAGGTCGCGGCCGGGGAGACGCGCAGCGACGATCTCGACCTCGCGGGCGACCGGTGACGTCGACCGGGGACGCGCTCGCCGCGGACGCCCCTTCCGATGCGCAGGCGCCCTGCACGTCGGACGGGCCTCTCGGAGGGATCGCCCGGCCCGGCGGCACGACGGCGACCCATGCCCTGGACGGCCGGCAGATCCAGACGCTGGAGGACTTCTGGCGGGTCATGGGGGAGGCGGTCAACGGCCCCGGGGGCTACTTCGGGCGGAACCTCGACGCGTTCCACGACTGTCTTCGAGGCGGTTTCGGCACCCCGGACGACGAGGACCACAAGGTGGAGTGGCGCGACCACGCCGACTCCCGGCGGGCGCTCGGACACGCGGAGACGGCCCGTCAGCTGGACATCGGGTTGAGTCGATGCCACCCCGTCAACCGTCCCGGGGTGGCCGAGGAACTCGCCGCGGCCCGTGCGGGTGAGGGCCCGACGGCCTTCGACTGGTTGGTCGAGATCTTCGAATGCGAAGTGCCCGGCGTCCTGGTGCTGCGCTGACCGGCCCATCGGCTCGGGTGGGAGCCGCCCGGAACGGACCTCCGAGCCGGCTCGGAGCCGTCACGCGCTCGGACTCCGGTCGCTCTTCCCGCCCGGCAGTGCGTGCAGCTTCCACCTGCTGCGGAACTCCTTCCGCCGTACGGCTCCGAGGGGGGTGACGTCCTGCGCGGGCCCTCCGAGGGGAGACGTCCACGCGGGTCGGAGGTCGGAGGCGATGCCCTGGAAGCCGTCGGACAGGGCGATGCGCACGGTGACGCGTTTGCCGACGGGCTCGCGCCGGACCTCGAAGCCGTGGGCGACGGCCATCACGATCTCCAGACCGTGCTGACCGACCCGGTCGACGTCCGCGGCCCGGGCGGCGGGCAGCACGGGGTCGGAGTCCCACACGGCGATCTCCACCGCGTCACCGATGACGCGCAGGTCCAGCAGGGCCGGCCCGGGCGCGTACTTGCAGGCGTTGGTGATCAGCTCGCTCACCACCAGCTCCGTCACGTCCAGGACGCGCTGCGAGATGCCGAAGCCGTGGTCGTCCCGCACACGTCTCAGGAAGTCCCCGGCGAAGTGGCGGGACCGGGCGATGCAGGCGCCCTCGCCGTCGAGGGCCACGCTGGCCTGCGGGACCATGGTGTCCGGCGCCGCGCCACCGCAGGCCGCCGGGACCGGTTCCACGATCGCCTTTTGTTCCCCGTTCACGATCCCGTCACGTACCCGGTTCCTCGCGGCTCACACCTCGTCCCGCCGTGAGATCGACCTCGCGGGGCCCCGGCCCCCTCGCCGACCGACCCTTCCCCAGGGGGGCACCGGATCGGTGGCGGGTGCCGCGCCGGGCGGGTCCCACCCGGCGCGGCCCGGTCCGACGCGCACCGCCGGCCCGGCCCTCCTGACCGCCGTCGGCGTCACCCTCGGCGACGGCGCCCGTCGGCCAGGAGGTCCGACCGCGCCGACGGCCCCCATCGGCCTTTTCCGCCCCGGCGCCCCCGCGGCGTCGTGCCCCGGCGCCCCCGCGGCGCGGCACGACGAGGTGACCGGCGTGTGTGAAAGGCGAAAGCCAAGGGTTAACTCAAGACTGAAGGAAAGTCGCGCCAGGGATATTGACCGCGGCTCACGGGGGCGGCAAGGTTCGGGAGAGCGCTCTCCCCCGCGCTCCTCTCGCTTCAAGGAGACCCCCCATGTCCATGTTTGGCATGCCCTTGACCACTTCACCACCCGCTCGCGGACGGCTGCGGCGCGGTCTGACGGGCGCCGTCGTCACCGCGCTGGCCGCGACTCTGCTCTCGGTCGTTCCGGCGACGTCCGCGCAGGCCGCACCCGTGCTCCTGTCCCAGGGCAAGCCGGTCACCGCGTCCAGCCAGGAGCACTACGGGACCCCGGCGACCGGCGCGGTCGACGGGGACCTCGGTACCCGTTGGTCCAGCGCCGCGTCCGACGCGCAGTGGCTGCAGGTGGACCTGGGCAGCCCCGTCGTGCTCAGCCAGGTGGTGCTGCGGTGGGAGGCGGCTTACGCCAAGGCCTACCGGATCGAACTCTCGACGGACGGCACCAACTGGTCGACGGCCTACTCCACCACGACCGGGGCGGGCGGCACCGAGACCGTCGCCGTGTCCGGAACCGCCCGGTACGTGCGGATGCAAGGAGTGACGCGAGCGACCGGTTACGGCTACTCGCTCTGGGAGTTCCAGGTGTACGGCGGCGACGGAGGCGGTCCGACCCTGCCGGGCGGCGGTGACCTGGGCCCCAACGTCCACGTCATCGACCCCTCGACCCCGAACATCCAGGGCCGGCTGGACGAGGTGTTCAGGCAGCAGGAGTCGGCCCAGTTCGGCTCCGGCCGCCACGCCTTCCTGTTCAAGCCGGGCACGTACAACAACCTCAACGCCCAGATCGGCTTCTACACCCAGATCGCCGGTCTCGGACTGCGCCCCGGCGACACCACGATCAACGGCGACGTGACCGTCGACGCGGGCTGGTTCAACGGCAACGCCACCCAGAACTTCTGGCGCGGTGCCGAGGGCCTGACCCTCAACCCGGTGAACGGCACCGACCGCTGGGCCGTCTCCCAGGCCTCCTCCTTCCGCCGCATGCACGTCAAGGGCGGCCTCAACCTCGCCCCGAACGGCTACGGCTGGGCCAGCGGCGGCTACATCGCCGACTCCAAGGTCGACGGCCAGATCGGCAACTACTCGCAGCAGCAGTGGTACACCCGGGACAGCTCCATCGGCGGCTGGTCCAACAGCGTGTGGAACCAGACCTTCTCGGGCGTCGAGGGCGCTCCGGCCACCTCGTTCCCCGAGCCGCGCTACACCACGCTCGACACCACCCCGGTCTCCCGCGAGAAGCCCTACCTCTACCTCGACGGCAACGAGTACAAGGTGTTCGCGCCCGCCAAGCGCGTCAACGCCCGCGGCACCACCTGGGCCAACGGCACTCCGCAGGGCGAATCCATCCCCCTGAGCCGGTTCTACGTGGTCAAGCCGGGCGCCACCGCCGCCACCATCAACCAGGCGCTCGCCCAGGGCCTGCACCTGCTGTTCACCCCGGGCGTCTACCACGTCGACCAGACCATCGACGTCAACCGGGCGAACACCATCGTGCTCGGCCTCGGCCTGGCCACGATCATCCCCGACAACGGCGTCACCGCCATGAAGGTCGCCGACGTCGACGGCGTCCGCCTCGCCGGCTTCCTGATCGACGCGGGCCCGGTCAACTCCCCGACCCTCCTGGAGATCGGCCCGCAGAACGCCTCCGCGGACCACGCCGCCAACCCCACCACCATGCAGGACGTCTACGTCCGCGTCGGCGGCGCCGGTGCCGGCAAGGCCACCACCAGCGTGGTCGTGAACAGCGACGACACGATCGTCGACCACACCTGGGTCTGGCGCGCCGACCACGGCGAGGGCGTCGGCTGGGAGACCAACCGCGCCGACTACGGCGTCCGCGTCAACGGCGACGACGTCCTCGCCACCGGCCTGTTCGTCGAGCACTTCAACAAGTACGACGTCGAGTGGTACGGCGAGCGCGGCCGCACGGTCTTCTACCAGAACGAGAAGGCGTACGACGCGCCCAACCAGGCCGCCATCCAGAACGGCGCCACCAAGGGCTACGCCGCCTACCGCGTCGACGACTCGGTGAACACCCACGAGGCGTGGGGCCTCGGCAGCTACTGCAACTACAACGTCGACCCGAACATCCGCCAGGACCACGGCTTCAAGGCACCCGTCAAGCCGGGGGTGAAGTTCCACAGCCTCCTGGTGGTCTCCCTCGGCGGCATGGGCCACTACAACCACGTCATCAACGACACCGGAGCCTCGACGGTCCCCGCCGGTACCTCCACGGTTCCCTCCACGGTCGTCAGCTTCCCCTGATCCGACCCCTGCCCCCACCCGCCAGGTGGTGAGGACCTCCGATTCCCTTCCGGGCCGGGTGTTCACGTCCCCGCGGCCCGGCCCGGAAGGGCTTGCGCAACAGCACCGTGCGTCCCCCTCCACGAGCAACGCCGCATGCGGAGGTCAGCCACCGAGGCCGGCCGGCTGCGTCCCGGCGTCATGAACCAGCCAGGAGCACACGTGTCCAGCCCTCCTTCCCCCTTCACTCCCTCCCGCCGCCGCGGCGGGACGTCCCTCGCGACGCTCGGCGCCCTGCTCGCCTCCTCGCTGGCCCTGGGCCCTGCCCCGCAGGCACAGGCGGCCGACGCGCTCCTCTCCCAGGGCAGGCCGGCCACGGCCTCCTCGCAGGAAGGCGAGGCGTACGCCGCGGGAGCCGCCGTCGACGGCAACCTGACCGGTACCCGCTGGTCGAGCGAGCGGCGAGACGGCGAATGGATCCAGGTCGACCTCGGAGCGAGCAAGAACCTGAGCCGCGCCGTCCTGACCTGGGAGACCGCCTACGGCAAGAACTACGAGATCCAGGCGTCCGACAACGGCACCGACTGGCGGACCCTGAGGACGGTGACCGGCAGCGACGGCGGCACGGACGAGATCGCCGTCTCCGGGTCGGGCCGTTACGTCCGCATGCAGGGCGTCACGCGTGCCGGCGGCTACGGGTACTCCCTGTGGGAGTTCCAGGTCTACGGCAGCGACGGCGGCGGCACCAATCCGCCTCCCGCCGGCGCGGTCAAGGTGACCGGCTCCCAGGGCAACTGGCAGCTGACCGTCGGCGGGCAGCCGTACACCGTCAAGGGCCTCACCTGGGGCCCGGCCATGGCGGACGCTCCCCGTTTCATGCCGGACCTGAGGTCCATGGGCGTCAACACCGTCCGGACCTGGGGGACGGACGCCTCCAGCAAGCCCCTGCTCGACGCCGCGGCCGCCCAGGGACTCAAGGTCGTCAACGGCTTCTGGCTCCAGCCCGGCGGGGGCCCCGGCGCCGGAGGCTGCGTCGACTACGTCACCGACACGACGTACAAGAGCAACGTGCTCACCGAGTTCGCCAAGTGGGTCGACACCTACAAGTCCCACCCGGCCACCCTCATGTGGAACGTGGGCAACGAGTCCGTCCTCGGTCTGCAGAACTGCTACGGCGGCACCGAGCTGGAGGCGCAGCGCAACGCCTACACCTCCTTCGTGAACGACGTCGCGAAGAAGATCCACTCCATCGACCCCGACCACCCCGTGACCTCCACGGACGCGTGGACCGGCGCCTGGCCGTACTACAAGCGCAACGCTCCCGACCTCGACCTGTACGCGATGAACTCCTACGGCAACCTCTGCAAGGTGCGCCAGGACTGGATCGACGGCGGCTACACCAAGCCGTACATCATCACCGAGGGCGGTCCCGCCGGCGAGTGGGAGGTCCCGAACGACGCCAACGGCATCCCGGACGAGCCGACCGACGTGCAGAAGGCCGACGGCTACACCAAGGCGTGGGGCTGCGTCACCGGCCACCAGGGCGTCGCCCTGGGCGCCACCCTCTTCCACTACGGCCTCGAACACGACTTCGGCGGCATCTGGTTCAACCTCGTGCCCGACGGGCTGAAGCGGCTGTCGTACCACGCCGTGAAGAAGGCGTACACCGGCTCCACGGGCGCCAACACGCCGCCCGTCATCACGAACATGACCGTTTCGCCGGCCTCCGCGGCCCCGGCGGGCCGCGAGTTCACGGTCCGCGCCGACATCCGCGATCCCGACGGCGACCCGATCACCCCCAGGATCTACCTCAGCGGCAACTACGCCAACGGCGACAAGCGTCTCGTCGACGCGCAGTGGCGCTCCACCGGCAACGGCACCTTCGCCGTCACCGCACCCGAGAAGCTCGGGGTCTGGAAGGTCTACGTCCAGGCCGAGGACGGCCGCGGCAACGCCGGCATCGAGACCGAGTCCGTCAAGGTCGTCGCCCCGCCCGTCACCGGCACCGACCTCGCCCTGAACAGGCCCACCACCGCCTCCTCCGCCCAGGCGTCCTACGGCGACTGCCCCTGCCCCGCCGCCAACGCCACCGACGGCGACCCGAACACCCGCTGGGCCAGCGACTGGAGCGACCCCCAGTGGATCCAGGTCGACCTCGGCTCGGCCAAGCCCATCCGCACGCTGCAGCTCGTATGGGACCCCGCCTACGCCAAGTCCTACGAGGTGCAGGTCTCCGACGACGGCAACGCCTGGCGGACCGTCCACACCACCACCACCGGCAACGGAGACGTCGACACCGTCGAGACCGCCACCACCGCCCGGTACGTCAAGCTCCGGCTGACCGCCCGGGGCACCGGATGGGGCTACTCCCTCCACGAGTTCGGCATCTACGGCTGATCGAGCCGGACCCCGCGAACAGGGGTGACGGGGCCTGCCGCTCGACCCCGTCACCCCGCACCACCGCACGAAGCGAAAGCCGTCCACCCCATCAGTCGCGCGGCGCCTCCGCGTTCACGCGAACCCTCCCCCCACGGGCAGGAGATCCCCATGAGATCGAGTCCGAAACGGCTCTCCGTACTCCTCGTCAGCACGGCCCTCGTCGCCGGCTTCCTCGGCATCGGCACGATGGCCTCGGCCGCGGACCCGGACGGCGGCACCCCACCCGCCGCCACGGCCGCCCACCACGTCGGGCACCAGACGGCCGTCTCCACCCAGGCGTCGGGCGACGACACCGATGGGGACGGGTACATCCCCGCCGTACCCCAGGTCACCGGTGTCGTCCCGTCCACGGACACCCCGCCCCCGGCCTACCACCACGAGTTCCAGGCCGGCTGTTCCGTGACCCACACCGCGCCGGACGACCCGATCGTCTACCCGGGCCAGTTCGGCAGGTCCCACGACCACACGTTCATGGGCAACACCTCCACCGACGCCTCCAGCACCACCGCCTCGCTCTACGGAGGCGGCACCACCTGCAAGGCGCCCGCGGACGCGTCCGCGTACTGGATGCCCTCGCTGTACAAGGGCGACCAGAAGATCCTGCCCGTCGGGCCCCAGGTCATCTACTACAAGTCGGGCGTCACCGACTACCGGAGCGTCCGTCCCTTCCCCAAGGGGCTGCGGTTCGTCGTCGGCAACCCGACGCAGACCGCCCAGGAGTTCCGCGGTCACAAGGGCTTCGTCGAGGGCTGGGAATGCGGTGACAGCTTCTTCAACGTCGACATCCCGGCGAGCTGCCCGAGCCGGCCCGACGTGCAGCTCAACCTGCGCATGCAGGCCCCCAGCTGCTGGAACGGGCTGTACCTCGACACCCCCGACCACAAGAGCCACATGGCCTACCCGGTCGTGAAGCCCGGCACCAACGACAACATGTGCCCGGCCTCCCACCCGGTCGCCCTGCCGATGATCGAGTTCAAGATGGCGTGGCCGGTCAACGGCGACATGAGCCAGGTCCGCCTGGCCAGCGGCCGCGGCTACTCCTTCCACTACGACTTCTTCAACGCCTGGGAGGAGCGCACCCTCAAGGCCCTGGTCGACCACTGCATCGACGGCGGCCTCCAGTGCGACACCCGGGGCTTCGACCTGTACCACCCCGAGCGCGGTGCCGTGCTGAACGCCGATCACCGTCTGCCCTGACCCGGTGGGCCGATCCGCCACCCGGCCCGGCCGCCTCGGGGAGCGGCCGGGCCCCCGCCGTACCGACGAAGAGGAAACGAAGGAAGAGGCAAGTGGGTAGCGATGCCTGACGACATGCCGGACCGGTTGGTCGAGAAGCTGAACCTGGCGCAGAAGGTGCGCCTGCTGACCGGCGCCACGACCTGGCGGACGGCCGCCGAGGAGACGATCGGGCTCAGGCAGATGGTCTTCTCCGACGGGCCGGCGGGCGTACGGGGCGAAGCGTGGGACGAGCGGCGCACCTCCGCCCTGCTGCCCTGCGCTTCGGCCCTCGGTGCGTCCTGGGACGAACAGCTGCTGCGGGAGCTGGGAGGCCTGCTCGCGGCCGAGGCCGTACGCAAGGGCGTCGACGTCGTCCTCGCGCCCAACCTGAACCTGCACCGCACCCCGCTGGGCGGCCGGCACTTCGAGTGCTACTCGGAGGACCCCGAACTGACCGCCCGTACCGGTGCGGCGCTGATCAGAGGAATCCAGGACCGGGGGATCGCCGCCACGGCCAAGCACTTCGTCGCCAACGACTCCGAAACCGACCGGCTCCGCGCCGACGTCCGCCTCTCCGAGCGGGCCCTGCGCGAGGTGTACCTCGTCCCCTTCGAAGCCGCCGTGGAAGCCGGCGCATGGCTGCTCATGGCCGGCTACAACAGCGTCGACGGCACGACGATGACCGCCCACCCCCTCCTCTCCGAACCGCTCAAGGGCGCCTGGGGCTTCGACGGGGTCGCCCTCTCGGACTGGGCCGCCGTCCGCACCACCGAGGAACCGGCCCGGGCCGCCCTCGACCTGGCCATGCCGGGACCCGGCGGTCCCTGGGCGGCGCACCTCGTCCGAGCCGTGGAGGACGGCAGGGTCCCCGAGACGGCCCTCGACGACAAGGTGCGCCGTCTGCTCCGGCTCGCGGCCCGCGTCGGTGCGCTCCAGGCCCCCTGCCACCGCCGTCCGCCGCCGAGCCCGGGACCCCCCCGGCCCCTGCTGCGCCGCGCGGTCGCGGCCGGAGCGGTCCTGGTGCGCAACGAGGGCGTCCTGCCCTTCGACCTCGGCGCCCCGGCGACGGTCGCGGTCATCGGCGAGCACGCCGCCTCGCCCCGCGTCCAGGGAGGCGGCAGCGCCGGCGTGTTCCCCCCGGCGGTCGTCACTCCGCTCGACGGCATCCGTGCGCACATGCGCGGACGGGGCCGGGTGGTGTACGCCCCGGGCCCCTCGCTGAACGCGCCGCCGTCGCCGTTGGACCCCGGCAGGTGCACGGATCCCAGGTCGAACGAGCCCGGTGTGCTGCTGCGCTGCCTGGACGCCGAAGGACGTGAACTCTCCGCCGAGCGGCGCCTGTCGGGACGACAGCTCGAACCCGACCTGCCCCCCGGTGCGCACACCGTGGAGATCAGCGCGTCGTTCCGGCCCGAGACCACCGGCATGTGGACCTTCGGCATCGGCGGCTTCGGCAGGATGACGCTCAGCGTCGACGGGTGCGCCGTCCTCGACGGGACCCACCCCCGCGCGACCGACGATCCGGCGATCGTGCACGTCACCCCGCCGTTGCACACCGCGGCGGTGCACCTGGTCGAGAACCGGGCCGTCCACCTCGTCGCACGCCGCGAACTGGTCTCCGGCACCGGTCGTGCCACCGTCGTCGCAGCCGCGCCACCGGAGCGGGACCCGGCGGTCGCTCTGGCCGAGGCGGTGGAAGCGGCCCGTGACGCGGACGCCGTGATCGTCGTCGTCGGCACGACCGAGCACGGCGAGACGGAAGGCCACGACCGCACGGACCTGTCCCTCGGCCCTCGCCAGGACGACCTCGTCCGCACGGTCGCCGCGGCCAACCCCCGGACCGTCGCCGTCGTCAACAGCGGGGGCCCGGTCGAACTGCCCTGGCGCGACGAGGTGGGCGCCCTGCTGCTCGCCTGGTTCCCCGGCCAGGAGGCCGGCGCCGGCCTGGCCGACGTCCTCTTCGGCCGCACCGAGCCGGGCGGCAGGCTCCCCACGACCTGGGCGGCTTCCCTCGCCGACGCGCCCGTCACGCGCACCCGGCCCGTCGACGGCCGGCTCGACTACGCCGAAGGCATCCACATCGGGTACCGCGCCTGGCTGCGCGAGGACCGCGAACCCGCCTACTGGTTCGGACACGGCCTGGGGTACACCACCTGGGAGTACGGGCACGTGGACGCACCGGCAGAGATCGAGGCCGGAACGCCCTTCACCGTCCGGACGACCCTGCGCAACACCGGGGAGCGCCCCGGGCGCGAGGTCGTCCAGGTGTACGTGGCCCGCCCGGGATCGCGCGTGGAACGCCCCGCTCGGTGGCTGGCCGGATACGCGGCGGTCCACGCCGACCCGGAGCAGGAGGTGACGGCCGAAGTGACCGTGGCACCGCGCGCGCTACGGCACTGGTCCTCCGAAGAGGGTGCGTGGCGCATCGAGCCCGGCCCCTACCGGCTCATGGTGGGGCGCTCGGCGGGGGCCGTGGAGCGGGAACGGCCCCTGACCGTGAGGGAACCGGAATCGGTGAGCACGGAGGGAGGTGCGGGAGGGCTTCCGCGGAACCCCGGACGAGGGGGAGCGCGATGACGGGCAGGACGTCCGCCCGCCGCGGTCGAAGGGCTCCCGGCCCAGGGCTCCCCGCGCGACGCGAGACCCGGGCCCCGTCGGTCCGCCCGGGCGGTCGAGGCGCCCCGAGGGACCGCGGCCGAAGGAGGAAACGGCACGTTAAAGTGCCGGAGTGGACAAGCGGGGGCCGACTCTGGAGGACGTGGCCCGGGAGGCAGGCGTCTCCCGGGCCACGGTGTCGCGCGTCGTCAACGGGGTCCGCAATGTGGACCCCGGGATCCAGGACCTGGTCCGCCAGGCCATTCGGGCCACCGGATACATCCCGAACGGCGCGGCGAGGTCCCTGGTGACGCGACGCGCGCGGACCGTGGCCCTGCTGGTCTCGGGCGCGGGTGACGGCTTCGCCGCCCGCGTGTTCGCCGACCCCTTCTTCGGCCGCATCGTCAGCGGCGCCATGACGTACCTGCGCGGGCGCGCCATGCACCCGGTGCTGATGTTCGCCGAGTCGGACGCGGCCAGGGAGCAGGTGGTGGACTACCTGCGACAGGGAAGCGCCGACGGCGCCCTCGTCGTCTCCGTCCAGGCCGACGACCCGCTGCCGCAGATGCTCCTCGACGCCCGGGTCCCGGTCGTGCTGTTCGCGCGCCCGCCGCAGCCGTTGCCCGTGAGCCACGTCGACATGGATCACTACCGGGGCGGACGGCTGGCCGCCGAGCACCTGCTGGCCCGCGGGTGCCGGCACCCCGCGACGATCAGCGCGCCGCACGACCTCCCGGCCGGCCGTGACAGACTCGCCGGCTTTCGCGACGCCCTCGAACACGCCGGACGAGGCCCGGCACCGGTCGTCGAGGGTGATTTCACCCTCGACAGCGGCGCTGCGGCGATGATCCGCCTCCTCGAGGACCACCCGGAGGTGGACGGCGTCTTCGCGGCCAACGACCTGATGGCGCAGGGCGCCTGCCAGATCGTGCGCGAGCGGGGACGACGCGTGCCCGAGGACGTGGCCGTGGTGGGTTTCGACGACTCCAGCATCGCGATCACGTGCCGGCCACCGCTGACGACGGTGCGTCAGCCGGTCGAGACGATGGCCGCCGCCATGGCGGAACTGCTGGCCGGTCAGCTCCAGGGATCCGCGGGCGGCCACACGCACATGCTCTTCGACCCCGAACTCGTCGTACGCGAGTCGGCCTGAGGGACCGCCGCCGACTCCGGGCCGGAGCCGGAGTGCGCGGGGCCCGTGCCTTTCAGTGCGCCGTCCGTTGCCGGAGGGTGGTCTCCCAGGCCGGCACGGGCTCTTCGACCGCCGCGGGCGCGCGGCGGCCTCCACGCGCGAAGAAGTCGGCGAGCGGCAGGATCGCCGCGCCGACCGTGACGGCGTCCGGTCCGAGGCTGCCGAGCTCGATGCGCACGTGGGAGGCCGGGTAGGACAGGGCGTAGGACGTGGCATGGGTTCTGACGCCGTCGAGGAACCGGGCGCCGAGCTGGAGGCCCGCCCAGCCTCCGACGAGGATCCGCTCGGGCTGGAAGAGGTTGATCAGGTCGGCGAGTCCGGCGCCGAGGTACTCGGCGGTCTCCTCCAGGACGGCGAGCGCGGTCGTGTCGGTTTCCGCCCCGGGGTCGGAGGGGTGGGCGGCGGCGAGGAGCGCGGTCAGTGCGGATTCCTCCTCCGCGCCGACCGGGGGGCGGCCGCCCGCTTCGCGCCAGCGTTCCAAGAGCGCCTCCGCGCCCGCGTAGGCCTCCAGGCAGCCCCGGGCCCCGCAGCGGCAGCGGCGCCCCCGGACGCGTACCGTCAGGTGGCCCCACTCCAGTGCCCGCCCGGGGCCGAGCGGATCCGTCACCACGCACGCGCCGACCCCGGAGCCGAAGAGCACCACGACGGCGCTGCTCGCTCCGCGTCCGGCACCGAACCACATCTCCGCCTGGCCGAGCGTCTTGGCCCCGTTGTCGATGAAGTACGGCACGGACTCCGGCAGGGGCACGGACTCCCGCAGCAACCGTTCCAGGGGCACGGCGTCCCAGCCGATGGTCTGCCCGTGCACCACGGCGCCGTCCTGCGGCGTCCTCGCCACGATGCCGGGGACGCCCACGCCCACGCCCAACAGCTGCCCGGCGTCGATGCCCGCCTGCCGGACGACCTCCTCGATGCCGTCCCGGAGGCGGTCCACGACCACGGCCACCTCGTACCGGGCGGTCTTCGGCCCCGAGGTCGCCAACGGGCGCTCGGTGCGGGCCAGTTCGGTGAACGCGAGGTCGAACAGCTCGATCCGGACCCGCGTCTCGCCGATGTCGACACCGATCATGCAAGCGCTGTCCCGACGGATGCGCAGGAGCGTGCGGGGCCGGCCGCCGGCGGAGTCCACGCTGCCGGCCTCCTCCACCAGGCCCTCGGCCACCAGATCCGCCACCACGTTGCTGACCGAACCCGAGCTCAAGCTCGTCACCGGCCCGAGCGCGAAGCGGCTCAGGGGGCCGTCGAAATACAACCGTTGCAATACCGCGGCGCGGTTCTCCCGCCGCAGGTCACGCACCGTACGGCCGCTGCGCATGCTCACCGGACACCCTCATTCCCTCGCTCCTGTGTGCAACCTACCGCCGCGACCCCTCTTGACGCGACCTTCTCCCGAGGTTTAACTCACATCCTAAATTAAGCCGAGAGGCTAGGGGTGGCCGCGGGACACCACCCCCTCGCCCTCCTTGGCTTTCGACTCCCTGAAAGGGACTCCAGGAGCATGCGCAGAATCAGAGTCGCAGCCGTCGGTGCCGTCACCCTCTCCCTCGTCCTCACGGCGACCGCCTGCGGCGGCGGTGACAACGGCGCCGGAGCCGAGAAGACCCTCACCTACTGGGCCTCCAACCAGGGCGCCGGCATCGAGGTCGACAAGAAGGTCCTGCAGCCCGAGCTCGACAAGTTCGAGAAGCAGACCGGGATCAAGGTGAAGCTGGAGGTCGTGCCCTGGGCCGACCTGCTCAACCGCATCCTCACCGCGACCACGTCCGGCCAGGGCCCCGACGTCCTCAACATCGGCAACACCTGGAGCGCCTCCCTCCAGTCCACCGGCGCCCTGCTGCCCTGGGACGCGAAGAACTTCGAGGCCATCGGCGGCAAGGACCGCTTCGTCGACTCCGCGCTCGGCTCCACCGGGGTCCAGGCGCAGGACCCGGCCGCCGTCCCGCTGTACTCCATGGCCTACGCGCTCTACTACAACAAGAAGATGTTCAAGGACGCCGGCATAGCGAAGCCGCCGGCCACCTGGGACGAGCTGATCGCCACCGGCAAGAAGCTCGGCGGGGACGGCAAGGGGGGCATCGGGGTCGAGGGCTCCAACCTCTCCAACAACATCCACCAGGTCTTCGTCCTCGGCAAGCAGCACGGCGCCGACTTCTTCACCCCCGACGGCAAGGCCGACTTCACCTCCGACGGCGCCGTCGCCGCCGTCAAGCAGTACGTCGACCTCATGGCCGCCCACAAGATCGTCGCGCCCGGCAACGCCGAGTACGCCCAGAACCAGTCCCTCAGCGACTTCGCCAAGGACAAGACCGGCATGGTCCTGTGGCAGACCGCGTCCGCCACGTTCAAGGCGCAGGGCATGAACGAGGACGAGTGGGGAGTGGCCCCCGCCCCGGTCCCCTCCGGCAGGCCCGGCCAGGGCCGGCAGACCAACTCGATGGTCGCCGGCATCAACATGGCCGTCTTCAAGAACACCAAGAACCTCGACGGCGCCCTGAAGTTCGTGAAGTTCATGACCGGCGACGAGGAGCAGATCCTCCTCAACAAGTCCTACGGCTCCATCCCGCCGGTCAAGACCGCCCAGCAGGACCCCGCGTTCAGCGGCCCCGCACTGACGGTCCTGCGCGACACCCTCGCCACCAGCGCCGCCGCCCTCCCGCAGGTCCCCGAGGAGTCGCAGTTCGAGACGGTCGTCGGCACCGCCGTCAAGGAACTCTTCGCCGACGCCGCCGCCGGCCGGCCCGTCACCACCGAGTCCGTCAAGGCCAAGCTCGAAAAGGCCCAGCAGCAGATGTCCGAGAAGTAGGCCGCCCCGCCATGACCGAAACCGCCGTCACTCCCGCACGGGAGCCGGCGGTGCGCAAGGCCGCACCCGGAGAGGCGCCCGCACCGCGCCGCTCCGGGCGTCGCCGCGTCGCACTGCCGTACCTGCTGCTCCTGCCCGCCCTGTTCCTCGAACTGCTCGTCCACCTCGTTCCGATGCTCATGGGCATCACCATGAGCTTCCGCGAGCTCACCCAGTTCTCCATCCGCAACTGGTCCGAGGCGCCGTGGTCGGGGCTGGACAACTTCTCCGTCACGCTCGACTTCGACGCCCCCGTCGGCCGGGCGCTCCTCACGTCGTTCCTGACGACGTGCACGTTCACGGTCCTGTCCGTGGGCCTGTGCTGGCTCCTCGGGACGGCCGCCGCGATCTTCCTCCAGGAGGAGTTCCGGGGCCGCGGCTTCCTCCGGACGCTGTTCCTCGTGCCGTACGCGCTGCCCGTCTACGCCGCCGTGATCACGTGGGCGTTCATGTTCCAGAGGGACAACGGGCTGGTGAACCACGTCCTCCACGACCAGCTCGGCATCGGCGACGGTCCCGCCTTCTGGCTGATCGGGGACAACAGCTTCTGGGCCCTGCTGACCGTCTCCGTCTGGAAGGGCTGGCCGTTCGCCTTCCTCACCGTCATGGCGGGGCTCCAGAACATCCCCCGGGACATGTACGAGGCCGCCGCCCTCGACGGGGCCGGCGTGTGGAAGCAGATCCGGCACATCACCCTGCCGTCGCTGCGGTCCGTCAACCAGGTCCTCGTCCTGGTCCTCTTCCTCTGGACGTTCAACGACTTCAACACGCCGTTCGTGCTCTTCGGCAAGGCGGCGCCCGAGGCCGCCGACCTGATCTCCCTCCACATCTACCAGTCGTCCTTCCAGACGTGGAACTTCGGCACCGGCTCGGCCATGTCCGTGTTGCTCCTGCTGTTCCTCCTCGTCGTCACGGGCGTCTACCTCCTGCTCACCACCCGCGGAAGGAGGACCTCCGATGTCTGACACCCTCCACCGGCGCCCGGCCCCGCCGCGCTCCCCGATGGCCGCGCCCCGCTCCTTCCTGTGGACCCGGCGGATCTTCCTCACCCTGCTCACCGCCTTCGTGGTGCTGCCGGTGTACGTGATGATCTCCAGCTCGCTGAAACCGCTGGAGGACGTCTCGGGGAAGTTCCAGTGGATCCCCTCCGGGCTCACGCTCCGCCCGTACGTCGACATCTGGGAGACGGTCCCGCTCGCGGACTACTTCGTGAACTCGATCGTCGTCGCGGGCGCGGCCACGGTCTTCTCGGTGGCCGTCGCGATCTTCGCCGCGTACGCCGTCAGCCGGTACTCCTTCCGCGGCAAACGGGCCTTCACGGTCACCGTCCTGTCGACGCAGATGTTCCCCGGCATCCTCTTCCTGTTGCCGCTGTTCCTCATCTACGTCAACATCGGCAACGCCACCGGCATCGCGCTGTTCGGCTCCCGCGAAGGTCTGATCCTCACCTATCTGACCTTCTCGCTGCCCTTCTCCATCTGGATGCTCACCGGGTACTTCGACTCGATCCCGCGCGAGCTGGACGAGGCAGCGAAGGTCGACGGCTGCGGGCCGATCAGGGCGCTGCTCCGCGTCATCGTCCCGGCCGCGTCCCCCGGCATCGTCGCCGTCGCGATCTACGCCTTCATGACCGCCTGGGGCGAGGTCCTCTTCGCCTCCGTCATGACCGACGACACCACCCGCACCCTCGCCGTCGGCCTCCAGGGCTACGCCACCCAGAACGACGTCTACTGGAACCAGGTGATGGCCGCCTCCCTCGTGGTGAGCGTCCCCGTCGTCGTCGGCTTCCTCCTCCTCCAGCGCTACCTCGTCGCCGGCCTCACCGCCGGCGCGGTCAAGTGACAGCCCCCTGCGCCGCCTCGACCACGGCTTCATCCACCCTCTGCCCACCGATCACGAAGAGGTCCCCCGTGTCCGAATCCACCGACCCGCGTGCCACGCTCGACCTGGAGGCGTTCCCCCCGTCCTTCGCCTGGGGCACCGCGACCTCCGCCTACCAGATCGAGGGCGCCGTCGCCGAGGACGGCCGCACCCCCTCCATCTGGGACGCCTTCTCCCGCGTGCCGGGCGCGATCGACAACGGAGACACGGGCGACGAGGCCTGCGACCACTACCACCGCTGGTCCGAGGACATCGCGCTGATGAAGGAACTCGGCACCGACGCCTACCGGATGTCGATCGCCTGGCCCCGCGTCGTCCCCGGCGGCGACGGGCCGGTCAACAAGGCCGGGCTCGACTTCTACGACCGGCTCGTCGACGGCCTCCTGGACGCAGGGATCACCCCCTCCGTCACCCTCTACCACTGGGACCTGCCGCAGAGCCTCCAGGACCGGGTCCAGGACAGCCACGGCGGCTGGACCGAGCGGGCCACCGCCGAACACCTCGCCGCGTACGCCTCCGTCGTCGCCGAGCGCCTGGGCGACCGGGTCACCCGGTGGGCCACCCTCAACGAGCCGCTCTGCTCGGGGTGGATCGGCCATCTGGAGGGCCGGATGGCGCCGGGCCTCACCGACCTCACGGCCGCCGTCCGCGCCTCGTACCACCTCCTCCTCGGGCACGGGCTCGCCACCCGGGCGATCCGCGCCGCCGCCCCCGGCGCCCGGGTCGGGCTGGTCACCAACCACTCCACCGTCGCGCCCGCCTCCGACCGCCCCGAGGACCTCGCCGCCGCGGCCCGCATGGACGGCCACACCAACCGCTGGTGGCTCGACCCGGTCCACGGCCGCGGCTTCCCCGCCGACATGCGCGAGCTGTACGGCGTCGAACTCCCGGAGCGGCAGGGCGACATGGAGGCCATCGCGGCCCCGCTCGATTGGCACGGCCTCAACTACTACTTCCCGGTCACCGTCGCCGACGACCCGACGGGCCCCGTCCCGTACGCCCGCGAGGTCCGCCTCCCCGGCGTGCCCCGCACCGGCATGGACTGGCAGGTCGACGGAGGCGGCCTGGAGGCCCTCCTGCTGCGGCTCACCGAGGACTACGGCGTGCGCGAGCTGTACGTCACCGAGAACGGTTCGGCCTTCCCCGACGCCGTCGGCCCCGACGGCGCCGTCCACGACCCGGAGCGCACCCGCTACCTGGAGGAGCACCTGGCCGCCTGCGCCCGCGCCCTGCGCAAGGGCGCCCCGCTCGCCGGCTACTACGCCTGGTCCCTGCTCGACAACTTCGAGTGGGCCTACGGCTACGACAAGCGCTTCGGGCTCGTCCACGTCGACTACGCCACCCAGCGCCGCACGGTGAAGACGAGCGGCCGCCGGTACGCCGACCTCATCCGGGCCCACCGGCAGACGGCCACCGGCTGACGGGCCCGGCTGAGGGGCCCCGGGAAGGCCGAGCGGCCCGGCCCGGGCCGCACGGCTCATCCCGTCACCCCGGTGGGACTGCCCCTGGCGGCACCGTCACTTCGGCATGAGGACGGTGTCCACGATGTAGACGGTGGCGTTCGCGGTGGGCACGTTGCCGCAGACGACCTTGGACGTGTCGTTGACGGTGTAGTCCTCGCCGGAGCCCTTGGTGGTGATCTTGCCCTTCTCCAGGGTCTCGAAGCTGCCGTTCTCCAGCTGCTTCGGGGTGAGCTTCTGGCCGACGACGTGGTAGGTGAGGATCTTGGTGAGGGTGGCCTTGTCGTTGAGGACCTTGTCGAGGTCGGCCTTGGGGATCTTGGCGAAGGCGTCGTTGGTCGGGGCGAAGACGGTGATGTTCTCCGCGTTGTTGAGCGTGTCGACCAGGCCCGCCTTCTTCACGGCCGTGACGAGGGTGGACAGGGCGGGATTGTTGGACGCGGCGGTCGCGACCGGGTCCTTGGCCATGCCGTCGAACGAGCCGGCGCCCTCCTCGGGCACGGAAGCACACGCCGGGCCGAACGGTCCGGACATCGCCGTGCCGGTGCCGGGTCCGGTGGACGGCGAGTCGTCCTGCGGCGCCGGTGCCTGAGAGGCCGACGCGGAGTCGGCGGAGGAGTCGTTGCCGGAGTCGGAGCAGGCGGCCAGCGCGAAGGGCAGGGCGGCCGCGGCGGCGACGGCCACGGCGGAGCGTCGGAAGCGAAGCGTGTTCATGATTCTTCTCCTTGAGGGGTCGGCGCGCCGGCCCCCACTGGGGGACGGACCCGGGCGGAGGGCCCGGTCGCTGCTCACGACCTGTATTCGGGGCCGACCGCCCGTCGGATGGGCCGATCGCTCGGAAGAATGACTTCGGACGGAAAGGTTGACGTCCCGGGCCTGCCGGAGGGGTCGTCCCCGCGCCCGGGCCCCGGAGGTCAGCCGGAGGTGTCGAGGTGGGCGAAGACGACCAGGTTCTCGGTGTAGTCCCTCACCGTGCGGTCATACGCGCCCGCACACGTGATGAGCCGCACGAGGGCGTCAGGGGTGTCCCCGTACACGCGTTCCTCGGGGAAGTCGTTCTTCTGGAAGCTCTCCACGGAGTCGACGAGGAAGGCGGCCGTGGTGCCGTCCGCGCGCGCGACCTCGAAACTGTCTCCGGCCGCGAGTTCGCCGAGACGGGCGAAGACGGCCGGGGCCGTGGCGGTGTCGAGATGGCCGGCGATGAGGGCGGTTCCCCGCTCGCCGGGGGAGACGCCGGAGGCGTGCCAGCCGACCAGGTTCGTGTCATCGGCCGGCGGCGGGTCGAGGGCGCCGGAAGGTCCGATCTCCAGAGCGGTGAACGGCGCGTCCACTCCGATCTTGGGGATCATCAGACGGGTGGGAGCCGACCTCGGCATGGCGGGCCCGGCCGCCGCGGCCGTGCTCGACGAGGACGAGGGCGCGAGGCCCGGGACCGACGGCGCGACGGGCTGCGGCGCGGCGGCCGGAGCGTTTCCGGCGGGGGAGGAGGCCACGGGCAGGGGCTGTACGATCGCGTCCCGCGTGAAGACCCGCGGGCCGAAGAGGGCCATGAGCACCACCAGCACCAGCGTCCAGAACACGGTGGGGACGACCCACCGCGCGGCACGCCGGGGCGCTTCCGTGTCGACGGGGTCCGGTCGGGTCTTCACCACAGGTGCCTTTCGAAGTCGGACGGCGCTGCCGGCAGGGCGGGCCGAAAGAAAGAAGGAGGCCGGGTGCGGGGCCGCCCTTCCGAAGGCGGCCCCGCACCCGGCCGGGGGTCACGCTGCCGCGTCGGCGGCCTTCTTGCGGCGGTAGAGGGCGAACGCGGCCACCCCGCCGGCCAGCACCAGGGCGCCGGTCACGTTCGAGCCGCTGCTCGCCAGACCGCCGCCACCGGTGTGCATGCCGCCCTTGGGCTTCTCGTGCTCCTTGCCCCAGTCCTTGTCCTTCTCGTGGTCCTTCTTCTCCTGCTCGGACTTGTCAGTGGACTCGGACTCGGGCTTGGACCAGTCGTCCCCGTTCACCACCGTCGTGAGGGCACCCCCACCGGTGTGCATGCCACCCGTCGGCTTGCCGTGGTCCTTCTCGTGGCCCTCACCCTTCTCGTGGTCCTTCTCGCCCTTGTCGTGCTCTCCCTTGTCGTGCTCCTTCTTGTCCTTGTCGTGCTCCTTGGACCACTCGTCACCGCCGAGGAGGGACAGGGCACCGGAGCCGGTGTGCATGCCGCCGTGCGGCTTGTCGTGGTCCTTCTCCCGGCTGTGGGAGGAGTCGTCCTTGGACCACTCGTCGCCCGTGGTGAGCGCGTACGCGCCGGGGGCGGTCATGGCCAGGGCGGCGGCGGTGGCGGTGGCGGCGAAGAGAATGCGGGCAGAGCGCATCGATGGTTTCCTTCCGTCCGCTGCGCAGGCCGACCCACTGTCGGCCTCTCGTACACAGCGACATGGCCCACCGTCAGCCGATGCCTGTCCGCATGCCACTGGGACTAGTGCATCCGGGCTGACAGCGTGCTCCCGTGGACCCGAAGGGCGTCGGTGCCGTGTCCTTGAGTTGCCGTCAGGCCACCGCGGCCGGACCCTGGCCAGTGGCGCGGTGCAACTCGCCCTGGCCGCCGGCCTCGCGCTCCCGACCACGCGCCGGACGAGTGCACGCGCCACGGCGCTGTTCCTCGCGGCGGTGTTCCCGGCCGACGTGAAGACGGCGCACGACTGGCACCACCGGCCCACACCGGCCAAGGCCGTCGCCCGTGCGGGGCTCAGCCGACGGTGACGACGACGGAGTGCCATCCGTCGGCGCCGTCGGGGATCGTCCGGGTGCGTCGTTCGGTCTGCGTCGTGCCGGTGCGGTCGGTGGCACGCACGGTCAGGGTGTGGGTGCCGGGCGTGGCCCGCCAGGGGAAGGACCACTGACGCCAGGTGTCGCGGCCGGCCTCGGGGGCGAGGCCGGCCTGCTGCCAGGGGCCGTCGTCCACGCGGATCTCGACCCGGTCGATGCCGCGGTGCTGGGCCCAGGCGACGCCCGCGACCACGACCGTGCCGACGCCCGGGCGGGCGAAGGGCTTGGGCGTGTCGATGCGGGCCTGCGTCTTGACCGGCGCGCGACGGGCCCACTTCCGCTTCACCCAGTAGGGGTCGTAGGAGTCGAAGGTGGTGAGCTCGATGTCCTCGATCCACTTGCACGCCGAGACGTAGCCGTAGAGGCCGGGTACGACCATGCGGACGGGGAACCCGTGTGCGAAGGGGAGCGGCTCGCCGTTCATGCCGACCGCGAGCATCGCGTCCCGGCCGTCCATCACGTCCTCGACCGGGGTACCGAGCGTCATTCCGTCGACCGAGCGGGCGACGAGCTGGTCGGCCGCCCCGCCCTCCGACGGCGGTCGCACCCCCGCCTCCCGCAGCAGGTCCGCCAGGGGCACGCCGAGCCAGCGGGCGTTGCCGACGTAGGGGCCGCCCACCTCGTTGGAGACGCAGGTCAGCGTGATGTCGCGCTCGACGAGCCCGTACCGCAGCAAGTCGTCGAAGGAGAGGGACAGTTCTCGGCGCACGCCCTTGCCGTGCACCCGCAGGCGCCAGGAGGCCGTCGGCACTTCGGGGACCACGAGGGCCGTGTCGACCCGGTAGAAGTCCTTGTTCGGGGTGAGGAAGGGACTCACTCCCGGCAGCCGCAGACCGGCGCCCCGGGGAACGGCGGAGGCGGGCGAGGCCGGGCGGGGCAGGACGACGGCGGCCCGGGACGCCACCGCGTCACCGGACCGTGACGAGGCGAGCCCGCGTCCGACCGCGCCGGCCACCGTGCCGCCCGCGGCGGCCGCACCGGTCGCCAGCAGGAACCGCCGCCGGTTCCATGCGCCCGCCGACCCGGCGGGCTCGTCCCGGGCCGTGCCGATGGGCAGACCGGCCAGGAAGAACAGCAGGACACCGCCCACGCCACCGCCGACGAGCGACGGAAGCGCGTCGGAGAGGGAGTCCGAATCCGGCCGGTCGAGCGCGGCGGCCGCGCCCACGACCCCGAACAGCACCACCCCCGCGGCGGCCGCCCGTCGCCACCGCAGGGCCAGTACGCCGAGGGCCACGGACAACAGGGCGGTCACCACGAGGATCCCGGACTGCAGGACGAGCTTGTCGTTCGTCCCGAAGTTCCGGATGGCCCAGTCCTTGAGCTCGGCGGGCGTGCGGTCGACGGCCGCGCCACCGACGGCTGTCAGGGGCCCGGCCTCCGGACGTACCGCCGCGGAGACCAGTGCGGCGACCGCCACGGCGGCGTAACCGGACACGAGACCCGCGAGGGCCGCCCGGGACGCCCTGTCCAGAACCTTCTTGTCGATGCTCACACCGGGGATTCGGAGCACGGCCGCCCAGGGATGGGCCCCCTGACGCGTTCGGCCGGTCGGACGAAGTCGCCGGGACCGGGCGAGCCGGGGGCGCCCCGCCACCGCACGCACGCTCGCGGCGGGTCCCACGGGCCGGGCCTCGGGGCCGGTCTCGTGCGGACGGGCCGACCAAAACAACGGCAGCCCTCGTGCTCGTTGCCGGTGCGGGGATCACGCCCCGTACGGCGAGGGCCCTGGCGAGACGCGGAGGCCGACCCGGCGCCGCGTCGGTCGCCCGCGAGCATCCCCATGGCCAGCTGGGCCGTCATCCGGTGCCACCGGCTCGCGCCCCGGAGCATGGTGTGGCCACCGACGGGCATCGGGATCCCGACCGCGTCGGCCCCGGCCGCCCGGGCCCTGCGGACGAACGCCCAGGACCGGGCGGCCGAGGTGACCCGGTCCGTCTCGTCGTGCAGCAGGTACAGCCGACGACCGGCGAGACGGGCCACGGGTTCCCCCGGCGGGCACCAGGGAGCGGGGGCGACGACGCCCCGGACCGCCGGGTCGCCCGCGGCACGCAACGCGGCGCGCCCGCCCATGGAATGACCGACCAGCACCACGGGCGTCCTCCCGAGCCGCGCCCGGAGCTCGGTCAACGCCGCTTCGGCGTCCCGGACCGGATCGGCGCGCTCCCCGTTCCAGCCCCGGTGCCGGTAGCGGACCCGGGCGACCGGGACCTGGTTCGCCCGGGCGGAGCGGAGGAGGGCGGTGGTGAACGGCCGCATGCGGAGGGGGGGCAGGTCGAGGAACGGTGGCGCCCCGGGCCCCTCGGAACGCCCGCCCGGCAACACCAGCACGGCGCCGCGCGGCTCCGGGGGCGCGTACCGGACCACGTCGTACGCGCGGGACGGCACGTACGCCGCGGTCAGCCCCGCCACGTCCGCTCCCACGACCGCGATGCTCCGTCGGCGGTTCCTCTCTCCACCCCTCGCTCCGAGCCCCGGGCCGTGCGCCACAGGGGGGCGTCCCCGCCTGCCGCGGGGACGCCGGTCAGGCGGGCATGTCCAGGATCAACAGGGGCTGGGTGGTCGGCCGAGTCGATCCGCCCGCCGGTTCGACCGTCAGTCCGACGGCGTTCGCGTGTGCCGTGTCGCCTTCCAGGACCACGGTGCCGTCCCCCTGGAGGAGACCGGCGGGCCGCATGGTGCCGCCCCGGCCCAGCCAGAGCTGGTAGGTCTTCCCCGAGCCGGGGTCCGGCAGTCCGCTGGCGATGAAGACGGCCTTGCCCAGCCGCTGCGAGGACACCACGGAGGTGCCGGCGCCGCCGCCCGTACGGCCCTGCACGCTGCGGGCGTCCGGGGCGGCGAGGACCGCGCTCACCGCGTCCAGGCGCTGCTCGCTCCGGGCGGCACGGCGTGCGGCGTCGTCGCTCTCCTGATGCTGCCAGGCGGCGATGCCCGCGAAGGAGACGGCGGCGGCCAGGCTCGCGGCCACCGCGAACGTCGTGGCCCTGCGGCGAAGCGCCGTCCACACCGTGGCCCCCCCGTTGCCCGGGGCCACCCGGGGCGGGAGCTGCCGCACGCCGTCGATGTCGGCGACGACCCGCTGCTTCATGGAAGCGGGCGGGGCCTGCGACACGGCCCCGGCCATGCGCGCCGCGGTGGCCTCGAACTCGTACACCTCGCGCCGGCACGGAACGCAGGTCGACAGGTGCGCCGTGAAGAGTTCGCGCTCGCGCGCGTCCAGCGCGTTCACCGCGTAGGCGGCGGCGAGGGCGTGCAGGTCGTCGTGGTGCTGCTTCATGCGCTCACCCCCATGCAGTCGCGCAGCCGGATCAGCCCGTCGCGCAGACGTGTCTTCACGGTCGGCAGCGGCGTACCGAGCGCCACGGCCACTTCACGGTAGGTCAGGCCGCCGTAATAGGCCATGGTCACCGCTTGGCGCTGAAGCTCGGTCAGGCCGCGCAGACAACGCCGTACCTGCTCGCTCTCCAGGCGCGTCTCGACCCGCTCGACGACCTCGTCGAAGGGCCGGGAGTGATCGTGGGCGGCGGTCGCCTGCTCACGGTCGTGGGCGGCCTGGGCCGAGCGCACCCTGTCCACGGCCCGGCGGTGGGCGATCGTCGCCGCCCACGTCCGGACGTTGCCCGATTCCGGCCGGTAGCGGGCAGCCTGCCGCCACAGGTCGATCATCACCTCCTGGGCGACCTCCTCGGACTGGGCGCGGTCCCTCACGACCTTGAGGACGGTGCCGAAGACGAGTGGTGCGAGGGCGTCGTACAGGACCGAGAACGCCTCCTTGTCGCCGTGCGCGACCTGTTGCATCACCGAGGTGAGATCGCCACCGTGCCTGGCGGTGCCGCCGAGTGGCAGGGGCTGGGTCACCGGCCGCCTCCCGGGTGGCTGAGCGATCTGCAGGTGCCGGTGCCGGCCGGGGCGGGGGTCGCTGTCCATCGCATGGCAGTCCTTCGGCAGTGGGGGTTCGAGCGTGGAGGTCCCCCCGGACCGGGGCCCGGGAGATCCTTCTCGCCCCGTACTTCGTGGCGGACGCGTGTGCGGATGGGTGGGGGAGCGACATTTTCCGCGATCGTGATGCACCGGCACGCGTGCGGCGTGCGGTGTCGGTGACCCGGGGCCGTGGTGGTCATGACCGGTCCTGCGCCGACGGCGAGGCAGGGGCGGCCTCACACAGGGGGTCACCCGTACGGCCGACACCGCCGTTCGCCCCAGGTCGTTTGACGCGTGTGGAAGCGTGGCGGAGACCGGCGGGCCGTGCCGGTGAACGGGATGAAGCGGCGGCTGTCCGCGGGCTGCGGGCGCAAGCGGCGCGGACCCTTGCCCGGCGCCTCGGGCTGTCGACGGCGCACGGTACGACCGAGGAGGAAGAGGAGTTCGGCAGGCAGGCCGCAGTGGCCACCGACGGACCTGGAGACGCGGCACGGGGGGCCGAACCTTAGTGGTCAGCTCCGGAAGTCCTTCGGGGGTTGATCACGCTGCCTGTGCGGCGGAGGATTCTTCTGGGTGATCGGCGGTGTGCCGGTCGAGCCTGGCCAGCAGATCGTCCAGGTCGGAGGCGGTGAACTTCCACTGGAACGGCTGTGCCGTGGCGTTGTAGCGGTCTTCGGAGGCGCGGAGTCGCGCTCGAAGTTGGCCGAGGTTCGTGAAGTCGTTGGGTGCCACGACTTTGCGTTGGACGACGGAGAAGTAGATCTCCACTTGGTTGAGCCAGGAGGCGTGCACCGGGGTGTGGACCATGACCGCGTTCGGGAATGCTGCGGTCAGCCGGTCGGCGGCCGTCTTGCCGCGGTGGGAGGAGCCGTTGTCGACGACCCAGAGCACTCGCTTGGCGCTGGCGTAGGGCTCGCGGGTCATGACCTGGGTGACCAGGTTCATGAACGGGACGATGCCGGTGGGTGGTTCGCAGCGGCCGAACACGCGGGCTTGGTGGACGTCGTAGGCGGCCAGGTAGGCGAGGGCGCCGCCGCGGCCGTAGGTGTGGTTGACGCGCATCGCCCGGGCTTGTCCCGGCGCGAGGTGGGGTGGCAGCGGCAGCGCGCCTGGATGGAGGTCTTCTCGTCCGCGCTGATGACGTACTCGTTCTCGCCGAGCGGCTCACCGTTCCAGGTGCGGGCGTACAGATCCAGCACACGCTTGGCCCGGAGGCGGAAGTCCGGGTCGGTGATGAAGATCCAGGAACGGTGCTGCCACGGTTTGAGCGCGTCCTCGCGCAGCCAGCGGCGCACTGTGGATGCCGAGATGGTGTCGGTGATCCCGCGCGGTCAGTTCGGTGGCCAACTCCGGGCAGGACCAGCGCGACAGCGGCACGCCGGTTTCGGCGGGAAGCTGGCAGGCCAGCGCTTTGGCCTCGGCGTGCCGCCAGTAAGACGATCGCCGCCCGTTGCCGCATCTGGTGCGGGGTCTTGTGGCCGTAGGCCATCTTCTTCAGCCGGTGGCGCTCAGCTGCGGTCAGCACCACGGGCACGGCAGAGCAAGCAGGCATCGCAGGCAGGGCAACCGAATCCTCCAGGGCGGGTATGGGGGGATGGGGCTCCTGTGCGTCTGGTGGCCGAGGGCTCAGGCGGCGGGCGGGGCTATCGCGGGCGCGTCTGCTGGATCAGGACGGTAGTGGCTCGTTCCAGGAGTTCGCAGAGCGCGGCGTGTTCGGAGGGCGTGAACGCGTCGGTGAGTGCGCGCTCAAGGATGATCACCTCCTGGTAGGCGCGGTCAAGGAGCGCCTGACCCTCATCGGTCAGGGTGGCGATCTGCACCTTGGCGTGCACCGGGGACGTCTCGCGGCGGATGAGTCCCTTGGTCTCCATGTTGGTCAGCACGCTGCTCATGCTCTGCTGCGTCACCCCGCAGGAGCGGGCCAGTTGGGCGCCGGACATGCCGCCTTCGTGCGAGAGGGCCAGCAGCACGGTGTACTGCGTCATGGTCAGCCCGTAGGCGCGCAGCACTGCCTCGTGGTGTGCCATCAACGCCTGCTCCGACCGCCTGATCCGGGTACAGAGGGACTCCTCGACCGGGGCTTCCATCATGCACTTCCACTCCATTGACAGGTTCATGGGTTGACTCAGGAACCTTATACACCTACCGTCTTCTACTGTAAGGATACTGAGTCAACACAAGGGGCTGTAACCATGAGGGCTGTCCTCCTCGACACTGAGGACCACTACCGAGTCGCCGAACTCGACGAGCCCGACCCCGGCCCCGGCGAGGTGGCGATCCGAGTCGCCTACGCCGGGATCCAGTGGGGGGACACCATGGTCCGGGACGGCCACTTCCCCGTGCCGCGCCCCTTCGTCCCCGGCTTCGAGGCGTCCGGGCACATCGCCGCGGTCGGCGAGGGCGTCGACGCAAGCCGTGTCGGTGCGCCCGTGGCCGCGCTGACCACGGCGGGCGCCTGTGCCGAGGTGGTCCTGGCACCCGCCGCGCTCAGCCTGGACATCGGCGATCTGCCGCTGCGGACGGCCGCAGGTCTCGGCTGGGGCGCACCGACCGCCTACGACCTGATCAACGCCACCGCGCAGGTACGGCCCGGCGAGAGCGTGCTGATCCATGCCGCGGCCGGCTCAGTCGGCACGCTCGCCGCCCAGTTCGCCCGGCTGGCCGGGGCCGGCCGGATCGTCGGCGTCGCCGGCAGTACCGCCAGGGCCGACTACGCCGCCCAGTTCGGCTACGACCAGGTCCTGCTGCGCGAAGAGTTCCCGACCAAGCTCGGCACCGAACGCTTCGACGTGATCCTCGACCCGGTCGGCGGCGCAACCCGCCGCGCCGCCCTGGAGCAGCTAGCGGCGCACGGCCGACTCGCCGTCTACGGCAACCTCAGCACCTACGAACCCGTCCTGGCCGACACCAACGACCTGCTCATGCACGGCAAGTCACTCATCACCTACAACAGCAACCTGCTCAGTCAGACCCACCCGGAGCGCCTCGCCGACAGCGCCCGCCGCGCGCTCGCTCTCGTCGCAGACGGCAAGCTGCGCGTGGACATCACCGCCGAATACAACCTGGCAGACCTGGCCACCGCCGTACAGCGGCTCGCCGAGGGTGCCACCCACGGCAAGAGCATCCTCCGCGTCGCCTGACAACACGCCGAAAGCGTCGACCACGAGGTGGTTCCCCCCATCGCACCCCGCCAGGGCAGGAAGGGATCACCCCAGACGCGGGGGCCGAGCCCACACGCCCCCTCATCAGTGCTGGGCAGCGACCCAGGTCGCTGCCCAGCCTGCCGATGCCCGCACAGCCACGCCAATCGCGTCAAGCCCCGAAGGACTTCCGGAGCTGACCACTTAGGCTGCGGACATGACCGAGACCCCCAGCCCTGCGCCCCGTGAAGCCCTCGAGATGCTGCTGGCCGGCAACCGGCGGTTCGTCGCCGGTGCGCCGGAGCACCCGAACCAGGACGCCGCCCGCCGTACCGAGGTCGTCCCGGCGCAGAATCCGTTCGCCGTGCTGTTCGGCTGCTCCGACTCCCGACTGGCCGCCGAGATCGTCTTCGACCGCGGTCTGGGCGACCTGTTCGTGGTCCGCACCGCCGGACACGTCCAGGGTCCCGAGGTGCTGGGGAGCATCGAGTACGGGGTGAGCGTGCTCGGCGCGCCACTGGTCGTGGTGCTCGGCCACGACGCGTGCGGCGCGGTCGCGGCCACCCGCTCGGCCGTCGAGGACGGCACGGCGGCGGGCGGCTACGTGCGGGACGTGATCGAGCGGGTGACCCCCAGCGTGCTGGCCGCCCGCGCCGCCGGGCGCACCGAGGACGAGGACTTCATCACCGAGCACGTACGGCACACCGTCGACCTGCTCCTCGACCGTTCCCGTGTCCTGGCGCAGGCGGTCGAGGACGGACGGGCGGCGGTGGTGGGGCTGTCGTACCGGCTGGCGGACGGCACGGCCCGCCCGGTGACCACCCGCGGTCTCGAGGTGTCCGCGAACGCGGCGTCGTGACGGCGGTCCGTCGACGTTCCTGAGCATCGGCATGCCCATGCCCATGCCCGCGCCTGTGTCCGTGCCCCGCCGGGACCCGTTCTTCGACGGGTCCCTCGCACCTCTGCCACCAGGCGGACGGCCGCAGGGGTGCGTAAGTTGGCGGCAGGGTGTGGGCCAGGGAGGAGCCGACGGCTGATGCGACGGGATGTCGACTACAGGGCGTTGTTCGCCGCGACGCCGAGCCCGTATCTGGTGCTGTCGCCGGACCTGGTGATCGTCGACGTCAACGAGGCGTACCTACGGGCGACCGGCCGTGAGCGGGAGGACCTGGTCGGCCGGCGCCTGTTCGACGCCTTCCCCGACAACCCGGCCGATCCGCACGCGGACGGCGTGACGAACCTGGGTGCGTCGCTGGGCAGGGTCCTGGCCACGGGCGAGCCGGACGTCATGGCGGTGCAGAAGTACGACATCCCGGTGGCCGGGCGGCCGGGGGTGTTCGAGGAACGGTGGTGGTCGCCGGTGAACACGCCCGTCGCGGGACCGGAGGGGCGGGTGGCGTGGATCATCCACCGGGCGGAGGACGTCACGGCCTTCGTGCTGTCCCGCCGCTTCCGCGGCGAGGGCGGACGCATGACCGTGCGGGAGGACGGCATGGAGGCCGAGCTGTACGCCCGTGCCCGCGAGCTGCAACGGCTGAACGAGGAACTGCGTGCGGCCCACGCCCGGGAACGGGAGGTCGCCGTCACCTTGCAGGCGGCGATGCTCCGCTCTCCCGACCTGGCGCGGCACAGCAACGTCGCGGTGCGCTACCTGCCCGCGATCGGCTCGCTGAACGTGTGCGGGGACTGGTACGACACCGTCGACCTCTCCGACGGCCGGTTCACCGTCGCCGTCGGCGACGTCGTCGGCCACGGCCTGGAAGCCGCCACCGTCATGGGCATGCTCCGCAGCGCCCTGTCCGCCGCCTGCCGCACGGCCGTCGGCCCGGCCGGGGCGCTGGAGGTGCTGGGCATGTACGCCCGCTCCGTCGACGGAGCGCTGGCCGCGACCGCGATCACCGTGCTCGTGGACAGCCGTTCCCGGCTGATCGTCTACTCCAGCGCCGGGCACCCCCCTCCGGTCCTGCTGCACGCCGACGGCACGTTCGAGCTGCTGGACCAGGCCACCGATCCGCCGCTGGGGGCGCGCCCGGAGCACGTCCCCCGGCCGCAGGCCGGCACCGCCTACCGCCCGGGCGACACCCTCGTCCTCTACACCGACGGTCTGATCGAACGCCGCGGCGAGGACATCGACACCGGCCTCGACCGGCTCACCACCGCCCTCCGCGATCTGACCGCTCTCGGTCCCGAGCACCTGGCCGACGCCCTCCTCGCGCGCCTCGGTGTCGCCGGCGGCGCCCGCGACGACATCGCCCTGGTCGTCGTCCGCCTGTGACCCCGACCGCACGGGGCGCCCCTCCCGGGGCCTCGCGTCGCCTTCGGTCGCGCACCCCGGCGTCCGTGAACGTGCGAGGCACCCGGACGAATGCTGCAATGGGGACATGAGTGCGTCCGCCGCGTCGGTCGAGACGCGGCGCGGGCGGGGGGTGGGTTCGGGCAGGTCCTCACCAACGGCGTGTGGAGTGGTCATGAGTGATGAATTCGAGGACATGGGACCGGTGGACTTCCTGGTCATCGAGTTTCCCGGCAACCGCATGACGGGCAAGGGGTTGCCTCTGCTCCTCGATCTGGTCGACAGGGGCATCATCCGCATTCTCGACCTCACGTTCGTCCGGAAGGACGCCGACGGCAGCGTCGTCGCCCTGGAGCTGCGGGACATCGACGCCGACGGCGAGCTGGACCTGTCCGTGTTCGAGGGCTCCTCGTCCGGGCTCCTCGGGCAGGACGACCTCGACGAGGCGGGAATGGTCCTGGATCCGGGCAGCTCGGCCGGCGTCCTCGTCTACGAGAACCTCTGGGCCGCCCCCCTCGCGCGGGAGCTGCGGCGCGGCGGTGCTCAGCTCGTGGCCGGCGGACGCATTCCCGTGCAGGCCCTGCTCGCCTCGCTGGACGCCATGGAGGAAGCCGGGGGCAGCGCCGCCGCCTGAATCCGGCGGAATCCGGTGGAACCCGGCGGACGGCCGTCCCGGGACGACCGGGAAGGCCGATCCGCTCGAAAGCGGTCAAGGAGGACCGACATGCCAGGACTTCTTCGAGGTGTGGCGCGCACCGCGGTGGTGGCCGGGACGGCGACCGCCGTCTCCAACAGGGTCTCGCGACGCCAGGCGGGGCGCTGGGCCCAGCAGGACATGGCGGCGGAACAGTACGCACCGCCACCGCCCCAGGCCGCCGCGCCCCCGCCTCCCCCGCCGGCCAACGACATGAGCAGCAAGATCGACCAGCTCAAGGAACTCGGACAGCTGAAGGAGCAGGGCGTGCTGACCGAGGAGGAGTTCGCCGTCCAGAAGAGCAGGATCCTCGGCTCCTGACCGCCCGCGGCGGGCCCTCTCCGCCCGCGGACGGGCCCTTGCCCCGGATGGCTCACGGCCTCCGGGGCGAGGGGCGGTGCGGCCGACCGCCCGGTCGCTCGTCGAGGGCGGGGACGCGCGGGCCCTGGGGCAGGAGCTCGGTGACGACGAAGGACAGGACGGCGGCCAGGACCACGAGTGCGACCGTCTCCACGTTGCCCAGCAGGAGCACGACGAGGATCACGCTGCTCACCGGCAGGCGCAGGGCCGCGGTCACCGAGGCCGCCATGCCCACGGCCATCGCCGGAACCAGCCCCAGGCCGGGCAGCGGGGCCAGCAGGACCCCGGTCGCCCCGCCCAGGAACAGGGCGGGGAAGACGGGGCCACCCCGCAGGCTGCCCAGACACAGGGCGTAGGCGATCCCCTTGAAGACCAGCACCGCGACGAGGGCGCCCACGGACCAGGCGTGCGGGTTCTGCGCCAGGTCGGACAGCGTGGCCTCGCCGGACAGGGCAGCCTCCGCCGGCGAGCGGCCGGTGGTGACGGCGTAGAGCGTGACGCAGACCCCCGCGCCCGCCGCGCAGAGTACGGTGTTCCGCACGATCCGGCTCACGACGAAGAGGGCCGCGAACCGGCCGGCCACGAGGGTCCAGTGGACGACGAACGCGACAGCGGGCGCCACCACCAGCACCCACAGCACGTCCGCCCCGTCGAGCGGCGGCGGCTTGGGCAGGCCGATGTCCAGGCTTCCCGTCTCCAGGCCCGTCCAGTGGACGAATCCGGTGAAGATCAGCGCTCCCACGCCGCTGGACAGCAGGGCCGGCAGCATCACCGCGAACAGTTGGGGCCCGCCCACCCCGGCCACCTCCATCAGGAGCACGGCGCCGACCACCGGGTTCCCGAAGAGCGCGGAGATCGCCGCCGCCGCCCCGGCCGCGCCGAGCAGCGCCGTGCTCGCCCCGGTCTGCGGCACCCGGGCCAGAGCCGCGAAGAGCAGCGCCAGCCCCCCGCCGAGGGCGATCAACGGCGCCTCGGGGCCCAGTACGGCGCCGAGCGGAAGACCGACCACCGCGGTGAGGACGACGCCGGGCAGTGCCTCCTTCACGACTCCGCCCGAGTGCAGTCCGCCCGCCGGAACGTGCCCGCCCCGGCCGGGAAGGCGCGCGACCACCAGACCGACGACGAGGCCGGCGACCGGCAGCAGGGGGAGCCCCCACCACCAGGGAGCCCGTTCCCAGCCCAGGTCCTTCGGCCATTCCGTCCAGACGAGGTGCTCCAGCTGGTGCAGCGCCACGAGGAACCAGAAGGCGACGAGCGCCACCGGGACGCCGATCAGCCCGGAGAACACCAGGGCCTTGCGGTACTCGGGTCGCTGCAGCATGGTCCGCAGCAGGTCGGCTTCCTGGGGCTGGCTTCCCGGAGCGTCCACCGATGGGCTCCGAGGTGGGGTTCCGGCGATGGGGTCCTCCTCGGCTCGACACCACACCAGGCGGCCGGTCGGCAGGCGCAGGGTGGTCATGCGGGCATGTGTGGGGGCGTACATACCGTGGAGGCCGCACGGTTATGCGTGTGCTCGTCGGTTCGGCCGACGGGACGAGCGGACCCGTCCGGCCTCACGGCGGCGGTACGCCTCCGGGCGCCGGCTCTCACCGACCGTCACCGCCCGCCCGGGGCCGGAGCGCGGCGAGGTCGGCGATCCGTGGGGCGGGAGGGCGCGGGGGAGGCCGGTGGGGACGCGGACGGGGTGGACCGCAGGTCGCACTCCCCCCGGAGGGGACGAACGCCGGCCGGGGAGCCACCGCGTCTCCGGGGGATTCCGGTAGAGGGCGGTTTCCGCCGATGGCGATGCCGTGCGGGTACCCGCGGACCCTTCCGTTCCCGCTGCCCGACGTCTCCATCCGGCCATGTCGTCGACTTTCGGCCGATCGTTCTCGGCCGGTCGGGCCGGGGCCGATACCAGAGCGGGCCGGTCTACGGGTAAGTTTGTCAACTGCGCACCGCACATGAACGGTTGACGACTACAGTGTGTGGCTGATGATCATCGGTAGGCTCATCGAACGTCTGTAGAACACCTCCCCCGTACACCCCTGCAGAACACACACCCCCGCAGTACGCCGATTCCTGGGCACGTACCAAGGACACTCATGTCTCAACTTCGCGCACCCGCCTCGCGGTCCGATCGACGCGAGGGCGGGCGGCACGGCCGGCCAGGCGCCCGCTCCGCCACCGGTACCCACAGCAACCCCCCGGCGCAGACCTCCGTACCGCTTCCCGCCGAAGCCCGCATACGCCCCCAGCTCCTGCGCACCTCCGTGCTCCCCGCCGTCGCGGTGGCCCTGGGCGGCGCGGCGGCCGTCCTCTTCACCATCCGCTCCACGGGAGCCAGCCCGAGCCCCGGCCTCTGGGCCGCGCTCACCGGCGCCGCCGCCCTCACCATCGCCTCCGTGACGGCCGCCGCGCTCGGCGCCGACCGGGCGGCCAAGGCGGTCCTCGACCGCTGCAACTCCCTGCGCCGCACCAGCGCCCGAGGTCAGAGCGAACTCCGGGCGATCGTCGAGCAGCTGCGCAGGGGAGAGGGCCCGCCGGCCCGGCCGGCGCAGCCGACCGCCCCCGCGTCCGGCGACGAATTCGACCTCCTCTCGCAGGAGTTGACCCGCTCTCACGAGGCCGCCGTGGCGGCCGTCGTGCAGGCCTCCCGGCTCTCCAGCAGCGTCGGGAACGAACAGAAGGTCGAGGTCTTCGTCAACCTCGCCCGGCGCCTGCAGTCCCTGGTCCACCGCGAGATCCAGCTCCTCGACGAACTGGAGAACGAGGTCGAGGACCCGGAGCTGCTCAAGGGCCTGTTCCACGTCGACCACCTGGCCACCCGCATCCGCCGCCACGCCGAGAACCTCGCCGTGCTCGGCGGCGCCATCTCCCGCCGCCAGTGGTCGAACCCGGTCACCATGACCGAGGTGCTGCGCTCCTCCATCGCCGAGGTCGAGCAGTACCCGCGCGTGAAGCTCGTGCCCCCGATCGACGGTACGCTCCGGGGCCATGCCGTGGCCGACGTCATCCACCTCCTCGCCGAACTCGTCGAGAACGCGACGCTGTTCTCCGCGCCGCACACCACGGTGCTGCTGCGCGCCCAGTACGTCACGGCGGGCCTCGCGATCGAGGTCGAGGACCGGGGCCTGGGCATGCCCGTCATCGAGCAGAACAAGATGAACGCCCTGCTCGCCGACCCCGACCAGGTCAACGTCGCGCATCTGCTCCAGGACGGCCGCATCGGACTCTTCGTCGTCTCGGCGCTCGCGCGCCGGCACGGCATCGCCGTGCGCCTCCAGTCCAACATCTACGGCGGTGTGCAGGCCGTCCTCGTGCTCCCGCAGGGACTCCTCGGCTCCGACCCCGAAGGCCTCGCGCAGCACGAGCGCCAGACCGCCGCGACCGTCGGCTCCGCGGCGATCCCGCCCGACCAGGTGCAGATGCAGCCGCAGGGCCGGCCCGCGGCCGCCGTCGCGGCACCGGCCCAGGCCACGGGCCACGCCCCCGTCCCGGCCGCCGTGCCGGGCCGTGCCCCGGTCCAGAACCCGGCCCCCGTGCCGAACCAGGCACCGGCCCCGGTCACGGCCCAGGCCACCGGTCACGTCCCCGGCCACGCACAGACACCCGCGCCCACCGGCATGAGCGGAGCGGCCGGCACGGGCGGAGGGACCGGCACGAGTGGAGCGGCCGGCACGAGCGCGCTCGCCGACATGAGCGGAGCGGCTGTCACCGCGCCCGTACCGCAGTCCCCGCCCTCGCCCTCGCCCTTCCCGGAGCGGGCCGCCGTCCGTCACGAGGAGGCCCCCGTGCCCGGCTCGCACCCGTACCTCCGTACGAGCGAGCAGACGAGCCAGTACGGAGCCCCCGTCCCCGCGGCACCGGCCCGATCGGTCGGCGTCGGGCCCGCCGGCCCGCCGGAACACCTGCTCTCGCCGCTCCCCCCGGCTCCCCGTGCCGAGGACGGCGGCAGGCCCCTGCTCCCCAAGAGGCGCGCACAGGAGCACATCGTCCCGCAGCTGCGGGACGAGCCCGCGGCCCGCAAGACCGAGGAGCACGCCCTGCACGACCCGGGCCTGATGGCCGCGTTCCAGCGCGGCATCGGCCTCGCCGAATCCCAGCCCGCCCCCCACGAATCGCAGCGTCCCGGCGACGCGCACAAGGAGTAGATCACCATGGCGAGCAATGTGCCGACCGGCCATTCCTCGGACCTCGACTGGCTGCTCAGCGGACTGGTCCAGCGGGTCCCGTACACCCGCAACGCCGTCCTGCTCTCCTCCGACGGTCTCGTGAAATCCGTGCACGGCCTCGACCCCGACGCCGCCGACCACATGGCGGCCCTCGCCTCCGGGCTGTACTCGCTCGGCCGCAGCGCGGGCGCCCGCTTCGGTGACGGCGGCGAGGTCCGCCAGGTGGTCGTGGAGCTCGACTCCACCCTCCTGTTCGTCTCCACCGCGGGCTCCGGCACGTGCCTGGCCGTCCTCGCCGGGCGCGAGGCGGACGCCGCCGTCCTCGGCTACGAGATGGCGATGCTCGTCAAGAGCGTCCGGCCGTACCTGGTCACCCCCGCCAGGCAGGCCGCCGGCGCGGTCGGCGGGCGCGGGCAGTAGACGTGACGTCCCATCAGGAAGGGCCCTGGCTCGACGACGCGGCCGGGCGGTTGATCCGCCCGTACACCGTGAGCGGCGGCCGGACCAAACCCACCACCGCCCTGGACCTGCTGTCCATGGTGATGGCGACCGGTTCGAGCCCCCAGGCTCACCTGGGCCCCGAGCACAGCCTGGCCCTCGGGCTGTGCGACGGGCCCACCTCGGTGGCCGAGATCGCGGCACACTTACGGCTCCCGGCCGTCGTGACCAAGGTCCTGCTCTCCGACCTCGTGGACTGCGGGGCGCTGACCGCCCGGGCACCCCGGTTCCACGCCAATCCCACCGACCGTTCCTTGCTGGAGGCAGTGCTCGATGGCCTACGACAACGGCTCTGAGCGCCACGACGGTTTCGCGACCGACCCCTTCCCCACCGCACTGAAGATCCTGGTGGCGGGCGGATTCGGCGTCGGCAAGACGACCCTCGTGGGCGCGGTCAGCGAGATCGAACCGCTGAGCACCGAGGAGCTGCTCACCTCGGTCAGCGCGGCCACCGACAGCCTGGAGGGCGTGGAGTCCAAGACCACGACCACCGTCGCCATGGACTTCGGCCGCATCACGCTCGACGACCGCCACGTCCTGTACCTCTTCGGCACCCCGGGCCAGGAGCGCTTCTGGTTCATGTGGGACGAGCTCTCCGAGGGCGCGCTCGGGGCGGTCGTCCTGGCCGACACCCGCAGGCTCCAGGAGTGCTTCTCCGCCGTGGACTTCTTCGAGCGGCGGGGCATCCGGTTCATCGTGGCGGTCAACGAGTTCGACGGCGCCTACCGCTACGAACCGGACGAGGTGCGGGCCGCCCTCGACCTCAAGCCGGAGGTGCCGGTCGTCGCCTGCGACGCCCGGATCTCCAGCTCCGGCATCCGCACCCTGCTGACCCTCGTCCAGCATCTGCTCACCACCATCCCGGACACCGTGCCGAGCTACGGAGCCACGCCATGACCTACGACCCGACCGGTCACCTCCTGCTGACCCCCATCGACAAGGAGGCGCCCGCCCGCGTGCAGCGGCTGCGCGAACTCGGTCTCGGGGAGCGGCCGGACCCGGCGTTCGACGACTTCGCCCACCGGCTCGCCGAGGTGACCGGCGCCCCGTTCTCGATGGTCAACTTCATCGACGAGAACCGGCAGTTCTTCGCGGGGCTGCACACCCCCGAGGGCACCCACTCCGGCAGCGACCTGGGCGCGGCCGCCGCGGGCGGTGGCGGCGTCGGCCGCTTCATGGCCCGCGACCACGGCTACTGCCCGCACGTCGTGGTGCGGCGCAAGGCGCTCGTCCTGGAGGACGTCTGCGACTACCCGCGCTTCGCGGGGAACCCGGTCGTGGACGAGATCGGCATCCGTTCCTATATGGGGGCGCCGCTGATCGACCGCACCGGCGTCGCCCTCGGCACCATCTGCGTGGTCGACACCGACGTCCGGCCGTGGGGGCGCGCCGGTCTGGAGACGATCAAGGCGATGGCGGCGGAGCTCATGGAGCAGATCCACCGCCGTGAGGACGGCATGTTCTGACCGTCGCCGTCCGACGACGGCCGGGAGCCCCGGTACGGCAGCCGCCGTACCGGGGCTCCCGGCTCGTGGGGTGAGGACCGTCAGGCGTGCAGGAGCTCCGGCTGCGGCGTGCGGACCAGCTCGGACAGGCGCTCCGACCAACTGCCCTTGTCCTGACCGAGGGCGACCTCGGCCAGCCGCAGGAGCTGGATGTCGGAGGTGCCGGCCGGGGCGAAGATGTGGTGCGCGTCCCGGAGGTAGCGCTCGATGGCCCGGTCCGTGAAGAGGCCGGCGGCGGCGTGGATCTCCATGGCGTTGCGACCGGAGTCGATCGCCGACTCGACGTTGACGAGCTTGGCGTTCATCAGCTCGGCGTCGCAGGAGAGCCCCTGGTCGAGCAGGTGCACGGCGTGGTACGCGGCCAGCCGGGCGGTCATCAGCCGGGACTGCATCTGTCCCAGCTTCAGCTTGACCGTGGGCAGGTCGTGGAGCGGCTTGCCGTAGCGGATGCGCTCGGAGGCGAACCGCGTGGTCTCCTCCAGGATCGCCTGGTGGATGCCGAGCGAGACGGCGGTGAGGTTGGCCCGCCCGTACAGCACGCTGGAGGAGTACGCGACGGCGAGGCCGTCGCCCTCGTCGCCGAGCCGGTTGGCGGCCGGCACCCGGCAGTTCTCGAAGATCAGCTCGCCGAAACTGAAGCCGTGAAGGCCCATCGCCTGCTGCTGGGGGCCGGTCCTGAACCCCGGGCGATCGGATTCGACCAGGAAAGCGGTGAGTCCCTTCGAACCCGGACCGGTCCTGACCACGACGCCGTGCAGATCGCCGACGTGGCTGTTGCCCACGTAGACCTTCCTGCCGTTGAGGACGTAGTCGTCCCCGTCCCGGACCGCGTCGGCGCTCATGCCGAGGACGTGGCCGCCGGACTCGGGTTCGGTGACCGCGATGGTCGGCAGGCACGCGCCGGCGGCGATCTCCGGAAGCCAGGTCTTGCGCTGCTCGTCGCTGCCGAAGTGGACGATCTTCGCCGTGCCCAGCTGGGAGGCCTGGACCATGGCACCCATGGCACCGCTGACCCGGGAGAGCTCCTCGATGATGATCGTCTTGGCCAGGTGGCCGGCGCCCATGCCGCCGTACTCCTGGCCGATTGTCGCGCCCAGCCAGCCCTGCTCTGCGATCATGCGGGACAGCTCGTGGTGGACCGTCCGGGACTCCTCCATCTCGGGTATCCGGGGCCGGACCTCACGCTCCGCGAAGTCGCGGACCGTCTTCCTGAGCTCATGATGCAGTCGGCTGCTGAAGTAGCTGTCCATCCGAGTCCTCACCTGCGAAACGCCTGCTCGGCGGGTTGTCCGAACAGGTGGAGCATCGGCAGTGGTCCCGTCCCGAACAGGCCGACCCGTTCATGGTGTTGATCTTTCCGGAACGGATCAATATCGCCACGAAGTTTGTCTGAAACAGGAGCGGTTGACGATTGGTTCTGACTGTGTTTCGTGTGGTCTTGGCCTTCTCGGCCGGATTCGGACTCCCCTCCCCATGGTCGCCTTTCTGCCACGTACCAACGGTGGTGAAAATGCCGCCATCAGTTAATAAGCGCTGATGTGTCGCCCTATGAGCACCTTCCTCCCTGAACGGGGGGCATTCCGGAACCTCTCCGTCCTCCCCTCCTGCCCGGATGGGACCGCTCTTCGCCGTCCCGGCCCTCCCTTCCGCCCCACCGGACCGGGCGCGCGGGCGCACCCGGTCCGGTGGGGGTGCGTCACGGAGAGTGAGTGACGCGCGCCGGGCGCGCGGGCCGAGCACGGGTGCCCGGAAAGGCATGCGTGACCACCGGAGAAAGTGCGGTATTGTTCTCATGCGCGTTCGGCCAGGGGAAACCCCAGGTCAGACGGGTATCGGGACGTGGCGCAGCTTGGTAGCGCACTTGACTGGGGGTCAAGGGGTCGCAGGTTCAAATCCTGTCGTCCCGACCATGCGGAAACGCAGGTCGGAGGCCGTTCTCTCATCCGTGGGAGGGCGGCCTTTCGCGCGTCGCGGGCCCCGCCATGCCGGTCGGGGCGGGCGGTCTGAGGGGCACGCGGTGGACGGCCACCCGGCTTCGACGAAGAGCGGTACGAGAAACGCAACACCGTCGAGCGGACGATCAACCGGCCGAAGCAGCAAGCGGTGGCCACCCGGTACGACAGGCGCGGCCACGTCCACCTCGGCACGGTCACCGCAGCAGCCCTCACCATCTGGCGGGTCCGGTTGGGGACCGTGCGGCGCGCGCTCACGCAGGGCGGGTCGGTCCGTGCGCTGTCTGAGCCCCGACGGCGTCTGCTGTATCCAGAAAACGCCCTTGGCCCTCACTTCTCCGAGCCGGGCCTTCACGCCTTCTCGTCCTCGTCCTCCGCCCGGGTGGGTCGGGGGAGGGGGATGCGGGTCTGTCCCTCGATCGGTGCCGGGGTGCGCTCGCCGAGCCGGTCCTCCAACTGTCGGAGCCTCGTACGCGTCTCCTCGGTCGTCATGTCTCCCCCCGTCACCGCCGTCGCGGACCGGGACCCGACGGACGGCCCTGCCCCTGCGCCGCCGCCGACGCCACGGTCCGGGCGTCCTCGCCGGTGAGTTCGACGATGCGGTGCGGCGGAATCCCGGCGGCCGTGGCCCGCGCCAACAGGGCGTCCCGCTCGCCCGCGCAGTCGCGGTAGGCCAGCAGCTCTTCCTCCACGCGGGCGAGGGCGCCCGGCGTCAGCGCGTGGCGCAGCTGGTTCAGCTCCTCGTCGCCCAACGGAACGGGCAGCTTCTCCGCCCCGTCGGGGATGGCGCCCGTCTCCTCCGGCGGCAGCAGCCGGACACGGGGAGAGGCGGCCGTGACGCCGTGCGCGTCGAACCAGGCCCGTACGGCGGGCGTCTCCAGGCACGCCAGGTCTCCCACAGAGGCGACGGAGGCTCCCAGCGGGGTCGCCGGGTCGTCCACGAGGAACAGGTAGGCGTCGTCGGTCATGCTCTTCTCCTTCGCAGACGCGATGGTCGTGTGTCGTCCCCACTTACCCCCTGCGGCACAAGTCACCCCGGCTCCGGTCACCCTCGCCCACGGCGCGTTCCGGGGGCGCGCCCGGCGCGGCCGGATCCGCGAACTGCCGGGGAACGATCTCGCAGTCGGGGCGCAGGCGGGGTTCGACGAACGGAACGGACGTCGTACGGAAGCCGCAGTCTCCGTCGAGGGCGAGCACCGATCGAGTGCGCATGGCTCCCTCATGCGGAAACGGCGCCCAGCCCTCCTTCCACGAGGCCGTGTGCAGGGTCGGGGGATGTCCGGCGGCTGAGGGGGCACACGTGCACACGGTGCTCGCAACCACGCAGCCGGGCATGCCATCGGCAGCGCACACGTGGACGGGCGGACGACGGCAGGTGACAACAGGACGCAGGGAGCGCAGTGATGAAAGTCCGCTCGTGGCCGATCCGACCGGACCTCCGGCTCACCGCCCACGTGGTGGCCGGACGCTACCGGCTCGACGACCTGCTGGGCCGCGGCGGCGCCGCCGACGTGTACGAGGGCATGGACCTGCGCCTGCGGCGACCGGTCGCCGTGAAGGTCTTCCGCCCGGACGGTGCCGCCGACACGGAGGAGCGGTTCGACGGCGAGGCCCGGCTGCTGGCCCAGCTGCAGCACCCCGGCCTGATCACCGTGTACGACTGCGGCCGGGACGACGGAACGCCCTACCTGGTGATGGAACTGGTCAGGGGCACCACGCTGCGCCGGCGGATCGCGGCGGCTGCGCTGGCGCCCGCCGAGGCGTGCCGCATCGGAGCCGCGCTGGCCTCGGCGCTGGCCCATGTGCACGAGGCCGGAATCGTCCACCGCGACGTCAAGCCCGCCAACATCCTGCTGGACGAGGCGGGCGCCCCCCGCCTGACGGACTTCGGCATCTCCCGGCTGCTCGGCACCACGGCTCAGACCGTGACGGGCGCCCTGGTGGGCACCGCCGCGTACATGGCCCCGGAGCAGGTACTGGGCCGGGGCGCCGGGCCGGCAGCGGACATCTACAGCCTGGGACTGGTGCTCATCGAGTCGATCAAGGGCGAACTGGAGTACGACGGGGCACCGCTGGAGGCCGCGATCGCCCGCCTGAACCGCCCCCCGGTCATTCCCCCGGACGTACCGGCGGCCGTCGTCGAACTACTGGAAGCCATGACCGACGCGGACGAGAGCCGTCGGCCGGACGCCCGGGCCTGTGGGCGCGCCCTGGCCGCCTTGGCATCGGAGGATCTCGCGAGGACGGCCGAGGTGCCCGCGGGGTCCTCCGCGCTCGCGGCTCCGCCCATGACGGACGAGGACGGCGCCGGTGAGCGGAATCCGAACACGCTGAGGTCGAACGGGGCGGGCGCGGCGGTGGGGGTCGCCGGCGTCGAGGCCGCCGTCCCCGCACACGGCGAGCCGGTGCCCGCACGATCCTCTTCCGGCCGGCCCGCCTCACGCCGGGCCGGCCGGATCCTGGTGACCGCCGGTGCGGCACTGACCGTCTTCGGCGTCGGACTGGCCGGTTCGGTGGGCGGGCCGGCCGCCGAGGCGGAGAACGTCGCGCCCGTTCCGTCGCGCCCCGCCACGACCGGGCCGGCCTCCCCGACCGCCTCGCCCGCTCCGCCGGCCGGAGCCGCCGCCGTCTCCGCGTCCGTGCCGCGGTCCCCCTCGTACACCGGGGACCGGCGGGCCTCCCGCTCCGAGGGCGCGGCGGTCGACAGCGGGACGCCGTCGGCCCCCGGCGCCTCGAAGCGGCAACACGGCCGTACGACCGGTCCGGAAGCAGCCGGGCCGGCCCCCCGGAAGGGCGAGGCGCGGCAGAAGAAGCCGAAGCCGGCCAAGGGCAGGCACGCGCGGTGACACCGCCGCGACGCCCTGCGTCCACGCCGCCTGACGGAACACCGGGCGGTCGACTCGCCGACTGCCCGGCCGGATGACCGCAAGACGATCCGCCGACTCGTGAGCCGCACCTTCCCATCCCCCTCGGGAACGGATCTCCACGGATCGACCGGCGGTCTCGCCTTCGACCCCGCCACCCACATCCCGGGCGGTCGGGCAAGGCCACCGACGCTCCTGCCCCGCAGTCGGGCAACAGGCGGACATGTCGGCGGGGACAAGACCGTCGAACCGCACCTGATCACCGGAGCCTCCAGGGAAGCTTCATGGACCCGAAGCAGAAGGCGGCGTTCGAGGAGTTCCTCGCCCGACAGCCGCCCCTCGACGAGCAGCGACGCACTGCCGACCGGGGCCCCATGGACGGCGGACACCACGCTTGCCACTGCTCCGGTCCGGACGGTCGGCGGGGCGTCGGTCGGCCGGCGGGACTGTCGGTGATTCATCAGCGGTCTGTCGGCGGCCGCTGGAACGGTGGACGTCGAGTTGCCCGAGGGAGCAACCGCAACCGATGCCGACAGCAAGGGAACCCCGTCGCCATGCCGTCCACCCCACCCTGGAACGTCCGACGACTGCCGGAGGCCGAGGGCCGCGTCTTCCTGGTGACCGGCGGCAACGCCGGGATCGGGTACTTCGTCGCCGAGCAGTTGTCGGCGACCGGAGCCACCGTCGTGCTCGGCAGCCGGAGCCCCGCCAGGGCCGAGGTCGCCACGGCCTCGATCCGTGCGCGTGTCCCCGGCGCACAGGTGCGGTCCGTACGGCTGGACCTCGCCGACCCCTCGTCGCTCGGAGCAGCGGTGGAGTCACTGGGGGTCGAGCGCCTCGACGCGGTGGTCCACAACGCCGGCGTCGCACTCGACGATCCGCCGCGCAGGGAGACCGGGGACGGCCACGAGCTCATGTTCGGCACGAACCACCTGGGACACTTCGTCCTGACCCAGTGGCTGATGCCCCTGCTGTCGGCCGCGCCGGCGGCCCGCGTGGTGACCACGGGAAGCTTCGCGGCGAAGTCCGAACGCCTCGACCTGGACGACCTGCAGTCCCGGAAGGACTACCGGCCCAAGCGCACCTACGGACGCTCCAAGCTGGCACAGATGTACTTCGGCCTCGAACTCGACCGCCGCCTGCGTGCGGCCGGCAGCACGGTGGCGAGCGTGGTGGTCCATCCCGGCGGCGCGCTGGACTCCCTCACCCCGTCGCGCCCGCCGGTCCACGTGCGAACCACCGGCGCACGGCTGAGCGCGGCGCCCGCGGCCCTCCTCGTCCAGGGCAAGCACGCCGGCGCATGGCCCGCGGTCCGGGCGGTGCTCGACCCGGCCGTGCGCGGAGGCCAGTTGTGGGGGCCTCACGTCTTCGGCCTGCGCGGCCGGCCTCGACGTGAAGCGGTGTGGAACCACCTGGCCGACCGCTCCGCCGCGGCACGACTGTGGGACGCGAGCCGCGAGCTGACCGGCGCCGACCTCAGCCCCGTCTCCGGGTAGCTCGGACACGCGCGTGGTGGCCGACGGATCGCCGACCGGGTCGCGGACGTCAGCCGGGTCGCGGAGCCGCTCCCGCCCGACGTGCCGCCCGGTGGTCCGGCCGGCCGGTCCCGCTGCCGACCGGCTCTCACCACGTCGTCCGGATCGCCCTGCTCGGGCGCGGACGATCGGCCCGAGGGGAATCGCGGCGCCGACGGCAGTGGTCAGGCGACGAGACCGAGTCGCGGGCCGCCCCGGTCGCGCAGTCGTCTGAAGAAGCCCAGCACGCCTGCGGAGCCGCCGGCCCAGGCGGCACTCGGCCGGGCGAGACCGGCGTCCGGGAAGACGGGCCGGGACCAGGTGCCGCCGCTGCGGCTCAGGATGAGCAGGGCGACGGTCTCGGCCGCCTTCCGGAACTCCTCGGACGCGGAGGCCTCCGCCACGTCCACCATCAGGTCGCCCACTCCGGCCAGTCCGCAGCACTGCGTGACCAGCGGCATCCGCGGTGCCAGCGCGGCACAGGCGCGCGCGGCCCGCTGGGCCAGGTCGAGGTACCCGGGTTCGTCGAGGCGTGCGGCGGCCCTGACGAGTACGGTGCCGATGCCGGCCAGGCCCCGGCACCACGAGCCGTAGCTGCGTGCCGCCCCCGGTGCGGTGGCCGCCGCGACGACGTCCGGCGTCACGGCGGCCAGGCGCGCGACGGCCTTCGCGGAGCGGCTGATCGCGTCCGGGTCCCCGGTCGCGCCGCCGTACTCGAGCAGGAAGCAGGCGACGCCCGCGTCGCCGTGCGCGATGCCCTCGCGGAGTGCGGCGCCGCCGGGCGCGTCCGCGCCGGTCGGGGACAGCCGGGCGGTGCCCGACGCCAGCAACCGGTCGCAGTCGGCGGCGACGGCGAGGTGCCGGTCCGCGGCGGGACGGTGACCGGTCCGGAGGGCGTGTCGGGCGAGCAGCAGTCGGCCGAGGCCGATCCCGGCGGCGCCCGCGATCAGGTCCGCCTCCGGCGGACCGCCGTCCGGTGCGCGTTCCGGCAGGACGGGGTGCCCGGACCGGCCGTCCGTGTCCGCGCCGGTCCCCGCCTCCCCGCCCGCCTCCGCGAGGAAGAGCGCGACGCCGGTGTGCCCCGTGTAGAAGCCGGGAGGCAGTTTCCTGGGCTGTTCCGCCGTCCACCGCGCCAACGCGTCGACGGCGGAACGCACATGGGGCCGGTGCGCATGGTGGAGGAGTTCCAGTCCGAGCCCCGAACTGCCGCCGTAGACGTCGATCGAGGTGGGGACGTGCAGCTGCGCGGCCCGTACCGGGTCCACGATCGCCCGCGCTTCACCGGCACAGTACGAGGTCGTGTGCTCGATGATCTCGTCCAGCAGGCCGTCGTCGATCCGGGGGCGTGCGGGCCGGCGTGCGGTTCCGGGCGTGCCGGTGCGCAGGCGGTCGGCGGCGGCGGTCCGTACGGCCGGATCGAAGCTCAGGAGGCCGGCGATCGTCGACCGGACCTCCCGGTGGGCGCGCCCGGGGAGTGCCCGGTCCAGGCAGGCCAGGGTCCTGTCACGGTTGACCCCGTGGTCGGTGTCGACGATCACCGGGTCCATGCCCGTGGCGGCGAAGAAGAGGGTCGCGCCGAGGGCGTAGTGGTCGTCGGCGGGGGCGGCCGGTCCGGTCGGGGGCAGGACCGGCTCGCTGTATCCGGGGGTCGCGCCTCCCGGACCGGCGCCGTCCAGCTCGCTGATCCCGAAGTCGATCACGTGGCAGTGGCCGGGGCCCGAGCCGTCGAGCACGACGTTGTCGGGCTTGAGGTCGCGGACGACCACGTTCCGGCCGTGGATGGCGTCCAGGACGCGCAGGAGCCGGGAGGCGAGGACGGACAGGGAGCGCACCGGGCGGGAGCCGTCGTCCCGGCGGGCGCCGCCGTCCCGGTGGAGGCCGTCGTCGCCGTGGGGGGCGTCGGGACGGGGGCCGTCGCGGTAGGGGCCGTTGCGCAGAACGTCCCTGCGCAGGTTCAGGTCGCCGCAGCTGGTCATCACCAGGTACTCGTCCGACCGGTGGGCGAAGTAGTCCAGTGCGCGGGGCACGCCCGTGACGCCGTCGAGCACGGTGAGGACCGTGCGCTCGTTGCGCAACCGGTGGCGGGCGTCCGTACCGGACGCGTCCTCGCCCACGAAGGCCCTCGCCTGCTTGACCACCACCGGCCGCCCGAGCGTGCGGTCGACCGCGCGGTAGACGTTGCCCCGGGGTGCGCGCGCGATGCCGGCGGTGACCGTGTAGCGTCCGCCGCCGAAGCCGGGTGCGGACGGCTCGTCACCGTGTGCGGAATCGATCGCGAAGGGGTCCTCGGCCCAGGGCGGGCACCGGTAGCGGCCGACGGCCAGGCCGTCGAAGATCAGGCCGTCCGGCCCGGTCATGATGGATTCGAGCCGCCCGCTCCGGCCGGTCCGGTAGTCGCCCGTGAAGGGGCCGTAGCGGTAGTAGACCGGGGCCCTCCGGTCGACCCGCCGATCGCTGACGATCCGCGGACCCTCCCGGTCGCGCAGTACGGCGACGAGTTCCCGGGCGACCTCGACGACGGCGTCGGCCGCGGGGTAGACGGTGATCGCCTTGCCGACGGCTCCGGCGCTCACCGCCCCGGAGTTGAGGCGGCGCAGCGTCTCCGGGTCACGGGCGAACTTCGCGTGGCAGACGTGTCGGGAGAGCACCGGCAGGACGAGCCGGATCACGGCGTCGAGGTCGCCGGGGCGCGTCGAGACGTGGAGTTTCCAGCCGTGTTCCATCACCGGCATCCGCGGATCGTTCAGGTACGACCACGTCCCGTCGGACCAACCGCTGCGGCCGGTGATGGAAACGGCCACCGCTACGAGTTCAGGTCACAGGCGAAGCGGGTGGTGGCGGTCACCCAGGGATCGGCGAGACACGCGGTGTGTTCGCGGTCGCTGCGGTCGTCGTCCTCGAACACGATCGACTCGTCGTCGATCTCCAGCGGACCCGCGTCGCGGAATCCGTCGACTTCCAGAAGATCCGGCACGGCTAAGGGCATGTGACGCCTCCACGGTCTGTCGTGCGCTGAGGAACAGGAAACGGCCGGCGCGGGCCGGTGGACCCACTGGGCCGGGACTCGCTGAACCAAGGTAGGGAGGGCCGAACTCCCTGACAAGAGGACGGGTGGCACTGCTCCGGAGGACGTCACCGGGCCCCTGGGCGGACGGGCCTGCGGACGGGCGGGGTCCGGGCACGGTCGTCCGTCCCCGCCCGGCGCCCGCCCGTCCGTCCCCGCCCGGCGCCCGTGCGGCGCCGCCGGGCGACCGGATCTCCCCGGGCACGGAGAGGGCCCGTGTCCCGCGCGTGGTGCTCGATGGAGGGCGGAGGAGCCTAGGAGCGGGCGAGTCGCGCGTCAATATGAGCTATCCCCTGCGAGCCGCCGGTGTCGCGGGAAGACCGGGGACCCCTAACGTGAGCCCGTCCTCGACCATGGAGATCCGGAGACTTCACCGTGCCCGCGCGGGCGGTGGCTCGCGAGGGGTCGGTCGAGTGGTATGGCATGGATCATCGCCGGAACGCTTCCGGTCGAGGTGGGAGCGGCCCGATTCCGACGGGGTGGGACCCGAAGCGGAGTCGAGGCAGGAAACGGCCGTCGTCGGCAACTGCAGCGAACGGAGAACACTCGTGATTGTCGGAGTCCTCAAGGAGGCGCGGGCGGGTGAGCATCGTGTCTCGGCCACACCCGCCACGATCGAGCCGATCCGCAAACTGGGGTACGACGTCGTCGTCGACTCCGGCGCGGGTGTCGCGGCGGGCTTCACCGACAGCGCCTACGAGGCCGCCGGCGCGCGCATCGGCGACGCGGCGACCGCCGACGTGGTGCTGGGGGTCAACGCCCCGAGTCCCGCTCAGCTGGACGGAGTGCGGCCGGAGGCGACGGTGATCGCCCTGTTCGCCCCGGCGTTCGACCCCGCGACGGTCGAGGACCTGGGCCGCCGGCCGTTCACGGCGCTGTCGATGGACGCGGTGCCGCGCATCAGCCGGGCGCAGTCGATGGACGTGCTGTCGTCGATGGCGAACATCGCCGGCTACCGGGCCGTGGTCGAGGCGGCGCACACCTTCGGCCGGTTCTTCACCGGCCAGGTGACGGCGGCGGGCAAGGTGCCGCCGGCGAAGGTGCTCGTCGCGGGCGCGGGCGTCGCGGGCCTGGCCGCGATCGGTGCGGCGGGCTCGCTCGGCGCGATCGTACGGGCGACCGACCCCCGGCCCGAAGTGGCCGACCAGGTGCGGTCGCTGGGCGGCGAGTACCTGTCGATCGAGTCCCCGGAGGTCGAGGTCTCGAAGACGGGCTACGCCAAGGAGATGGGCGACGACTACAAGGCGCGCGAGGTCGAGCTCTACGCCGCGCAGTGCCGTGAGGTCGACATCGTCATCACCACCGCGCTGATCCCCGGGCGTCCCGCGCCGACGCTGATCACCGCGGAGATGGTGGCGAGCATGAGGCCGGGATCCGTGATCGTCGACATGGCGGCCGCCAACGGCGGCAACGTCGTGGGCACCGTGAAGGGCGAGAAGGTCGTCACGGAGAACGGCGTGACGATCATCGGCTACACCGATCTGGCGGGCCGGCTGCCGGCCCAGGCCTCGCAGCTCTACGGCACGAACCTGGTGAACCTGCTGAAGCTGATGACGCCAGGCAAGGACGGTCGGCTGGTCCTCGACTGGGACGATCCGGTGCAGCGCTCGATCACCGTCGTCCGTGAGGGCGAGTCGGCGTGGCCGCCCCCGCCGGTCCAGGTCTCGGCGGCCCCTGCCCCCGCCTCCGCGGCGGCGGAGACGAAGCCGGCGAAGTCGGCGAAGGAACCGCTGACGCCGGCCCGGCGCTTCGGCGGGGTGGCCGTCGCCGCGCTGGCGCTGTTCCTCGCCGCTGGGTTCGCGCCGGCGGCGCTGCTGCCGCACGTGACCGTCTTCGTGCTCGCGATCGTGATCGGCTACTACGTGATCGGCCACGTGCACCACGCCCTGCACACGCCGCTCATGTCGGTGACCAACGCGATCTCCGGGATCATCGTCGTCGGCGCGCTGCTGCAGATCGGGCACGACAGTGCCGCGGTCACGGTGCTGTCGTCCGTGGCGATCCTCCTGGCCAGTATCAACGTCTTCGGCGGCTTCGCGGTGACGCGTCGCATGCTCGCCATGTTCAACCGGAGCTGACATGTCTGCGACCATCGCCGCACAGGCGGCTTACCTCGTTGCCGCGCTGCTGTTCATCCTCGCGCTGGCAGGACTCTCCAAGCACGAGTCCGCACGACTCGGCAACGCGTTCGGCATGCTCGGCATGGGCGTCGCGCTCGTCGCGACGATCGTGCTCGCGATCGACGGCGACATCAGCACCGCCGGCCTCGGGCTGATGGCCGTGGCCATGCTGATCGGCGCGCTGATCGGTCTGCAGCGCGCCCGCGGCGTCGAGATGACCGGCATGCCCGAACTGATCGCGCTGCTGCACTCCTTCGTCGGCCTCGCGGCCGTGCTGGTCAGCTGGAACGGCTTCCTGAACGTCGAGCACGACCCCGACGGCCACGAGGCCGCGGCCCTGGACGCGCTCGGCACCCTGGGCATCCACCACGCCGAGGTGTTCATCGGCCTGTTCATCGGCGCGGTGACCTTCACCGGCTCCATCGTGGCCTACCTCAAGCTCTCGGCGAAGATCGACTCCAAGCCGCTCGTGCTGCCGGGCAAGAACGCGCTGAACCTCGGTACGCTCGGCCTGTTCGTCGCCCTGACGGTGTGGTTCGTGATCACGCCGGAACTGTGGCTGCTGATCGCCGTGACGGTCCTGGCGCTCGCCCTGGGCTGGCACCTGGTGGCCTCGATCGGCGGCGGCGACATGCCGGTCGTGGTCTCGATGCTCAACAGCTACTCCGGCTGGGCCGCGGCGGCCTCCGGCTTCCTGCTCGGCAACGACCTGCTGATCATCACCGGCGCGCTGGTCGGCTCCTCGGGTGCCTACCTGTCGTACATCATGTGCAAGGCGATGAACCGCTCGTTCCTCTCCGTGATCGCCGGCGGCTTCGGCATCGAGGCGCCCTCGGCCTCGGACGTCGACTACGGCGATCACCACGAGATCACCGCCCAGGCCGCCGCCGAACTCCTCGGCGCGGCCCGCTCGGTGGTCATCACACCCGGCTACGGCATGGCCGTGGCGCAGGCGCAGTACCCGGTCGCGGAGCTCACCTCGAAGCTGCGGGCGAAGGGCGTCGACGTCCGGTTCGGCATCCATCCGGTCGCCGGCCGCCTGCCCGGACACATGAACGTGCTCCTCGCCGAGGCCAAGGTGCCCTACGACATCGTCCTCGAGATGGACGAGATCAACGACGACTTCGCCGACACCGACGTCGTCCTCGTGATCGGCGCCAACGACACCGTCAACCCGGCCGGCGCCGAGGACCCCGGCAGCCCGATCGCCGGCATGCCGGTCCTCACCGTCTGGGAGGCGAACAAGGTCATCGTCTTCAAGCGATCGATGGCCTCCGGCTACGCCGGCGTGCAGAACCCGCTGTTCTTCCGCGAGAACACCTCCATGCTCTTCGGCGACGCGAAGGACCGGGTCGAGGACATCGTCGGCGCGCTCTGAGAGGAACGGACGGGGGCCGTCCTCCCCCTCGGGGGAGGACGGCCCCCCGCGCACCCCGGCGGCGCGGCCTACGACACCAGCCCCTGGCCCTCCAGTTCGGTGAGGCGCACGGTGCACAGTCCGCCGCGCTCCGTCCTCACGTCCGTCACCTTCAGCTGGGTGCCCGGGGTCAGGATGTACTCCTCCTCGCCCGTGAACGCGGAGAACCGCCGGATCCCCACCGCACGCGCCGGCGTCACCTCGAACAGGGTCCGCCGGCCGCGGCTCCCCAGGAAGGCCCGGGCGACGCCCGGCTCGGACGTGCACGACGAGACGCCCCACCACGTCACCGTGCGGCCCAGCGGATACTGGGACCGCAGGTCGAGCGCCACACCGCGCCACAGCGGTCGCGTCTGCGCCGGGAGGTCGGCGACGGCCGAGAACAGCAGACGCAGATACGGCAGGTACGGCACGAGCCGCTCCCGGTCCGGGGACCGCAGCACGGCGTTGATCTCGCGGTAGAACGCCGACTCGCACGTGTACAGGTACAGCGCCGAGATCGCGTCGGCGGACGGTCCGGCCCCGGACGCTCCGCCCGCGGCCTCCGCCTCCGCCACCTTGGCCTCCGCGAACCGGCTCGACCGCTCGACGTACCGGTCCAGGTTCGCCAGCACCCGCGTCACCGGCTCGACGGCCTTCCGGAAGTCCGTCACCGGCGTGTCGAACACCCCGGTGATCGGCGGCAGGACGAGACCCTCGTCCTTGACGCTCGTGAGCCGCTCCAGATAGAGCTGGTGCAGCTCCATCGTCGACGCGATGAACGCGCCCATGCGCTCCGCGACGCCGCCGCCGGACCCGCCGGCCCCGGCCGTGTCCCGGTCCCAGCCCTTGCGCGGCAGCCAGTCGACCGGCTCGGCCCCCACCGCCGCCAGGGCGTCGTTCACCCGGGCGAAGTGGTCCCCCTCGCAGAAGAGGTCCCCCTGCGCCGCCGGGTTCGCGTGGTCCAGGTGCCGGACCTCGACCCCCGGGTACTTCTTCTCCAGCCGCTCGACGACCCGCTTCAGGCTCCGGGCGTGCGCACCCCACCAGGCGAACACCACCCCGCGGTCCTCCTCCTCGGCGTCCTGCTTCGCCCGGAGGATCTCCTCGACGATCTGCTCGGCCACGGGCCGCCAGAACGACGTGTGCCCCTCGGTCGGCACGGCCCCGTCCGCGCTCGCCGTGAGGGACGCGTTCAGCAGCAGCACGCCCTGGGCGAGCATCGCCTGGAACCACTCCGGCGGCTGAACCGTGTCCTCCTTCTTCAACAGGGCCCGGACATCGGCGATCGGCGTCTTCTTGACGATGCCGTACTTCCACATCGCGGCCGCCTTGATGAGGCAGCGAATGCTGACCACCCGGCCGAACTGGCTGTCCTTCCAGTCGTGGAAGGTGTTGTCGAACATCGCGATGCCGGTCGCGCTCTCCGCCCGCGGGTACGGGTTCTGCCCGAAGGCGACCACCTTCCACCGGTGCGGCGGATGCGGCTTCAGCGCCTGGAACGTCAGCTCGCGCACCGGAACGACCTCCGGGCTCCGCTTCGGCCCGATGAAGGAGGCGGCCCCCGGCTGCGCCTCGATCACCGGGGCGAGCAGCGGCAGCCACGGCTCACCACCGCCCGTGAACAGCTCGGCCAGCCCCAACGGATCCGAGGCCGCGCCGGAGGACGTCCCGGCCTGCTCCGACGCGCCCGAGGCCCCGCCGGCCTGCGTCCCGGCCTGCTCCGGCGGCTCCGGCGCGTGCGGAGCGGCCCCGGCCTGCTCCTGCGGCTCCGGCGCCGCGACGGCCGGCGGCTGCTCCGGCACCTTGATCCGCACCCGCTGCGTCGGCCCCGCGCCCTCGATGTCGGCGAGCTGTCCGAGCACCGCTGCCCGCAACTCGTCGTAGTCCGCGAACCCGTGGTCGTGGAACAGGGTGTACCCCGTCCACATCAGATTGGCGCACACCTGCGCCGGCACCCGACCCGTCCGCGCGCCCATCCCGACGAGCGCCACCGACCGGATGCTGCCGGGCTGCGCCAGGTTCTGCAGGTGCACCGCCTGGAACGCCGCCGCGCACGCCAGCGCCACGTTCACCGTGTCGCTGACGTCCTGCGAGGACTGCCGCATCGTCGGCGTCGAGATCAGGTGGCGCGGCACGGCCGCCCCGGACGGGACGCAGACCGCGCTGCCCACCGGCAGGCTCCCGCCGAACCGCTCGCGGATCGCCCGCTGCACCCGCACCTGGACACCGGCGCCGAGGTGCCGCTTGACGACGGCGTCGACCCCTCCGTCCATCCGGCCCTTCGCGTTCGTGGGGGAGACCCACGCGTCGACGTCCACGTCGAGGACGGAACCCCGCCGGATCTCGACCCCGGGCGTGTCCGAGAACGCGGACCGCCAGGCCGCCACCACCTCGTCGTTGACGTCGACGAGGACGACCTTCAACGCACGCTCGACACCCACGAATTCCCCTCCCGCGCAATCTTTCGAACGTGCTCGAAGCTATCGCGCACCACTGACAACGCCCGTGAGCCGCGTCTCACCGACCCGGCCTCCCTTGCTATGCAACTCGTTGCATAGCAAGATCGGGCGCATGGCGCTCGACCACGCGATCCTCGTCTCCCTGCTCGAGAAGCCCGGATCCGGCTACGAGCTGGCCCGGCGCTTCGAGCGGTCCATCGGGTACTTCTGGACCGCCACCCACCAGCAGATCTACCGCGTGCTCAAGCGCATGGAGAGCGACGGCTGGGTGGACGTCCGGGACGTGCCGCAGCAGGGGCGCCCCGACAAGAAGGAGTACTCCGTCGCGGGCCCCGGGCGGGCCGCGCTCTCCACGTGGCTGCACGAACCGATCGAGCCCGAGAGCGTGCGGCACGACCTCGCGGTGAAGATCCGGGGAGCCGCCTTCGACGATCCGGCCGCGCTGATCGGCGAGGTCGAGCGGCACCGGCGGGCGCACGCCGACCGGCTGGAGCACTACCTCGCGGGCGAGGCGCGCGACTTCCCGCAGAGCGGGACCGACGGCCCGCTCGACGCCGAGCGGGAGCTCCAGCACGCCGTGCTGCGCGGCGGCATCTCGTACGAGCGGATGATGATCGCCTGGCTCGACGACGTCCTCGCCACGCTCGCCCGGTTCCAAGCCGAGCGCTGAAACCCCTCACCCTCCACCCCCATCCCCCGTCCCGAGCCGGAAAGGCGGACGTCATGGCCGACCCGCTGCTGTTCAACCCGCACACCTACGATCCCGCCCACTTCGACCCGGAGACCCGCCGGCTGCTGCGCGCCACCGTGGACTGGTTCGAGGCGCGCGGCAAGCGACGGATCATCGAGGACTACCGGAACCGGGTCTGGCTCGGCGACTTCCTCGCCTTCGCCGCGGAGGAAGGACTCTTCGCGACCTTCCTGACGCCGTCCGCCGCCGCCGGCGAGGACGAGGGCGACAAGCGCTGGGACACCGCCCGCATCGCCGCGCTCAACGAGATCCTCGGCTTCTACGGCCTCGACTACTGGTACGCCTGGCAGGTCACCATCCTCGGCCTCGGCCCGGTCTGGCAGAGCGACAACGCCGCCGCCCGCGCCCGCGCCGCCGAACTCCTCGGCCGGGGCGAGGTGTTCGCCTTCGGCCTCTCCGAGAAGTCCCACGGCGCCGACATTTACTCCACCGACATGCTCCTGGAGCCCGACGGCGGGGGCGGCTTCCGCGCCACCGGCTCCAAGTACTACATCGGCAACGGCAACGCCGCCGGCCTCGTCTCCGTCTTCGGCCGCCGCACCGACGTCGAGGGCCCCGACGGCTACGTCTTCTTCGCCGCCGACAGCCGCCACCCGGCGTACCGCCTCGTCAAGAACGTCGTCGCCTCGTCGAAGTTCGTCAGTGAGTTCCGCCTGGAGGACTACCCCGTCGCCGCCGAGGACGTCCTGCACACCGGGCGCGCCGCCTTCGACGCCGCCCTCAACACCGTCAACGTCGGCAAGTTCAACCTCTGCACCGCCTCCATCGGCATCTGCGAGCACGCGATGTACGAGGCCGTCACCCACGCGCAGAACCGCATCCTGTACGGCCGCCCGGTCACCGCCTTCCCGCACGTGCGCCGCGAGCTGACCGACGCGTACGTCCGCCTCGTCGGCATGAAGCTGTTCAGCGACCGCGCCGTCGACTACTTCCGCACCGCCGGTCCCGACGACCGCCGCTACCTCCTCTTCAACCCGATGACGAAGATGAAGGTGACCACGGAGGGCGAGAAGGTCATCGACCTGATGTGGGACGTGATCGCGGCCAAGGGCTTCGAGAAGGACAACTACTTCGCGGAGGCCGCCGTGGAGATCCGCGGCCTGCCGAAGCTGGAGGGCACGGTCCACGTCAATCTGGCGCTGATCCTGAAGTTCATGCGCAACCACCTCCTCGACCCGGTCGCGTACGAGCCCGTCCCGACCCGCCTGGACGCGGCCGACGACGCGTTCCTCTTCCGGCAGGGCCCGGCCCGGGGGCTCGGCTCGGTCCGCTTCCACGACTGGCGGCCGGCCTACGACGCGTACGCCCACGTCTCCAACGTGGCCCGTTTCCGCGAACAGGCCGACGCGCTCTGCGAGTTCGTGCTCAAGGCGGCGCCCGGCGAGGAGCAGAGCCGCGACCTCGACCTGCTCCTCGCCGTCGGCCAGCTCTTCGCGCTCGTCGTCCACGGGCAGCTGGTCCTGGAGCAGGCCGCCCTGACCGGTCTCGACGAGGACGTCCTCGACGAGCTGTTCGCCGTCCTCGTCCGCGACTTCTCCGGGCACGCGGTCGAGCTGCACGGCAAGGACTCCGCGACCGAGCAGCAGCAGCTCTGGGCGCTCGGCGCCGTCCGGCGCCCCGTCGTCGACGAGGCGCGGTCGGAGCGCGTCTGGCGGCGCGTCGAGGCGCTGTCGGGCGCGTACGAGATGACGCCCTGACCGGTCCCCTCGGGTGACGGGCCGTCAGTTCGGGACCTGGCGGCCCTCCTCGTCCACGACGACCGTGCCCCAGTAGCGGTCCCACGTGTCGCCGACGTGCTCGGGCACCTTGCCCGCCGGGTAGCGCACGTAGCCCTCCGGCGGCTCCTGGCCGTCGGCCACGCAGTCCTGGCCGTCGGTGTTGCCGACCGCCTTGACCGGGTGGCGGCCGGAGCCGCAGACCCGTTCCTGGCCCGCGCAGCCCGTCAGGAGGAGGGCCACCGCCCCCGCTGCCGCGAGGACGGGAAGGGTGCGGGACGGGCGGGGGCGTCGGGTCTGCTGCGTGGTCACTGTCACGGGCCTCTCTCGCTGGTGCCCCCAGTCTCGGCGAATGCGGGGCCCCTGTGATGAGTACGCGTACTCAACCGGTCCTGAGCGGGGCGCCGCCCCCGCCGGCCGCCCGCCTCCGGGCGGCCGGCGGGGACGGCGGGGGCGTCACGGCTTGGGCAGGGTGCAGCCCGGGCGGTTGAGGTCGATCACGTTGCCGGCGCCGACGCAGGGGACGATCGTGTAGGTCTCCTGGGCGTAGTTGATGCCCTGGTGGACGGTGACGGTGCCGTTCTGGTCGATCTCGCACGGGTTGTTCACGGTGCAGCTCTCACCGCTCTCGTTGCCCGTGTTGTTGACGGCGACGACCTTGCCGGTGGTCGCGTCGATCACGGGCGAGCCGGACGTGCCGCCGATCGTGTTGCACGCCGAGGTGTAGCGGACCGAGTCCTTCCAGGTCCAGTCGCCCTCCTTCATGCGGTAGACGAAGCCGTCGACGTTGCAGCTGTAGATCCGCTTCCAGTAGCCGGAGACCACCTTGATCGCCGAACCCTGGACCGGGTGGGCGTCGTTGAGGGTCAGGGCGCTGATGCCGTACGTGCTCTGGATCTGCGCGTACGTCTTGGTCAGCTGGTAGATCGAGATGTCCGTGTCGGTCATCGTGCCGTACGCGATCTTGCTCGCGCGCAGGGTGCCGACGCCGGTGCCGGCCGAGTTGAGCAGGGTGAAGGAGCGGCTGGAGCGCCGGTCCTTGACGACCTGGCCGGGCCCCGGCATGCCGGTCTCCAGGCAGTGGCCGTTGGAGAGGACGAGGGCGGGGTCGCTCGGCAGGGAGCTCGGGGTGCGGACGACGGAGCCGGAACAGTTGCTGAGCGCGACCGTTCCCGCGAAGTCGACGGCGGTCACGGCCTGCGCCCGGGGTGCGGAAGCGGGGGCCGGGGCCTGTGCGACCGTCTCCCGGGGTGCGGAGGCGGCGGCCGGGACCGCTGCCGCGCCTGCCAGGAGCAGGGCGAGCAGGGCGCCGGCGAGAGGCTTCTTCATGTGGGGGTTCCCCTCTGATGGCTGTGCAACCGAAGATCCTTCGGTTGTCATGCACATTCTTTGAAGGGGGAACCCCAACTGGCAAGACCGCGAACCGGGTTGGGGCGAAACGCGCCAGGGCCGCTTCGGAACGGTCCGAAGCGGCCCTGGGTGTCGCGGGGGTCAGGCGGCAGGCGGCCCCACGACGGGGGTGTCGCCGCCCGGGAGGCGGGCGTCGGGGGAGAAGAGGATCTTCACGGCGCCGTCGCGCTTGGACTGGAACATGTCGTACGCCTCGGGCGCCGCGTCCAGGGGCAGCCGGTGCGTGGCGAAGTCGTCCACGCCCAGCGGGTCGTCGTCGGTGAGCAGGGGAAGCAGGTCGTCGACCCACCGCAGCACGTTGGCCTGGCCCATCCGGAGCTTGAGCTGCTTGTCGAACATGGCGAGCAGCGGCATCGGGTCCGCGGCGCCCCCGTACACCCCGGAGAGCGACACGGTCCCGCCGCGGCTCACCAGCTCGACCGCCAGGTGCAGCGCGGACAGCCGGTCCACGCCGAAGCGGCGCATCATGCGCCGGGCGAGCCCGTCCGGAAGCAGGCCGACCATGGTGTGCAGCCCCTTGGCGACCGGGGCGCCGTGCGCCTCCATGCCGACCGCGTCGATCACCGCGTCGGGCCCCCGCCCGTCGGTGAGGTCCCGCACCCGGTCGATCAGCTCGTCCTCGGACGGGTCCAGGACGTGCACCCCGCGGGCCGCCGCTCGGGCCCGGCGCTCGGGCACGGGGTCGATGCCGATGACGAGGCCGGCGCCGCGCAGCAGGGCGATCCGCGCGGACATGTCGCCGATCGGCCCGAGGCCCAGCACCGCGACCGAGCCGCCCGGCGGCACCTCCGCGTACTCGACGGCCTGCCACGCCGTCGGCAGCACGTCCGAGAGGTAGACGAAGCGGTCGTCCGACGGCCCCTCCGGCACCGGGATCGGCAGGGTGTCCCCGAACGGCACGCGCAGGTACTCGGCCTGCGCGCCCGGCACCTGCCCGTACAGCTTCGTGTAGCCGAACAGGGCGGCGCCCGTGTCGTACGCGTGCACCTGCGTGGTCTCGCACTGGGAGTGCAGCCCCCGCGAGCACATCGCGCAGGTGCCGCAGCACACGTTGAACGGCACCACGACCCGCGAGCCCGGCCGGAGCCGCCGCACCTCCGGGCCCACCTCCTCCACCACACCCATCGGCTCGTGCCCGAGGACGTCACCGGCGTCGAGGAACGGCCCGAGGACCTCGTACAGATGCAGGTCGGAACCGCACAGCCCGCTCGACGTGATCCGAACGATCACGTCCGTGGGTTCCTGCAGCACGGGGTCCGGCACCTGCTCCACCGAGACCTTCCGTCGTCCCTGCCACGTGACGGCCTTCATGGCGGCCACCTTCCCGTCCGTCCGGGACGACGGGCCTTCCCCCGCCCCGGAAGCTCGGCGATGTCGCTGCGGCGGCTACCCGGGGCGAGCGGCCCTACTCGCCGCGCTCCCGACGAACGGGTCCGCGGCGCCGGGAGCGGCGGACCGCTTCAGCCCGACACGGCCGGTCCGAGGACGAAGAGGCCCTCCGTACCCGTGAGCTCCAGCAGCCGCACCATCTGGTGGCTGGGCGCCGCGAGCCTGAGCGCGTGCCCCGAGACCCGTGCCCGCTCCCGCGCGGCCAGCAGCGCGTTGAGGCCCGTGGAGTCGCAGAACGAGGAGTTTCGCAGGTCGACGACGATCTCGGAGCCGGGGGGAGCCCCCTCGACGGCCCCCATGAGCGCGGTGTGCAGCTCCTCCGCGCTGTTGAGGTCCATGTCGCCGATCACACGGATCACGTACGGATCGTCACGGACTGCCATCGCGAGCCTCCTCGTACGCCCCGCGTCTGCCCGGCAGGGCCCGTTTCACGCCTGCCGGGCCACCCGACCCGGCACGTCCGGCCCCCGCGGTTCGTACGTCCCGACGAGTGGATCACCCGTTGGTGAGTTCCGCCGCCCGGCCCGCCGACCGGACGCCACGCTGGGGGCGAAGGGCGGCGAGAGACCAGGGAGTGGACGTGACGCGAGAACCGGGATCCCGCGGGGGTCCGGACGAGCGGGTGGTGTTACTGGCGGCGGGGCTCGCCGATCTGGCGGTGAGCACCCTCGGCTCGGGCCTCGGGCTCGTGCGGGGGCTGCTGAGGCGGTCGGACGCCGCCGAGATGGCGGCCGAGGCCGAGCGGGACCTGGCGGCGCGGGGCCGTCTCGTGCTCGACCGGTACGCGTCCCCACCGCCGGCGCACCTGGAGGTCCTCGCCCGGCACGTGCTGGCGCGGCGGGCCGGCGATGACGGCTGAGCGGTGGGAGCCGGCCGCGTTCAAGGCGCGCGTCGACGAGGTGCTGCGGGACCACGTCGCCTCGGAGGCCGACGGGCTCACGGCGGTCGACCCGGACCTGGGCCCGGTGGCGGACCAGCTGGAGGCGGCGGTCGCGGACGGCAAACGGCTGCGGGCCGCGTTCTGCTACTGGGGCTGGCGCGCTGCCGGACAGCCCGACAGCGACGCCCTGGTACGGGCGGCGGCGTCCATGGAACTCGTGCACGCGGCCGCCGTCGTGCACGACGACCTGATCGACGACAGCCCGCTGCGGCACGGCCGGCCCACCGCGCACATGGCCCTGCGCGGTGCGGTGGCGCACCACCCGCGGCCCGCCGCGGGCGCCCGGTCGCTCGCGATGCTGGTCGGCGACCTGCTCATGTCGCTCGCCGGGCAGCTCTTCGTCACCAGCGGCCTGCCCGCCGCCTACCTCGGCCGGGCCCGACCGCTCTGGGCGGCGCTCGCCCGGGACCTCGTCGCGGGGGAGTCCCTGGAGATCCTGCGCACGGGCGCCGCCCCGGACACGACGGCCTCGCTGAAGGTGATCCGCTACAAGACCGCCAAGTACACCGTCGAGCAGCCCCTGCTGATCGGCGGCGCCCTGGCCGGGGCCGGCGGCCGGCTGCGCGAGGGCTGTTCCGCGTACGGAGTGCCGCTGGGCGAGGCCTTCCAGCTGAGGGACGACCTGCTCGGCCTGTTCGGCGACCCCGGGACCACCGGCAAGGCCGGCGCCGACGACGTCCGCGGACACCGGCCCACGACCCTGCTCGCCGAGACCTGGCGGCTCGCCGACGAGGAGGAGCGCGGACGGCTGCGCGAGCTGCTCGGCCGGCGCGCGCCCGACGGGGACGCCCTGGAGGCCGTACGCGAGGTGATGCGACGGCTGAAGGCGCCCGACCGGGTCGAGGCCATGATCACCGAGCGCGTCGAGGAGGCCCTCCGCGCCCTCCACGGGCTGAACCTTCCCGCGGCCCCCGCCGCCGCGCTCACCGCCCTGGCGCACTCGGCCGCGGTCCGCCGTTCCTGACGCGGGACGGCGCGCAACGACGCGCAACGACGCGCAACGACGCAGAACGAAGCAGAACGACGCAGAACAAGGAGCCCTGCCCATGCCCCCCACCGAGGTGTCCATGGACGCCCTGCGGCACGCCGGTGACGAACTCGCCGACGCCACGGTCGCCACCCTCTTCGAGCGCGGGGAGGTCGGCACGTTCAACACCCTCATGCGGTACGTCTCTACCGCGGGCTCCCCCCTGCCGGACGGGCTGCCCGACGTCGCCCGGGAGTACCTCCGCGCCACGAGCGCCCCGCCGTCCTGGGTGGACTGGGGGGAGATGGAGAAGGCCCGGCTGTTCTTCATCGACAACAACGTGCACATCTCCACCGCGCTCTCCTTCGCCTCCATGCCCGCCTGCTACCTCGTCCCGCACGTGGCGAAGCTGCTGTCGGCGACGCACGGCCTGAAGTACCCCTCCAAGCGGATGGCGGAGACCGGCCAGTTCACCGTCCACCTCATGCGGCCCGACGCCTTCGAGGCCGGCGGCCGCTTCGTCCCGGCCGCGCAGAAGGTCCGCCTGCTGCACGCCTCCATCCGGCACCACCTCCGGCGCGAGGACCTCTGGGACGCCGGGGCGTCGGGGGTGCCGATCTGTCAGGAGGACATGATCGGCGGGCAGATGTTCTTCTCGATGCTCGTCCTCGACAGCCTGCACCGCCTCGGCATCCACATGTCCTCCGAGGGGGCCGAGGCCTACTACTACGCCTGGCGCGTGGTCGGCGCGATGCTGGGCGTCGACCAGGAAGCCGTCCCGAAGACCCTCGACGAGGCCCGCCGCTTCCTCGACCTGTACATGATCCGCCACATGGGGCCGTCCCCCGAGGGCGTCCACCTCACCCGGCAGCTCATCGACCTGTACGAGGAGGTCGTCCCCGGCACCTTCTTCGACCCGATCGTCTCCGCGCTCATCCGCCACCTCGTCGGCGACACCTGCGGCGACTGGCTGGAGGTCCCCCGCACACCCTGGGACACCGTCGTCAAGGCCGTCCCCCACCTCCTCGGCGTCCTGGAGACCATCGAGGACCGCTCCCCGCTCGGCGCCTGGGCCCTGGACCGCCTGGGCCACCTCACCACCGTCCTCGAACTGTCCTCCCTCACCCGAGGCCGGGTCATGCACTACGCCATCCCCGAACACCTCAAGAAGGACTACGGCCTCCCGACGGGCCCGCCGCGCACCCACCGCTGGACCCCACCGGCCGCCACGGTCTCCCCGTGACGCGGACGCCCGGAGACGTCGCCGGTGAGGCGGTTGATCATCGGGTGTCGCGCGCCGACTTCCTCGCCTAAGGTGGCTCCGTCGTCGAGAGGTGAGGGGGGCTTCATGGATCCGGAGATCGCAACTCTGGCCGGTGCCGCAGGGACCGCGCTCGTGACGATGCTCGTGACCGACACCTGGCAGGGCGTCAGGGACGGTGTGGTGGACCTGTGGCGACGGGCCAGGCCCGAACGCGCGTCGGCGATCTCGACGGAACTCGTGTCCGCCCGCGAGGAGTTGATCAGAGCCAGGGACACCGACGATCAGGAGACCCAGGCCGAGGTCCGGGCCGAGTGGCAGGGACGGATCCGGAGGTTTCTCGCCGCCCACCCCGAACTGGCCGCAGAACTCAGGGAACTTCTCGTCGACGCGTCCCCTTCCGAGGCCGCGCCGTACGTCGTCACGCAGCGAGCCACCGCCTCGGGGCAGGCACGGGTCTACCAGGCGGGCCGCGACATGCACCTGGACCAGTCGTGACCGGCCGGAACGACGGTCGGGCCGAAGGGCAGGGGCGCGTCTACCAGGCGTCGGGCGACGTGCACATCTCCGAGCACCACCACCACGGCCCGTCCTGGTCCGGGCCGGACTCCGTGCGTCACCCAGCCATCGGCCGGGCCCCCGTGGTGCTCCGTGACCGCGTCGAGCTGATGACCCGACTCCGGGCCTCTGTCGTCGAAGGCACGGGCAACGAGGTGCTGGTGCTCCACGGGCTCGGTGGCTGCGGCAAGACCGCCGTCGCGTACACGCTCTTCCAGCAGGCGACCGCCGACGGGGAGCGGCTCGGTTTTTGGGTGAACGCGTCGGACCAGGGCACCCTGCGGGCCGGCATGCTCGCCGTCGCCGCCGACCGGGGCGCGGGCCAGGGCGAGCTGGTCGCCGCACGGAGCGGTCTCCGCGCGGCGGCGGACCTGGTCTGGGAGTACCTGGACCGATCCGCCCGGCCCTGGCTGCTGATCCTCGACAACGCCGACGATCCGGCCGTACTCCGCGACGGCGGCTGGCTCCGTTCCAGCCCGCGCGGCACCGTCCTCGTGACCACCCGGCAGGCGGCGGCCCACTGGTGGCCCCGGGCGGAGCTGCTCCAGGTCGGCGTGCTGCCACGAACGGAGGCCGCCCAGGTCCTGTGCGACCTCGCCCCGGAAAGGGGATCGGCCGAGGAAGCGGCGGAGATCGCCGACCGGCTCGGGCGCCTCCCGCTGGCCCTGACCCTCGCCGGCGGATTCCTCGCCCACCAGGTCATCCAACCCTGGAGCATGACCGAGTACGTCCGCCACCTGGAGGGCGACCGGGGGATCCACCCCATCGAGCTCATCGACCAGGGAGCCGCCGGCGACGACTCGCGCCATCTGGTCAGCGGCACGTGGCAGCTCTCCACGGACCGCCTCGTCGCGCGCGGCCTGCCCGAGGCCGTTTCCCTGCTGCGTCTGCTGGCCTGCTGGTCGCACGACCCGCTCCCGCTCTCGTTGCTCGCAGGCGTCTCGGTCGGCACGAGCCTTCCCGCCACTCGTGTCGAGCCGGCGCTGCGGGGGCTGTTCGACCACTCCCTGACCGAGCTCGTGCCCGGCCGCGCGCGGTGCCTGCGGACGCACGGGGTCCTGCTCGACAGCGTCGCGCGCAGCACACCCGAGGACGAGCACGAACCGCTCGCCGCCGCTGCTGCCGGGCGCCTGTCGTCCGCGCTTCCCGCGGTGCCGCAGCGGGGACACGGGGACGCCGGTCTCAGCCTCGTCGGACCGCACGTCCTGGCACTTCTCCGGCGCGTGCGCGACTGGCCGGGCGTTCTGCAGCAGACCGCGGAAGCCGCGGTGGAATGCGCCCTCCGGCTCGTGACGGCCCAGCACCGGGCAGGTGACTACTCCTCCGCCTTCGCTCTGGGGACGGCGGCGAGGGAACTCGGCGAGCAGCGTCTGGGGCGGGACCACCCCTTGGTCCTCGGCCTCAGACAGCGCGTCGGCAGAGCCGTCTACCGGCTCGGGCGCTTCGAGGAGGCGGAAACGGTCAACCGTGAGGTGCTGGCCGACTGCGAGCGCGCACTCGGCCCGTCCGATCTGGTGACCCTGGACGCGTGCATCGCCCTGGCGCGCCCCCTGCGCCAGCTCGGACGGATGGCCGAGGCGGCGGCCCTGATGAGGCGGGCCATCGAGGGCCGGTCCGCGTCTCTCGGGCCGTTCCACCCGTTGACGCTGCTGGCGCGTTCCCACCCCATGGAAGTGGACCCCGGCCCCGAGCTGGACGCCGCGGCCCCGGCGGGCCCCGAGCTCGTCACGGACTGCCGACGAGAGCTCGGCGCGCAGCATCAGATCACCCTGGTCGTCGAGCTGAACTGCGCTTACGCGCTGTTCTACACGGGCCATCCCGTCGACGCCCTGCCCCGCGCCCGCGAAGCACTGGCCCACCATGAGCAGCTCTACGGGGTCGAGTACCCGATCACCCTGGCCGCGCGGCATCTGCTCGCGAACGTCCTGGCCGCCGTCGGCGAGCAGGCGGAGGCGGTCGTGCAGATCGAGCGGGTGGTGGAGGGGCGGCGGCGGGTGCTCGGCCCCGAACACCCGTGGACCCGGTCGGCCGAGGAGCTGCTCGTGCGGTACCGGGAGGGGGGAGCGCCGTTCTGATCCCGAAGCCGTCGTCCTCGATCGGTCCGATCTGGTCAGTACGCGCCTCCCCACCCTGCTGACCACCGGAAACGCGGGTGAGGAGCACTCCGGGGGCCTGGTAGATTGTTCTCTGTCGCCGCGGGGGAAACCCCGGAACGACAATCACCCCGTCCGGGTGGCGGAATGGCAGACGCGCTAGCTTGAGGTGCTAGTGCCCTTTATCGGGCGTGGGGGTTCAAGTCCCCCCTCGGACACGAGAAGAACACCATGTGGTGGTCGGGAAGTCTCCCGACCACCACATGGTGTTTCCGTGCGTCGTCACATGGCACCGGGGGGTGGCCGATGGGTCCGGGTGGTCCGCGTCGAGCGGTGGTCGGAGTCCTGATGGTGCTGAGCCTGGTCGGCGGCTGCGGCGACGCGGCCGGGCCGCGGACCGGTACGGCCTCGCGGCAGCCCCCGCAGGCGAAGGTCAGGACGGACCGGGAACCGGTGGAGAAGCGGTTCCCGCAGTTCGGGAGGTTCACCGGCGTCGCATGGGTCGCGGCCCCCCTCGGCGGGGCGGGTTCCCGAGTGCCCGGCCCCACCGACATCCGGCTCTCCGGTGTCGCGACCCTTGCGGAGGAGGACGTCCGGCGGCTCCTGAAGGAGTACGACTGGGTGCCCGCCGAGCAGCCGCCGACCGTCCTGGGAGGCGTCGCGCCCGAGGTCCCCGAGGGCGCCGCGTGGCGGACGAGCGAGGACTTCGCCTCCGAGGTCACCCGGGACGTCTCCTCCGGATCGTTCCATCTGGATCCCGAAGCGGGGCTCATGGTCTTCGACGCCGTCAATCCGGCGGCCTCGCAAGGCTCCTGACGGGCCACGGCCACGGGTCACGGGTCGCGACCGGACGGTCGGGCGGAAAATGCCTGGACCGCGCGAGCATCCGCACGGGAGACTCCTTTTGCTCACCTTCGGTACGACAGCACAGGGTTGGGTATGGGATCACCTGAATCGCGCGAAGGTTTGCCGAACAAAGGCTCGGTACTCCTCGCAGTCCGCTTCTACGGACGGGAACTGGTCCGCCTCCGACGGCTGACCGCCCCCGCCCTCCTCCTGCCGGCACTCGGCAACATCGGCATCAACTACATCGCCCCCCTCGTCGTCGCCAAGCTCGTCGGCCGCATCGTCGGCCACGACACCGGCGGAGGGATCGGCCCGCTCCTCCCGTACGTCCTCGTCTTCGCCGGCGTCCTGCTGCTCGGAGAGGCCCTGTGGCGCGTCGGACTGCACTGCCTGAACCGCCTCGACGCGCGCGGCATCGAGAACCTGTACGTCATCGGCATGGACGAACTGTTCGCCAAGGACGCCGCTTTCTTCCACGACAACTTCGCCGGATCGCTGACCAAACGGGTCCTCAGCTTCGCCTCCCGCTTCGAGGAGTGCGTCGACACCCTGACCTTCTCGGTCATGGGCAGCTTCGTACCGCTCGTCTTCGCCTCGGTGGTGCTCTGGCAGTACGACCCGCTGCTCGTGGTCGGACTCCTCTTCCTCATCGCCGTCACGGGCCTCGGCGTGGCACCGCTCATCCGGCGCCGACAGGCGCTCGTCGCCCGGCGCGAACAGGCGATCGCCCGGGTCTCGGGACACGTCGCCGACAGCCTGACCAACATGGACACGGTCCGGTCCTTCGGCGCCGAGCGCCGCGAGGCCGCCGAGCACCGCTCCCGCGTCGCGGAGTCCCGACGGCTCACCCTGCGCTCCTGGGACTACGGAAACCTGCGCATCGACACGCTCGTCGCGCCGATGTCCGTCCTGACGAACGTCCTCGGACTCCTCCTCGCCGTCGGACTCGGCGGGGGAGAGCACGGCGTGGAGGCCGTCATCGTCGCCTTCACGTACTACGCCAACGCGACCCGGATCATGTTCGAGTTCAACCAGATCTACCGGCGCCTGGAAAGCTCGATGACGGAGGCCGCGCAGTTCACCGAGCTCCTCCTCGAGAAGCCGACCGTCCTCGACCCGGAGGAGCCGGAGCCCCTCCGGCCCGAGGACGCCGAGGTGCGGTTCGAGAAGGTGACCTTCGCCCACGCGGGCGCGAAGCCGCTCTTCGAGGGCCTCGACCTGGACGTGCCCAGCGGCGCGAAGATCGGTTTCGTCGGACGGTCCGGCGGCGGCAAGACCACCCTCACCCGGCTGCTCCTGCGGATGACCGACATCGACGGCGGCCGGATCACGATCGGCGGCCAGGACATCAGCCGGCTCCGGCAGACCGAACTGCGCAGCATGATCGCGTACGTGCCGCAGGACCCCGCGATGTTCCACCGCACCCTGCGGGAGAACATCGCCTTCGCCCGGCCGGAGGCCACCGAGGCCGAGATCCGGCGCGCGGCCGAGGCGGCGCACGTCACGGAGTTCGCGGACGCCCTCCCCGAGGGCTTCGACACCATGGTCGGCGAGCGGGGAGTGAAGCTGTCCGGCGGCCAGCGCCAGCGGGTCGCCCTCGCCCGGGCGATCCTGCGCGACGCCCCGATCCTGCTGCTCGACGAGGCGACCAGCGCCCTGGACTCCGAGAGCGAGATCCTCGTGCAGGACGCGCTGTGGCGGCTCATGGAGGGACGGACGGCGCTGGTGGTCGCCCACCGGCTGAGCACGGTGGCCACCATGGACCGGCTCGTCGTCCTCGACCGCGGACGGATCGTCGAGCAGGGCACGCACCAGGAGCTGCTCGCCACCGAGGGCGCCTACGCCAAGCTGTGGCAGCACCAGTCGGGCGGCTTCATCGACGACGCCCCCGCGGCGGCCGGCCTGCGGTGACCCGCGGTCGTCCACAGGTCGCCCCGGGCGGGACCGCGGTGTCGGTGCGGACGGCTAGGCTTCACGAATGGTCCTTTCCGACGCTCCCGCCGCCTCCGCCGAGACCTCCGAAGCCGCTCGGGTGCTCCACCGCGTCTTCGGCTACAGCTCCTTCCGCGGGGAGCAGCAGGAGATCATCGAGCAGGTCGTCGGCGGCGGCGACGCGCTCGTCCTGATGCCGACGGGCGGCGGCAAGTCGCTCTGCTACCAGATCCCGGCCCTCGTCAGAGCGGGCACGGGCGTCGTGGTCTCGCCCCTCATCGCCCTGATGCAGGACCAGGTGGACGCGCTCAGGGCGCTCGGGGTGCGGGCCGGCTTCCTGAACTCGACGCAGGACCCGTACGAGCGGCAGGCCGTCGAGCAGGCGTTCCTCGCGGACGAGCTGGACCTGCTCTACCTGGCCCCCGAGCGGCTCCGCACCGAGGGCACCCAGCGGCTCCTCGACCGGGGCACGGTGTCGCTCTTCGCGATCGACGAGGCGCACTGCGTCGCCCAGTGGGGCCACGACTTCCGGCCCGACTACCTCGCCCTCTCCATGCTCCACGAGCGGTGGCCGAAGGTGCCGCGGATCGCGCTGACGGCGACCGCCACCGAGGCCACCCACGCCGAGATCGCGAGGCGACTGGGCCTGGAGGACGCCCGGCACTTCGTCGCCGGCTTCGACCGGCCCAACATCCAGTACCGCATCGTCCCGAAGAACAATCCGCTCAAGCAGCTCCTGGAGCTGATCAGGACCGAGCACGACGGGGACGCGGGCGTCGTCTACTGCCTCTCGCGGGCCTCGGTGGAGAAGACGGCGGCCGCCCTCGTGGAGCACGGCATCGACGCCGTCCCGTACCACGCCGGCATGGACGCCCGGACGCGCGCGGCGAACCAGGCCCGCTTCCTGCGGGAGGACGGGGTGGTGGTCGTGGCGACCATCGCCTTCGGCATGGGCATCGACAAGCCGGACGTGCGCTTCGTGGCCCACCTCGACCTGCCCAAGTCGGTCGAGGGCTACTACCAGGAGACCGGCCGCGCGGGCCGCGACGGGGAGCCGGCCACGGCGTGGCTGGCGTACGGCCTCCAGGACGTCGTCCAGCAGCGCAAGCTCATCGACGGCTCCGAGGGCGACGAGACGCACCGCCGCTCCCTGGCCAGGCACCTGGACGCCATGCTCGCCCTCTGCGAGACGGTCGACTGCCGCCGCGTGCGGCTCCTGGAGTACTTCGGACAGTCCGGCAAGCCCTGCGGCAACTGCGACACCTGCCTGACGCCGGGCGAGTCCTGGGACGGGACCGTCGCCGCGCAGAAGCTGCTCTCCACGGTGTGGCGGCTGGCGAAGGAACGGCGCCAGAAGTTCGGCGCCGGCCAGATCATCGACATCCTCCAGGGCAAGAAGACGGCCAAGGTCATCCAGTTCGACCACGACCAGCTGTCCGTCTTCGGCGTCGGATCGGACCTGGGCACCGCCGAGTGGCGCGGGGTCGTCCGCCAGCTCCTCGCGCAGCGGCTGCTCGCGGTGGAGGGCGACTACGGGACGCTCGTGCTCACCGAGGACAGCGGCGAGGTCCTCGGCGGACGCCGCCAGGTCCCGATGCGCAAGGAGAAGGCGGTCGCCGCCCCCGCCCGCAAGGAGTCCGGGAGCCGCTCCGGCAAGGGCGCGCGCGTGCCGGTCGACCTGCCCGCGGCCGCCGTGCCGGTCTTCGAGGCGCTCCGTGCCTGGCGGGCCGCGACGGCGCGCGAGCAGGGCGTGCCGGCGTACGTCGTCTTCCACGACGCGACGCTCCGCGAGATCGCGACCCGTCTGCCCGCCACCGTCGAGGAGCTCGGCACCATCGGAGGCGTCGGCGAGGCCAAACTCGCCAAGTACGCCGAGGGCGTCCTCGACGCCCTGGCGCAGTCCGGGGGCGCGGGGACGGGTGACACGGGTCCCGACGGGGCCACCGCGTCCTCCGGTCCTGCCCCGTCCGGGCCCGCGGCTCCGGCGCCTGCCGCCAAGGCGGCGTCCGGTGACGCCCCGGCCGCCTCCGTGCCGTCGGCGCGCAGGGCGGAGCCGGACGTTCCGCCGTCCTACGACGAGGAACCGCCGTGGGACGAGGACGAGCTCGAACCGCCGTGGGACGAGGGCGAGTAGCCCGGGGCACCCCGCGCACCGGAGGCCGTACGGAGACGTCCGACACGGCCTCCGGCCGTTTTCCAGCGGTGGAACACGGTCGGGGGACCTCTTGGTGGCGGGCCCCCGATCGGCGTTCTCCGGGGGCTTTGACCAGTGATCATCTCTGGATGTACGGTTCTCCCCAGTCTCCCGGGGGGCGGCCGGGGTGCGCCTCGGACGCGGAGGACGACGGCGGCGCGGGCCGGAGCGCAGCGCGCTTTTCGGCGCTGCTCCAGGCGTCACTGAACCGCCCCTCGTGCGGCGACCAGGACCCCTGAGACCGCGCACGTGAGGACCCCTCCGCCGATGACGAGCAGCCTGCACGGAATCCTGCGGACGGGCGCGCCCCTCGCCCTGACCGCCCTCGCCCTGACCGGGTGTTCCACCGGGCAGGGAGCAGGGCCCGCGGCACCGGCCGCCGCGTCGGCCGCGGGCGCCGTGCCGGGCTCCGCCGCCGACCCGTCGTCCTGGACCCTGCCCATGCAGGCGTACCGCCCCACCACCGAGCAGACCCGGACCCTCGCCCGGGCCGAGCAGAAGCTGGTCGGCCGGTGCCTCGCAGAGTTCGGGATCGCCTGGAAGCCGGCGCCGGAGCTCCCCCCGATCGGCCCGAAGAACATGCTCGACTGGCGGTACGGGATCCATGACGCGGAGATGTCCGCGAAGTTCGGCTACCAGGTGGATCCGGCCCAACAGGCGAGGTACGAGAAGGCGTTGAGCGAGGCCGACGCGCGACCGCGACTCTCCGACGACCAGCAGCTGGTTCTGGGCGGCACCGACGTGCCGGCCGAACTCCTGCGGAAGGCCGGCCCCGGGGCCCGGCACGGCTCCTACGCGGGGCGGAGGATCCCCGAGGGCGGCTGCTTCGGCCGGGCCCGCCGGACCCTGGGCGGTCCGCCCCAGGGAATCTCCCCGCTGGTGCAGCGGCTCACGAACGAGTCGTACCCCGCCTCCATGGAGGACCCGCCGGTGAAGGCGGTGTTCGCCCGCTGGTCCGCCTGCATGAAGGCCAAGGGCTTCACGTACCCGGCGCCCATGGCCGCCAACGACGACCCCCGGTTCCGGCCCCGGCCCGAGGGCGCGTCCCGCGCGGAGATCGACACGGCGCTCGCCGACATCGCCTGCCGCGCCGCGCACCGGGTCGCGGAGGTCTGGCACGAGGCGGAGACCCGGATCCAGCATGGCTCGATCGCGCGCAACGCCACGGCGCTCGCGGCGGACCGCCGCGCCCTCGACGCCTCCCTGCGCAAGGCGGCGGACGTCCTCGCCCGCCCCTGACCCCTCTCCCTCCGCCCTTCCTGTCGATCCCGTTCCTGTCGATTCCGTTCCGACGATCCCTCTGGAGAACCCGATGCAGACCTCGACCACCTCGCGCCGCCGCCTGCGCACCGCCCTCGTCGCCGCCGTGATGGGCGCCTCCGCGCTCTCCGGCACAGGCACGGCCCACGCGGAGGGCGACCCCACCGCCTACATCACCAGCGACGAGTACACCATCATGTCGAACCAGAAGTGCGCCGGCTCGTCGGAGGAGTTCCGCTTCCGCCTCTACTACAGCCCCAACTACTCGGGCGCCTGGGTCAACATCGGCCACAACATCTACGACATGCTGGCCCTCAAGATGCCGTACACCCCGGCCATGCCGCTCCGCTTCTGTGACGGCACCGGCTCGGGCAGCGGCCAGGCCGTCGGCAACAACGCGGCCTCCGCCTACAACTGGTACGACGGCTACGTCGGCACCGTGTACTACAGCGCCGGCTACAAGGGCGTCTCCGACACGGTCGGCGCGCGCTCCGGCATGTCCACCCTCTGGAACACCCGGAACGACAACCGTTCCATCCACTTCACCAGCACCTGGTAGTCGCTCACTCGGGCTGCGGCGTGAGGCGCCGCAGCCCCCTGCGGTCGTAGTAGTGCGTCATGGCGAATCCGAACGCCAGGGCCGCCACCACGCCGATCGCGATCATGATCCAGCCACGGGCGAGCCCCGCGTCGGCCCGGGCGTCGAAGTACAGGATGGACCGGATGCCCGCGCTGAGCTGGTGCATCGGCTCGAACACGCCCAGGAAGCGGTAGAACGCGGGGGTGGCCTCCAGGGGGACGGTCGCTCCCGAGGAGGGGAGGGCCAGCGCGATGAAGACGAACATGGACACGAGCTGGCCGATGCCGCCGAAGGCCGCGTTGATGGCCTGGACGCCCAGGCCGACGGCGACCGTGGCGCAGTAGGAGAAGAGCCACAGCATCGGCAGGTGGTCGGCGTCCATGTCCAGGATCGCGATGGTGGCGACCATGACGAGCGTGGTCGTCAGGAGCGAGATCCCGGCGGTCATCAGCATCTTCAGGACGAGCGTCTGGGTGCGGCTGACGGGAACGGTCGGCCGGCGGGTGTGCCAGGGGCCGATCTCGCTGTCGGCGTAGCCGAGCGCGGTGTCGACGCCGCTGTTGACGAGGTTCCCGCCGATGAAGCCGCCCAGGACGAGCAGCAGCGTGTAGTAGAAGGCGGTCAGGCCCAGACCGCTGTGCCGGCCGATCGGATGCCCGACGCGGGTGACGACCGTGACGGGGTCGGACAGGAGCACCCGCGTGGTCGGCACGGCGGAGGCGGCCGAGAGCCGTCCGCCGATGGTGAGCGAGGCCCGGTGGGCCGCGCTCTGGTTGATCTGGGAGGCCAGGGACGAGCCCAGGCTGCCGAGGCCGGGGTTGGTGAGCACGGTCAGCGTCGGGCGGGCCGTCGCCCGGTTCGTGGTGAGGGCCGCGACGGACGCGGTGAAGTCCGCCGGGACGACCAGGGCGCCGAAGACCTGCCCCGAGGCCAGCGCGTCCTGGGCGGCGGCGCGGTCGAGGCGGCGCCAGTCGACGGTGGCCCTGGAGGAGCCCGCCGAGGCGATCGAGTCGGTGATCTGCTTCCCCAGGTTCTCCCGCTGTCCCGGCAGCGGACGGCCCTCGTCCTCGTCGACCAGGGCGATGGGCAGCCGGTCCAGGTGGTCGCCCGGGCTGAGGATGCCGCCCATGTAGAGGAGCGACAGCAGCAGCGACACCAGGGCGCACAGGACGGTCGGTACGAGCCACAGCTTGGCGTGCCGTACGAGCGCGGAGGCGCGGACCTGGGGGCCGGGGGTCGGATCGGGTCCGGGGGCCGGGTCCGGGGCGTTCGGGGGGAGGGCGGAGGTCATGGGCCCATCGTCGGCGGACCGAGCCGCGATCCGGTCATTTCGGGCGCCTGTGCGGGGTGGCGTGTCGGCGTCCGCGCGAGGTGGCGTGTCGGCCTCCGCAGGGGATGGATGCCGGCCTCCGTACGGGGCGGGCGTCGGCCTCCGTACGGGTGGGCACGTAGGCCTCCCCGCGGGACGGGAGCGTCGACGGGCCGCCGGTCACGCTCCGATTGCGGAGCGGTCGGCGTCGGGTTTGAGTGGGTGGGCCCCTCTTTCGCCCCTTCAGGAGCTGCCATGTCGATGGCGTTCGGTTCACCCTTCGGTTCGTCGGACCCGTTCAGCGACCTGTTCAACCGGTTCTTCGGCATGTCGCCGGCCTCGTCGCCCCCCGCGGTGCAGCGCGTGCCCATCGGACGGCTGCTGACCGAGTCCTCCCACGAACTGCTGAACACGGCCGCGCGCAAGGCCGACGAGGACGGCAGCTCCGACCTCGACACCGAACACCTCCTGTGGGCGGCGACCCGGACCGAACCGACCCGCCGGCTCCTCTCCCGGGGCGGGGTGGACCCCGACAAGCTCGCCGACCGGCTCGCCCAGGTCCTCCCCCGGGAGTCCGCCGAACCGTCCGCCGAGCCCGGGCTCACCCCGGCGGCCAAGCGGACCCTCGCCACCGCCCACGCCTACTCGCAGGCGGCCGGCGTCTCCTACATCGGCCCCGAGCACATCCTCAGCGCCCTCCTCGGCGACGCCGACTCCGGCGCCTCCCGCTTCCTGCGGGCCGAGGACCTGGACGTGAAGAAGCTGCGCGGCCTCACCGACCGGGCGCCCCGCCCGGAGCAGGGCGGCGCGCCCGCCGCGAAGCAGCCGGCCACGACCCTCGACGAGTACGGCCGGGACCTGACGGAGGAGGCCAGGGCGGGGAGGCTCGACCCCGTCGTCGGCCGGGCCGACGAGATCGAGCAGACCGTCGAGATCCTCTCCCGGCGCTCCAAGAACAACCCCGTGCTCATCGGCGAGCCCGGCGTCGGCAAGACCGCCATCGTGGAGGGCCTCGCCCAGCGCATCGTCGCGGACGAGGTCCCCGACACCCTGAAGGGCAAGCGGGTCGTCTCCCTGGACCTGTCCGGCATGGTGGCCGGGGCGCAGTACCGGGGACAGTTCGAGGAGCGACTCAAGAAGGTCATCGAGGACGTCCAGGAGGCGAGCGGCGACGTCGTCCTCTTCATCGACGAACTGCACACCGTCGTCGGCGCCGGCGCCACCGGCGAGGGCTCGATGGACGCGGGCAACATGCTCAAGCCCGCCCTCGCGCGCGGCGAACTGCACGTCGTGGGCGCCACCACCATCGACGAGTACCGCAAGCACATCGAGAAGGACGCCGCCCTCGAACGCCGCTTCCAGCCCGTCCTGATCCCGGAACCCACCGTCGAGGAGACCGTGCAGATCCTCGAAGGACTGCGGGACGCCTACGAGGCCCACCACCAGGTCCGGTTCGCCGACGGCGCCCTCGCCGCGGCGGCCGAACTCTCCGACCGCTACGTCAGCGACCGCTTCCTGCCCGACAAGGCCATCGACCTGATGGACCAGGCCGGTGCGAGGGTACGGCTCCGCAGCGGCGGCCGCTCGACCGAGGTCGTCAGCCGCGAGGACGAGCTCGCCAAGCTGGGGCGCGAGAAGGACCAGGCCGTCGCCCGCGAGGACTTCGAGAAGGCCAAGGAGCTCAAGGAGCGGATGGCCGGGATCGAGGGCGAGCTCGCCGGGATCGAGGAGCGCCGCGAGGGCGTCGTCTCGGTCACGGCCTCCGACATCGCCGACGTCGTCTCCCGCCGCACCGGCATCCCCGTCTCGCAGCTCACCGCCAGCGAGAAGGAGAAGCTCCTCAGGCTGGAGGAGGAGATGCACGCCCGGATCGTCGGACAGGACGAGGCGGTCACCGCCGTCTCCGAGGCCGTGCGCCGCAACCGGGCCGGCATGGGCGACCCGAACCGGCCCGTCGGCTCCTTCCTCTTCCTCGGACCCACGGGCGTCGGCAAGACCGAACTCGCCAAGACCCTCGCCGAGCTGCTCTTCGGCGCCGAGGACCGCATGATCCGGTTCGACATGAGCGAGTTCCAGGAGAAGCACACGGTCGCCCGCCTCGTCGGCGCGCCCCCCGGATACGTCGGCTACGAGGAGGCCGGCCAGCTCACCGAGAAGGTCCGCCGCCAGCCGTACAGCGTCGTGCTCTTCGACGAGGTGGAGAAGGGGCACCCCGACGTCTTCAACACGCTGCTCCAGATCCTCGACGACGGGCGCCTCACGGACGGACAGGGCCGCACGGTCGACTTCCGCCACTGCGTCGTCGTCATGACGTCCAACATCGGCGCCCACCGCATCCTCGCGCACGAGGGCGACGCCGCCGAGCTCAAGGACGAGCTGATGGAGGACCTGCGGGGGCGCTTCCTGCCCGAGTTCCTCAACCGCATCGACGACATCATCGTCTTCCACAGCCTCACCGAGCAGGACCTGTCGGAGATCGTCGACCACCTCCTCGACCGGAGCAAGCACCGCGTCCACGCCCAGGGCATGACCCTGGAGGTCACCGAGGCGGCGAAGAAGCTGCTCGTCGCCCACGGCTACCAGCCGGCCTTCGGCGCCCGGCCGCTGCGCCGCACGATCCAGGCGGAGCTCGACAACCGCGTCGCCACCCTCCTCCTCGGCGGCGAGGCGGACCCCGGCGACACGATCGTCGCGGACGTCGTCGACGACTCGCTGCACTGCACGGTCCGCAAGCACGAGGAGTCGGGCAGCACCGCCGTGGCCTGACGGCCGCCGGAGGGCGCGCGCCGGGCTGCGTACCGGATCATGCGCACCTAGGCTGACGCCGTCCCCTTCACGGCTTTTCGTCCAACTCTCGTGGGAGCGCCATGGCCGTACCCCAGTACGTCGTCGTCCCGCCCTCGCAGGCGGCCGTCTTCCTGGTGGCCACCGTCAACCCGGGCGGCGAGACCGCGGTGCGGGAGGCGCTCCGGGACCTGACGGGACTGACCCGTTCGGTGGCGTTCCGCGCCCCCGACTCGTACCTCACCTGCGTCGCCGGCATCGGCTCCGAGGGGTGGGACCGGCTCGTGGGCGGCCCCCGCCCCCGCGAGCTGCACCCCTTCCCGGCGCTGCGGGGCCCCCGCCACCGCGCCCCGGCCACCCCCGGCGACCTGCTCTTCCACCTGCGCGCCCAGCGCCTGGACCTCTGCTTCGAGCTGGCCAGGCACGTCGTGGCCGCCCTCGGCGCCGCGGTGACCGTCGTCGACGAGGTGCACGGCTTCGCGTACTTCGACGACCGCGACCTGCTCGGCTTCGTCGACGGCAGCGAGAACCCCGAGGGCGCGACGGCCGCCGGCGCGGTCCACATCGGCGACGAGGACCCGGACTTCCGGGGCGGCAGCTACGTGATGGTCCAGAAGTACGTGCACGACATGGCGGCCTGGGACGCGCTCACCGTCGAGCAGCAGGAGCACGTCATCGGGCGCGCCAAGGGCTCCAACATCGAACTGTCCGACGACGTCAAGCCCGCCGACTCGCACGTCACGCTGAACACGGTCACCGACGAGGACGGCGTCCAGCAGCAGATCTTCCGCGCCAACATGCCGTTCGGCCAGGTCGGCACCGGCGAGTTCGGCACCTACTTCATCGGTTACGCGCGGACGCCCGCCGTGACCGAGCGGATGCTCCGCAACATGTTCCTCGGCGATCCCCCCGGCACCACGGACCGCATCCTCGACTTCTCCCGGGCCGTGACCGGCGGCCTCTTCTTCGTGCCGAGCGCCGACCTCCTCGACGACCTCCCCGCCCCGCCGGCCGCCGCGGCCCCCGAAGAGACCCTGGGCATCGGCAGCCTGAAAGGAGCCCTCGCCCCATGACGCCCCCCGAGTCCACCAACAACCTCCACCGCGAACTCGCCCCGATCACCGCGGCCGCCTGGGCCGAGATCGAGGAGGAGGCCCGCCGCACCTTCCGCCGCAACGTCGCGGGCCGCCGCGTCGTCGACGTCCCCGACCCGGCCGGACCGGAGCTCTCCGCCGTCGGCACGGGCCACCTCTCCGACCTGACGGCGCCCGCGCCCGGCGCCACGGCGCGGCTGCGCGAGGCGCGGCCCCTCGTCGAGCTCCGGGTGCCGTTCACCGTCGCCCGGGCCGCCGTCGACGACGTCGAGCGCGGCTCCGAGGACTCCGACTGGCAACCCGTCAAGGACGCGGCCCGCGCCCTGGCGCTCATCGAGGACCGCATGGTCTTCGAGGGGTACGGGGCCGCCGGGATCGAAGGGCTGCGCGGCCGCAGCTCCAACCCGCCGCTGCGGCTGCCGACCGAACCCCGCGACTACCCCGACGCGGTCAGCCGGGCCCTCACCGCCCTGCGGCTCGCCGGTGTCGACGGGCCCTACGCCCTGCTGCTCGGCGCCGACCAGTACCGGGCGGTCAGCGAGACCTCCGACCACGGCTACCCGATCGCGGCCCACCTCGCCCGGATGCTCGACGGCTCCCCGATCTGGGCGCCCGCCCTCGACGGCGGTCTCGTCCTCTCCACCCGGGGCGGTGACTTCGCGCTGCGCATCGGCCAGGACGTGGCGATCGGCTACACCGCGCACGACGCGACCGGCGTGGAGCTGTACCTCCAGGAGACGCTGACCTTCCTGACCCACACGGACGAGGCCGTCGTCGTCCTGGAGACCTGAGCCGATGGAACGACGGCTCCTCGGCGCCGTGCCCCGGCTCGCCGTCTCGGCGTTCGCCGGGGCGGCGGTCGGCGCGGCCGTCGCCGCCCCGGCCCGCGTGCCGCTGGGCGTCCTCGCCGGCATCGCCGCGGCCGAGACCGTCTTCGTCGCCACCGGCTGGATCGTCCTGTGGCCCATGGACGCCGCCACGACCCACCACAACGTCCGGCGCGAGGAGTTCCGGCCCGTCGTCGAGGAACTCGTCGTCGTCGCGACCTCCCTGTGCGGGCTCGTCGGCATCGTCGTGCTGCTCCTGGTCGGCCGCACCGACCTGAGCCACGCGGCGGCCGCGACGGCGCTCTGCGGCGTCTTCATGGCCTGGGCGGCGCTCCACCTCATGTACGCCACCCGGTACGCGTACCTCTACTACGCCCTGAACCCCGGCGGCGGGATCGACTTCAACTCCCCGGTCCCGCCGAAGTACAGCGACTTCCTGTACTTCAGCTTCAACCTCGGCATGACCTGCCAGGTCTCCGACACGAACGTCTCCAGCCCCACGGTCCGGTCGGTCGTCCTGCGGCACTGTCTGCTGTCGTACGTCTTCGGGGCGAGCATCCTGGCCACCACCATCAACCTCGTCACCGGGATCGTCACGGGCTGACCGGTGCGACCGTCGGCGGGCCCGGCGCCGTCAGCCGAGCGAGAGCACGACCGCGGTCGTCCGGCCCTCGGGGGTCTCGTACGTGACGGTGTCGCCGGCGCCGTGGCCGAGCAGGGCCCGGCCGAGCGGGCTGTCGGCGGTGACCAGGGTCGCGTCCAGGGCGTTCGCGAGCTCGCCGACCCGGACGGTCGACTCGGTGCCGTCCTCGAAGCGCACGGTCACGCTGCTGCCCACGCCGACCGCGTCGGAGGGCGGAGCCGCCGCGACGGACCCCTCCCGGAGCCGCCCCTCGACCTCCTGGATGTCGGCGTCCAGGCGGTCGAGGTCGTCGGCGCGCTGCAACTCGTCGGCCTGGTCGGCCCGGTCGCCGGCCTCGTCCCCGCCGCCGTCCCGCAGGGTGGCGGCGACGGCCTCGCGTTCGGTCCGCAACTCGGCGAGCTCGCGCTCGAGCTCCTCGCGGGCGACGGCGCTGATGGGCTCGGGTCCACCGGTCATTGCTGCTCCCGACTCTGCGGCGGCACAAAGGAGTGCAAGGTTACATTCAGGACATTTCGCAGATTATCAGGGGTGCGGCCGGACGGCCGGGGACCCGCGCCGGCCCCAGGCCCCGGCTCCGGCTCCGTCGGTAGGCTTGCGGTGCTCCGGGCCCGAGCCACGGCCGCCCGGACCGCGGCGAGAGGGAGAAACGCACGATGGCCGTCATCCACCACACCACGATGCAGCCCACGAAGCTGGAACTGCTCGCCTCCTGGCTGCCCACCCGCGCCTGGTACACCGGTGGGGCCGAGGAGCCGCGGCCGGCCAAGGCGGGCGGCTTCCGGCTGGACGACCCCGCCGGCGAGGTGGGCATCGAGTTCATGGCGGTCACCGACGGCGCCGCGCCGGACGCGGTCGCCTACCTCGTCCCGATGACCTACCGGGGCGCGCCCCTGGAGGGCGCCGAGCACGCCCTCATCGGCACCTCCGAACACGGCGTCCTCGGCACGCGCTGGATCTACGACGGCGCCCACGACCCGGTGCTCGTCGCCCAGTTGTACGCCCTGCTCGCCGGCCGGACCGAGGCACAGGCCCAGTCCCTCACCGACGCGCCCGACCCCACCGTCTCCGCCGAGCTCGCCCCCGCCGGGACCGGTGCGGAGCTCGTACGGGTCACGGACGGCGCCGACCGCACCGACGTGGAGGTGCGGGAGACCGGCGCGGCCGCACCGCTGACGCTCCGGGTGCGGCGCGTGCTGCGCCCCGGCGAGGACGGCACGCCGGGCCGGGGCCGGGTCACGGCCGAGTGGAGCCTCCCCGACGGGACCACCGCCCGCGGCACGTACGCCGTCGCCCTCGCGGAGGCCGACCGGTAGCGGATTCCGGCGGCCGGTGGCGGCAGCTCTTCGAGCGGTCCGAAGGCGAAGGGCCGGAGAACGAACAAAGGCAAGGAGGGACGACCTCTCCTTGCCACTCTCAAGATATAGCGCACCGGGGGCCTTGCGGCAAGGCCCCCGCCATGTCGCAGAATCTCCGTTCCGAGCAAGGACCTGCGGAAAACGGGGCGTACTGATGATTGATGTGATCGTGGTCGGCGGCGGACCGACCGGTCTGATGCTGGCGAGCGAACTGCGGCTCCACGACGTCCGCGTGGTCGTCCTGGAGAAGCTGGCCGAGCCGACCCGGGAGTCCCGCGGGCAGGGCCTGCACGCGCGCAGCGTCGAGGTGATGGACCAGCGGGGCCTGCTGGGTCGGTTCGCCGCGGTCAGCGAGAGGTTCCAGGTCGGCGGCCTCTTCGGAGGCGTGATGAAGCCGTGGCCGGAGCGGCTCGACACGGCCCACCCGTACGGCCTCGCCACACCGCAGCCGGTCACCGAGCGGCTGCTCCAGGAGCGCGCGCTCGAACTCGGCACGGAGATCCGGCGCGGCGCCGAAGTGGTCGGCATCGACCAGGACGAGGACGGGGTGACCGTCGGGCTCGCGGACGGCACCGAACTGCGCGCCCGCTACGTCGCCGCGTGCGACGGAGGCCGCAGCACGGTGCGCAAGCTGCTCGGCGTCGGTTTCCCCGGTGAGCCCGCCACCGTCTGGACCCTCCTCGGCGACATGGAGGTGACCGCCGACCCGGAGACGATCGCCTCCGTCGTCGCGGAGGTCCGCAAGACCCAACTGCGCTTCGGCGTCCAGCCCTTGGCGGACGGGGTGTGCCGCGTCGGCGTGCCCGCCGACGCGGTGGCCGAGGACGGCGCGACCGCGCCGACCCTCGACGACTTCAAGAAGCGGCTGCGGGCCGTCGCCGGCACCGACTTCGGCGTGCACTCGCCCCGCTGGCTGTCCCGCTTCGGCGACGCCACCCGGCAGGCCGAGCGCTACCGGGTCGGCCGGGTGTTCCTGGCCGGCGACGCGGCGCACATCCACCCGCCGACCGGCGGCCAGGGCCTCAACCTCGGCGTCCAGGACGCCTTCAACCTCGGCTGGAAGCTGGCCGCCGCGGTCGCCGGCTGGGCGCCGGAGGGACTGCTCGACACGTACGAGGCCGAACGGCACCCGGTCGGCGCCCGAGTGGTGCGGAACACCCGCGCGCAGATGACGCTGCTCGGCACCGACGCCGGGGCGACCGCGCTGCGGGAGCTGTTCGCGGAGCTGATGGACTTCGAGGAGGTCAACCGGTACGTGACCGGCATGATCACCGCCGTCGACGTCCGCTACGACCTCGGCGAGGGCCATGAACTCCTCGGCCGACGGCTGCGGGACGTGGCGCTGAAGCGGGGGCGGCTGTACGAGCTGACGCACGGCGGCCGCGGCCTGCTGCTGGACCGGACCGGCCGGCTCTCGGTGGAGGGCTGGGCGGACCGCGTCGACCACGTCGTCGACGACAGCGAGGAGCTGGACGCCCCCGCCGTGCTGCTGCGGCCGGACGGCCACGTCGTGTGGGTCGGCGAGGCCCAGGAGGACCTCCTCGGCCCCCTGGCCGAGTGGTTCGGCGCCGCGACGGACTGAACCGCGCGACGGCGCCCGACGGGCGGGCCCGGGCGGGTGCCGGGCCGCCGGGCGGAGGCCGGGGGACCGTTCGCGCGGCCCCCGCGCCCCGGGCGCTTCGGCGCGGGCCCGTCGTGGGGCGGGCCCCGGGTGGGGGCGGGGCGGCCGGGGCCCGGGGAGGGGCCGTTCGTGCGGGTGCGGGCCCGCGGGGTGCCGGGGGCGACGTACCGCCGCCGCCCGGAGCCGTCACGGACGCAGGGCCGTCGCCAGCTGCGCGCGGGAGCGGACGTCGAGCTTCTGGTAGATGCGGGTCAGCCGCGCCTCCACCGTCTTCACGCTCAGGTACAGCTTCGCCGCCGCCTCCTGGTTGCTCGCGCCCTGGCCCACCAGCCGGGCGAGGCGCAGTTCCGCCTCCGTCAGGGCGGAGAGCGCGGGCACCGACTCCTCGACCCCGGCACCGGGCCCGGCGCCCTCGCCGGCCGGCGTCTCGCTCGCCAGGGCCAGCCACGGAGCCGCCCCGGCCCGCTCGAACACCGAGGCCGCCTCGTGCAGGGCCGTCTGCGCCGCCGACCGGCGCCGGCGCCGGCGCTCGACCCGGGCCAGGGCGATCAGCACGCGCCCCCGCTCCAGCGGCAGCCCGGCCCGGCCGAAGCTCTCGGCCGTGCGGGTGAGCAGCTCCGCCGCCTCGTCCGTACGCCCCTCCGACGCCAGGCACAGCGCGTACGCCCGGTCGCAGCCCAGCAGGACCGTGGACCGGCCCAGGCGCTCCGCCACCGGCCGAACCTCCGCCAGGAGCGCCAGGGCCTCGTCGGCCGCGTCCTGGGCGAGCAGCGCCTCCGCCAGCTCCTCGTGCCAGCGCAGCATCGAGGGGTCCACCGTCGACTGGGCGCGCTCGTCGGCCTGGACCCGCCGCAGCGTCTCCAGGGCGGTGGCGACGTCGCCGGTGATCAGCTGGACGCGGCCGAGCGCGTACCGGCTGCGCGAGAGGAAGACGCGGTCGCCCTCCTCCTCCGAGGCCTGCACGCTGCGCCGGGCGTAGCTCGCGGCCCGCGCGAAGCTGCCGCCGGCCGTCTCCGCGAGCGCCAGCGTGTACCAGGCGGGGCCGGGGGAGAGGCCCGCCTCCAGGGTCAGCGCGAGGGACTGCCCCGCGTGCGAGAGCGCGGCCGCGCAGGCGCCCCGGCGGGACTCGATCGCGGCCAGCGTGGAGAACAGCTCGATCGTGTCCTCCACCGAACCGCGCCGCTGGACCAGGGGCAGGAGCGCGTTCAGCTCGTCCCGGGCGTCGTTCAGCCGGTCGTCGAAGAGGGCGTGGCGGATCGTCAGGATCTGGGCGGCGTTGCGGATGCCGAGCGGACGCTCGGCCCGCTCCAGGCCGCGGGCCTGGGCGAGCACGGCCTCGGCGTCCGGGAAGCCGAGGGCCCGCTCCATCCGCGCCTGCACGGTCAGGGCCTGCGCCGCGAGCCGGGGATCGCCCATCGAGGCGGCCAACGCGGCCGATTCGACCGCCGCCGTCCGCGACCGCTCCGGATCGCCGTCCGCCAGCACGTACTTGACGGCGAGCCGCAGCTGCACGGCGGCCCGCAGGGCGGTGTCCCCCTCGGAGTCCTCCATGGCGTGGACGTACATCTCGTCGAGCCCGGTGAGCCCCTGGCCCGCCGTGTCGAGCACGGCGAGCCGCGCCCTGACCCGGTCGGACGGCCCCGCGTCCCGGGCGAGCAGATCGGTGGCGGCCCGCATCGCGAGGTCGGCGCGGGCGGCGCGGGCCGCCTCCTCGGCGGCGTCGACGAGCCGCGTGATCCGCCGCGTCCCGTGCCGACCGGGGGTCGACTCGGCGGCCAGCAGAGCCAGTTCGGCGGCGAGCGCGCTGTTCCCGCGCCGCCGGGCCAGGTCGGCGGCGGCCGCGACCTCGGCGGCGAGTTCCTCGTCCGGCCGCTCGGTGGCCAGCGCCCGGTGCCGCACCGCCTCGACGGGGTCGTCCACGACCTCCGCGAGGGCCGCGTGTCCGGCGCTCCGCTCGGCCCAACAGGCGTCGTGCACCAGGGTGGAGGGCAGCAGTCCGGCGGTGAACGTCACCGAGCCGTCCTCGGACAGCGACACCAGGTCGGCCCGTTCGGCGGCGGCGAGGTCCGCCTCCGCACTGGGCCGACCGGCCCGCCGCACCAGCGTGGCGGAGGGGCGCAGCGCGAGCGCGGCCAGCAGCAGCGTCTCGCGCACGGCGGGCGGCGCCGCGCCCAGGAGCTGGCGGGCCAGGTCGCGGGCGCGCCCGGAGAGCGTCAGCGCCTCCGCGTGGTGCACCGGGGTCCGCGCGTCGGCGAGGGAGCGACCGACGGCGAGCGCGAGGCGCGGGTTGCCGCCGCTCGCGCGGTGGATGCGGCCGGCCATCCGGGAGGGCAGCCGGTGGTGGATGAGGAGCTCGGCGATCTCGTCGGCCTGCAGCGGCGGGACGCGCAGCACGTCCGCCTCGGACGGCACCCAGAGGTGCGCGGCGTGCGGGTCCTCGGGGCGGTGGCTCTCCCGGTGCGGTTCGTGGGTCTCGGCGTACGGCTCGGGGGTCTCCACCGCCACCACCCGCAGCGAGGGCGGGGCCAGGTGGAGGGCGAACCGGAGCAGGTCGGCGCTGTCCGCGTCGATGTGCTGCACCCCGTCGACGACGAGCAGGACGGGGCCGCGGCAGGTCAGGGCGCGCAGGATCCGGGCGATGCCGAGGCGCAGCGCGATCGGGTCCCAGCCGCCGGCGTCGATCGGCGCCTCGCGGCAGAGCATGGCGACGGCGGTGCGCTGGGGGCCCGGCAGCTGGTCGAAGACCCCGGAGGAGAAGATCCCGGAGTTCAGCACGCCGGAGGAGAGGATCCCGGAGGACAGGGCGTCGGGGACGGGGGAGTCGGGGCGGGGCGGGCCCGCCGCCGGATCGGTTCCGGTCGCTCCGGTCCCGTACGGGTCCTGGAGGGGCGCGGCGGGCGGTTCGGGGCGGCTGGTGCCGAGCCCCGGCCAGGTGACGGTCGCCGCCACCGAGGCCACGAGCGCGGCGGCGGCCGCTCCGGGTATCTCGCGGTCGGACGGGAGGGTCGCGAGCCACAGCACGGTCTCGCCGCGGGCCTCCGCGCGGGCCGCCCCGGCGAGCGCGACCTCGGTCTTGCCGACGCCGGCGGGGCCGGTGAGCAGGGCGCGGCCCCGGGCGTGGAGGGCGCGTTCCAGCCGGTTGAGGAGCTCCTCCCGGCCCACCGGGGCAGGACTCTGCGGAGTTGTCGTCACTGTCCACCACCTCCGGCCCCTCGGGGCCCGGCCCATGGACCCCGTGCGCAGAGGATACGGAGCGGACCGGCACAGTCCAGGCCCCTTGTCCGACATACGGACAGGGGGCCCGGGGTGGACGCGCTCCCACAACGCCAGAACGCGCCAGTGGTGTAGACCACGGGCGCGTTGCTGACCAGCAATGATGCTGATGTGGGGGGTGGTTCAGAGGTGGTGCGGGCGGTGCGTCAGAAAGTGAGGCTCCACGAGTCGATGTAGCCGGTGTCACCCGTGGCCACATCGCGGACCTGGAGCTTCCAGGTGCCGTTGGCGACCTCGCTCGACGCGTCGACCGTGTAGGTGGCCAGGACGTTGTCGGCGCTGTCCGAGGAGGACGAGGCCTTCAGGTTGCGCACCGTGCCGTCGGGGGCGACCAGGTCGACGACCAGGTCCCCGCGCCAGGTGTGCTTGATGTCCACGCCGACCTTGAGGGTGGCGGGGGCGTTGCCGGCGCGGCCGGTGACGGCGATCGAGGACGACACGGTGGTGTTGTCGGCGATCGTCACGTTCGTCGCGTTGGTGAAGACGGTGCCGGTCGGCGGGGTCGTGTTGAGGACCGAGTCCACGGCCTTCGCGGAGTCGGCGATGCCGGTGCCGCAGCCGCCGGTGCAGGTGCCGGGCAGCGGGCGGGCGGTGTTCTTGATCGCGGACTCGACGTCGGCCGGGGTGAGCGTGCTCTTGGCCGACTTCAGCAGGGCGGCCAGGCCGGCGATGTGCGGCGCGGCCATCGAGGTGCCCTGGTAGGGCTTGTAGGTCTCGGTCGACTGGGTCGTCAGACCCGAGTTCAGCGTGGAGTAGATGCCGTTCTCGGGGGTGGTGACGGTGCCGGGGGTGTCGGTCGAGCGACGGGTCTCGCCGCCGGGCGCCGACACGTCGACGATGCTGCCGTAGTTGGAGTAGTACGACCGGTTGCCCTCGCGGCTGGTGGACGCCACGGTGATGACGCCGGTGCAGTTCGCCGGGGTGAAGCCGGAGGCGTTGGCGTTGCTGTTGCCCGCGGCGACGACGACGGTGGTGCCGCGCGAGACGGCGCCGTTGATCGCGGTCTGGTAGACGCTCGGGCAGGTGGAGCTCGCGCCGCCCAGGCTCATGTTGATGACCTTGGCCGGGTTCGGGTTGGCCGGGATGCCCGGCACGGAGCCGCCGGAGGCCCAGGTGATGGCGTCGGCGATGTCGGAGGACGAGCCGCCGCACTTGCCGAGCACGCGCACGGGCTGGATCTTCGCGTTGTACGCGATGCCCGCGATGCCCTTGGTGTTGTTCGTGGTCGCGGCGATGGTGCCGGCCACGTGGGTGCCGTGCCAGGAGGAGTTGGAGGCCGTGGAGCCGGTGCCGCACTCGCCGGCGGTGGCGTTCCAGTCGCCCTCGTCCTTCGCGTCCGCGTCGCGGCCGTTGCCGTCGCGGGCGTCGGTGGAGTCCGAGATGAAGTCGTACCCGGCGACGACGTTGGACGCCACGTCCGAGTGGGCCGCGTAGCCGGTGTCGATGACGGCGACGGTGACGCCGGAGCCGGTCGTCCTGTCCCAGGCGGCAGGAACGTTCATGCCGCCGGTGGGCTCGAAGAGGTCCCACTGCTTGGCGTAGTCGGTGTCGTTCGGGGCGACCGCCATCGCGTAGGCGCGGATGTCGGGCTCGACCGAGGCGACGGAGGGGTCGGCGCGGAACGCGTCCATGACCTCGGTCACGTCCTGCTTGGTCGCCTTGTCGCCCAGGTCGACGAGGGCGCCACCGCCGGCGAGGCGGCGCTCGAAGGAGAGCTTCTCGCCCGTCTTCGCGGCCTTCTCGGCCGTGTCGCTCTTCGCGGCGGTGTTGGAACCGGCCTCGGCGGTCCGGCTCTTGTAGGTGACGATCACCTTCTCGACGGGGGCGTCGGGCAGCGCCCGCATCGCCTGGGAAGCCGGAACCGGCTTCGGGCTGGCAGCGACCGGGGCGGCGGCGAACGCCCCGGAGGTCATGGCAGCGGCACCGAGGATCGCGGCGCTCGCGACCACGGATATGACTCTCCGCCTGGAACCGTTCAAGGTGTGGCCCTTTCGAGTACGACGTAACTGCGGAGCAGTGGCGGCGGCGCGGGGACGCACGGGGCGAAGTGGGGTCGCGTCCGAGGTTCCCTGGGCTTGGGGGGCCCGTGCGCCGCCACCGGCGCGACGGCCCGGGTCAAGGCCGCCACCGGCGGACAGCACCCTCCGCATGCACCTGTCATGGTGCGCTCGGGGGATGATATCTGCCGGTGCGGAGGACAGTAGGGAACGGGGGGGTGAACCCGATACGGGGAAAACCCTTGTCACCCCTCACGGGGCGGCGGGGGTCCGGTGAGGGGAGGGGGACGAGGGGATGCGCGGAGGCGTCCGGAGACGTGCGGGGCGCGGGACGTGCGGAGACGTGCGGGGCCCGGGCGAGGAGCCCGGGAGGGGCCTGGCCGGAGGCCTGGGGGCGCCGCGGCGAGGGGAGGTTCGGACGGTTCGGGCGGTTCGGGCGGTTCGGACGGTTCGGACGGTTCGGGCGGGAGGGCGAGGTGCGGCGGGGTCAGCCGAGTTCGAGCGTGGTGACGCCGAAGACGCGCTCCCGTGCCACGGGGCGGACCGGGCCCGTGTACATCCGGGCCGTCTCGAACGTCGGCTCCAGGCCGCGCTCCCGGGCCAGCCGGGCCGCCGCCGGATTCGCCTCCGGCATGTCGACCGCGATCCGGGCCGCGCCGAACTCCCGGGCCTCGGCGGCGAGCCCGTCGAGCAGGGCCGCGGCGTCCGCCGGGGTGTCCGCGAACAGCGGCCCCACCCGGGCCTCGTCCTGGGCGGGACGAACCACCCCGTACCCGGTCAACCGGCCGTCGGTCACGCGGGCCAGCGCCCGATGGCCGGGGGTGGTCAGCCAGGTGTTCAGGAACCGGGGCCGGTCGGCGTGGTGGCACGCGTTGTCGTACGCGGAGAGGACGGCCGGATCGATCCGCCCTGCGGCCACGAGGTCGGCCGCGGGGCGGTCGGGGGCCGGGACCTCGCCCACGTACCGCGCGGTGCGGTGGGCGGTGGTGAAGCCGGAGCGGCGGTAGTTGTCCTGCTGGGCCGGGACCCCGTCGAGCCCGACGGCCCGGCCGCCGGCGTGGGCGAGCGCGGCGCGCCAGGTCGCCAGCCCGTAGCCGAGGCCGCGGAGTTCGGGGCGGACGAGGTAGAAGCCGAGGAAGGCGTAGGAGTCGTCGTAGGTGACGACCGAGACGGCGGAGACGGGCTCCCCGTCGACCCGGCCGAGGAAGAAGCCGGCGGGGTCCTGGGCGAAGAAGGCCGGGACGTCGGAGAGCCCGGGGTTCCACCCCTCCTCGGCGGCCCAGGACCGCACGAGCGCCCAGTCCTGCGGCGTGGCGGACGAGACGGACAGGGAACCGGGGGAGGCGGAGGTCATGGGTGTCCTTCGACGGCCGGGCCGGGGAGGCGGGCGGACGCCCGGGCGGTCGGAAGCCGGGCGAAGCGGGGCGAGCATAGCGCCGTGCCGGGTTCCGCCGGTCCGCCGCCGATCGATTCCGGCCGCGGGGCGGCGCCTTCCCCACCCGCGGGCTGCGCCCGGCGGAGCGGTGCCCCCACCATCCGCCGTGCGGGGCCCGCGCGCTCCGGGGCGGTGCCCTCCCCGCCACCCGACGTGTGGGCAGTCGTCCCGCTGGGCGAGGGGGTCCCCCTGCTCGAGCAGTGCCGAGAGCTTGGGGGAGGGTGGGCACACGGGACGGCGCCCGTAGCGGCGCCTCCGCGTTCCGCGCCTGGGCCCGCACCCGTGTGCGCCGTACCTGCCGGTGCGGGTTCGGGCGCGGGAGCCTCGGGTGCCGGCAGGGGCGCCGTTCCGTTGTGCCCACCCTCCCCCAAGCTCTCGGCTTCGCTCGAGCAGGGGGGACCCCCTTCGCCCCGGCGGAACGGTTGCCCACAACGGGGGGTGGGTGGGCGCAGCCCGCAGCGGGGCGGGCGCCGCCCCGGCGGAACGGTTGCCCACGACGGGGTGGGCGGGGGCGACGTCCCGGCCGAACGATTGGCCACAACGGGCCCCGGCGGGTGGGCGGGCTCGTAGGGGTGGGGGGCGGTGTTCAGTGGATCAGCCGTAGGCGGGAGGGTGCCACCGCGAGGCGGACCGTCTGGCCCCAGGTCAGTTCGAGGGCGTCCGACTCGACCCCGTCGCCGAAGGCGACCAGGCGGTCCGACTCGACGGTGAGCCGCAGCCCCCGCCCCGCGTCCAGGAGGCCTTCGACGCGGGTGGTGCCGGTCGTCGGTGACGGCCAGGCCTCGCGGACGAACCAGGCGAGCCGCGCGTCCGCCGGCGCGGGCAGGGCGAGCGCGCTGGAGCGCTGTTCCCACAGGGAGCGGAGCCAGCCCGTGGCGCCCGTGCCGGTGCCCACCAGGACGCCCGAGGAGGCCTGGGGCTCGGGCGGGAGGTCCGTGCCGTCGAGCCCGAGCGCGTAGCGGGCGGTCTGGTGGCCGGGTGGCCCGACGTAGATCTCGTTCAGCGCGAGGAGCCGCTGGGCGTCGTCGGTGACCGCCTCGACCATCGTCAGCTCGTCGACCGCCGCCCCCGCCCCCGCCGCGTACGGCAGCAGCCGCCGTGCCCGGTCCGGGCGGTGCCGGACCAGGACGCCCGGGTTGCGCCCGGGGTCGGCGTCGATGCCGATGACCGGCTGCCCCGTCAGGTACTTCGCCGCGTTGGCGACCAGTCCGTCCTGTCCGACCACCACGACGACGTCCTCGGGCCCGAACAGGAACCGGTCCAGGTCGGCGCGTTCGACCCGGGTCTGGCGCCACGTCAGCGGAACCGCGGCCGCCACCTCGGCGAGCGCCCGCCGGGCGCGTTCGTGCCGCTCGCGCACCGCGTCGACGGAGCGGCCGCGCGCGGAGAGGAAGAACGCGGCCTGCCCGTGCGTGCCGTGCCGGGCGAGCAGCTCCTCGTACTCCGTGGTCCGGTGCACGAGCACCGCGCGCGGCGCGAGGCTCACGGCCGCGCCCCGCCCTCGCCGCCCAGCCTGGCGAGCAGCCCGGTCAGCACGTCCGGGGAGAGCGTCAGGTGCTCGATGCGCGGCAGGTTCTCCGCCGCCCGGGTCACCGCCAGGGCGTGCAGGGTCGCCGGGTCGGCCTCCGCGTGCGCCCGCAGCCACGCGGACTGCGCTCCGGCGCGCGCTTCGCCGACCTCCCGCGCCGCCTCCGCCTCGGCCCGGGCCAGCCGGACCTTCCGCGCGGCCTCGGCCTCGGCCCGTACCGCGTCGGCGGCCGCGTTCTCCTCGGCCTCGCGACGCGCGTTGGTGCCGCGCTGCTCGACGAGCCGCTCCTCCTGCCGGGCGAGCTCGATCTTGCTGGCGAGTTCGTTCTCGGCGATGGCGCGTTCCCGCTCGACGGCGACCGCGCGCCGCTCGTACGTGGCCCGGTCGGCCTCCTGCTGGATCTGCTCACGCGCGGGCGTGCGCAGGGCGCGCTCGACCTCGGGCTCGGGGCGGATCGCGACCACGCGGACCGCGACGACCTCGATGCCGGTGTCCGGAAGGCGCGGTTCGGCGGCGAGTCCGGCCGCGATGCGGTCGCGTACGGCCGCGACGCCGTCGACGAGCGCGGCGGCGAGCGCGGTGCGGGCGAGGACGTCGAGGGCGTGCTGCTGGGCGGTCTCGGTGAGGAGGGTGGCGATCTGCTCCAGTGGCGTTCCGCGCCACGCGCCCGTGTCGGGGTCGATCGAGAAGTCGAGCCGGGTGGCCGCCGCGCCGGGGTCGCCGATCCGGTACGTGACGGTGGACTGCACGCTCACGTCCTGGAAGTCCGCCGTGCGGGCGTGGAAGGCCATCGCGAGCTCGCGGTCGTTCACCGGCACCTCGGAGAGGGCGGCGGTGAGCGGCCGGAACCAGAAGCTCAGCCCTTCGCCGTCGTGCACGAGCCGGCCGCGGCGCTGGTGGCGGATGTGGGCGGTGGGCGCGGAGCGCAGATGGCGCCAGCCGGCCCGCCGGGTGATGTCGGCCATGGAAACCCCTTGTCGTCACATTGACGATAGGGGGTGCGGGTAATTGTCGTCAAGGTGACGCATTCAGGTGGGTGCGGCTGCCCGGAGGGGCGGCGGCCGGTCCGTGAGCGGAGGGGGCCCCTCACCCCGCGACCGGGGCCGGCAGCGCCTCGCCCTCCGGTGTGCCCCGACCGGTGACGCGGGGCGCCTGCCTCGGCCGCGCCTCCGGGGCGACGGGCGGCGCCGGTACGGCCGCGAGCAGCACTTCCCCGAGCGGCGAGGCCGCCGGGACCGGCGAGGTCGACGGTGCTGCCGCCGCGGGGCCCGAGACCCTGGCCGACGGGACCGCGACCGGTGTCGGCCCGGCCGTCGCCACCGGCTCCGTCGACGCCGGTTCCGCCGCCGCCCCGCCCTTCGTCAGCAGGACCACGCCCCGCGCCGCGACCAGCGACGCGGCGGCCGCCGTCAGCCAGCCCCAGGCGCCGGCGCGGAAGGTCTCGCCGAGCAGGGCCACGCCGATCACCGCGGCGGCCGCCGGGTTGGAGAGGTTGACGACGGCCAGCGGTGCCGCGAGCCCGCCCCGGTAGGCGGCCTGGGACAGCAGCAGGCCGCCGGTGGCGAAGCCGGAGATCAGCACCGCGAGCAGCGCGGTCTGCCACCAGGTCGGCTCGGTGCCGGGCAGGTCGAGCGCGAGTGCGGCCGTCAGGGTCTGGGTGAGCGCCGAGGCGACGCCCGAGGCGATCCCGGAGGCCGTGGCGTGCCCGAGTCCGCGCGCGGCCGTGCCGCCGGTCCCGCCCCGCCGGCGCCCGTGCAGCCGCCCGGAGGCCAGTGCGGCGATCAGGAGCGCGGTCGCCGCGGCGACGACCAGGGACTCGCGCAGGCTGAGCGCCTCGCCGGGGGCCGTGGGGCCGGTCACGGCGACGAGCCCGACGAGTCCGCCCAGGGTCCACAGGGCCCCGCGCCATTCGGTACGGGTCACCCGGCGCCGTGCGCAGTACGCGCCCAACGGCAGCGCCGCCACCAGCGTCAGCGCGCCGAGCGGCTGGACGAGGGTCAGGGGGCCGTAGTGCAGGGCGGCCACGTGGGCGAGGGCTCCGGCCGCGTTGAGGCCGACCGCCCACCACCACTGCCCGCGCGCGAGCAGGGCGCGCAGCGCGCCGCGCCCGTCGGGAGCGGCGGGGGAGGCGGCGGCGAGCCGGGCCTGGGCGACGGCGGCGAGCGCGTATCCGGCGGCGGAGACGAGGGAGAGGAGCACCGCGAGCGCGGTACCGGCGGCGGGGTTCATCGCAGGGCTCCGACCGGGAGGGGTGCCGCACCGAGCGGGCGGGGGACGGGTGGGGGCGTTGTCGGCCGGCCGGGCGCGCGGACGGCGAGCAGCGCGAGGCCGAGGAGGACGGCGGCGGCGAGCGCGTCGAACCAGTAGTGGTTGGCGGTGCCGATGATGACGAGCAGGGTGAGCAGCGGGTGCAGCAGCCAGAGCGCCCGCCACCGGGACCGGGTGGCGGCGATCAGGCCGATCGCGACCATGAGGGCCCAGCCGAAGTGCAGGGACGGCATGGCCGCGAACTGGTTCGCCATCGAGTCCGTCTCCGGCGTCGCCCCGTAGACGGAGGGGCCGTAGACGCGGGCGGTGTCGACGAGTCCGGAGGCGGCGAGCATCCGGGGCGGCGCGAGCGGGACCAGGAGGTGCAGGGCGAGCGCGGCACCGGTGACGAGGGCCAGCACCCGGCGCGACCACAGGTAGTGCGCGGGGCGGCGCCAGTACAGCCAGACGAGGAAGGCGACGGTGGCCGGGAAGTGCACGGCCGCGTAGTACGTGTTGGCCGCCCGGATCAGCGGTTCGCCGTGCAGGAGGAGCTGCTGGATCGTTCCCTCGCCGGGGAGGTGGATCGCGCGCTCGGCGTCCCAGACGCGGTCGGCGTTCCGGAAGGCGCGGGTCTCGTGGCCGTTGGCGAAGAGCCGGCCGAACTTGTAGACGAGGAAGAGCGCGGTGACGAGCAGGAGCTCGCGCAGGAGCGGCGGCCGGGCGGGGGCGGGGGGCGAAGCGGGCGGGGCGGGCGCGGTCTCCGGCCCGGGATCCGCTTCCGGCCCGCGTTCGGGAGCGGCCCCCGCATCCTCCTGGCGCCCGTCGCGCTCATCGTGCCCGTCGCGCTCATCGCGCCTGGCGCGTCCGTCATGCCGGGCGGTGTCCGGGGTAGGGGGGATTCCCGGCCCTGCGGGACGTGGTCCTCGTGTCCCGGGTATCCCGACAGCCATAGCGCGGCCCTCTAATCCGTCAAATCGCCAGCAAACGGAGTGAGCCTAGATCCGTTTTCATCGAGACGCAAGCGTCTCGATACGTTTGCGTCTCGATTGTGCACCCCCTACTCTCGTATGTGCAGAGCCAGAGGTGTCCGGGAGGATCGATGTCCACAGAGGCCGCGACCGCCGCAGCCCGTCGTAGCAAGATCACGCCGGAGCGCGAGACGGAGCTCTACGACGCCGTGCTCTGTCTCCTCCGTGAGGGCGGCTACGACTCGGTGACCATGGAGGGCGTCGCCGCCCGCACCAAGTGCGGCAAGGCCACGCTCTACCGGCAGTGGGGCACCAAGCCCCAGCTCGTGACCGCCGCCCTCGCCCGGCGCCGCTGCATCGTCTTCGCCGGCATTGACACCGGTGGCCTCGCCGGCGACCTGCGCGAGGCCGCCCGGATCGCCGCCTCCCGGCGCGAGCGGGACACCGAGCTCATGGAGGCCGTCGCCCAGGCCTACATCCAGCACCCCGACCTGCGCGCCGCCCTCCGCGAGACCGTCATCGCCCCCGAGGTCGCCGCCATCGACGCCGTCGTCGCACGGGCGGTCGAGCGCGGCGAGGTCGACGCCGACAACCCGGCGATCGGGTTCGTCGCCCCTTGTTTCATGGGCATGCTCCGCATCGAGCGGCTCTTCGAGGAACGGTTCGCGGACACCGCGACCATGCGCACCTTCGTCGACGCCGTCCTCCTCCCGGCCCTGGGCGTCGAGGGCTGAGACCGCCGGCCCGGCGCGTCGGCCGGAGCGGGCGGTCCCGCCCACGCCGCCACGGCCCGCCCCGCCCGCCGCGCACGTCGAGAAGCACGAGCCGCCCGTGCTCCGCGCGTCGGGGGAGGCGGGGTCCGGCTCCGTCCCGCACCCTGGAGCCATGGCCGCCGCCCGCCGCACCCCCGACGTCCGCGTCCGCCGCGTCTACGAGGACTCGTCACCCGACGACGGGGTGCGCGTCCTCGTCGACCGGCTCTGGCCGCGCGGAATCAAGAAGACGGACGCCCACGTCGACGAGTGGCCCAAGGCGCTCACCCCGTCCATCGAACTCCGCCGCTGGTACCACGGCCCCGAGGGCGAGTACGAGGAGTTCTGCCGTCGTTACGGGGCCGAGCTCGGCGCCCCGGAGGCCGCCGCGGCGCTCGACCGGCTCCGGGAGCTCGCCGCCCGCGAGACGGTCACCCTCCTGACGGCCGCGAAGGACCCGTCCGTGAGCCACACCTCCGTACTGCGCCGGGAACTGACGGGCTGAAGCGCGGTGCGGGAGGTTGCGGCAGGGCGGCGCCCGGCCGCCCTGCCGCGCCGGTCGGCTCTCCTCGCCCCGCCACGAGAACGACGAGGCAGGACCGGCGCCCCGGCGCCCCGGCGCCCCGGCGCCCCGGAGACCCGGCGCCCCGGAGACCCGGCGGCCCGGTGGACCGGCGCCCCATCGACCCCGGGTCGACGGGGCGCCGGCTAACGGGCCCCGGGCCGCAGCCGGGGTGCCTCCGCCGCCGCGTCCACCACCAGGTCCCCGCCCTCCGTGCGCCCGGCCAACTCCCGCGCCCACGCCACGAGTCCGCCGACGTCGATCCCGTACGCGCCCGCGGGGGAGCGGCCCGCCCCCGCCAGACGGCCGGCTCCCCGGTGCAGCAGCCTGGCCCCGCCCGCCGTGTTGCCGCGGGCCGCGTGCGTCAGGCCGACGGCCAGCTGGGCGAGCCCCTGCCACAGGTCCCGCTCCTCCTCCGGGCCGGACTTCCAGGCGTCCTCGAAGACCTCGTGCGCGTGGAAGGGCATCCCGGCGTCGAGCAGCCGCTGTGCCTCGCGCAGGGTCTCGTCGGGGCCGCGCACGACCCCCTCGGGCTGTCGCGGCACCCCCTCCGTCCCGTACGGCAGCGGCCGGCCGAGCCCGTCGCGCGGCCGGGCGCTCCGGGCGCGCCCCGCCTCGTCACGATCCCTGCCGCCGGCCCCGCCGCGCCCGCCCTCGTCACCCGTTGTCCGGTTCACCCGTCCATTGTCACCCCCTGGACGATCACGAGCGCTAGGCTCATCGGTCCGGCACCGTTCCGATCCGCGCGGGTCGTGCCGGACGCGTCATGCCAACAGTTCGTGTGTGGGGAGTGAGTCACCGGTGCCGACGGATCCCGAACAGTCGCCGCCCGCAACGCCGTTCGCGCCGGACGTCTCCGACGCGGAGCGGAGTGGTCCGCCGGACCGCGGCCGGGAGCGGGGCGGCCCGCCGGAACGAGGCCCGGAGCGGGCCGGTCTGCTCGAACGCGGCCCGGAACTCGCCGCGGCCGCCCACGCGGTCGACGCACTCGTCGCCGGAGCCAGGACCGGCGGCCCCGGACGCGGCGGCATCCTCGTCTACCGGGGCGACGCGGGCATAGGGAAGACCGCGCTCCTCGCCGAGATACACCGCACCGCCCGGGACCGGTGCACCGTGCTGACCGCCCGGGGCGGCGAGACCCTCACCTCCGTCCCCTTCCACCTCACCCGCCAGCTGCTCCAGCCCGCCCTGGACGGCTTCGACGCCGACGAGGTGCGGCAGCTCTTCGGCGACCACTTCGACCTCCTGGCCCCGGCCCTCGGCCTCGCCCCGCCGTCCTCCGACGCGCCCGCGGACCCGCAGGGCGTGCTGCTCGGCCTCGCCCGGCTCTTGGACCGCCTCGCGGACCGGTTGCGGGACCGGCCCCCGGTGCTGCTCGTGGACGACGTCCACTGGGCCGACGCCGAATCCCTGGCCTGGCTCGACGCCTTCACCCGGACCCGGCACGACGGCCGGCTGCCCGCCCTCGTCGTCCTCGCCCACCGCCCCTTCGTGCGCGAGCCGCAGGGACCCGGTCCGTCCGCGACGCTCGCCGCGCTGGCGGACCGCGCCGTCCTCACCCTGGGCCTGCACGCCCTCACCTCCGGCGCCACCGCCGCACTCGCCCGGGACGCCCTCGGCGGGCACGCGGACGAACCGTTCTGCCGCGAACTGTGGACGGTGACCTCCGGAAACCCCTACGAGATGGTCGAGTTGCTGGCCAAGGCCCGTGACCGGATGCTCGAACCCGTCGCCGGCTCCGCCGGCCTCCTCCGCGACCTCGGCGCCGGCACCCGCGGCGGTGGACTCGTCGCCCGCCTGGAGGAGCTCGGCAGCGGCCCGACGCAGCTCGCCTGGGCGACCGCGGTGCTCGGCACGGACAGCACGCCCGAACTCCTCGCGGCCCTCACCGGCATGAACGAGAAGCAGGTCGCCGAGGACACCGAACGCCTCCGGGCCGCCAGGATCGTGACGGCGCCGACGACCGGCCGGAACGGCCTCGCCCTCGTGCCCGTCCCGCCGCTGGAGTTCACGCACCCGCTCATCGCGACCGCCGTGTACGGCTCCGTGCCCTCCGGCGTACGGACCGCCCTGCACGGGCGCGCGGCCTGGGCGCTCACCCAGGCGGGCCACGGACCGGCCGCCGTCTCCCGCCACCTCCTGGAAGTGCACCCCGACGACGACCAGGAGGTGGTGAGCCGGCTGCGGGCCGCCGCCGTCGAACACCTCGCCGTCGGAGCCCCCGACGCCGCCCGCCGCTGCCTGGAGCGGGCCCTCGTCGAACCGCCCGGCCCCGACGCGTACGCCAGGGTCCTGTACGAACTCGGCTGCTCCTCCCTGCTCACCGCGCCCGCCGCCACCGTCGGCCACCTGCGCTCCGCGCTCGAACTGCCGGGTCTCGACGACGACCTGCGCATCGACGCGACCTTCCGGCTCGTCCAGGCCCTCGCCCACAACAACCAGCTCCAGGAGGCCGCGCGGACCGCCGCCCTCGAACACGCCCGGACGCCGCCCGGCACCGGCCGCCGACGGCTCCAGGGCGCGCACTTCGTGTACGAGGGGTTCCAGGCCGCCGAGGCGGACGGCCCGGACCGCTCCCGCCGCCTCGCCGAACTCACCGCGGGCTTCACCGGGGCCGACAACTCCGAGCGGGCCCTCATCACCGTCCGCGGCTTCGACGCGATGATGCGCGGGGAGCCCGCCGCCGAGGTCGTACGGCTCTGCGACCTCGCCCTCGTCGACGGCGCACCCGCCCGGGGGCTCGGTTGGACCGATCAGGAATGGGGCTTCGAGATCCCGTCCCTCACCGGCATCGCCTACGCCTTCGCGGACCGCCCCGACCGGGCCGAGGCCCTCTTCACCGAGGCGGTCCGGGCCTTCGAGATCTCCGGCTGGAGCGGCGCCCACCTCGCCTTCGCCCACACCCTCCTGGGCCTGGTCCACCGGCGCCGCGGCAACCTGCCCCGCGCGCAGCACCACTTGGAGGAGGGGCTCCGGCTGGCCGACCGCGTCGGCGACGGCCTGCCCGTCCACTGGGACACCGCCTGCCTCCTCGTCGACACCCTCGTCGCCCGGGGCCGCATCGGCGAGGCGCGCGCCGTCGCCGACCGGTACTCCTTCGGGCCGCCCTGGCCGGGCGCGATCGTGCTGCCGGACGGCCCCAGCGTCCTCGGCCGGCTGCTGCTCGCCGAAGGCCGCGTCGACGAGGCCGTGTCCACCCTGGAGGGCGCCGCCGAGGCCCTGACCGTCCGGGGCCGTCACCACATCGTCTGGGCTCCCTGGCCGCTCGACCTCGCCCGCGCCCTGGCGCCCACCGATCCGGACCGCGCGGTCCGGATCGCCCGCGAGGCCCACGTCCACGCGGAGCGCCTCGGCACGCACACCGCCCTCGGCGAAGCCCTCCGCTGCCTGGCCCTCTTCGCCGACCCGTCCGAGTCCCGCCGCCTCCTGGAGCGGGCCGTCGAGCACCTCGCGGCGTCGCCGTCCCGCTACGAGGAAGCCCGCGCCCGTCTCGACCTGGCGCACGCCACCGGCTCCGCCGAAGCCCTCGCCGAAGCCACCGCCCTGGCCGCCACCTGCGGCGTCGACCTCCTCACCCCGGAGGCCGTGACAGCCCGTGCGTCATCCCACCCTCCGGAGTGAGGTAATGTTTTCCCTGCACGGCGACGCGGGAGGAACCCCGCGGAGACGCGCATCGGGACGTGGCGCAGCTTGGTAGCGCACTTGACTGGGGGTCAAGGGGTCGCAGGTTCAAATCCTGTCGTCCCGACTCGAAGGAGTCGTAGGTCGAGGGGCCGTTTCAGAGAGATCTGAAACGGCCCCTCGACCGTTTCAGGGGCCGCTCGGGGACCGATCGGCCTTGACCCGCCCCGGCGGGCGACCGCGATCGCGGTGGGCAGGGACCCGGGTGCGCGGAGCACGCCGAGCCGGGCGGTCGGTGCGGCGCCGGCGGCTGGACGACCTGCTCGATCGGGTCCCCATCGACCTGCCCGACACGACGGTGCGGGTCGGCGACCCGGTGCCGTCCAGGGCGCCGGCCGTCCGGGACGAGGCGTTCGCCGGCCCCGCCTCGTACGTCGCGCTGTCCAGCCCCGTCGGTCGAGGACCGCCGTGGCTTCGACCTCGACCAGGCGGCCGGGGTCGGCCAGAGCGGTGACACCGACGCCGGTGAGCGGTGGCGTCGGGGTGATGCCGAGCTTCTCCGCCGCCCGTGCCGCGCCTTCCGCGAACACGGGTGACGTGTCGGGGCCTTGGGTTCCGGACGATCACGAGGGGATGCGGGCAGTCGAATTCCGAACCATTTCCGCGATGGTGCAGGTCAGGGGGTCGTTCGAGTTTGGACCGCCCGCGGCGTCTGCGCCCGGGAGGCGGGGCGGAGTACCGGAACACCGCCTCTCAACTGGCCGAACGATCGGTTGGTAGGAGGCTGTCGGAGGGCGCGGCCGGAAAGGTGCGACCACGTGTGCGATCACCCTCCGCGTCGACAAGACTCCGGTGCGCGGCCGATCGGCTCGCATCACCCCCGTCACCCCACGAAGGGACACCCCCGTGCGTTACTTCCGTACCCTCGGTGCCACCGCGTTCGCCACCGCGACAGGCCTCGCGCTCGTCGGCACCGCCTTCACCGGCACCGGCACCGCCGAGGCGGCGCCCGCGAGCCTCTACGCGCCGTCCGCGCTCGTGCTCACCCTCGCTGAGGGCGCGCACCCGGCGACCGGCACCGTCGTCCGCGCGGTCACCCTGACCTGCGCCCCCGTGCCGTCCGGCAGCCACCCCGCGCCGGAGGAGGCCTGCGGGGAACTGGCCTCCGTGGACGGCGACTTCACGGACCTGACGGGTTTACGGGGAGGCCGCCCCTGTACGCGCGAGTGGAACCCGGTCACGCTCACCGGTGACGGCGTCTGGCAGGGCCGGCGCGTCACCTGGTCGGCGACGTACGGCAACCCGTGTGAACTGCGGGCCCGCACGGCGGACAGCGCGGTCTTCGCGTTCTGACGGAACCCCCGGGGCCGGCTTCCCCCGGAACACCCGACCCGCCGGCCCTCCTGGTGAATCCAGGCAGGGCCGGTGCCGTGCGACCCGTACGGTGGAAGCAGCGGTTACCGCGGAGCGGCAGGGGCGAACGGCCGGACCCGGGGCCCGGTCGCGCGACGTCGTCCATCGGTCCTGCGGCAAGCCGCGGCAGTTCCCGCCGGAGCCCCGCGCGCCCCGCACCGTCGGACCGGGCGCCTCCGTCCACCGGCGCCCCCGGTCCCGACGGCGTCCGCACCACGGCCCCGAGGAGGTCGAGCGGTCGTCCTCCGCATCGCCCTCCCGAGGGCGAGGACCGGCCGGTGGAGGCCACGCGCTCTAGGAGAGGGTCCGGTCGGCAGCGGGCAGGGCCTGTTCGGCCCAGATGACCTTGCCTTCCGGCGTGTACCGAGTGCCCCAGTGCTCGCTGATCTGTGCCACCAGGAACAGTCCGCGGCCTCCCTCGTCCATTCCGGCCGCGTACCGCAGGTGCGGGGCGGTGCTACTGCTGTCCCACACCTCGCAGGTCAAGGTGCGATCGCGCAGGAGACGCACGTGAACCGGCGCCGCGCCGTACCTGATGGCGTTGGTGACGAGCTCGCTGAGGATCAGTTCCGTGCTGAAGGCGAGTTCGTCCAGGCCCCACTCCGCGAGCTGCTCGGCCGCGCGGACGCGCACGGTGCCGACCTCGCGCGGGTCGAACGGAACGTCCCACCGGGCGACCCGGTCGGGCCCCAGGGTGCGTGTCCGGGCGATGAGCAGCGCGATGTCGTCGGACGGCTGGCCGGGGAGCAGGGCGTCGAGTACGGCGCGGCAGCTGGCGTCCGGGTCCCGGTCGGGGCGGCTCAGTGCCGTACGCAGCCTCTCCAGGCCGTCTGCGATGTCCCGGCTCCGCTCCTCGACCAGCCCGTCGGTGTACAGGACGAGCTGACTGCCCTCCGCCAGGCGCAGTTCCGCGGTCTCGAACGGCATGCCTCCCAGCCCCAGCGGGGGGCCGGCCGGCAGCTCCGAGATCGTCGTCGTGCCGTCCGGGGCGACCACGAGCGGTGGCATGTGTCCGGCCCGTGCCATGGTGCAGTTCCGGGAGATCGGGTCGTAGACGGCGTACAGGCAGGTCGCGCCCAGGACGCCGCCCTCGGGGGCGGTGCCGTCGCCTTCCTGGTCCATGCGCTGGACGAGGTTGTCGAGACGGGCGAGGAGTTCGTCGGGCGGCAGGTCCAGGGAGGAGAAGTTGTGCACGGCCGTGCGCAGCCGCCCCATGGTGGCGGCGGCGTGCAGACCGTGCCCGACGACGTCTCCGACGACGAGCCCGACGCGGCTTCCCGACAGCGGGATCACGTCGAACCAGTCCCCGCCCACTCCGGACTGGGCGGGCTGGTAGAAATGCGCGACGTCCACGGCGCTCTGCTCGGGCAGGCCCCGTGGCAGCAGGCTGCGCTGGAGCGTCACGGCGAGATGGTGTTCGCGCGTGTAGCGGCGGGCGTTGTCCATGGTGACCGCGGCGCGGCCGACGAGCTCCTCCGCCAAGGACAGGTCGTCCTCGTCGAACGGTTCCGGCTTCTGCGACCGCCAGAAGTTGACCACCCCGAGCACGACGCCCCTGGCCTTCAGCGGAGCGGCGATGAGCGAGTGGATCCCGTAGGCGACGATCGCCGACGTCCGGCGCGGGTCCTGGGCGTGCCAGCCCGGCGCGTCCCGCAGATCGGGTACGAGCTCGACTGCGCCCGTGCCGTAACCGCGGGCCTGCGGCGTGGACGGCAGGAAGCCGATCAGACTGCCGAGCGGGTACAGCGGGTGATCGGAGCGGATGCCGTTGACCGCCGTGCGCCGCATGTCGTCGCCCGGGCCGGGTTCGTCGCCGTTCAGCACCGGGTCGGCCAGGTCGACCGTCACGAAGTCCGCGAACCGGGGAACGGCGACGTCGGCCAGCTCCTCGGCGGTCCGCACCACGTCGAGCGTGGTGCCGATGTCACCTCCGGCGTCGTAGAGCAGCTTGAGCCGTCTGCGGGCCGTTTCCGCCCGGCTGCTCAGGAGCCGCATCTCGGTGGAGTCGCGGATGGTGACCGCCGAGCCCTGCGGGCGGCCCCCGGGGCGGGTGGGCCGCTGATTGACGACGAGCAGCCGGTCCCCGGCCTCCAGCACCTCGTCGGTGGCGATCCGGCCGGACAGCAGCAGGTCCGCCATCCGGCGGTCCATGCCGACCTCGTCGACGGGGCGTCCTTCGGCGTCGTCCGGCAGGTCGAGCAGCCTTCCGGCCTCGTCGTTCGCCAGGAGCAGCCGTCCTTCGCCGTCGGTGATCAGCACCCCTTCGCGGACGGCGTGGAGCACCGCGTCGTGGTGCTCGTACATGCGGGTCATCTCCTGCGTGCCGAGCCCGTGTGTCTGGCGGCGGAGTCTTCGGCTGATCAGCGCCGTGCCGACGGTGGCCAGCGCCAGGCCGCCGGCGATGGACAGGAGGATGACCGGAAGCTGTCGGTTGGCGGCGCCGGTCACGTTCTTCACCGTCAGACCCGCCGAGACGAGGCCGACGACATCGCCTTCGGGCGAGTCGACCGGCACGATCGCCTGGATCTCCTTGCCGAGCGGCCCCTGCACGCTCTCGGTGTACACCCGACCGGCGAGCGAGGGCTCGATCGTGCCGACGAACTGCTTGCCGATGAGATCGGGCTGGGGGTGGCTGTAGCGGACGCCGTGGGTGTCCATCACCACGATGAAGTCGACCCCTGCGGCCTTGCGCGTCTCCTCGGCGAGGGGCTGCAGGACCGAGGACGGGTCCGGCGCCCTCAGCGCTTCCCGCAGGCCCAGGGACTTCGCGAAGGTCTGCGCCACGGAGACCGACCGGTTGCGCGCCTCCCGGTCGATGTCGTGCCGCGACTGCAACAGCAGGGCCAGCAGGGCCCCGGCGGCGAGCAGCACCACGATCGCCACCTGAAGGACGAAGACCTGCCCGGCGACGCTTCCGGATCTTCTGCCTAGGCTCGACCGCACCGGTACGCCGGACGCGAGAGACAAGACGGGCTCACAACCCCAGTTGTAACACCTCCCCGCGGCCGGGTCTCCCGGTGCTCACCGTACGCGTCGGGGCCGCCCCACAGGGTCTCCGCGCTTCGCGGGCCGCTACCCCGCAGCCACGACCGGGCCGGCAGTGACCTGAGGGGCGTGGGGGAGCAGCGGCGCGAGGTTGTCCCTCACGAAGTCCGCCGCCCGCTCGATCGACTCCTCGGCCCCGGGCCGGTCTTCGAAGACGCTGGTGGAGACCATCACCCCGTCCCCGGCGTCCACCCAGTAGTAAGCCACGAAACCGGGGACCCGGCGCAGGAGGGGCACGAATCCCTCGTCCACTCGACGTCCTGCCTCGGCGGAGTCGGTCACTCCTTCGTAACGACGAATCACTGCGTACACAGCTGATCTCCTCATGGATCCCAAGGTCACCTTGCACGAAACGGCATACCCCCGCCGGGCGTCTCCCGCTCGGTGGACCTCCGGAGGTGACCTGGACGGGCGCATCGGCGAGCCGGACCGGCATCGGCCGTGGCCAGGACGTCGCGGCCGCTCTCACGTCACGGTGCGCCGCGCGTCCTGTCGGTCCCCGACCCGTCGGCAGCGTGCCCCGTCCACGTCGGCGTGTCCTGATGCCCGACCTCACCTCGGCGGACCGGGGGGCACCGTCGCTCCGGGGACCGTGAGGACTTCCCCGGGGCGTCAGGCGTGCGGTGGAGTCGGCCGGGGCGGGGCCCCGGGCCGGGTCAGGAGGTCGGGACGGTGTTGACGTAGTCGGTTCCGGCGCTGTAGAAGCCGTCCACCGTCTTCTGGACGTCCGCCGGGGAGACGACCTCGTCGGCCTTGTAGTACACCCAGTTGACCTTCACGTCCCAGCTGCGCGGACCGCCGGTGAAGGGCAGGTCGACGAACCAGTTGCTGAAGTGGATGTCCATCTTCTCGCGCGGGACGTACTTGCCGGAGCTGGTGAACAGCTTCTTGCCGTCCAGGGAGTAGGTGACCTTTCCGTCCATGGCGGTGATCACCATGGTGTGCCAGCCCCCGAGCCGCTGGTTGAGCGTGTGGCTGATCCGGTCCGGCGGATCGGCCTTGTACCAGCTGACGTTGTCGAGCCGCGGCCCCACCGAGCCCCAGCCGCCGTTCGGCATGTACTCGAAGTCGAGTTCGCTGTAGTTCTCCGAGGAGTCCGAGGAGGAGATCGGGAAGAAGGTCTGGACGACGTGGTCGCCGTTGCGCCCGCTCGTGGGCTTGTCGCTGAGGTGGACCCGGGCGGCGAAGGTCCCCGTGAAGAGGTTCCTGCCGGTGGTCTGCACCTCGACCTGCTCGGTGCCCTGCGCGGTGCCGTCGGTGGAGGACCGCAGGCGCAGGGCCCTGCCCCCCTGGGCGGTCGTGTCGGAGAGGAAGCCGACGCCGGCGGCGGACCAGGTGTCCTTGATCCCCGGGCCGCCCCCGCCGGTACGGATCTCCCAGCCGTGGGCGGCGAGCGAGGGGTCGTCGGCGCCGTCGTAGTGGAAGTCGTCGAACAGCGTTCCCGGCGGTCCGGTCGGGGTCGGCGAGGCGTCCCGCGCGGGCGGGGCGGCGTCGGCGTCCCCGCCGGACGCGGGGTCGGCGGAGCACGCGGCGAGCACGCACAGGAGGGCGGGCAGCGTGAGCACGGTCCACGCGCGGCGACGAGGGGTGCGGCGGGGCTGGCTCACACGGGCTCCTTGGGGATGTCGAGGCGGTACCTGGGCACGCCCTCTGCGTGATGATCACGCGATGATCACATCGAATCGAGGCGTCATCCTAGCGAAGGGCCCAAGCCTCACCGCTCCGCGTCCCCCGAACCCGCGATCGACATACCGATCCGATTACAACGCCTGATCGGATCATGTCAAATCAGTACATCGTGCCCAATTTCCTTTGGGTCGTGCACTACTGTCCGCTCTACGCTTCAGCGGTTTACGAACCCTGCACAAAAAGGCCACAAGAGATGCGCCAAGTCATCACGTCCGTCGAACACGGTGCGATACCCCGGGCACTGCCCGCCCCGGCACCGGTGTTCGTCGACCAGTCGGGTCTGCGCAGCCGTCTGCTGCGGCGCTTCGGCTGGCCGCTCTCCGTGGTCGGCGCGATCCTGGCGGCCGCCATGGCCAGCAGTCTGATCGGCATGCAGTCGGACGCCCCGGCGATGGGGATACCGCCGGAGCCCTCGTACCTGCCTGCCAAGGGCCCCTTGTCGCCCTCCTCGCCCTAGCGGGCGCGGCCTCCGACGCCCCACCCGAAAGTTCGGCCACCGCGCCGAAGCCCGCGACATTCCACGACACACCGCGACCATCGTGCCGCCCGGAGCAACGCCCGCGGGCCGGCCGCGCGTGCCTGATCGTCCGCACCACCCATTTCCAGGAGCGCCTTTGTCCCGCCACCAGCGTCGTCGGCAGTCCCTGCTGAGACCGCGCCGACTGGCTGCGCCGCCGCTGCGCTTCTTCATGCCGCTGTCCCTGCTGGCCTGCCTGCTGGCGCTCCTCGTCCTGCGCGGCCTCGCCACCAACGAGGCGTTCCACGACACCCGGATCGCGACCTCGGTCGACAAGACGACCGTGCCGGAGAACCTGCTCAAGGGCGGCCCGATCATCGACGCGCGAGGCGCCAAGAACGAGCGCCCGACGAGTTATCGGATCCCCGACCACACCGTGGTCCTGAGCTTCGACGACGGCCCCTCGCCGGAGTGGACCCCGAAGATCCTGAAGGTGCTCGCGGACCACGACATCCACGCGGACTTCTTCGTGACCGGCGCGATGACCACGCGCCACCCGGAGCTGATCCGGCAGATCGTCGCGGGCGGCCACGAGATCGGCGTGCACACCTTCACCCACCCCGACCTGGCCTACCAGTCCCACACCCGGATCAGCTGGGAGCTGGCGCAGACGCAGCTGGCGCTGGCCGGCGTCGCGGGCGTCCACAGCGCGCTGTTCCGCCCGCCGTACTCCTCCGACGCCTCGGCGCTCGACGACTGGAACTACCCGGTGATCAAGTACGTGGGCTCCCACGGCTACCTCACCGCGTTCATCGACCGCGACACCGACGACTGGAAGCGTCCCGGCGCCGACGAGATCGTCAAGGCGGCGATGCCGCGCAAGCCCGGTGCGGGCGAGCTGATCCTGCTGCACGACGCGGGTGGCGACCGAAGCGAGACCATCGACGCGCTCGAGCAGATCATCGAGAAGCTGCAGGGCGAGGGGTACCGCTTCGCCACCGTCTCCGAGGCGCTCGGCGCGACCAACGCCACCGTGCCGGTGCACGGCTACCAGCTGTGGGCGGGCAAGGGGTTCATCTGGGCCAGCCAGGCCGCCGTGCTCACCCTGCCGGTGCTGGTCGCCCTCCTCGCCGTCGTCGGCTTCCTCAACTTCGGCCGGTTCGCGCTGATGCTCGTCCTCGCGCCGCTCCACGCCCGGCGCTCCCGGCGCCGGAACGCCTGGGGGCCACCCGTCACCGAGCCGGTCACCGTCCTCGTCCCGGCCTACAACGAACGCGAGTGCATCGCGAACACCCTCAACTCGCTGGCCGCCAGTGACTATCCGATCGAGGTCATCGTCATCGACGACGGCTCCACGGACGGCACGGCGGACATCGTCGAGGCGATGGCCCTGCCGTTCGTCCGGCTGATCCGCCAGGTCAACGGCGGCAAGTCCACCGCGCTCAACACCGGTGTCGCGGCCGCGTCGCACGACATCATCGTGATGATGGACGGCGACACCGTCTTCGAGCCGTCCACCGTGCGCGAGCTGGTCCAGCCGTTCGGCGACCCGGGGATCGGCGCGGTCGCGGGCAACGCCAAGGTCGGCAACCGCGACAGCCTGATCGGCGCCTGGCAGCACATCGAGTACGTCCTCGGCCACAACCTGGACCGCCGGATGTACGACATGCTCAACGTCATCCCGACCATCCCCGGCGCGGTCGGCGCCTTCCGCAAGGAGGCCCTGCGGCGGGTCGGCGGGATGAGCGACGACACCCTCGCCGAGGACACCGACATCACCATGGCGGTGCTCTGCGACGGCTGGCGGATCGTCTACGCCGAGCGCGCCCGCGCCTGGACCGAGGCCCCCGCCAGCGTCCAGCAGCTCTGGTCCCAGCGGTACCGCTGGAGCTACGGCAGCATGCAGGCGATGTGGAAGCACCGGCGCGCCGTGGTCTCCCGGGGCCCGGCCGGGCGCTTCGGCCGGATCGGGCTGCCGCTCGTGGTGCTGTTCGGCGTGGTCGCCCCGCTGCTCGCGCCGCTGGTCGACATGTTCCTGCTGTACGGGGTGCTGTTCGCGGACGCCCCGATCACCCTCGCCAGCTGGGGCGGCTTCATCCTGCTCCAGGCCGCACTGTCCTGGTACGCCTTCCGGCTCGACGGCGAGAAGCCCCTGCACCTGATCAGCCTGCCGATCCAGCAGGTGGTCTACCGGCAGCTGATGTACATCGTCCTGTTGCAGTCCGCGATCACGGCGCTGACCGGTGGCCGACTGCGCTGGCAGAAGCTCCGGCGCACCGGCGAGGTCGCCGTACCGATGGAGGTCTGACCGTGACCGCATCCTTCGAGTACCGGGGCACCCAGGACACCGTCCAGCTCCGGATCCCCGTCATCCTGCCCCGGGAGCCCGAGCCCGAGCCGGCGGCACCGGCCCCGCGCAAGGGCGGCCGGGACCGTTATCTCGACCTGCTGCGCGCGCTGGCGCTGGTCCGTGTGGTGCTCTACCACAACTTCGGCTGGTTCTGGCTGCCCATCGTCTTCCCGTCGATGGGCGTGATGTTCGCGCTGGCCGGGTCGCTGATGACGCGCTCGCTCAGCCGTCCCGCCCTCGGCGTCATCCGGGGCCGTCTGCGCCGACTGCTGCCGCCGATGTGGCTGTTCGGCGCGGTCATGCTCACCCTCGAGATCGCCGACGGCTGGGGGCCCGACGCCGAGGGTCACCCCGACTGGTGGTGGGGCAAGCTGCTGTTCTGGCTCGTGCCGCTGAGCACTCCGCCGTACGCCGAGTCGCTGAACGGCTTCGACCACCTCGTGGGCCAGGGCTGGGCGGTGCAGGTCATCGTCCCGCTCTGGTACCTCCGCGCGTACCTCTGGTACGTCCTGCTCTCGCCGTTGATGCTGTGGGCGCTGCGGCGGATGCCGGTGGTGACGCTGTCCGTGCCGATCGCGCTGGCGATCGTCATGAACACGTTCTTCATCGACCAGGAGTTCATCTACAGCCGGGTCTGGGAGACCGTCAGCGACTTCGCCACCTTCGGCTCCTGCTGGATCCTCGGCATGGCCCACCAGGAGGGCCTGCTCAAGAAGATCCCGCAGTACGTCGTGCCGTCCGTCGCGCCGCTGGTCATGGTGGCCGGCTGGTGGTACCTGCAGACCCGACCGGTCGATCCGACCGTGCCCACCGACATCGAGAGCTGGCCGATAGCCCAGGCCCTGTGGTCCTTCGGCTTCGTCGCCGTCCTGCTCCACGTCAGCCCCTCCTGGGAGCAGTGGCCCAGACCGCTGGAACGGTGGAACGGCCTGGTCAGCCTGCTCAACTCACGCGCGGTCAGCGTCTACCTCTGGCACGAGGCCGCGTTGGTGGCCGCCATCCCCCTGATCGACCCCCTCTGGTCCGTCGAGTTCTTCTACGAGCACGGCCGGTGGCTGCTGACCAGCCAGTGGTTCCCGCTGATGGTGGGGATCCCGCTGATCGGACTGCTGGTGCTGACCTTCGGCTGGATCGAGGACGTGGCCGCCAAGCGCCCGCCACGGCTCTTCCCGTACCCCCGCCGCGTGCGGGGCAGGCGCCGGGCCGGCCTCTGACGCGGGCGGTGCGGGTCGGCCCCCTATCGTTGGCCGCGAGGGTGATCCGCACCCGCACCGTACGCGCCCCCGGGAGTCCGCATGCACCGCTTCGACGTCGAGACGCTGGCGGCCGGCCGGTGGCGCAACGGCGGGGGCGCCACCCGGGAGATCGTCTCGTGGCCGGTGGGCGCCGAGGAGTTCCGGTGGCGCGCGAGCGTCGCCGACATCGACCGGGACGGGCCGTTCTCGGCGTTTCCCGGGATCGACCGGACGCTGACCCTCCTGGCGGGCGACGGCGTGCGGCTGACGGCCCCCGGGACGTTCGACCGGACGGCGCGCGCGGAGGAGCCCCTCGCGTTCTCCGGTGACCTGGAGCTGACCGCCGAGCTGCGGGGCGGCGCGTGCCGGGTCCTCAACATCATGGTGCGGCGCGGCCGCGCGGTGGCCCGGGTGGGCCGGGTCGCCGGGCCCGTCGTGCCGGCCGCCGGCCGTGCCGGGGTGTTCCACGTGCTGCGCGGCCGGTGGAGCACGGGCGCCGGGGAAAGCCCGCTGGTCGCGGGCCAGGGCGTGTGGTGGGACGGGAACGACGGGGCGCCGGGCCGAGCGGTCGTGCCGCTCTCGCCCGACGCCGCCGCCCTGTGGGCGGACGTCGTGCCGGTGGGATGAGGACGGGTCAGCCGACGGGCGCCGTCGACCGGTCGCCGCCGGCGAGGGCGGCCGGGTGCACGGTCTCGGCGGGCGGGTCGGCGGTGCGCCGCACCCACAGCCAGTACAGCGCCGCGGTGACGGCCAGGCCGACGATCCACGAGATGTCGGCGCCGTCGAGCCTCTTGGTGATCGCGCCGGTGTACAGCTTCGTGGCCAGGAACGGCACCTGCACGGCGACGCCCACGACGTAGCAGGTCAGCGCGGTGACGTTCCAGCGTCCGTAGCGGCCGTCCGGGTCGTACAGGGCGGGGATGTCCACGCGCTCGCGGGACACCAGGTAGTAGTCGACCAGGTTGATCGCGCTCCACGGGGTGAACACCATCAGGATCAGCAGCACGAAGTTCTTGAAGTTGTTCAGGAAGTCGGCGCTGGCGGCCAGCGCGATGCCGATCGACACGGCGGTGAAGCCGACGATGGAGACGGCGCGGGCCGTGGCCGAGATCCGCGAGCGGCCGTCGAAGGCGGTGACGGTCGTCAGGATCGACATGAAGCCGCCGTACGCGTTGAGACAGTTGACGGTCAGCTTGCCGACCACGATCACCAGGTGGACGAGGAGGGCGAGGGCCGCCGGCCCGGCCAGGTCGCCGAGGAAGCCCACCTGGTCGGTGAGGAAGGCCTCGCCCGCGACGGCCGCGGTGAGCGCCCCGAGGGTCATGGCCCACTGGGAGCCGATCACGGAACCGGCGAACGTGGACCAGAACGTCGCGCGCGTGCCGGTGTCGCGCGGCAGATAACGCGAGTAGTCGGCGACGTACGGGCCGAAGGTCAGCTGCCAGCCGGCGCCGAGCCCGACGGCGAGCAGGAAGGTCGCCGCCTCGAAGCCCTTGGCCCCGACGTGCGCGCCGACGTCGTACTGGGTGAACACCCGCACCAGCAGATAGCCGAGGCCGAGCACGCCGGCGACGGTGGCGACCCGGCCGGCGGCGTGGATGAGCCGGTAGCCGGTGACGGCGACCACGGCGGTCAGCACGCCGAAGACGAGGATGCCGATCCGCGTGTCGTCGACGTGCAGCAGCTCGGACAGGGCCTGGCCGGCCAGGACGCTGCCGGTGGCGGCGAAGCCGAGGTACATGAGGATCACGAGGACCAGGGGCAGGACCGCGCCGTGGACGCCGAACTGCGCGCGGCTGGAGATCATCTGCGGAACGCCGAGGCGCGGGCCCTGCGCGGAGTGCAGCGCCATGACGATGCCGCCGAGCACGTTGCCGATCAGCAGCGCCGGTATCGCCCACAGCGCGTCGGCGCCGAAGACGACGGACAGGGCGCCGTCGACGATCGCGGTGATCTGCATGTTGGCGCCGAACCACAGCGTGAACTGGCTGCGCGGCGTGCCGTGCCGCTCGGCGTCGGGGATGACCTCGATGGTGCGCCTCTCCATCGCGAGTCGTTCCCCGGGGGTGTGTTGGACCGGCATGTTGGAGACCTCTCCCGGCAGCGATTCCTGTGGATCCGGACGAACCGCAGGGGTCGACCCGCACTGCGGTGCGCCGAATCTCGCATAGAGGCCAACAGGGATCAATACTCTGAATGAACAATTTCAGCAGCTGGGACGCGGCCCGGCCCCCCGGCGGTGCCGACGCGGTCGGACCGTCCGCCGCGGCCGCCGCGCCCGGCCCGGGTCAGGGCGACGTCCGGGACCGCTGGGAGGCGATCAGGTCCCGGTACCACGCGAAGCTCGTCCGGGGCGTGCGACGTCCGGTGGCGAAGTCCACCTCGACCAGACCGAAGCGCTGGTGGTAGCCCTCGGCCCACTCGAAGTTGTCGAGCAGCGACCAGGCGAAGTAGCCGCGCACGTCCACCCCCCGGGCCACGGCGTCCGCGACGGCGCCGATGTGCCCGGCGAGGTAGTCGACCCGCTCCCGGTCGTCCGTGCCGGCCGGGAGCGAGCAGCCGTTCTCGGTGATCCACACCGGCGGAAGGGCGTCGCCGTAGCGGTCCTCCAGGCCGGTGAGCAGCTCCGTGAGCCCGTCGGGGACGACCGGCCACCCGAACGCGGTGCGGGGATGCGCCTCCTGGGGCTCGGCCAGGTCGAAGGGCAGGCCCGCCGCCGGATCGGCCGGGGCGGTCACCCAGGTCGGGTTGTAGTAGTTGACGCCCAGACCGTCGAGCGGCGCGGCGATGGCGGCGAGGTCGCCGTCGCGCACCACTCCTCCCCAGCTCGGGTCGGCCATGCCGTAGGCCGAGAGGTCCGGGTGACGTCCCAGGAGGACCGGGTCGTTGAAGAGGCGGTTGTGCAGGACGTCGTACGCCGAGGCCGCCGCCGTGTCCGCGTCCGACCGGGCGTCCGTGCGCAGCCGTACGGGCGTGCAGTTGTTGGCGATCAGCACCTGGGCGTCCGGGACGGCGGCCCGCAGCGCCGCGGTCGCGAGGCCGTGGCCGAGCAGCTGGTGGTGCGCGACGGGCAGGGCGCCGAGCAGCAGGGCGCGGCCCGGGGCATGGACGCCGAAACCGTAGCCGAAGGACATGTGCACGAAGGGCTCGTTCAGGGTGATCCACCGCTTCACCCGGTCGCCGAGCCGGTCCGCCGTCACCGCCGCGTACTCGGCGAACCGGTGCGCGGTCTCCCGGTTCAGCCACCCGCCCCCGTCCTCCAGGGCCTGCGGCAGGTCCCAGTGGAAGAGGGTGGGGGTGGGCTCGATCCCGGCGTCGAGCAGCGCGTCGACCAACCGGTCGTAGAAGTCGAGGCCGCGCGGCTCGACCTCGCCCGCGCCGGTCGGCAGGACGCGCGGCCAGGAGACGGAGAAACGGTACGCGCCGAGCCCGAGCCGGCGCATCAGCGCCACGTCCTCGCCGAACCGGTGGTAGTGGTCGCAGGCGACGTCCCCGGTGTGGCCGTCGCGGACGGCCCCGGGCCGCCGCACGAAGGTGTCCCAGACGGACGGCCCCTTGCCGTCCTCGTCGGCCGCGCCCTCGATCTGGTACGCGGCGGTGGAGGCGCCCCAGACGAAGCCGGCCGGGAGCCGGGGGAGTCGGGTGGGGTCGGTGGGGCTGGTTGTCACGGGCACCTGCCTTCGCTGCCGGCTCGCCGTCCGGGGTGGGCCGCACCGTAACATGAACGCACGTTCACGTTCTATGGGTGGGCGGGGCAGGACGGGACGGACGCGAGGTGGGGCGGATCCACCCGGGCCCGGCTGTCGGCGCCTTCCGCCCCCGGCCGGCGGCGGGTTCACCCCTCCTCGGCCGTCAGCCGGCCGCGCAGGTCCTCCCAGTAGCGGTGCAGCATCCGCTTCAGCTCGTCCACGGTCTCCAGGTCCGGCTCGCCTTCGCCCTTGAACACCTCGTGCAGCACGGCGTTGGCGGCCCACACCGCCATCCGTGCCGCCCGTCGTGCCCGCTCGCCGCCGGGGCCGCCGGTCAGGTGCTCCACGATGCGGCGCAGTCCCTCGGCGACGAGCGCGTTGCTCGCCTCGTCGGCCCGGGCGAGCTCGGGGCTGAGGTGCCGGCCGGCCCACAGCGCCATGCCGCCCGGCTGTGACCGGAACAGCTCGGCGTAGACGTCGACCACCGTGCCCACCGGGTCGGTCAGTTCGCCCGCCACGGCCCGCTCGACGAGCTCGTCGACGGCCGTCCCGAAGGCCTCCAGGTACCGTCGGCCGAGCGCGTCCACCACCGCGCCCTTGTCGGGATGGAACTGGTAGATGCTGCCGACCGGCACGCCCGCCTCCTCGGCGATCCGCCGCATCGTCAGCGCCTCGTACCCCTCCCGGGACAGGATCCGGTCGGCCGCGTCGAGGACGGCCTCGGCCCGGGCCCGGCTGCGCGCCTGCTGCGGCTGCCTGCGCACGCGCGGCCGCGCCTCCGGCTCCGTCGCTTCCGTCACCACACGCTCCCGGTCCTCCGGCTGTTCCAGCGCCGGGAAGCGTACTCTCTATCGCCAATCCGCGTTGTTCCTAGAATGGTCCCGTGGAGGACATCGACGCGATCGCGGTGCTGCAGGATCCCGTACGCCGCCGCCTGTACGAGTACGTGGCGGCGCAGGGCCGCGAGGTCGGCCGCAACGAGGCCGCCGAGGCGACCGGGGTGGCGCGGACCCTCGCCGCGCACCATCTGGACAAGCTGACCGGGGCCGGGCTGCTGGAGAGCGGCAGCCGCCGCCTGTCGGGACGGTCGGGGCCGGGGGCCGGTCGCCCCGCCAAGGTGTACACGCGGGCGCGGGGCGAGCGGTCGGTGTCGTTGCCCGCCCGCGACTACCGCACCGCCGCCGAGCTGCTCGCCGAGGCCGCCGAGCAGGCCGGGCTCGACGCCGGTCTCTGCGCGGCGGCCCGCCGCCGGGGCGAGGCGCTGCGCGGCCCGGCGGGCCCCTGCGGGGATCTCGAAGAGGCCGTGGAGGTGCTGGCGGCGCGCGGTTACGAGCCGTACCGGGAAGGTGTCGAGGGGGAGGCCGCGGACGTCGTCCGGATGCGCAACTGCCCCTTCCACGCCGTCGCCGAGAGCTTTCCGCCCCTCGTCTGCGGCATGAACCTCGCGCTCCTCGAAGGGCTGCTCGGTGCGGAGGGTCCCGTCCGCGCCCGGATGGACGCCCGGCCGGGGGAGTGCTGCGTGGTGGTCGAAGCTTCTAAAAACAACGCTGATTGACATAGAAAAGCGGTGCGTGCTGGGATGGGGCCATGACCACGGCCCGGCACTCCGCCCACCTCGCCCAGCTCAACGTCTCCCGGCTCCTCCACCCCCTCGACGACCCGCGCGTGGCGCCGTTCGTCGACATGCTCGACCCGGTCAACGCCGCCGCCGACGCGGCCCCCGGCTTCGTGTGGCGGCTCGTGGGCGAGGGGGAGGCCGACGCCACCGGCCTGCGCCCGCTGGGCGACGACGTCATCGTCAACCTGTCGGTCTGGGAGAGCCGGGAGGCCCTGTGGGACTTCGCCTACCGCAGCGGACACCTGGAGGTCGTGCGCAGGCGCCGTGACTGGTTCCACCGGCACGTCGAGGCGCACCTGGTGCTCTGGTGGGTCCCCGCGGGGCACGTCCCGACCGTCGACGAGGCCGTCGAACGACTGGCGGACCTGCGGGCGCACGGCCCGTCCCCGCGCGCCTTCACCTTCGCCTCCTCCTACACCGCCGCCGAGGCCGAGGCCGAGGCCGTCGACGAGGCCGCCGGGCGTCTGCCGGACGCGGACCCGGCGGCGGTCTGAGGCGGCCGTCAGCCGAAGTCGGGGACGGGGCGGGCCGGGGCCGGAACGGCCGCGATCCGCTGGGCGATCGCGTGGGCCGAGTGGCCGTCCGCGGCGTTCGGGCCGTTCGTGGTCGAGACCGCGATGGCCGGCCGCCTGGACGGCAGGTACGCCTGGGACGCCGAGCAGCCGAAGAACAACGGGTGCTGGGACACCCGGCCGTTCAGCACGAGCGGCCCCAGGCCGTAGGGGGTGGCCTCGGTCTGCGCGGGGCGGACCGTCGCCGGGTTCAGCGGCTCCCGGTAGCCGCCGACGCCACGGCGCTCCGACGCCCGGCGCCGGAGACGGACGGCGGCGGAACGGGGCAGGACGCTCACCCCCGACGGCGCCGGACCTCGTCACGCGTCCCGCCAGACCTGCTCCGTCAGCTCGTGCGTCAGCTTCATCAGCCGCTCGCGCGCCCCGGGGTCGTACGCCTGCTCGTGGGCCCGCACATCGGTGAACCGGTCGAAGTAACGGCCGGTGACCGTGGCCAGGTCCGGGTCCAGGAGCAGCCGTACGGTGGGGCGGACGCCCTCCTCCGTGGTGGTGACGGGCGTGAGGCCGTAGGAGCGGACGCCGGGCGTGTCCATCAGGTGGGCGGGGTGGAGGGCGTTCACCGTGACGCCGGTGTCCTCCAGCTCGGCGGCCAGCTCGAAGGTCGCCATGATCATGGCCAACTTGCTCCGGCAGTAGGCGCGCAGGCCCTCGTAGTCCCGCTCCAGCATCACGTCGTCGAAGTCGACGGCCTCCTGACCGATGGAGGCGACGTTGACGACCCGCGCCGGAGCCGAGGCGGTGAGCAGGGGCAGCAGGGCGCGGGTGAGCGCGTACGGCGCCAGGTGGTTCACCGCGAAGCGGAGTTCATGGCCCTGGCCGCTCAGCTCCCGGGCGAGCGGCCGCGAACCGCCGCCCGCCACCGCGTTGTGGACCAGCCCGTCGAGGCGCGGCTCCGCCGCCCGGATCCGGGCGGCCGTCATCCGCACCTGGTCCAGGTCGGAGAGGTCGGCGAGATAGGTCCGGACCGTGGTGCCCGGCCCCGCGGCCCGGGCCTCGGCGGCCACGGCCCCAAGGCGCGAGGCGTTCCTGCCGTGCAGGAGGAGGGTGCCGCCGCGGGGCGCCAGGTCGAGCGCGAGCGCGCGTCCCATTCCCGTGGTGACGCCGGTGATCAGGGTGGTGTGCCGGTTCATGCGACGACGGTGGCAGCGCCCGGCGGCGCGAGGGAGTGCGTACCGCACCTGGTGTCGACACCACCAGGCAGACCACGGTCGCGGCGGCCGTTTCAGTGCGGCGCGCCTGGGCAGTGGCCGTGGACAACGACGAAGTGCCGAGGGAGCGAGCCCGATGTCGACAGGAACGATTCTGGCCATCGTCATACCCGTCGTGGTGGTGATCGTGCTGATCGTGCTGGCCGTCGCCCTGGACCGCCGCCGCCGTCGCCGACTGCGCGAGCGCTTCGGGCCCGAGTACGACCGCGCCGTCGAGGACGCCGGGAGCAGGCGGGCCGCCGAGCGCGAACTCGGGGAGCGGGAGAAGCGCCACGAGGACCTGGACATCAAGCCGTTGTCGAGCGGGGCGCGGGAGCGCTACGCCCAGCAGTGGAGCAGTGTGCAGGAGCAGTTCGTGGACCGTCCCGACGGCGCGGTGCACGACGCGGACACGCTGGTGACCTCGCTCATGCACGAGCGGGGCTATCCCACGGAGGGCTTCGAGCAGCAGATGAGGGACCTCTCCGTGGAACACGGCCGCACCCTGGAGCACTATCAGGCAGCGCACGAGATCAACACCCTGAGCTCCTCGCGACAGGCCACGACCGAGCAGTTGAGGGGCGCGATGGTCCACTACCGGGCGCTGTTCGACGAACTTCTCTCGAACGGCGACGCACCCGGACAGGGCCGGAGCTGACCAGGAGGACGCGCCATGCGACGCGAGTACGACACACCGGAGGGAGCCGGTGGCGCCGGCACCCCGCCCATGTACCCCGGGGAGAGCGCCGACATCCCGGCCGGTAGGAACACCGAGAACACCGAGAACACCGAGAACGCCGAGAACGCCGGGAACGACGCACCGGCCGGCACGAACGCCGAGGACGCCGCGTGGGAGGACGCCGTCGTCGGCGCGCGTGAGGACGCCGACGCCGACGGCGGCATGCGCGAGGACGCCGGCGCCGGTACGGGCGAGGACACCGGTACGGGCATGCGTGAGGACACCGGTACGGGCATGCGTGAGGACACCGACGACCGCGCGCGTGAGGCCGAACCGCGTGACAAGGGAACCGGCACCGGCACCGGCACCGGCGCCGGGCCCGGCGCCGGGGAAGAGCTGCCGCGCCTCCTGGACGCCGAGGCCGACGAGACGTTCCGTACGCGCTGGCACGAGATCCAGAGCCGGTTCGTCGACGACCCCCGCGGAGCCGTGCACGAGGCCGACGAGCTGGTCACCGAGGTGATCCGAAAGCTCGCCGACACCTTCGCCGACCGCAAGAGGGACCTGGAAGGGCAGTGGAGCGAGGGCCAGGACGTCGACACGGAGGCCCTGCGCACGGCCCTGCGCCAGTACCGCTCGTTCTTCAACCGGCTCCTCAGCACCTGACGCGGAAGAACGCCCGGCCGGCCCGTGGGCCGGCCGGGCGCGCCGTGCTCAGCGCAGGTCGAACCGGTCGAGGTTCATCACCTTGTCCCACGCGGCCACGAAGTCGCGCGCGAACTTCTCGCCCGCGTCCGCGGACGCGTACACCTCCGAGAGGGCCCGCAGCTGGGAGTGCGCGCCGAAGACGAGGTCGACGGGGGTGGCGGTCCACCGCGCCTCGCCCGTGGCGCGGTCGCGGCCCTCGAAGACGTTCTCCTCGGACGAGGAGGCCTTCCACTCCGTGCCCATGTCCAGGAGTCCGACGAAGAAGTCGTTGGTCAGCGTCTCCGGCCGGTCGGTGAAGACCCCGTGGGACGACTGCCCGAACCCGGTGCCGAGCACCCGCATGCCGCCGACGAGCACCGTCATCTCGGGGGCGGTCAGCGTCAGCATGTTGGCGCGGTCGAGCAGCAGGGTCTCCGGCGACAGCTTCTCTCCCGCCCGGAGGTAGTTGCGGAAGCCGTCCGCCCGGGGTTCGAGGACCGCGAACGACTCCACGTCGGTCTGCTCCTGCGAGGCGTCCGTGCGCCCCGGCGCGAACGGGACCGTGAGGTCGTACCCGGCGTTCTTCGCCGCCCGCTCCACGGCCGCGCAGCCGCCGAGCACGATGAGGTCCGCGAGCGAGATCCTCGCCCCGTCCGAGCCCGTGAAGTCCTCGCGGATCCCGTCGAGGGCCTCGATCGTCCGGGCCACCTCGGGCAGGTCGTTGACCTCCCAGTCCTTCTGCGGCGCGAGCCGGATCCGTGCCCCGTTGGCGCCGCCGCGCTTGTCGGTGCCCCGGAAGCTCGCGGCCGACGCCCAGGCGGTGGTGACCAGCTGGGAGACGGAGAGCCCGGAGTCGAGGATCCTGGACTTGAGGGCGGCGACGTCCGCCTCCCCGACCAGCGGGTGGTCGACCGCGGGAACCGGGTCCTGCCAGATCTGCGGCTCGGGGATCCACGGGCCGAGGTAGCGCGAGAGCGGGCCCATGTCGCGGTGCAGCAGCTTGTACCAGGCCTTGGCGAACGCGTCCGCGAGCTCGTCGGGGTTCTCGTGGAAGCGCTTCGCGATCGGCGCGTAGACCGGGTCCGTCCGCAGTGCGAGGTCCGTCGTGAGCATCATCGGGGCGTGCCGCTTCGACGGATCGTGCGCGTCGGGCACGGTGTCCTTCGCCGACGCGTCCTTGGGCGTCCACTGCTTTGCGCCGGCGGGGCTCGTCGTCAGCTCCCACTCGTACCGGAAGAGGTTCTCCAGATAGCCGTTGTCCCACGTCGTCGGCTCGTTCGTCCATGCGCCTTCGAGCCCGCTGGTGAGCGCGTCGGAGCCCTTGCCGCTGCCGTACGAGTTCCGCCAGCCGAGGGCCTGCTGTTCGAGGGGGGCGGCCTCGGGCTCCGGGCCGATGTACTCGGGGTCGACCGCGCCGTGGCACTTGCCGAACGTGTGGCCGCCGATGATGAGCGCGGCGGTCTCCTCGTCGTTCATCGCCATGCGCCCGAACGTCTCCCGGATGTCCCGGGCGGCGGCGATCGGGTCCGGGTTGCCGTTGGGGCCCTCCGGGTTGACGTAGATCAGGCCCATCTGCACGGCGCCGAAGGGGCCGGTGAGCTCCCGGTCGCCGCTGTAGCGCTCGTCCCCGAGCCAGGTGTCCTCGGGGCCCCAGAAGATCTCCTCGGGCTCCCAGACGTCCGGGCGCCCGAAGCCGAACCCGAAGGTCCTGAACCCCATGGACTCCATGGCGCAGTTGCCGGCGAAGACCAGCAGGTCGGCCCAGGAGATCTTCCGCCCGTACTTCTGCTTGACCGGCCAGAGGAGCCGGCGCGCCTTGTCGAGGCTCGCGTTGTCCGGCCAGCTGTTGAGCGGGGCGAAGCGCTGGGCGCCCTGGCCGCCGCCGCCCCGGCCGTCCGCGATGCGGTACGTCCCCGCGGCGTGCCAGCTCATCCGGATGAAGAGCGGCCCGTAGTGGCCGTAGTCGGCGGGCCACCAGTCCTGGGAGTCCGTCATCACCGCGGTGACGTCCCGCTTCAGGGCGTCGACGTCGAGCTCCGCGAACTCCTTCGCGTAGTCGAAGTCCGGGCCCATCGGATCGGACAGGGGCGAATGCTGGTGGAGGACCTGGAGGTCCAGCTGGTTCGGCCACCAGTCCATGTTGGTCTTGGGCCGGGTCTCGGTGGGGGTGGGCGCGGGGATCGCCGGGTTCTCGCTCTCGCTGCCGGGCACGTGGGTCCTTCTTCCGCTCATCGTGACGGTTTCGGCGTCCGTCATGGTCGCGTACGGCGGACCGCGCGGGGGTGATAACACGCAGGACCCGGCCAACCGACAGAAATCATCGGAAAGAAGGAATTCACGACCGGGAGCCGGAGGCCTGCGGGCGGGAGTCGACGGGCGGAGGCCCGCGGGGGCCTACCGGGCGACCAGCGCCCGGGCGGCCCCGGCGATGTGGGTACGGGAGATGCGGCACGCGTCGAGGAGCTCCTCGGTGCTGCCGGAGCCGGGCAGCACCGTGACGGCGAGATGGGCGAAGGCGAACGGCGGCGGGACGGACCGGTCGGCGCCCGTGGCGAGGGCCGACAGGACGGCCTCGCCGAGCCCGCCCTCGGGATGGTGGTCCTCGACGACGACGAGCGCCCCGGTCTCCCGGGCCGCGCGGACGAGGGTGTCCACGTCGACGGGCTTGACGGAGTACAGGTCGACGACCCGGGCCCGTACGCCCTCGGCGGCCAGGTCCTCGGCGGCGGCCAGGCACTCGTGCAGGGTGACGCCGGCGCCGACGAGCGTGACCCGGTCGTCCGCGCTCTCGCGCAGGGTCTTCGAGCCGCCCACGGGGAACGTCTCGTCGCCGTCGTAGAGGACGGGGTAGGCCCCGCGGGTGGTGCGCAGGTAGGAGATCCCGTCCAGGTCGGCCATGGTCGTGGTCAGGGCGGCAGCGGAGGTGGCGTCGCAGGGGTAGAGCACGGTGGAGCCGAGGACGGCGCGCATCATGGCGAGGTCCTCCAGGCCCATCTGCGAAGGGCCGTCCGCGCCGATCTCGATCCCGCAGTGCGTCCCGCACAGGGCCATCGTGATCCGGGAGACGGCGGCCATCCGGATGAAGTCGTGCGCGCGGGTGAGGAAGGCGGCGAAGGTCGTGGCGTACGGGCGGAAGCCGCGCACGGCCATGCCGACGGCGTCGGCGATCATCTGCTGCTCGGCGATGTACGTCTGGAAGTACCGCTCCGGGTGGGCCTTCCCGAAGTCCTCGGCATGGGTCGAGTTGCCGACCTCGGCGTCCAGGGCGACGACCTCGGGGCGGGCACCGAGGGCGACCAGGGCGGCGCCGAAGGCGACCCGGGTGGCGACCTCGTCGCCGACCTCGTAGCGGGGCGGCTCCACCGGACCGGCGCGCCGGCCGTCGGGACGGGCGGGGCCGGGGTGCGCGGGCGGGCGCGGGCCGCGCACCCGCAGGTCGCGGGCGCCGCCGAGCTCGGCGACGGCACGTGCGGCCAGGTCCTCGGGCAGCGCCTTGCCGTGCCAGCCGGCCTTGTCGGCCACCTCCGTCACGCCACGGCCCTTGACGGTCCTGGCGACGACGACGGTGGGGGCCCGTCCGTCGGCGGCCGTGGTCAGGGCCCGGTCGACCGCCTCGAGGTCGTGGCCGTCGACCACGAGCGCCCGGCAGCCGAAGGCCTCGACGCGGCGGGCGTACGTGTCGGTGTCCCACTCCAGCTCGGTGGGCCCGCTCTGGCCGAGGCGGTTCACGTCGAGCAGGACGGTGAGGTTGGCCAGCCGGTGGTGGCCCGCCTTGTCGAGGGCCTCCCACACGGAGCCCTCGGCCGTCTCGCTGTCACCGCACAGCACCCACACCCGGGAGGACCGCCGCTCCAGGTCCCGGATCGCGAGCGCGATCCCCACCGCGTAGCCGATGCCCTGGCCGAGGGAGCCGGTGGCCACGTCCACCCAGGGCAGCTCGGGCGTGGGATGGCCCTGGAGGCGGTGGCCGAAGCGGCGGTACGTCGTCATCAGCTCGTCGTCGCCGATCGCCCCGGCGGCCTTGAACATCGCGTACAGCAGGGGCGACGCGTGCCCCTTGGAGAGGACCAGGTGGTCGCCGTCCGGATGGTCGGGCGCCGACCAGTCGTAGCGGAGGTGGCGTGCCATCAGGACCGCCATCAGATCGGCCGCCGACAGACTGGAGGTGGGGTGGCCGGAGCCCACGGCCGTGCTGGCGCGCACCGAGTCCACCCGTAGCTGCTGGGCGAGTTCGAAGACCTGGGAGAGGTCGCTGTCGGGGCCGAGCGTGGTGGGGGTGGTGGGTGGTGCGGTCATGACCGGGTCCTTTCCGTCCGTGCCGGGCCTCGCGGCGCCTCCGCCCGCCCGCCGGGCGGGCCGGCGGGCGCGGACGCCGCCGGTGCCCGAAGCGGAAGTGGTGACGGCGGGGGCGCTGTCCCCGGTCGTCGCGGCACGCTCCTCCGCCGCCCCGCCCTTCTTCGGCCCGCGTCTACCCGCACGGTCCGGCACTCACGCGTACCGGCACGCGCACGGAGGGAACCCAGGCGTACGGGACCGGGCACCGGGTAGTCGGTCGGGGGGAGGAGGGCGGGAGCGGCGCCCCGTCCACCCCGTCGGGCCCGATCCGAGGGAAGGGAGCACGGTCGTGAACACCGGCAGCGCGCCGCGCACGCGTCCCGTTCCCGTCGTCACCGTCCGCGCGGACGCCCCGGAAGAGGCGGACTCCGCGGGCCTGACCCCCTGACGCCCGTCCCGTATCGCGGAGGTCGGTTCCCCATGAACGCGTCGATGTCCCTCGTCCACATCCCCGGCGGCCCTCTCCTGCTCCCCGCCGACGAAGTGACCCTCCTCCTGCGACACCTCGCGTCCCACTGGATGGACTCGGCCGACGCCGACGACTCGGACCTCGAACCGGAGACGGTCGAGGCGCTGGTCGGCGCCCTGACGGAGGTCGCCGACAGGATCGACGCCGAGTGCATCGGTCTCATGCCGCTCAGCGACGAGGGAGAGGGCGGGAGCGACGGAGGCAGCCCACCGCCGCTGTGAACCCGTGACGGAAGGAAGGAGATCGGGACGAGCGGGCAGCGGAGCCCGGGCGCGGACGAACCGCTTCCCCGGGACCCCGAGGGCCGGCAGGCCACGGAGGAGGACGCCCTGACCGTCCCCGTCACCGACGCCGACCGGGGGGAGACCCCGCCGGACGCCGACGAGGCCGGCCCGGGCCCCCGGGGCCGGCCGCGCCACGGCACCGTCCACCCCGGGCACCCCGCCCCGGGCGAGCCGGCCGACCGACGGGGAGCGGTGGGCGCCGGGGCCGTCCCCCACACCCCGTGGCGGGCCCGTCGAGGTCCTCGCCGTCCGGGCCGCCGCCCGCGAGCGGTCGCGGTCGGGGACGCGCGGGTAGAATCCGGAACGGATCGACCCACAGACTCCGGACGCCCGCGCCCAGGCGGGACGGAGGTCCCCTTGACCGGTTCCGCAGACTCCACGGGATCCCTTTCCACCGCCCGTGCCGACCGCGGCTTCCCCGCACTCGCCGCCGAGAACCGCTGGCTGCGCGACCAGCTCGCCCGGCGCCACCTGCTCGACCTCGCCGCCGGCGTGCTCTCCGCCCAGCTGCGGCTGCCCCCCTCCGAGGCGACCGCATACCTCTCCGCGCTGGCGCAGGCGACCGGCCTGTCCGCGGAGGACCTCGCCGCCGACATCGTGAACGCGGCCGCCGGCGACGGCGTGCACGCCCGCACCGTCCCACCCGGGAGCCTCGGCCCCGAGCGCGGGGGCGGGACCGCCGAGCGCCCCGCCGAGGCGCGCCGGGCCCGCCGCACGGCCGCCGCCGCGGAGGCCGCCGACACGGTCGGCGAGGCGGCACGGACCCTTCTGGAGGAGGGCCTCGCCCCCCTCGGCGCGGACAGCCTCTGGCTGTGGCAGGGCGTCGACCACGGCTGTCTGCGGCTCGTCGGCTCCGCGGGCGTGGGAGCCGCCGAGGCCGCCGCCTGGCAGTGGATCCCGCCCGCCGCCCCCGAGCCGTTCCGCGCCGTCCTCGCCGAGAACGCCCCCGCCTGGCTGGAGGACGGGCCGCCGGCCGGCGAACCCCTGCCCGGGCCCGGCGCCCGCACCGCCCGCGCCCTGCTCCCGCTGCGCCGGCGCGACAGGACCGTCGGCCTCGCCCTCGTCGGCTGGCCGGGCCCGACGCGACTCGACGCGACGGCCCGCCGGGCCCTCACCGGGCTCATGGACGTGGCGGCCACCGTGCTCGACACCACCGGCTCGCCGCCGACCGCCGTCCCCGTCCTCGTCGACGTGCTCGACTCCCTCGCCCAACCGGCGATGCTGCTCGCCGTGCCCGGTGCGTCGGGGGAGCCGACCGTGGAGCACCTCAACGACGAAGGGGCCGGCGTCCTCGGCGGCACCTCCTCGGGGAGCGACGCCGCCCTGGCGCGCGCCTTCCCCCTCGTCCACGCCGACCTGGCGCGCATGGTGCGGCGCGCCGTCGGCACCGCGCGCACCCAGCGGGCCGCCCGCCTGCCGGTGTCCGCCGCGCCCGGGGACCCGCCGCCTATCCTCGACGTGCGGGTGCTGCCGGCCGGCGGGCGGCACGCCGTGGTGCTGTGGAACACCGTGGGCGCGACCGGGCTCGCCGTGACCCGGGCGGTCGCCCGGCTGCAGAGCGTGGCGCTCTTCCAGGACAGCCTGACCGGCGGCGGGACGGTGTGGTCGCCGGAGGCGTACGGCATCTTCGGCATGGCGCGGGACGAGCCGCCGGTGCCGCTCGCGGACCTGCGCGACCGGGTGCGCCCGGACGACCGGGAGGCCCTCGCCGACCTGGTGACGGCCGTGACCGAACGGCAGACGGGCGAGCAGACGGTCCTGCGGGTCGTGCTCCCCGACGGGGCCGTGCGCCACGTGCGCGTGGCGGCCGAGCCGCTGATCGCGGAGGGGACCGTCACCGGCCTCGCCGGGGTGTACCAGGACGTCTCGGACAGCCGCAGGACCGAGGCCGCGCTCACCGCGACCTTCGACCACCTCACCGCGCTGCACGACCAGGCGGAGCTGCGCCATCAGCTGGCGCTCCAGCTCCAGCAGGCGATCGTGCCCGAGGTGCCCGGGCTCCAGGAGATGCCCGGGGACCTGGTGGTGGCCGCCCGGTACCGGCCGGCGGCGGAGGAGTACCGGGTCGGCGGCGACTGGTACGACGTGCTCGCGCTGCCCAGCGGAAAGATCCTCGTGGCCGTCGGGGACATCGCGGGGCACGGCATCGACGCCGTCACGGGCATGGTGGCGCTCCGCAACGCCCAGCGGGCCCTCGCCTTCACCGGCCACTCGCCCCGACGGTTGATGGGATGGCTCAACGAGGTGACCCTGCGCACGAGCGGCGTCACGGCGACCGCCGTCTGCGCCCTGTACGACCCCGAGGACCGCGGTCTGCTCTGGACGAGCGCCGGACACCTGCCGATGGTGCTGCTCAGGGACGGCGGGGCACGGCTGCTCGAACCGCCCCGGGACCTGCTGCTCGGCGCGGTGCCCTCGTACGCCTACCGCGAGCAGCGGGTCGGGCTGCGCCCCGGGGACACCCTGCTGCTGTACACCGACGGGCTGATCGAGCGCCGTCACGCCGGCCTCGACGAGGGCGTGGCACGGCTCGCCGGCGAAGCGGGGCGGCTCGCGGGCCACGCTCCGGACACGCTCGTCGACGCCCTGCTGGCCACGGCGGCCGGTGACACCGACGACGACACCAGCATCGTCGCCGTACGGGTCCGGGGCAGGTCGCCGGCCCGTTGACCCCGCCGCCCGGCCGCTCCCCGGGGGACGCGCCGTCGCTCAGCCGACGAGCCAGGTGCGGATCTTGCCGGTCAGTTCCTCCTCGTCGACCGGCTTCGACACGTAGTCGTCGGCGCCCGCCGCGAGGGCCTGGGCGCGGTCGCCCGGCATCGCCTTCGCGGTGACCGCGATGACGGGGAGGCCCGTGTGGTCCGGCAGCCGTCTGATGGCCTTGATGGCCGAGTAGCCGTCCATCCCGGCCATCATGACGTCCATCAGCACGAGCGCGACCTCGTCGTGCGCGGCGAGCACGTCGAGGCCGGCACGGCCGCCGTCGGCCGTGAGGACGCGGAGCCCGCGCCTTTCGAGGACTTCGGTGAGGGCGTACACGTTGCGCGCGTCGTCGTCCACCACGAGCACGGTCCGGCCCGCCAGCCCGTCCGGGGAGCCGACACCGGCCGGCCGGACGGCGAACGGGGGGCCGGGGGCGGCCAGCGCCCGCGCGGTGGAGGCCGCGCCGGCCGCAGCGAGCTCCGCGGTCCTGGGCACCGGCAGGTAGAACGTGAAGGTGCTGCCGTGGCCCGCGACGCTCTGCGCCTTGATGGCCCCGCCGAGGAGACCGGCCACCTCCCGGCTGATCGACAGCCCGAGGCCGGTGCCCCCGTGGCGCCGGGCGGCCGTGCCGTCGCCCTGCTGGAAGGCCTCGAAGACGTGCTGGAGCTGTTCCGGGGGGATCCCGATGCCGGTGTCGGCGACCCGGAAGGCGAGGAACCGCCCGGGCCCGGCCAGGGCGGGCGCCGTCTCGGCGGGGGACGCGTGCTCGACGGTGAGCGACACCCGGCCCTTGTCGGTGAACTTCAGCGCGTTCGAGAGCAGGTTGCGCAGGATCTGGCGGATGCGCGCCTCGTCGCTGTTCAGCGCCTCGGGCAGATCGTCGGCCAGGGTGACGGCGAAGTCGAGGTGCCGCTCGTCGGCGACCGGGCCGAACGTCGCCTCCAGGTACTCGACCAGCTGGCGCAGGGGGAACGGCTCGTACCGGATGTCCATCTTGCCGGCCTCGACCTTCGACAGGTCGAGGATGTCGTTGATCAGCTGGAGGAGGTCGGAGCCGGCGGAGTGGATGACCTCGGCGTAGTCGACCTGCTTCTCCGTCAGGTTCCCCTCGGTGTTCTGGGCGAGCAGCCGCGCGAGGATGAGCAGGCTGTTGAGCGGGGTGCGCAGCTCGTGGCTCATGTTGGCGAGGAACTCGGACTTGTACATGGAGGTGCGGGACAGCTGCTGGGCCCGGGCCTCCAGCTCCTGGCGCGCCTGCTCGATGACCAGGTTCTTCGACTCGATGTCCTTGTTGCGCTCGGCCAGCAGCGCGGCCTTCTCCTTCAGCTCGGCGTTGGAACGCTGGAGTTCCTGCTGACCGGTCTGCAACTCCTTGGAACGGGAGCGCAGTTCGTCGGCCAGCTTGCGGTACTGGCCGAGGAGTTCGTCGGTGCGGAGGTTGGCGACCAGGGAGCTGAGGACGGCTCCCGCGCTGACCACGAACCGGTCGAGGAACTCCCGTCGCAGGGGCGAGAAGGGGGACAGCGCGGCGAACTCGACGGCGCCGAGCACCTGTTCCTCGACCACGATGGGCAGGACGATCAGCATCCCCGGGTCGCCGGAGCCCACTCCCGAGGCGATGGGGGCGTATCCGGCGGGCACGTGCTCGACCACGAGGGCGCGCCGGTCGTGGGCGGACTGTCCGACGAGGGACTGGCCGATCCGGAAGCGGCGCGGCGGGGCGTCCGGGTCGTCGGGGGAGCCGTAGGAGGCGGTCATGACGAGCTCGGTGCCCTTCTCGCCGTCCGTGGCGAGGAAGAAGGCCCCGTACTGGGCGCCGATCAGCGGCGGGACCTCGGCCATGATCAGCTCGGCGATCTCGGGCAGGTTCCGGGTGCCCTGCAGCAGGCCCGTGATCCGGGCGAGGGTGGTCTGGAGCCAGTCCTGCTCCTCGTTGGCGCGGGTGGTGGCGCGCAGCGACTCGACCATCGAGTTGATGTTGTCGCGCAGGTCCCCGACCTCGCCGGGGGCGTCGACGGTGATCGAGCGGGTCAGGTCGCCCTCGGCGACGGCGCTGGTGACCTCGGCGATGGCGCGGACCTGTCGGGTCAGGTTCCCGGCGAGCTCGTTGACGTTCTCGGTCAGCCGCTTCCAGGTGCCGGAGACGCCCTCCACCTCGGCCTGGCCGCCGAGCTTGCCCTCCGTGCCGACCTCGCGGGCGACCCGGGTGACCTCGGCGGCGAACGAGGACAGCTGGTCGACCATCGTGTTGATGGTGGTCTTGAGTTCGAGGATCTCGCCCCGTGCGGAGACGTCGATCCGGCTGGTCAGGTCCCCCTGGGCGACGGCCGTGGTGACCTGGGCGATGTTCCGCACCTGGTTGGTGAGGTTGTCGGCCATCGAGTTGACGTTGTCGGTGAGGTCCTTCCAGGTGCCGGAGACGCCGTGCACGGTGGCCTGGCCGCCGAGTTTGCCCTCCGTGCCGACCTCGCGGGCGACCCGGGTGACCTGCTCGGCGAACGAGGACAGCCGGTCGACCATCGTGTTGATGGTCTCCTTCAGCTCCAGGATCTCGCCGCGCGCGTCCACCCGGATCTTCCGCGTGAGGTCCCCGCCGGCGACGGCCGTGGCGACCTGGGCGATGGAGCGCACCTGGGAGGTCAGGTTGTCGGCCATCGTGTTGACGCCGGAGGTGAGCTCGCGCCACACCCCGCGCGAGCGGGGTTCGCGGATCCGGCCGCCGAGCAGCCCCTGGGCGCCGACCTCGTCGGCGACCCGGGTGACCTCGGAGGTGACCAGCGAGAGGTGGCCGACCATGTCGTTGTAGACGCCGGCGATCTCGCCGAGGATGCCGCCGGCGGCGTCGGGGAGCCGGACGGACAGGTCCCCCTCCCGCACGGCGGTGAGCCCGGCGAGCAGCTGCCCGAGGCCGTCCTGGCCTAGTTCCGTCCGCGGCACCGCCGCGTCCGGGGTGGAACCGCGCTCTGTCATGAACGACCTCGCACAGGGAGAGCGGCGCGGGCCCGGGCACGGGGTGCACGGGGGTCCCGCATCACCTCCACTTTAGGCCGGGTCGGGCTCGTCGGGCCGGGCCGTCACCTCCACCTCGAACCAGACGGCCTTGCCGTGGGCCCGGGGGACGCAGCCCCAGGCCGCCGCCAGCCGTTCCAGGAGGTAGAGCCCGTGCCCGGAGGGGAGGGTCGGGCGGTGCCGCCCGTGGGGCCGGGGCCGTACCGGGCTCGTGTCGCTGACCTGGACCCACAGTCGGCCGTCGGCGCCGTCGAGCCGCAGCTCGTACGGGACGCCGCCGTGGGTGAAGGCGTTGGTGACGACCTCGGAGACCAGCAGCAGGGCGTCCTCGACGGCGACCCGTCCCGGTGCCCCGGCGGGCCCGAACCATTCGCTCAGGGCCCGCTGGGCGAGGTCGCGGCACTCCCGTACCACCCCGTCGCCCTCCGCCAGCTCGTAGCGGCGGGTGCGAGCGGTCGCCTGCCGGATGCGTGGGCCGGTCATGAGGGGCTGCTGCCCCGGGGCGGCCCGCCGAACCGTGCGGCGCGGAATCTTCCCCGCGTCAGGTTCCGGCGCCGGTGTCCGCGAGGGCGGCGTCGACGTCGTCGTACACCCGGAAGACGTTCAGCGCCCCGGTGATCTCGAAGATGCGGCGCACCGGCGACCGCAGCCCGGCCAGGTCCACCCGTCCACCCTCCGTGAGCAGCCGCAACCGCGTCCGCAGGAGCACGTTCAGACCGGTCGAGTCGCAGAACCGCAGCCCCGAGCAGTCGACGACGACGCGCACGGCTCCCGTGCTCTCCCCCAGCGCCTTCCGGAGGGGTTTCACGGTGTCGTGGTCGAGTTCGCCGTCGAGTGTCAGGAGGACGGTCCGGGGACGTCCGCCGCGTCGGCTCACCACCAGGAGACGGTCCTCCCGCGAGACCCTCGCCTCTCCCGCTCGGCCCACAGCCTCCATGGGGCTCACCCGTCTCCTCGCGCACGAATCCGGCCGTCTCCGACGCCGGACGCCTCCGGTGCCGGGTCGCTCCATGGTCGGAGGCTTCTACCCCACTCCTGCCCCTTTTCACCCGTTTATGACATCTCGGGCGTATTCGTTACGCCATGGGGTCTACGTCACGGTTCCCGGGGTAGCAGCCGGGAGGCAGGAGGGAGCCGAGGATGGACACCAACGGGCAGGGCCGCCGCGTGGTCGTCGGGATCGACGGATCTCCCGCCTCCTACGAGGCGCTCCGGTGGGCGGTGCGCCACGCCCGGCTGATCGGGGCCACCGTGGACGCGGTGGCGGCGCACGAGCTGCCCGGGGCCGCGGGCTGGTCGGCCCCGCCGGTGGACACCGGCTTCGACGGCGCCCAGGCGGAGCGGACGCTCGCCGACGAGATCCAGACCGTCCTCGTCGGAGCCGACGACGTGCGGCTGCGCGAGCACGTGGTGCGCGGCGACCCGGCCGAGGTCCTGACGAGGGCGGCGTCGGGCGCGGAACTCCTCGTGGTGGGCAGCAGGGGCCGCGGCGGGTTCGCCGGCCTGCTCCTGGGCTCCGTCAGCCAGCAGTGCGCCCTGCACGCGCCCTGCTCCGTCGTCATCGTCCGCCCGGACACCACCGAGAGGACGTGAGGACCTCATGGCACCCTTCGAGCTGATGCGCGTGAGCCTGGCCCAGGAGGAGCGGGGAACGGCCGTCCTGCCCCTGGACGGGGGCGGTGACCCCGTCGAGCTCCCGGAGGGCGGGACGATCAGCGTCGCCCTCGCCTTCCGCGTGGGCGAGGCGGTCGACGGACTGGTCTTCGAGGAGACCCGCAGATACGCCGGGAGGGTGATCGGCACCACCAGGACCGTGCTCGGCGGATACCGGGCGGGCGGGCCGTACGAGGTCCACCTGCCGGCCGAGCGGCTGCCCGTCGGCCGGGCGAACTGCGGTGTCTACGAGGTCACGGGCCGCTTCACCGACTCCGCCGGGCGGGTGCTCGGCCGGGAGCACCACCGCTTCCGCCTCGTCCACCAGCAGGCCCGGCCGGAGCGCGCCGCGCCCCCGCCGCACACGCCCGCGGCCCGGTAGGAGGCGGCTCGTGCGTCGTGACGGGTGGCCGGGGCCCGGTCCTGTCCGAGTCGGCTGAAGCGGCGTTCGACCGCGTCGCGGCGCCGGTGGGGCGGCCGGTCGAGGTGGCGGCGGGGCTCGCCGTGGCGGAGGCGCCCGTCGGTCCGGTCCGGGACCGTCACCGCGATGCCGCGCCCGCACGGACGGGCGCGGACGGGCAGGGATCTCGCGGGCCGGGCGACCCTCGTCCGTCCCCGTGTGCCCGGCCGCGTGCCGACGGGCCCGCACCGCGGCCGGATCCGCGCACGTGGCGTTCCGGTCGCCCTGACGGACACCGCCTAGGCGCGACCGGCTCCGTCGTCGTCTCCCTGATCGGGCGGCGGCCCCTTCTCGAACCGGGTCGCGGCGCGGCGCAGGCGACGGGCGGCTTCCCCGACCTCCTTGCGGATCCTGGTGGCGACCTCGTCCATCGACTCCTCGGGCGGTACCTGGGAGCGGTCGGGTCCCTCGTCCTCGTGATGCTGCTTCGCCACGTGACGGCGGCTGCCCCGGATCCCGTCGGCCATTCTTCGGCCGGCCGGCCGATTCGATTCGGTCCGCGCGACGGCCGGACGGTCAGCGGTCCGCGCCGTCCGCCTCGGCGTCGTCCTGGAGGAGACCGTCCCTGAGCTCACCGAGGATGCGCGTGAGCAGGCGCGAGACGTGCATCTGGGAGAGGCCGATCCGTTGGCCTATCTCCGCCTGGGTGAGCTCCTCGCCGAAGCGGAGCTCCAGGATGCGGCGGTCGCGGCCGTCGAGCCGGGCGAGCAGCGGCCGCAGCGCGGTCAGCGACTCGATCAGCTCGTACGAGGGCTCCGAGCTGGCCAGGTGACGGGCGCCCGCGCCGGGCGCGGCGTCCTCGTCGCCGGCGGGGAGGTCCAGGGACCGGGCCGCGTAGCCGTGGGCCGCGAGTTGGCCCTCGGAGACCTCGTCCTCCGTGAGGTGCAGCTGTGCGGCCAGCTCCGCCCGGGTGGGGCGGCGCCCGAGGCCCTGTTCCAGGGCGTCGGCCGCCTTCGCGAGGTCGATCCGCAGCTCCTGGAGTCGGCGGGGGACCCGTACGGCCCAGCTGGTGTCCCGGAAGAATCGTTTCATCTCGCCCACGATGGTGGGGAGCGCGAAGGCGGAGAAGTCGACGGCGCGGTCGGGGTCGAAGCGGTCGATGGCCTTGATCAGGCCGATCGTGCCGACCTGGACGATGTCCTCGACGGGCTCGGCGCGGTTCCGGAACCTCCGGGCGGCGAACTTGACGAGGCTGAGGTTGAGCTCGACCAGGGTGTTGCGGACGTAGGCGTACTCCGGCGTCCCCTCCTCCAGGGCCCGGAGCCGGGAGAACAGCGCGACGGACAGGACCCGGGCGTCGTCGGTGGAGACGGCGGTCGGGCAGGCGGGCTCGGGAAGTCCGTCGAGCGCCGTCCGGCGGGTGGCGGCCCCCGTGGTGGCGGGGCCGGGGCCGGCGGTGGCGAGCATGGTGTCGGAGCGTTCTCCGGCGGTGGACATGAGTGCTCCTTCGACGGGGGGCGATGGGCCTGCGTCGTGACGGGAAGATCAACGGCGTGGTCCGTCGGTCGAGCGTCCTGAGGAAATGATGCCCCGCTTGGGGGGATTTGACACGAATTGTCTGGGAATCCGCAGAGACACGACGCGTCCACGCCGACGCGCAGGGATCGGGAGGAGGTGTCCGCGATGGACGATGCCCGGCTCTCCGCGCACGAGCGGCGCGTTCTGGCGGAGATCGAGGAGCAGCTGAGTCAGGACGCGTCGCTCGCGCGCCGCCTGCGCACGATGCGACGGACCCCGCACCTGCCCGTGCCCTCGGTCGTCCGTGCCCGCGGGCGCCTTCCCTCCTTCGGCGTCGTGGCGCTCGGCGTCATGACCCTCGCCCTGCTCGTCCTCGCGGTCGACACCGAGGCGCCGGGACTCATCTGGGCGTTCGCCTCCGTATGGGTGCTCACCCTGGTCACGGCGCTGCTCCTGGCCGTCCGCTGGGCGAAGCGCCGGACCGCGGAATCGCGGACGGACGAGTGAGGCGCCGGGTCCCGGCCCGGAGATCGCACCGCCCCCGAGATCACGCCACGGCCGCCCCGGAGGATCCTCCGGGGCGGCCGTGGCGTGATCTCGGGATCGCGGGTCCGCTCACCAGCGGTACCAGCGCCCGCCGCCGCTCCTCATCAGGAAGCCGAGCACCCACACCACGAGCAGGGCGATGGCGATCCACCAGAGCACGTCGAGGGCGAATCCCGCGCCGAACAGCACCAGAATCACGAGGAGAACGAGAAGAAGGGGAACCATGGCTGCACCTCCGCCGCCTGCGGGGCCCGGCCGGTAGGTCTCGGCACGGGAACTCGTCAACAGCGCGGTTTCCCCCATCCTCGGAGAATATGCGGGCCGATATGTGAGGTTTGAGGCAGTCGGTGTGGGTGAGGCGCAGAGACGGCGGGGGACAGTCGCACCCGAGAGGAAACACATCGTGTCGTCCGACGGAAAGCTCGACGGAAAGAACGTCCTCGTCCTCACGACGAACTACGGGACGGAACAGGACGAGCTGCAGAAGCCCGTGGCCGTCCTGCGGGAGAACGGTGCCCGTGTCACCGTCGCCGCCCAGAAGGACGAATCCGTCCGGACCCTCGTCTCCGACCAGGAGCCCGGCGCCGTCGTCCAGCCGGACACGACCCTGGCGGAGGCGACGGCGGACGGGTTCGACGCCGTGGTCGTGCCCGGCGGCACCGTCAACGCCGACCAGCTGCGGACCGACGACGAGGCGCGACGTCTCGTCTCCGCCTTCGCCGAGGCCGGCAAACCCGTGGCCGCGATCTGTCACGGGCCCTGGCTCCTCGTGGACAGCGGCCTGGTCCGGGACCGCGAACTGACCTCGTACCCGTCCCTCCGCCCCGACCTGGAGAACGCCGGCGGTCACTGGGTGGACCGGGAGGTCGTGGTCGACACCTCGGCGGGCCACACCCTGATCACCTCCCGTCGGCCGGACGACCTCGACGCCTTCGCCGCGGCGATCGTCGAGGCCCTCGACAGCGCCGGGAAGGCGGCATGACGGCCCGGTGACGTGACAGACCCAGCGACATGACCCATGACAGGTGACGATCATGACCACCGCACGAGACATCATGACCCCGAACACGACCTGCGTCCGTTCGTCCGAGACCCTCGTGGACGCCGCACGGAAGATGGCCGGGCTCGACGTCGGGGCGCTGCCGATCTGCGGTCCCGACGAGAAGCTGAAGGGCATGCTCACCGACCGCGACATCGTCGTGAAGTGCGTCGCCCTGGGCAAGGACCCGCAGCAGTGCACGGTCGACGAGTTCGCCCAGGACGAGATCGTCACCGTCGGCGCGGACGACAGCGCGGAGCAGGTGATGCGCGTCATGAGCGAGCACCGGATCCGGCGGGTCCCCGTCATCGACAAGCACGTCCTCGTCGGGATCATCGCCCAGGCCGACGTCGCCCGCGCGATGCCCGGACAGCAGGTGGGCGACCTCGTCGAGACGGTCTCCGAGGAGACCTGAGCCCGGAAGGCCGGCCCGGCACCACGAGGGCGCCCGCCCACCTCGGGCGGGCGCCCTCGTGGTGCCGCCCACGATTCCGGGTCCTCGTGCCGCGCCCACGCCCCCGGAGCGCCCCGGTCACCCACCGTCGCGGTGCGGCAGCACGTCCATCAGTTCGAGCAGGTACAGGAAGGCCTCCGCCATCGGCGAGCCCGCGGTGTCCTCGCGCACCCGCTCCCAGTCGATCCGCTCGCGCAGCCCCCGGGCCACCGGCAACAGCGGGCCGAAGTCGCAGTGGTGCTCGGAGAGCGCGAGGAGACGGCAGACCATGAGGTCGGTCGGCGCCAGCACCGGCATGTGCACCGAGTCCACCGGCAGCGTCTGGGCACGGGCGAGGAGCTCCGCCGTGACCGGCCGCCCGGCGAGCGAGAAGATCAGGTCGATCTGCTCGCCGCCCGCGCGGGCCTTGACGAGCCAGTCCTCGGGCGGGTCGACGATCCGTACGCCGTGCTCCCGCAGGGACTCCGTCACGACCTCGGCGTCCTCGCGCAGGATCGCGAAGTCCGTGTCGTGCTGGAGCCGGACCGGAATGCCGTGCGCGTACGCGGCGACACTGCCGACCAGGGCGAACGGGCGGCCGGACTCCTTCAGCACGGCCCCGACCTCCTTCGTCGTCTCCAGGATCGCCTGCGTGTGGTCGGGCGGCAGGGCGGGGGAGGGCGCGCCGGACGCGGGCGCGGACGCGTGGTGCGGCGAGCCGTTCCGGGAGGATGCCGCTCCGCCCGCCTCCGGGCGTGCGGGCGGGCCTTCCATGAGGTTCATGGCCTGCTCCTCTTCTCGCAGCTGGATCTCGCAGCTGGATCTCGCCGCTGGATCTCGTGGCTGATCGCGACGGCCCTCGCGGAGGGGACCGGCGTCTACCCACCCCAGGGAACCCCATCCGCGCCGCGGTCGCCCGCCGCCGGGCCGGGCAGGTGCCTCGCACCCCCCGACGGGAGGACGCCGACGACATCCGCCCGTCGTGCCCGGCACGTCCCCCGCCCCTCCGCCCCGGCACGCGGGCTCCGGCCCCGGAGACCCTCCTGAAGGGCCTGGTCGTCCTCCACGAGCGCCGGCCCGCGCGCCGCACCCCGGCGCCGTGCCCGCAACCCTTGGGAACCCCTCGACGGCCCCGAGGGCCGGAACGACGGAGCCGACGGCACCGGGGGTGCCGTCGGCTCCGGGCCGTCGGACCGTCGAGGAGCGCGTCCCCGGCGGCCGGGTCGTTCTACGGCTCGTTCACGGGCGACTGCGGCAGGGGCGCGCGCAGGGCGCTCTCGCCCCGCGACCAGGCGTCCAGCACCCGGTCGCCGAGCCGGTCCTCCAGGAAGGAGGTCGCGGCGATGCCGAAGGCGACGTCCTCGGCGAGGTCCGGCTCGTCGTCGAGGAGGCCGCCGACGACCTCACGGCGGACGACCTGCTCGTGGACGGCGTCGGCCTCCACGTGCTCCTCGTAGTACCGCTCCGCGGCCGGTCCGGCACCGGTCCTGCGCATCGCCGCGGCGATGCGCGAGGCGGCGGGCGGCGACGTCGTCTCCACGACGGCGAAGTGCCCCACGAGGGCCCCGCGCAGCCTCCGGTGCAGGCCGAACATCGACATCAGGTTCGAGGCCGCGAGGGCCTCGGCTCCGGCCGCGTCCACGTGGCGCCCGTACGAGGGGTCGAGGCCCAGGTCGGCCATGAGCTCCGCATAGAGCCGGGAGTGCATCCGTTCGGCCCGCCCGCAGCCGTACTCGTCGTACTCGATGGCCACCATCGCCGCCTTGGCGCGGCCGCGCAGCCGGGGGACCACCCACAGGTGCGGATCGGCCTCCCGCAGCTGGTGCACGGAGCGCAGCGCGACGTACTCGCGCAGGTGCCACGCCTCGCCCGAGGACGCCAGGAAGTGGGAGACGCCCGTGCCGTCGACCGGCTCCAGGAGGAGGGCGGCCAGCGCCTCGTCGACGTTCGCGTGGTGGCGGCAGTCGTGGCGCAGCGCGCTCTCGAAGCGGTGCTCCATGAGGGCCCGGACCCCGAGCAGGCCGGGGTCCCATTCCAGGGTGTCGGGAACGCCCGCGAAGCCCTGGTAGTGCAGCTCGTAGCAGAGGTGGAGGGCGAGCTGGAGGTCCTCCCCGTACGGGGAGGAGCGCGCGATGTCCGCCGCCTCGGGCAGGTGGTCGCCGCCCAGCAGCCTGCTCCGGACCAGATGGGAGATCTCGCCGCGGGCCTCGGGCGCCTCGGACGCCGCGACGGCCGTCGAGAGCAGTGTCATGACGCCTCGGCCTCCCCGGTCCGGCCCCGCTCCGGGCGGGGTGTGCCCCGGGCCGCACTGTCCGGAGCACCGGTGCGGTTGCGGAGGCGTGGTCGGTGGCTGGTGTCGCAGAACGGCGCCCGCAGGCTCCGCCGACAGGTGCACAGGGCCATGACGGGCCGATCGCAGCGGATCACCGAACCGTCCGGCATGACGATCTCCGCGGGCCCCTCCACGAGCAGCGGCCCCTCGGGGAGCGGACGGAAGCGGGGAGGGGACGTCCGCGACCGGGCGCTTCCCGGGCCGTTCGTTCCGTCGTCCTCCGGGATCCTCACCCTCGGGGCGCCCTCGTGCGGGGAAGCAGACATCACACACCACCCATCAGCTCGGCTTGCGTCCGTACCGCGCGACTGCCCGGCTCTTCGGTTCCGAATCATGCTCGGCACGCGCGGATCACGACGAGTTCCTCCGTGAGGGTTCCCGGCGGGACCAGGCCCCGGGCCGCGAACCACTCGGCCCGGGCCGACATCACCGGACCGAACGGCTCGGTGCGCCGCTCGACGACACGGGCCCGCAGCCCGCCGTGTCCGAGCGCGTCGAGCGTGGCGGCGACCCCCGACAACGAGGACTGGACGAGCAGCAGCACGCCTGAGGGCGTCAGGAGGCGGGGTGCACGCGCGCAGATCCGGTCGAGGAGCAGCCGGCCGTCGGTCCCGGCGTCCCAGCTCCGGCGGGCGCCGTGCGCGGGCAGTTCCGGGTCCTCGCTCGGCACGTACGGCGGGTTCACGGTGACGAGGTCGAAGCGCTCCCGCCCCACCGGCCCGTCCAGGTCGCCGCGCAGCGCCCGGATCCGGCAGCCGTGCAGCAGCGCGTTGAGCCGGGAGGCGGCGACCGCGGCGCGCGAGACGTCGACGGCGGTGGCCCGCGCGCCCCGCAGGGCGGAGGCGACCGCGACGATGCCCGTGCCCGTGCACAGGTCGAGCGAGCGGACCCCGGGCCGCAGCTCCTCGCGCCGTACCTGTGACACCAGGAGCCCGGAGTCCGCCTGGGGCGCGTACACGCCGGGGAGCCGGTACATCCGGAGACCGGACGGCTGTTCCCCGGCGGGAGCGGAGCGGCGTACGGAGACGGGGAAACCCATGCGATCAGCTCCCCACCGTGGCGGCGGCCAGCGCGTCGACCACCGCGCTGAACCGGCTGTGCCGACGGAAGACGGCGCGTTGACGGGCGGCCCCGCCGCCGCCCGCGCGGATCCGTTCCCGCTGCTCGTCCACCCAGTCGGTGTCGCCGGTGGCGTCGAGGCCCGGCCGGGCGACCGGCATGCAGTGCACGTCGTGCGCGGCCGTGCCCACCGTCGCGCGCAGCCGGGAGAGCTCGTCGCGCAGGGCGTGGCGGCTCGCCGTGGCCTTCGTGCAGATCTCGACCTGGGCGTTGAAGAACTCGGTCTGCACCCGCTCGCCGAGTCCGGGGCCCACCCGCCGGATGACCTCCGGGGCCCGGGTCACCCGGTCCACCAGCACGAACTCTTCCTCGACACCCATCGTCAGGATCTTCATCTCGGGCTCCTCCTCGCCTCGGCGCGCGACTACCCGCCCCGGGGCCCCGCATGCCGCCGCCCTGCCCGTGCCCTTGAGCGCACCCCGCCGGGACCGCGGAGCCGGCACGTCGGGGTCCGTCCGGCTGATTCGGTTCCGCGGGAGCGGGCAGTCGCGGAGCGAGGGAGTACGACCGGAAGGAGGCGGACCCCATGCGAGGGAACGCCGAGGGCGGAAGGACGACACGGGGCCGCGGGCTCAGCGACGAGGAGTTCCGGTCGCTGATGGAAGAGGCGCACGCCGAGGCGCGACGCCACTCCTTCGGCCGGCCGCCCCGGGCGGAGCCCGATTTCGCCCTCCGTACCCAGCACGCCGAGTTCGGAGCCGCCGCCCACTGACGGCGGCCGTGGTACCCGGCTCTCACAACGCCGTGACGACGTGAAGGAGGCCGCAGCATGAGCAAGGTCGAGCAGACGATCGATGTGGACGTTCCCCTGCGGGACGTGTACGACCAGTGGACGCAGTTCGAGGAGTTCCCGCGCTTCATGGAGGGCGTCGAGGACGTCCGGCAGATCGACGACCGGCACTGTCACTGGCAGACCAAGGTCGCCGGGGTCCGGCGGGAGTTCGACACCGAGATCGTCGACCAGCTCCCGGACCAGCGCATCGCCTGGCGCACCACGGGAGGCGACGTACGGCAGATGGGCGTCGTCAGCTTCCAGCCGCTGGACGAGGCGCACACCCGGGTGCGGCTCGCGATGGACGTGGAGCCCGAGGGCATGGTGGAGAAGGCCGGCGACGCGATGGGGGTGCTCGACCGCAGGGTCAAGGGCGACCTCAAGCGGTTCAAGGGCTTCATCGAGGAACACGGGGACGCCTCGGGCGGCTGGCGCGGCCGGATCCGCCCCCAGGACGCCGGCACCGCGCCGTCCGGCGGGTCCATGGGAACGGAGCGGTCCATGGGGGCCGATCCCTCCATGGGCGACCGGTCCATGGGAGAGAGGCCCATGGGCGACCCCTCCATAGGAGACAGGCCCATGGGGACCGACCCGTCCATGGGCGACCCCTCCATGGGAGACAGGCCCATGGGGACCGACCCGTCCATGGGCGACCGGTCCATGGGAGAGAGGCCCATGGGAGGGAGGTCCATGGGGGCCGACCCCTCCATGGAGTCCACCGGGAAGGGCCCCGACGCGATGAAGGAGCCGCCCGGGCCGGTGGAGACGCCCGGACGGACGCGCCCGGCCCGGGAGACGGAGTCCTGGTCGCTGCCGCCGGACGACGAGCCGGGCACGCGTTGACAGCCCCCTCACGGACCGCGGCGGGAAGGGCCGGCTCCTCGGAGCCGGCCCTTTCCCGTTTCGGACCCCGCGGTCGCGGCAAGTCGCCGGACATGATGCGTATCGGGTACACGATGATGACCGAGCAGGCAGGCCCCCGTGAGCTGGTCGAGCACGTGGTCGAGGCGGAGCGGGCGGGATTCGGGTTCTCCGTGATCTCGGACCACTTCTTCCCCTGGCTGCCCTCTCAGGGACATGCCCCCTACGCGTGGAGCGTGCTGGGCGCGGCGGCGCAGGCGACCTCCGAGATCCCGCTCATGACCCTGGTGACCTGTCCGACCTTCCGCTACCACCCCGCGGTGATCGCGCAGAAGGCCGCCACCCTGCAACTCCTGTCCGGGGGCCGCTTCCGGCTCGGCCTCGGCTCGGGCGAGAACCTCAACGAACACATCGTCGGCAGGGGCTGGCCCTCGGCCCGCGTACGCCTCGAGATGCTGGACGAGGCGGTGGAGATCATCCGCGCCCTGTTCGGCGGGGAGTACGTGACCCATCACGGCCGCCACTTCCAGGTCGACGACGCCAAGCTCTGGGACGTCCCGCCCACGCCCCCGCCCCTCGGCATCGCCGTCTCCGGGCCGCGGTCCTGCGAGGTCGCGGGACGTCACGCCGACCTGGTGGTCGCCACGGAGCCGAAACGCGAACTCCTCGACGCCTTCGACGCCCAGGGAGGCGCCGGAAAGCCCCGCCTCGGGCAGCTGCCCGTCTGCTACGACCCCGACCGCGACGCGGCCATCGCCCGCGCCCACGAACAGTTCCGCTGGATGCTGGGGGGCTGGCGCCTCAATGCCGAACTCCCCCTCCCGGCGGGCTTCACACAGGCCTCCCAGCACATCCGCCCGGAGGACGTGGCGAAGAACATCCCCTGCGGGGACGACGTGGACGCCGTCCTGGAGGCGGCCCGCCCCTACGCGGAGGCCGGCTTCACCGACCTCGCCCTCGTCCAGATCGGCGGCGACCACCAGCTGCCCTTCCTCCGCTGGGCGGAGTCGACGCTGCTGCCCGCCCTCCGCGACCTGTAGGGGGCCCCCATGGACCGCGCCGCGCTCTTCGACGTCGACGGAACCCTCGTCGACACCAACCACCTTCACGTCGTGGCCTGGTGGGAGGCTCTCCGGCAGGGTGGCCACCAGGTGCCGACGCACGCCGTGCACCGGGCGATCGGGCTGCCCGGCGAGCAGCTCGTCGACCACCTGCTCGGCCGCTCCCGCGACCCCTCGGACGACGACCGGCTCAGCACCGCCCACGACACCCTCTACGCCACCTCCTTCGAGCGGCTCCAGGCCTTCGACAGGGCCGGTGACCTGCTCCGCACCCTCGCGGACGACGGATGGAAGGTCGTCCTCGTGACCTCGGCCAAGGACCGGGAACTCGCCGCCCTGCGCCGCGCCCTCGACGCCGACGAGGCCCTCACGGACACCGCCACCGCCGACGACGTCGAGGAGGGCAAACCCGCCCCCGACCCGCTCGAACACGCCCTCTCGCTCGTCGGCGTCCCCGCCGACCGGGCCGTCTTCGTCGGCGACAGCGTCTGGGACATGGAGGCCGCCCGCCGCGCCGGCATGGTGAGCGCCGGCCTGCTGTGCGGCGGCATACCCCGCGCCGACCTCACCGAGGCGGGCGCCGCCGCCGTGTACGCGGACCCGGCCGACCTCCTCGCCCATCTCGACACCAGCCCCTTCGCGACCGTCCCGGCCGACGGCGCCCCCTCGGGCGCCGGCGAGCCGTAGGGAGATGAACGCCATGACCGGACCGAGCAACCCGGACCCGGACCCCCGCCGCACCCCGGGCGTCGAGGCCGGCGGGGGAGTCCCCGCGGGCGAGACGCCGCCGGCGGAGTCCGGCACGGGGACGGGCACCGGCCCCTACCGGCCGCCCCGGCGCGGCTGGGCGACGGGCCCCCTCCTCATCGTGTGGCTGCTGGTCATCGCGTGCGCCCTGTTCTTCCTCGTGTACGCGATCGTCCTCGCGACCCGCTGAGCCCGCGACCGTCCGACAAGACCCGCCCGACCGGACCCGCCGAAGATCCGCCCGACAGGACCCGTTCGACACGGCCCGTTCGACCGGACCCGTCCGACACGGACCGTCCGACACGACCCACCCGAAAGGAACCCCTTCATGGCCCGCAACGAGCCCGACCCGCAAGCGGCCCGCGGCGACGACGTGTACCAGCCCACCCACTCGGACGCGGGCAACCGCCCCAGCGGTGAACTCGACCCGGACAACGCGCTCGCCACGGACCCGCTCGACGACCCGGCCGCCCCCGGCTACTCCCCGCCGGAACACCCCGAGGGCGTCGACCGGTACGGCACCACCCAGCGGGAGCAGCAGGAGGGCGAGCCGCTCGACGAACGGCTGGCCCAGGAGGTGCCCGACGCACGGCCGCCCGCCGCCGACGGCGCCGTACCCGCGGAGGAGGCCGCGGTCCACGTGGTGGAGACCGAGGCGGAGGACGAGCGCCTTCCGGAGGACGAGGGGGCGTGACCGTCCGGACCGCCGGGACCGCCCGTCGGTCCGCACCGCGTCGTTTGCCGGTCGGGGCGGTGGGCAGCCGCCGCGGAGGAGTCCGTACGACCCGCCCTCCGGAGCAGCGACGGCAGACCGTCTCCCGTGACCGCTTCCCACCCCCTTGGGGACACCATGGACCTCGACTTCCTCAAACCCCTCCTGGAACGCCCCGGCCCCTGGGCCTCCGTCTTCGTCGAGACGGGCCGGGACACCGAGGACGGGGCGCAGATCCAGAAGCTGCGTGACCGCGCCGTCGCCCGGCAACTCGTCGACGAGGGGACGGACCCCCTCACCGTCGGCGCGGTCGCCGAACGGCTCCGCGGCGAACCGGCGTCCGGATCGCCGCCCGGCCGCGCCCTCTTCGCCACGGCCGGGGAGGTCGTCCTCGACCTTCCCCTGACGAGGGCGCCGTCCGGCGTCGAGGCGATGTGGTCGAGCCTCCCGCACATCGCCCCGCTCCTGCACCTGCGGAGCGACGAACCGGTCTGCCAGGTGGCCCTCATCGACCGCACCGGCGCCGACCTCGAACTGCGCGGCCCCCTCGGCACGGAGGAAACGGGCCGGGCGGAGGGCAGGACGTGGCAGGGCCGCGGCCACCGCGGCCTCCCCGCCGACCGGTACGAATGGCACTACCACAACAAGGTCGAGAACGCCTGGGAGGAGACGGCCGACATCATCGCCGCCGAGCTCGTCCGGCGCTGCCCGCAGGACGCCGGGACCCTCCTGGTCCTCGCGGGGGACGCCCGCGAACGGAAGGCGGTGCGGGACCGGCTCCCGCAGCAGCTGCGGAGCCACACCGTCGAGGTCGAGCACGGCAGCCGGGCGCCCGGCGCCTCCACCGAGACCCTCGACCGCGAGATAGAGGACGCCCGCGCGCGGTACACGCGGGAACGCGTCCGCAGCGCCCTCGACGACTTCCGCAGAGCGCGGGGACGGCCCGGCGAACACCGCGCGGGGACCGTGGACGGCGCTCCCGGCCCGGCCGCCGAAGGCGTTCCGGCGGTGCTGGACGCCGTTCGCGAGCACCGGGTCGCCACCCTGCTGCTCGGGCTCGACGCCGCCGACGCGGGACGTCTGATCTGGGTCGGCCCCGGCCCGTACGACATCGCCCTGGGCCGTACCGAGGCCAAGAACTGGGGGTTCGGCCGACCGAGGGAGGCACGCGCCGACGACGCGCTGCTGCGCGCCTGCGTCGCCGCGGACTCCGAGGTGCTCCTGGTCCCCGAGGAGGCGAAGGGACCGGCCGGCGGCCTCGGCGCGGTCCTGCGCTGGAGCACCTGACCCACCCGGAGGAGCGGGCGACGCCCCCGACGGCGGGGACACCACGGGCGGCGCCGCCCCTCCCGCGCGCTCCGGCGAGCGCATCCCTTCCGCCGTTCCGGCGAGCGCCGTCCCTCCCGCGCGCTCCGGCCGGCGGCGTCCTCGGGCCGACGGTCGCGAGCGGCGCCCTCAGTCCACCGGGCGCAGGACCGCCCGTTCCACCGCGCCCCGCGTGGCCGGGTGCCCGAAGCCGCCGTCCTCGCCCAGCCGCCCCAGCACCGGGGCGATGGCGACGCCCTCCTCGAAGCGCTCGACGACGAGCGGGTCGATGTGCGAGGCGCGGCAGACCGACGGCGTGTCGCCGAGGTAGCCGCTGACCTCCTGGACCGCCCGCCGCTCCGCCTCCGCCCGCGCCGCGCGCGAGCCGTCCGCCACCGGCGCCGAGACCGCGAGCGCGACGGCGGCGAGGACCGTGGCGTGCCAGGTCCGGAAGTCCTTGGCGGTGATGTCCCTCCCGGAGTGCTCCCGCAGACAGGCGTTGAGGTCCTCCGCGCGGACCTCGTGCCAGGACCGTCCCTCCCCGTACACGAACAGCCGGTCGCCCCCGCCCCGCCGCCGCAACAGCGCGCGCACGACCTCGTACGCCGGCCCCTCCACGAGGGACCGCGCCTGCCGGCGGCCCGACCTCGCCGGATAGCCGAGACGGACCTCCCCGCGGGCGCAGCGCGCGTGCTCGCGGAGCAGGGTCGTGAGTCCGTACGAGGAGTTGTCCCGCCGGTACCGCTCGCCGCCGATCCGGAAGAAGCCGAGGTCGAGGAGGCGCACCGCGCAGGCCGGCACCCGGTCCCGGCACGGTCCGCGCCGCTCCGGATCGCGTGCGACGGCCCGGCGCGGCCGGGGGAGGCCGCGGGCGACCCGCCGCACGTGCGCGTGCTTCGCCTCCTCCCGCCGACGCCGGAAGTCCTGGTGGTACAGGTACTGCCGGCGGCCCGCCGCGTCCGTGCCGATGGCCTGGATGCGCCCGTTCGGCCACGGGCAGACCCAGACGTCCCGCCACGCCGGGGGGACGACGAGCGCGACCACCCTGACCCGGTCCTCCGGACCCAGGGGTGTGCCGCCCGTGTCCAGGTGGCGGAAACCCCGGCCGTGGCGGACCCGCCGCCAGCCCGGCCGGACCGGATCGCTCGTCCTGAGGCGCGTCCCCCCACTGCGCCGTCGTACGGTCCCGCGCGCCTCTCCCCGGAGCCGGCGCCCGCCCGACTGCGGGCACCGGCTCCGGGTAGTCGCCCCACGGGCCGGGGCCGAGAGGAGCGATCATGTCCGCGACTTCGTACTGGATGGAGTCGGCGCCGCCCGCCGCCGCCCGGCCGCCCCTGGAGGGAGACCTCGCCGCCGACGTGGTCGTGGTGGGAGCCGGTGTCGCCGGACTGTGCACCGCCCGCGAACTGGCCCGCGCCGGGCGCGAGGTCGTCGTCCTCGAAGCGGACCGGATCGCGGCCGGGGTCACCGGACGCACCACCGGGAAGCTGACCTCCCTGCACGGGCTGTGCTACGAGCGCCTGCGCGAGGGCCGGGGGGAGGCGGCGGCCGAGGCGTACGCCGAGGCCCAGGAGGACGCCCTGCGGCAGGTGCTGCGCTTCTGCGGGGAGCGGGGCGTCGACGCGGAGGTCGAGCGCCGGCCGGCGTACACGTACACCCTCGACGAGACGCGCGCCGGGACGATCCGGGCGGAGGCGGCGGCCGCCTCCGCGGCGGGCCTGCGGGCCACGGCGGTGACCGGGACCGGTCTGCCGTACCCGGTCGCCGCGGCGGTCCGGGTCGAGGAGCAGGTGCAGTTCCACCCCCGCCGCTTCCTGCTGGCCCTGGCGGACGACCTGGTCGCGCTCGGCGGCCGTCTCCACGAGGGCACCCGGGTCACCGGCCTGCGGGAGGGCGCCGACTGCCGCCTCGCCCTGGAGGGCGGCGGCACGGTCCACGCCCGGGACGTCGTCCTCGCCACCCACTTCCCGCTGCGCTGCCCCACCACCCTCCTCGTCCGGCTCTCCGTCCGCCGCGAACTGGTCGTCGCGGCCCCCGTGGAGGAACGCCGTGCGCCGTACGGCATGTACCTGACCGACGAACACGGCACCCGGTCGGTGCGGACCGCCCCGCTCGGCGGAGGACGGCGGCTGCTGATCGTCGCGGGCGAACCGTTCGCCCCCGGGGCCGGGGGCGTGAGCAGCCGGTACGAGCGCCTGGAGTCCTGGGCGCGCGCCCGGCTGCCGGGCTTCGCCGAGGCGCCGACGGTCCACCGGTGGGCGGCCCAGGACGTCCACACCACCGACGGACTGCCGTGCGTCGGCCACGAACACCCCGACACCCAGCACGTGTACGTCGCCACCGGATTCGGCGGCTGGGGCCTCAGCAACGGCGTCGCCGCGGGCCGCCTCCTCGGCGCACACCTGACGGGCGGCCCGCGTCCGGCCTGGACGGAGCTCTTCGACCCGCGCCGCCGCCTGCCCGCCCGCGAACTCCCCGGGGTCGTCCGCCGGCAGGCCACCGTGGCCCGCCACTACGCGAACGGCCTGCGCACCGGCCGGCGCTGCACGCACATGGGCTGCGCACTCGGCTTCGACGAGGCCGAGCAGACCTGGGAGTGCCCCTGTCACGGCTCGCGCTTCGCCTCCGACGGCACGCTCCTCCAGGGCCCGGCCACCCGCTCCCTGGGAGGCTGAACCTCCCACGGACGCGCGGGGAAGGCCCGGAAGCCGACGGCCGCGACCACGCCCGTCCGCACCTGCTCACGGAGGCGCGGGGGAAGCCCGGAAGCCGCCCGCCGCGACCACGCCCGTCCGCACCCTGCTCGCGGACGCGCGCGGGGAAGGCCCCGCCGGTCGGGACGCGGGGCGGTACGCACGCGTGCGGGGCCCGTCCCGCCCGGACGCGCGCGTGCCGCCACTCGGCCGTACGCGCGCGTGCCCCCGCTCCGGCGGGGGTACCGGACCGGGCATGATCCGACTGATCGAGGACCTGGCGGAGGACCGCACCGCCGCCCTGCTGCTCCAGGGATACGCCTGGCTGCCCGACGCGCGTCGCCGGGCGGGGAACGGCGAGGTCCTCCGGACCCGGCTGCTCGGCCGGACCGTCGTCGCCCTGCACGGGCCCGAGGCGGTGCGCTTCTTCTACGACGAGGACCACGTGCGCCGCGCCGGCGCCCTGCCGGGACCGGTGCTCGACACGCTCTTCGGCCGGGGCGCCGTCCACACCCTGGACGGCCCGGACCACCGCGTCCGCAAGGAGCTGTTCGTCACCCGGTTGACCGATCCCACGGCCGTCGCCTCCCTCGTCGAGCACGCCGGGGCAGCCTGGCGGACGGCGCTCGCCGCCTCCGCCGGGCGCGAGGTCGTGCTCTTCGACGAGGCGGCGCTCGTGCTCGCGCGGGCCGTCCGCGACTGGGCCGGGCTGCCGTACGACGACGTCCGGGTCCGCGGCCTGGCACGGGACTGCGTCGCCATGGTCGACGGCTTCGCCACCCCCGGCCCGCGCCATCTGCGGGCCCGCCGCGCCCGCGCCCGCCAGGAGGAGGTCCTCGCGGGCGCGGTCGGGAGGGCGCGGGCGACGCCGCCGTCCGCCGAGGACACGCCGTTCGGGGCGTTCGTCCGGCACCGCGGGGCCGACGGAGCTCCGCTCGACCTCCGCACCGCGGCCGTGGAGCTCCTGAACATCGCCCGCCCGACGATCGCCGTCGCCTGGTTCGTGGCGTTCGCCGGACACGCGCTGCACCGGTGGCCGGGGACCCGGGAGCGCCTCCGCGAGGACGGCTCCGGGGCCTACGCGACGGCCTTCGCCCACGAGGTCCGCCGCTTCTACCCCTTCGCACCGTTCGTCGGCGGCCTCGCCGCCCGCGACCTGGAGCGGCACGGGGAGCGGATCCCCGAGGGCACGCTGGTCCTGCTCGACGTGTACGGCCAGAACCACGATCCGGACCTCTGGCCGGACCCGTACCGGTTCGACCCCGAGCGCTTCCTCTCCCGGACCCCGGACCCGGACGTCCTGATCCCGCAGGGCGGCGGCGACGCCCGTACCGGGCACCGCTGCCCCGGCGAGGACGCCACCGTCGCCGTCCTCGCGGCCCTGGCGGGCACCCTGGCCCGGCAGGAGTGGACGGTGCCCCCGCAGGACCTGGGGATCCCCCTGCGGCGGATCCCCACCGCGCCGCGCAGCGGCTTCCGGATCGCTCTCCGGCCGGCCTGACCGGAAGGTTTGCGCGACCGCCCGCCGGGCACCGCACCTCGCAGAACGGGACGGAGGACAGCGATGAACGGTGGCGAGAGCGAGTACCGGATCGCCCGGTTCAGGGAGCGGCTCGCGCGCGAGGACGTGGCCGAACTCGGCGTCCGCGTCGAGGTGCGCGGCGCGAGCATCCTGCTGACCGGCACCCTCCCCACGGCCGACCGCCGTGACGAGATCCTCCGCCTCGCCGGCACCGAGCTGGCCGGCATCCCCGTCCACGCGGACCTCCTGGTCGCCCGCGCCGACCCGCCCGACCGGCCCGAGGAGCTGTCATGACCCCCGGCGCCGAAGGGAACGGAGCCGTCGTCCGGGTGGCCGCCGTGGGCGACATCCACCTGAGCCCGGACTGCCGGGGTCTGCTGCGCCCCTCCTTCGAGACCCTGCCGCACTGCGCGGACGTGCTCCTCCTCGCCGGAGACCTCACCCGGCACGGCACCGTCCCGGAGGCGGAGGTGGTCGCGGAGGAGGTGCGCGACCTCGGCGTCCCCGTGGTCGCCGTGCTCGGCAACCACGACTACCACTCGGAGCGGGAGGCCGACATCACCCACGTCCTCACCGAGGCCGGGGTCGCGGTCCTGGAGGGCGACCGGGTGGTCCTGCCCGTGGCGGGCCGCAAGGTCGGCATCGCCGGGGCGAAGGGCTTCTGCGGGGGCTTCGCGGGCCGCAGCGCCGGGGAGTTCGGCGAGCGCGAGATGAAGGACTTCGTCCGCAGCGCCCGCCGCAGCGCCGAAGGCCTGTACCGGGCGCTGGCCGACATGTCGGCCGACGGCTGCGCGGCCAGGATCGCCCTCACCCACTTCGCGCCCGTCCCCGACACGCTCGCCGGCGAACCGGTCGAGATCTACCCCTTCCTGGGCAGCTACCTCCTCGCCGAGGCCATCGACGAGGCCGGCGCCGACCTCGCCGTGCACGGCCACGCCCACCTCGGCACCGAACACGGCATGACGGCCGGCGGGGTGCGCGTGCGCAACGTGGCCCAGCCCGTCATCGGCCGGGCGTTCGCGCTCTACCACCTCCCCCTCGCCGCGAACTGAGCCGCGGTCAGCGGCCCCCGCGCGGTCCGGCCCTCCGCGCGTCCCGGCAGTTGGTCGGGATTCGGTGAAACCTTGCGGCTCCTCGTACCGTCCTCTCACCAGGGAGATGATCGGAAAACGGGGAGTGGGGGATTCCATGGGGCAGGGCAAGTACACCGCGCACATAGCGGTGGTGGCTTCGGCGGTGGGACTGAGCCTGGCGGTGTGGGGCGCCGCGGCGCTGATGGACAACGAGTCCGCCGCGGGGGCGGGGGGCGCGCCGGCCTCGCAGGGTCCCGCCGGGAAGCCCGGGCAGCCGGCCCGGGTGCAGCCGCAGAAGGTGCCCGAGAGCATCGCGCACGCGGCCGAGGCGGGGGGTTCGGCCGTGAACATCACCATCGACGACGGGCCCGACCCGCGGTGGACGCCGCAGATGCTGGACATCCTGGAGGAGAACGGCGTCAAGGCCGTGTTCTGCATGGTCGGCCCGATGGCCGAGCAGCACCCCGACATCGTCAAGAGGGTCGTCGCGGAGGGCCACCGGCTCTGCGACCACACCGTGTCCCACGACACGACGATGGACAAGAAGTCCGTCGCGTACCAGAAGCAGCAGATCTTCGACGCGAAGAAGATGATCGAGGACGCGGCCGGGGGAGCGAAGGTCGAGTACTACCGGGCCCCGGGCGGTGCCTTCACCCCGGACAGCCGGCGCCTCGCCGCCGCCGCGGGGATGCGGCCGCTCGGCTGGAACGTGGACACGAAGGACTTCGAGCAGCCCGGTACGGCCTCGATCGTCGCCACCGTCAAGAACGAGCTGTCGAACGGGCCGACGATCCTCTTCCACGACGGCGGCGGCGACCGGGGCCAGACCGTCGCGGCGCTGCGGCAGGTGCTGCCGTGGCTCAAGGAGAACGGACACGCCTTCAGCTTCCCCGTCCGCAGCGCCCCTTGAGCCCCGGTGCGGAGGGACCCCCGTTCGGACGGTGGGAACGGCGAGAGCGGGGGCGGGCCGTGACCCGCGGCGGGCCGGTCCGTTGTGAGGGTGTGACCTCAACACGACGCATCTCCTCGATCCTCGCCGTCGCCGCCGCCTTCTCGTGCCTCGGCGGAGCCGCGGCGTCCGCCGCGACCGCCGCCGACGCCACCGGACCGCTGGGCCCCAAGATCAACCCGATCAGCGAGCTCGACGCGCTCGCCACGACCGGCATCCCCGAGGAGTCCCGCGGGCGGTTCCCGGGCATCGCCGGCCAGCTGAACGGCCTCGACCGGCTGAACGAGCTGGGGCAGCTGCACCAGCTCACCGACCAGGCGGCGCCGGTGGCCGCACTGCTCCCCGTCTCCGCCTGACCGACCCGACACGACCGACCGAACCTCCGAAGGTCCGGTGCCCCGACGGCACCGGGCCTTCGTCGTTCCCGCCGCCCCGGATCAGGGCTTGGCGGGGGCCTCCCGTACGGGGTGCCCGCTCAGGATCGAGACCCGGTTGAAGGCGTTGATCGTGATCGCGACCCAGATCACCGCCGAGATCTCGTCGTCGTTCAGCGACCGGCGGGCGCCGTCGTGGGCGCGCTCCCGGGCGAGGGAGTCGGCGGGGTCGGTGGTGGCCTCCGCGAGGTCCAGGGCGGCGCGCTCCCGGTCCGTGAAGAGCTCGGTGTCGCGCCAGGCGGCGAGCACGCCCAGGCGGCGGGTCGTCTCGCCCGCGCGCAGGGCGGCCCTGGTGTGCACGTCGAGACAGTACGCGCAGCCGTTGATCTGGGAGACGCGGAGGTTGACCAGTTCCACCAGGACGCGGTCGAGCCCGGCCTCGGCGGCCGTCGCGCGCACGGCGTCCGCCGTCTGGACCAGCGCGTGGTAGGCCTTGGGGCTCTGCTTGTCGACGTGGATCCGCCCGTCCGCCGGGGCTCCTGCCGTGTCGCTCACCGTGCGCTCCTTCCGGGCCGTGCCGGCCGCTTCCGCGAACGGTGCGTGTCACCGTCGCAGGGGCTATCATCGTCCATGATTGTTGAAAATGGAACTATCTCACGGCTTCATCGGAGGGGTTGGCATGGACATCGCGGAGATCGAGGTCCTGACGGCACGGGACGTCCCGCTGGGCGGACCCCGGGCGATGACCGTACGGCGTACGCTCCCGCAGCGCGCGCGGACCCTGATCGGCGCCTGGTGCTTCGCCGACCACTACGGCCCCGACGACGTCGCCGAGTCCGGCGGCATGGACGTCGCCCCGCACCCGCACATCGGACTGCAGACCGTCAGCTGGCTGTTCGACGGCGAGATCGAGCACCGCGACAGCCTCGGCAGCCACGTGTACGTACGGCCCGGCGAGCTGAACCTCATGACCGGCGGGTACGGCATCAGCCACACCGAGGTCTCCACCCCCCGCACCACCGTCCTGCACGGCGTCCAGCTGTGGGTGGCCCTCCCCGAGGAACACCGGAACACCGCCCGGGACTTCCAGCACTACGCACCGGAGACGGTCCGCGTCGACGGCGCGGACCTCAGGGTCTTCCTCGGTTCGCTCGCCGGCTCGACCTCTCCGGTACGGACCTTCACCCCGCTGCTCGGCGCCGAACTCCTCGTCGACCCGGGCGCGACCGTCACCCTCGCCGTCGATCCCGGCTTCGAGCACGGTCTGCTCGTCGACGCCGGGGAGGTCCGCATGGCCGGAACGCTCCTGCGCCCGGCCGAACTGGGATACGCCCCCACCGGGGCCGGGGCGCTGACCCTGACGAACGAGTCGGACGCCCCCGCCCGCGCGGTCCTCCTCGGCGGGACCCCGTTCGAGGAGGAGATCGTGATGTGGTGGAACTTCATCGGCCGCAGCCACGAGGACGTCGTCGAGGCCCGCGAGGAGTGGGAGAAGTCCTCCGACCGCTTCGGCGAGGTCGCCGGCTACCCCGGCGACCGCCTCCCCGCCCCCGCCCTGCCCAACGCCCGGATCGCCCCGCGCGGGAACCCCGTCCGTCGCTGACCCGGTGCCTTCTCCGTCGGGCCGGTGGAGGGACGGGGAACGCCCGGCCGTGCTTGTGGCTGTCGCCGTGATGGTGGGAGGGGGCGTGTCGCGGCCTCTCCCGGTCGCGACCACGCCGTCGCCGAGTGGCTCGACAACGCTCAGGCCCGTTCACGGCTCCGCAAGGGCCTGGGGGAGGGCGCTGCGAATGGCGGTGATCAGGGTGCGGCTCGCGTCGAAGGCGGCGGCCATGGCGTGGGTGGGGTCGGTGCCGGCCTGCTGGTGGAGGACGACACCGAGGATGAGGTGGGAGGTTCCTTCGATCTCCTTGGTGGCGGCCCACATGAGGTTGCCGCCGGCCGGGGTGGAGGAGCCGGTCTTGAGACCGATCACTCCGTCCTGGCCGAGGAGTCTGTTGCTGTTGTCGATCTGCACGCCGACGCCGGGGGCCGTGACGGTGGGTGTGGCGACGACCTGGCGGAAGGCCTCGTCCTTCATGACGGCGCGGGCCAGCTTCAGCTGGTCGGTCGCCGTGCTCTTCGTGCTGGGCTCTATGCCCGAGGCTCCCGTGTAGACCGTGCGGTCCATTCCGAGCTTCGAGGCGGCCTTGTTCATCTTCTTGGCGAACTCTTCCTGGCTTCCGGCATCCCAACGGGCCAGAAGCCGGGCGACGTTGTTCCCGGACGGCAGCATCATGAGCTCCAGGAGCTGGCGCTGGGTGTACTCGCGGTCCGCCACGAGGGGTGCGGTCGATTCGCTCGAGGAGTACGACTCGTCGGCGGCTTGCCGGTCGGCGGTCACCGTCTTGCCCTGCTCCCCCGCCGGTATCGGGTGGTCGGTGAGGATCACGTACGCGGTCATGACCTTGGTGATGCTGGCGATCGGCACCGGTGTCTGTTCGCCTTGGGTCCCGAGGCCTCCGACGCCTTCGACCTCCGCGCTCGCCTGGCCTTCCGTCGGCCACGGCAGGTCCATCGCCCGGCTCAGGACGGCACCCGGTCCGGTGCCTGCGGCGCCTGGGCCGGAAGTCGCTTCTCTGCCGAGGTCGGTGAGGTCTTTGCCCCCGAAGGCGTGACCGCCGGCCGTGCCGCTCACGAGGAGGACGGCGGACAGGTACAGGACGGCGGGCCGGCGCGGACGGGGGCGGTAACGGCGGGGGCTGTCGGACACGGGGTGCCTCCAAGGCGGGTCTGGTGCGGATCCCGCACCTGAACTCACCTTCGAGGGCTCGTGCTTCCGGTCTCGTGCGCCCCTGTTTCCGTCGCCGCGGGGTCGTATTGCGGTTACGTTTCAGACGGGATCGAGACCAGGTCGAGGGTGGCGGTCGCGCCTCCGTCGGGGGCGTTGGCGAAGGTCAGCCCCGCTCCGAGGACATCGGCCTGCCCCAGCGCGATGGTGAGCCCGAGGCCGTGGCCGCGTCCCCGCTCGGAGGTTCCCGTACGGAAGCGCTGCGGTCCTTCGGCGAGGAGCGTGGCGGGCAAGCCGGGTCCGTGGTCCCGTACGACGATCCGCGTGCCCGTGACGGTGACCTCGACAGGGGCGGCTCCGTGCCGGTGTGCGTTGGTCACCAGGTTGACCACGATCCGCTCCACCCTTCGCGGGTCGGTCTCCACGACCTGGGCGTCCCTGGTCGTGACGACGGTCCGCGTCCCGGTCCGGCGCACGACGTCGGCGACCAGGTCCCCCAGGGGTACGACGTCGGTCCGGGCCCGTTCGGCGCCGGCGTCGAGCCGGGAGATTTCCAGGAGGTCCTCGACCAGGCCGTTCAGTGCCAGGGCCCGGTCGCGTACGAGTTCCGCCACCTCGTCGTCCTGCGGGAGCAGCCCTGCGGCGGTGGACAGGCCCATCAAAGGGGTGCGCAGTTCATGGGCGACGTCCGCGGTGAACCGCCGCTCGTTCTCCAGCTTGCGCTGCAGGGCTCCGGCCATCACGTCCACGGCGGCCGACATCTCGGTGATCTCGTCACGGGCCCGGCCGCGGGAGCCGATCCGGGCGTCGAGATCGCCGTCGGCGATGGCCCGGGCGGTGCGGGAACCACGGCGCAGTCGGCGGTTCACCGGTTCGGTGGCCAGCGCGGCGAGCGGCACGACGACGGCGAGGGCGGCGAGCACGGCTTTGACGATGCTGCGGTCCAGGAGCTGGAGGCTGCGTACCTCTGTGCTCATGTCCGTCCGCGCGACGAGTACCCGGTCGCCGGCGACGGGCTGGGCTGCCCACAGCCAGTACCAGTTGGGGGGTTTCCGGTCGTACCAGGTCACGTACAGATCGTTCGGGTTCTTGGCTGCCAGTGCGTGTGCGAGGGGCGCTTCCAGCTGTCGGGGGCTGAGGACCTCGACGTCGAGAGGTGTGGTGCCCGTGCGGCTGTATTCGCGCTCTGCGGCGGTCAGGCGGGCGCCGACGCGCTGCTCGCCGGTGCGGTCGCCGCGTTCGGACATGGCTCGGTGGACGAGTACGCCGATCACCGCGGCCACCGCGCAGCAGGCAGCCGCGGTCAAGGCCGCGATCTTCCAGCGCAGGGTGCGTGGGTTGAGGAGTGCCATGGGCCGGTTCGGTCCCTCAGTCGCGGACGAGTTTGTAGCCGAAGCCGCGGACGGTCTCGATCCGGCCGGTTCCGATCTTCTTGCGCAGGCGCAGTACGCACAGGTCCACGACCCGGGAGTCCCCTTCCCAGCCGTAGTCCCAGACGTCGCGGAGCAGCCGTCGGCGGTCCAGCACGGTGCCGGGTGCCGCGGCGAACTCCAGGAGGAGGCGTAGTTCGGTGGGGGTCAGCGGGACGGGCCGGCCGTCGCGGTGCACTTCCAGACCGACGGTGTTCACGGTTACGTCGCCGAAGACCAGCACTCCGGGGGGCACCGCACCGGCTTGGTCGGCGCGTACGTGAGTGTCCGGGGAGCGGGTCGGAGGCTTCTCGGCCTCTTCGGGGCGTCCGAAGTTCGCGCGGCGCAGCAGCATGCGGATGCGGGCGACGAGGACAGCGGTGTCGACGGGTTTGACGACGTAGTCGTCGGCGCCTGCTTCCAGGCCTGCGACGACGTCGAGGGCGTCGCCGCGGGCGGACATCATCAGGATCGGTACCAAGCTCTCCTCCCGGATGCGCTGGCACAGCCCGATGCCGTCGAGCTCGGGCAGCATGACGTCCAGGATCAGCAGGTCATGGGCGTCGGCTCGGAATGCCTCCAGGCCGGCCAGGCCGTCCGCGGCCACTGCGACCCGATAGCCGTAACGCTCCAGGAAGAGCTGGACGGCGCGGCGGATGACGGCGTCGTCCTCGACGACGAGGACGCTGACGGGGCCTGGTACTCGGATGGTCGACATGCCACCGATCTGCTCATGGGCGGGCACAGGTTATTGGTCATCGTAGTCAGGGGGTCGGGTGGCTGGTCACAGCCGCAGCGAGGCCGCGATGGGGAGGTGGTCGCTGCCCGTGGCCGGGAGCGACCAGGAGGAGGCGGGGCTGACTCCCCTGACGAGGATCTGGTCGATGCGGACCAACGGGAACGATGCCGGCCAGGTGAGGCCGAAGCCCGCGCCCGCTTCGCTGTGTGCGGAGCGCAACTGTGAGGTCAGCGGGCTGAGCGCGGTGTCCTCGCTCGTCCCGTTGAAGTCGCCCATCACGATGACCCGGGGTAGTCGTTCGGCCCGCACGGCCTCGGCGAGATTCCTTCCTGCCTCGTTGCGGCGGGCGGTGGCGAAGCCGAGGGGGGTCACCCGTACCGACGCGAGGTGAGCGGCGAATGCGGCAACAGGGCCTTGCGGGGTGTCGACCACGGCCCGTACCGCACGGGTCCAGGGCATGATCGGCACGGGTTCCACCCGGCGCAGCGGGTACTTGCTCCACAGTCCGATGCCGAGGTGTACCGAGTGGTGCGGGTAGGCCTCGGCCAGCTCACGCTCGTACGCGGGTGTGCTCTCGGAGGACAGCTCTTCCAGGGCGAGGACGTGCGCCCCGGACCGGGCGAGGGCACGCGCGGTGGATTCAGGATCAGGGTTCGCCTCGTCCACGTTGTGAGTGAGCACGATCAGGTCTCCGCCCTCGGAGCTCTTGTCGGCCACCACACCGTGGAAGAGCGAGCCCCAGACGACCGCGGGCGCGATCACCGCGACGGCCGCGATCCGGGAGCGTCGAACCACCGCGAAGGCGAGCAGAACCGGAACGCCCAGCCCAGCCCACGGCAGGAAGGTCTCGAACAGGCTGCCGAGCTGGCCGACCCCGTTGGGGATCTGGGCGTGCAGTGCCATCAGCAGGGCCGCGCAGAGCGCGAAGCCGGCGATCAGCCGTCCGCGACGGCCCGCGCGGACGCGGGCTCCACGCGACCCGGCCCCCTCCTGGGGCGGGTCGGCGGGCCCCGTTGGGGTGGTGGGACTGGGGCGGTGGGGAGTGCTCGACATGACAATGGCCTCCGGCGTCGCGTACACCGGGAATCGGGTACGGGCACAGCGTCGCGTGGGCACGCTTCCAGCCGACGTGATCACTGCTTCGAGCGCCCCACGGCTTTGTTTCAAGTACGTATCGACCCGAGCGGAAGAGGGCCCGGATCGCGGTCGACACTGCGGGCAGGAGCGGCACGGTGGATCGATGCGAGGTTCGGCGCCCGTCCCTCCTCGAAGACGTCCTGCAGGACTTGGCCGTTCGCACGTCGGCGGGAAGGCACGGTGAGGGCGAGGCGCACGGCCGGCCAGTCGACGCCCTCGGGGTGGACGTGGGGCAGGACGGCCCTGGCCTCGGGCCGCTGACCGAGCTCGTCCGACCATGGTTCGATCAGGGCGGCGGGCAGGTTCGTCGAGCCGGCGACGAGAACGCCTCGCCGGCACGGGCGGTCCGCCGCTCGAGCTCGGGGAACGGCAGGACCTCTGCTCCACCGTCCGTGGAGAACCCGATGTACAGCCCGTCCCCGGCGTTTCCGGCCGAGCGCAGCAGCCGCAGGTGGTCCGTGGTGAGGGGACGACGTCGGTGCGCTGTCGTGTCGTCGAAGACTCCAGGGCCCAGGTGGGAGAAGGCCTCCGACCGCTTCGGCGAGGCCTCCGACCGCTTCGGCGCGGTCGCCGGCTGCCCCGGCGACCGCCTCCCCGCCCCCGCCCTGCCCAACGCCCGGATCGCACCCCGCAAGAACCCCGCGCGGCGCTGACCCGGGGTTTTCTCGACCGATCCGAGGGAGGGCGAGGGGCTCTCGTTCGGGGGGGCCCGTAGTCGGTGTCGTCCGTACGGGTCAGACGCCGCAGCCGGGCGCGGACCAGGACCGGCTGGTGCGTCCGTCCACGTGGGCGTGGTCGTCGTGGTCGGGGTAGCCGGGGCCGAAGATTCCGCCGAAGCCGTGGTAGCGGGCCCGCTGTGCCAGCGTGCACAGCGACGGGCTGCCGGTCAGGTCGGCGGCGTCACCGTACAGGTGTCGGCTGTTCGAGGCGCCGCCCACCGCGCTGTTGCAGGCGTACGAGCGGAATCCGCTGGACACGGTCAGCGGAACGTCGCCCAGGGCGTGTCGCATGGCCTCCAGCTTCCACATCGTGCGCAGGCCGTTGGCCTTGGCCGCCGAGGCGCTGACCGCACCACCGGACCAGTCCGAGTTGCACTTGTTCAGCTCGGCGTAGGCGAAGTGGATCGGGGTGCAGTCCGGGTCCTGCAGGGCGTAGATCTTGTTGAAGGTCTGGGAACCCGCGACGCCGTCCGCGGGCAGCCCGTACGCCTGCTGGAACCGGGTCACCGCGGCCTTCGTGGCCGGGCCGAAGGCTCCGTCGACGGCGATGACCTCGCCGTACGCCGCGTGTCCGGCCACGCGGATCTGCAGCTGCGTCACATCGGCGCCCGACATGCCCTCGGACAGGGTGCGGCCCCAGGTGTAGCACTCGTCGGCCTGGGCGGATCCGGCCGTGGACAGCATCCCACCGAGCATTGCGGTCATGGCCATGACAATCGTGAGCGTGAGGTGGACCGTACGTCGAAACATCGCGTCTCCGTCCTGGATTCTGGCGTCCCACCGGGGGATTGAGGCGAGTCTGATGCCTGCGGGCGCGGCGTGTCCACAACGTCACCGTCTGCCACAGGACCAGACCTCCGGAACGCTCCGTCTTCAGGCCGGCCGCCGTGGTGACGCCGGACGCGCACCGGGCCGGACGCGCACCGGGCCGGTGCGCACTAGGCCGGGACGTGCACCGGGCCGGACGTGCGTCGTCCCGCGGTGTCGGACGCGTGCCCGGCCCGGTGTGTCCCGTCGGGTCCGTCGCTACATCTGCTTCAGCTCCGTGCGCACGGCCTCCGCGACGGCCGCCGTCGCGTTCGCCGCGAACAGGATCGTGTAGTGGTTGGTGTCGTCGACCCGGCGGGTGGTGAGCCGGTCAGGGGAGAGGGCGCCCGCCGCCAGCCGCCCCTCGTCGTAGAGTCCCTGAGGCTCGTTCATCACTCCTCGCTCCGCCCACAGCATGGTGCCGCGCACCTCCGGCCGGTGGATGGCGGCCAGCGTCTCGGGGTCGCCGACGGGGCCCGCGCCGTCGGCACGGACCGCGTCCAGGACACAGCTGCTGCGCATCTCCGGAGGCTCGCCGGCCAGGTCGCGGTCCACGTACGCCTGGACGTGCGGGCCCCAGTGGGCCGTGAAGGCCGGGTGCTCACGGAAGAGCGCGCGGTACGCGTCGCCGTCCGGGAAGGTCGTCCTGAGCCGGCGCATCGCCGGGCCGATGACCGACTCGATCACCTCGTCGATGTCCGTGCCGCCCGGAATCGGGAATCCGAGGCCACCGTCGACGAGGACCACGCGCGGGAAGCGCTCCGGGTGCCGTGCGGCGGCCACCGCGGTGGTGAACGCTCCCAGGGAGTGGCCGACGAGCAGCGCCTGACGCAGGTTTAAGTGATCGAGGAGGGCGAGCACGTCCTCGACGTGGGCGGGGATGCCGTAGGGAGCGGGCAGACCGGCGCTGTGGGCCCGGCCGCGCAGGTCCGGGGCGTACAGATCGACGTCGTCGAGCTGCTCGGCGACGGCGCCGAAGGACAGGCTGTTGCCCGTGATGCCGTGCAGGGCGATGACCGCGGGCCCTTCGCCGGGCCAGCGGGTCACGGCGAGGTCGCCTCCTCGTACGGGGACGGCGAGTTCCTGTGGAGTGCGCGTGGTCATGCGGACCTCTCCCATCTGATCGGTCTCCTTCCGCCCGGCGCGACGAGGTCGACCGCGGCGATGGAGACGGCCGGCACGAAGCGTGTCCCGAGAACGGGCACGGGATCAAGACCCGGGTCCCCGGCCGGCGGCCACCGGCCGAGGCGGGTGAGGACCACGCCGCCGATGACCGGCCCCGGCGGATGTGTCCGCCGGACCACGTACGTGGCCACGGCACCTGGTACTTCCCCATCCACGCGGCGTCGATTCGTTCTGCCACCCCCCTCACGGCACGGCACGGCGCGGTGCGTACCGGGCCCCGACCGCTCTGCGGGTCCCCCTCGCGCGGAGGGGGACCTCGGCGGCAGGCACCGCGAGGTGATCGTCCGCTGCGCGTCCGGCGTGCCGCCCCGTGCGTCCCGCCGTCGAGTTCGCGCGTGCCGCGTGTTTCGTGCCCGAGCGATGAGTTCGGTCGGCGGATCGGGTCTGCCCTGGTATGACGCGCATCATCGCTGACATCTCGGTCTCTCTCGACGGCTTCGTCACCGGGCCCGACCCCGGCCCCGACAACGGTCTGGGCACCGGTGGAGAGGCGCTGCACACGTGGGCGTTCTCCGACGACCCCGACGACCGCCGGATCCTGCGCGAGGGGACCGCCCGCTCGGGCGCCGTCGTCCTCGGCCGCCGCCTCTTCGACGTGGTCGACGGGCCGAACGGCTGGGACGACACGGTCGGCTACGGCGCCGGCGAGGTCGGCAGGCCCGCGTTCGTCGTCGTGACGAGCGCGCCGCCGGAGTCGGTGCGGACCGCCGACCTCGACTGGACGTTCGTCACCACCGGGCTGCCCGACGCCGTCGCCGCCGCGCGCGAGCGCGCCGAGGCGGCGTCGTCGGCCTGCGGAAAGGACCTGGACGTGGTCCTCATGGGCGGTGGCGCCACGGTCGGCTCGGCGCTGGAGGCCGGGCTGCTCGACGTGCTGGCGCTGCACCTCGCGCCCGTCGTGCTGGGTGCCGGGACGCCGCTGTTCACCGGTGGAGCGCCGCGCACGCTGGTGCGGCGGAGCGTGGTCTCGACGGCGACCGCGACGCACCTGACCTACGACGTCGTGCGGTGATCCGATGACCACTGTCAACGTCCGCGGGATCGACCTGGGCGTCGAGTCGTTCGGTGAGGACGACGCGCCGCTCGTCCTGCTGGTGGGCGGGACGACGATGCTCTCCTGGCCCGACGCGCTGTGCGAGCGCCTCGCCGCCGGTGGGCGCCGTGCGGTGCGCTACGACCTGCGCGACAGCGGGGAGTCGACGACGGCGGACCCGGAGGCGCCCGCCTACACCCTGCGCGACCTCGCCGCCGACGCGGCGGCCCTTGCCGGCGCGCTCGGCGGGGGACCCGCGCACCTCGCGGGGATCGGCGTGGGCGGGATGGTCGCCCAGGTGGCCGTGCTCGACCATCCGGGCGCGTTCTCGGCGCTCACCCTGGTCGGCACCCGCGCGGTCGCCCCCGGTCCGCCCGACGACGACCTTCCCGACCACGACCGGGCGACGATGGGCCGGCTGTTCGCGCGTCCGATGCCCGAATGGACCGACCGCGGGGCGGTCGCGGAGTTCGCCGCAGGCAGCGCGGAGATCCTCGGCGACGACCCCGTCGCCGCGCGTGCGATCGCCGCGCGCGTCTGGGACCGCACGCCCGGCACCACGCCTCCGATCCAGATGGCCAACCAGATGGGCGCGGTGTTCTCCCGGCTCGACTGCGCGCCCCGCTGGCGCGAGCGCCTGCCCGGGATCGCGGTCCCCGCGCTCGTCGTCCACGGCCGCCGCAACCGGTTCTTCCCCGTCGGCAACGGCGAGGCGATCGCGCGCGAGATCCCCGGGGCACGGCTGCTCGTCCTCGAGGAGGCCGCCACCGCGGTCCCCGACGCGGCGGTCCGCGAGGTCGCCGAGGCGATGCTCACGGTCGCATAGGGGACGGCGGGAGCGCTTCCGGGGCGCGCACGTGTGCGGGCGGGCCCGGTCGGCCGGACGCCGGCGCCCTTCGTCGACCTCACCGGCGGGGCGCCGGGCGACTCGGTGGCGCGGCGCGAGACGTGGCGACGGGCCGGTCTCGGCACCGCGACCCGCGCGGCACGGGGGACCCGGCCGTGTGGGCGCCCGGCCCCCTCGCCGGGGGCGGGCTCGTCGGGCCCGACCGGGCTCGTCGGGCCCGACCGTCAGGACATTCCCGGTGATCCGGAGGACCATCTCATGGTGTGGGGCCGGTGCGGTGCGCTGCGCCGCCGGTGGGCGAGAGGCGGTGCACGTCGGCCGGCCGTGAGGAGGTGGCGGCCATGATCGTCGACTGTGCGCACTACCGGGACGGGCGCCGGCAGCACGAGGGCGCGATGCCACTGGAGCAGGCGGCCGCGCACTGCAAGGTGGGCGGGTTCGTCTGGCTGGGCGTCTTCGAGCCGAGTCCTGAGGAATTGACCCGGGTGCGTGAGGTCTTCGGACTGCACGAGCTGGCCGTCGAGGACGCCCGGACGTTCCACCTGCGGCCGAAGGCCGAGCAGTACGAGGACGGCACGGAACTGATCATCCTGCGCACGGCGCGCTATGACGACGAGCGCGAGGAGGTCGACACCGGCGAGATCAGCGTCTTCCTCGCCGAACACTTCGTGATCACCGTGCGCCAGGGCATCGCGAGCGAGCTGCACGGAGCCCGGAGCCGGCTCGAAAGCCGCCCCGAACTGCTGAAGGCCGGCAGCGCCTCCACGCTGTGGGCCATCTTCGACCAGGTGGTCGACGGCTACGCGCCGGTCGTCGAGGAGCTCGAACGCGACATCGAGCAGATCGAGGCCACCGTGTTCTCCGGGGCGGTCGCCCCGACGCAACGGATCTACTTCCTGCGCCGCGAGGTGACGGACTTCTACCGCGCCGTGCACCCGCTGCTCGCCGTGCTCGGACGGCGCCTGCAGCCCGGCAAGTCGCCGCCCGCGCTCCTGCCGTACATCCGCGACGTGCACGACCACCTCCTGCTGGTCAACGAGGAGGTCGCGGCCCAGCGCGACCTCCTGGCCACCGTTCTGGAAGCGAACATCGCGGTGATCTCCGTCGAGCAGAACAAGATCAACCTTCGGCAGAGCGCGACGATGGAGCGTCTCACCATCCTCGCGAGCGTGTTCCTCCCGCTGTCCTTCGTGGTCGGCTTCTTCGGGCAGAACTTCGACTGGCTGGTCAGCCACATCAGCGGCTTCCCGGCGTTCCTCACCCTCACCGTCGCCGGGATGCTGCTGCCGTCCCTGATGCTCTACGCATGGCTGCGCCGGCGCCGCCGCGCCCACCCGCCGACGCCGGAGGCGACCGACGCCGTCCGGCACGGAGCGGCGGGTCCCGCGGAGTGAGGACGCCACGGTCGGGGACCGGTCTCTGAACCGCGCCGGTGCGGAGCGCCACGGAGTCTAGGGGGCCTCGGCCTCCGGATCGCGGAGGGTGATCGCCCCGGAGGGGCAGACGCCGACGGCCATCCGCGCGGCTGCGCGGTGCGCCGCGGGCGGTTCGGCGTGCAGCAGGAGTACGAGGCCGTCGTCCGGGTCCTGGTCGAAGACGTCGGGGGCGGTCATGGCGCACATGCCGGCGCCGATGCAGCGTTCCCGGTCGGCGGCCAGCCGGGGCGCGCTCACTTCGCGTCCCAGGTGACGGGGAGGCTCTTCACCCCGAAGATGTCCGCGCTCTCCGGGCGCAGGACGACCTCCTCGGCCGGCACCGCCAAGCGCAGGGTGGGGAAGCGGTCGACCAGCGCGCGGAACGCGACCCGCATCTCGACGCGGGCCAGCTGCTGCCCCAGGCACTGGTGGATGCCGTGGCCGAAGGCCAGGTGTCCGGTGGCCTGTCGGCGGAGGTCGAGCGCGTGGGGGTCGGTGAAGCGGTCGGGGTCGCGGTTGGCGGTGTTGTACGAGAGCAGGACCGTCGTCCCGGCCTCGATGGTCCGGCCGCCCAGCTCGACGTCCTCCAGTGCCGTCCTGTGGAACGTCTTGGCGACGCTCAGGTACCGCAGCAGTTCCTCCACGGCCCCGTCGGTGAGGGCGGGATCGGCGCGCAGCGCCGCGAGTTGCTCCGGGTTCCGCAGCAGCGCGAAGGTGCCGAGGGACAGCATGTTCGCGGTGGTGTCGAATCCGGCCGCCAGGAGGATGAGGCTGATCCCCTTCAGTTCCTCGTCGGTCAGGTCGCTGTCGGTGAGTTCGCTGAGGACGTCGTCGGTGGGGTGGGCGCGCTTGGCGGCCACCAGCCGTGCGAGGTACTCCTGGGTCGCCGTGTAGGCCGCGATCAGCTCCTCGTCGCCGACCTCCCCGCCCATGAACGCGTCGATCTGCTCCTGGAAGGACGCCCGGTCCTCGTAGGGCACGCCCAGGATCTCGCAGATCACGATGGTGGGGATGGGCTTGGCGAACGCGGTCACCAGGTCCGCCGTCGGCCCGGCCTCCTCCATGGCGTCCAGGCAGTCGGCGGTGATCTGCTCGATCCGCTCGGTGAGCATCCGCATCCGCCGCACGGTGAACTTGCCGACCAGGGGCTTGCGGTAGCGGCTGTGCTCGGGCTCGTCCATGAGGAGGAACTCGCCGGGCGGCGCCGGCGGGAGCTGGAAGTCGACGACGTTCATGAGGTCCTTGCGCGAACTGAACCGCGGGTCGGCCAGGACCGATCGCATCATGTCGTATCCGGTGATCAGCCAGCCGGGTTTTCCGCCGGGGTGGGTGTAGCGACTGATCGGCCCGTGCCGACGGGCGTCGAGCAGCTCGGCCGGCGGGTCGAAGGGGCAGCCGGTCCGGCGCTCCGTCGGCAGTGCCGTGACGGTGTGGAGGGAGTCGCTCATGGTCCGTCCTCATCTCGCGATACGGGGTGTTCGAAGATGAGTGAAAGCTACGTTGCATTCACGATTACTTCAATCTATTGAAAGCGTATTGCCAGTTAAACGGCGGTAAATTGATGCAATGACGCTGAAGCTGAATGCAACGGTGCATTGCAATGGATGATGGCGAAGGCAATGCTCGGGACATGCCGGGAGGGCGGACCACCCGGAGGGCCGCGAACGCATCGCGACCGAGACCGCGGAAGCGGCTGCCGGAACGGCGAGGGCCGTCAGGACGGCCGCGCACGGGGCCCGCCGACGAACCGTCGGCACGCCATTGACGGCGGACGCGAGGCTTCGGAAGCCCCTGCCCCGGAATCCGCTCCCGCCCCGCCGTCGGCATGAAGGTCGACGGCGTCCGGTACTTCGACGTCCACGCGGCCTCGATCCGCTCGGCCGACCAGGCCACCCCCCCCTTCCGCGGCCCTCGAGTCCGGTCCGCCCGGCACGGACTCCCTCTTCCTCCGCTTCTTCCCGGAGTCCCGGCAGCCCGAGTAGCAGGCGGACGGGCCTACGGGCGGGTCACCGCGCCCAGGTGCCCGCGGCGAGGACGGCGGCCGGGCGGGCGAGGGCGGCGATGTCGGCGAGCGGGTCGCCGTGGACCAGGAGGAGGTCGGCGGCCGGACCGGGCCGCAACCGCCCCGTACGGCCGGTCGGCCCGCAGGCGTCCGCCCCGGCGACGGCGCCGCCCGTGAAGGTGCAGCGGCCGCCCGGAACGGTGATCGGGGGCCCCGACGCCACGATCGCGGGCACGGGCCGTGAGCCCGCCGCTCCATCGCCGCGGCCGACCAGCTGCCGGCCGTCCGGGACGGGCGTGCCCGTCGGCTCGACGCCGACGATCCACCGGCCCTCGACGAACACGGCCGCGCCCCCGGGCAGCACCCGCTCCCCGTCGAAGACGCGCTCGGCGCGCACGATCAGCCGCATGACCCGCAGGAGGGCCTCCCGCCGGTCGGTGGTCGTTCCCTCTCGTCCTCTCGCCGGCGCAGCCGCCCTTCGCCCCCTCGCACCCGAGGCGGCGGCGGACGGCCGAGCGGAGGACCCACCTCGTGGAGCAGCGCGCCCGGCGGTCGACCGGCTGTTCGTCGATCAGCCGGTCTCCCGTCACCCTCGCCGGCCCGGGCCGTCAGTGGGGGACCGGCTGCCGGCCGGCGCGCTCGGATTCGTCCTGTACGAGGAGGGACAGCAGGGAGGCCAGGGGGAGACCCGCCTCGGCGGGGTGGCGCAGCACTTTGCCCGGTTCTATGCGGTACGTGTTCGTGCGCCCCTCTCGCGTGTGGGAGAGGTAGCCGTCCTGTTCGAGGTCGGCGATGATCCGCGAGACGGCGCGTTCGGTGAGCCGGCAGCGGGCGGCCATGTCCCGGATGCGAACGTTCGGGTTGTCCGCGATGGCGGCCAGTACGCGCGCGTGGTTCGTGAGGAACGTCCATCCGGTGTGAGATTCAGGGGATCCAACCATGGCCTGGATTTTAGAGGACCCCGGTTGCCGGAACAGAAATGCATGACATAGTTTTCCTGCATCTGATGTCGTTTCTTACCCTCCCGCGGAGGGATCACCGGAGGGAGCCCGAGAGTGCCCTGGGACGAGACCGCCACGGCCGCAGTCCTGACCACGTCCGGTGGGAAGCCGGTGCCGGGGCAGGTCACCGCGGACGCGTCGCGGCAGAGCGCGGTGATCCAGTACGAGCGCCGCGGGGCGCAGGTCGTCGAGGCCTGCGGCGCCTACGACATGCACACCCTCGGACCCCTGGCCGACGCGCTGAAGGCCGCGACCGAGACGCATCCGAAGGTGGTCCTGGACGCCTCCGGGGTCACCTTCGCGGACTCGACCTTCCTGAACCTGATGATCCTCACCCACCAGACGGGAAAGCTGCGCGTGGCGGCGCCCTCGGAGCGGGTCCGGCGACTCTGCGCGATCACCGGCGTGGACGGCGTTCTGCGGATCCGGGGAACGGTCGACGACGCCGTCGCCTCCTGAGCGCACGCGACGGCCGCGGGGGCGGCGCGTCGACGAGGCGCGTGCCCTTCGGCCGGCGGTAGCCCTGGTCCCCGCTCGGGACCGGGGCTTCGTGCTGCCGTGGACGCGCACGTGGAGGTCCAGGGCCGTCGGGCGGCGTTCGCCGACGGGTTCCGCGCACACCGGCACCGCCCTGCCGGCGGGACATCAGGCGTCGTCGTCCACCGGGTCGGCGTGGTCCACCCGGTCGGGGTGGTCCACCGGGTCGGCGTGGTCGTCGCCGCTCGACCCCAGCCGCACACAGCATTCTCCCGGCTCGGGGGTGAGGGCCGCCCGGACGCCCTTGACCTCGAGGCCGTCCAGGTAACCGCCGAGGAAGGCGAGGTTCATGCCGCACACCAGGTCGGGGGCCTTCGCGGCCAGGGGGTGGAAGGGGCAGTTGCGCAGCCGCAGCTGGGTGGGGGTGCTCCGGACGGGCTCGTAGCCGTACGCGTCCAGCAGCCGCTCGCATGCGGTCAGTCCCCGCTCGGTCCCCAGGCGGCCCGGGCGGGTCTCCCGTCGGGCGGTCTCGCCCAGCTGTCGACCGCGCTCCCGGGCGGTCCGGACCGCTGCCTGCGTGGCGTTCTCGCCCCTGCCTTCGGACAGGACGGCGTCCAGGAGCAGGTCGGCGAGGAGCTCGTGGCGGCGGTCGGGGATGTTCAGGGTGATCTGGGCGTCGGTGGGCTCGTAGACCTTGGGCTGCCTGCCGACCTTGCGGATTCCGCCGGGCGTCTCGTAGCGCGCCCGGAGCAGGCCGGCGTCGACGAGCTTGTCGAGGTGGAAGGCGGCGAGCTTGCGGGAGATGCCGACGCTCGCGGCCGCCTCGTCGCGGGTGACGGCACGGCGGGCCCGGCGGATGAACGTGAACATGCGCCGACGCGAGTCCTCGCTCAGGACGCTGACGGCGTCGATGGCGCTGTCGGTCGGCACGCTCGGATCGGAAGCCACACGACAACGATAACTCCCACCCGCATGGGCACAAGCGTTCTTCACCTGCCGTGCCCTGCGCGTCTTGACGCCCTCCCTCAATAAGACCAAGCTTTATTGGTGAAACTAGAGGAGGCCCCCATGACCGACGAGTCTCGGCTGCAGGCGAAGCGTCCGGTCAGCGCCGCGCTCGCAGGCCCGTACGGCCACCCCTTCCACCCGATCTTGGTGACCGTGCCGATCGGTGCCTGGGTGACCGGCCTGGTGTTCGACATCGCATCCCACGTCGTGGACCGGCCCGGGTTCCTGACCCAGGCCTCGGAGTGGCTGATCGCAGTCGGCGTGATCGGCGCTCTGCTGGCGGCCACGGCCGGGTTCCTCGACCTGTTCGCGATCCCCGCCGGCACCCCGGCGTTCCGTACCGCGCTGGTGCACATGACGCTGAACCTGCTGGTGACGGCCGCCTACGCCGTGAACTTCCTGTGGCGCCTCGGCGACCACGCCGACGGCGGAAGCGTGGGGACCGGGCCACTCGTCCTGTCCGCCTTCGGCGTGGCGACCCTGGGCGTCTCGGGATTCCTGGGCGGCAAGCTCGCCTACCGCTACGGCGTACGGGTCGCCGACGAGGACACCCAGGCCGAGGGCTACGCGGCCGGCCGCGGCCGCAGGAGTCCCCCCGGCCCCGGGTGACCGGACCCTTTCCCTTCCCCCGGCAGCCTTCCCCAGCGGCCTTTCCCGGCGGGCGTCCCGGCAACCGGGTGCCGCGTTTCCGGCCGCCTCCCCCCATCCGTCTCACCTCGGAGTTCCTCATGGACATCGCCGCACTGACCACCTGGGTGGTCACCGCTCTCGGCGGCTTCTACATGCTCGGCATTTGGATCCAACGCGGTGGAATCCGGCAGCAGCAGACCGGTGCCGGCCGTCTGCCCGCGCCCGTCGTCTTCGGTCACTTCGCCCTGGCCGCGATCGGACTGGTGGTGTGGATCGTCTACGTCGTGGCCGACAGGACCGCCCTGGCGTGGACCGCCTTCGGCCTGCTGCTTCCGGTCGCCCTGCTGGGATTCGTCATGCTGGCCCGCTGGATTCCCGTCCGCCGCGCCCGGACGGCCGGGGCCCCGGCGACGGCCCGGGAGGCCGACGGGACCGTGCCCGCCGAACGGCACTTCCCCGTGGCGGTCGTGCTGGCCCACGGGCTGCTCGCCGTGGCCACCCTCGTCCTGGTCCTGCTCACCGCGCTGGGTGTGGGAGGGCAGCTGACATGACCGAGCACTCCCACCGGACCACCACCCGCACGGGCCCGTACGAGGAGGGGACGGCGCCCCCACGGCCCGTCCTGCGGGTCGTCCACGAACCCGACGGCATCGACCTGGCCGCCGCGGAGGTCGCGGCCGGCCGGTTCCTGAACGCCCTCGGCATCTCCACCGCCTCGGAGAGCCTGCGCGGCACGCCGGGCCGCATGGCCCGCGCGTACGCCGAGCTCTTCAGCCCCCGTCCCTTCGACCTGACCACCTTCCCCAACGACGAGGGCTACGACGAACTCGTCCTGGCGCGGCGCATCCCGGTGCGAACCGTCTGCGAGCACCACCTCCTGCCGGTGGTGGGCACCGCACACGTCGGCTACCTGCCCGGCGGCCGCATCCTCGGCCTGTCCAAACTGGCCCGGGTCGTCGAGCACTTCGCCTGTCGCCCCCAGGTCCAGGAGCGCCTGACCAAGCAGGTCGCCGACTGGCTCCAGACCCATCTGGAGCCCAAGGGCGTCGGCGTGGTCATCGAAGCCGAACACGCCTGCATGACCCTGCGCGGCGTCCAGGCCATCGGCTCCAGCACCATGACCTCCACCCTCCTCGGGCTGCTGCGCTCCGACGCCCGTTCCCGCAGCGAGTTCCTCGCCCTGACCGGAACGACCACGTGACGCCCCGGTCCCGCCGACGTGGGCCCGTCGACCCCCGGCCCACGTCCCCGACCTGGCGCAAGGGCCGCTGACCTGCGATGATGCAGTGCCCGCGCGGGCTGCGACGGACCTTCACCGGCCGCAGCCCCCGAGGACGTCGTCGAAGCCCGCGAGGAGTGGGAGAGGGCCTCCGACCGCTTCGGCGAGGTCGGCGGCCACCCATCCCCTCACGAAAGGCACTTCCATGACCGAGCAGGCCACCACCCCCGTCGTCCGGCGCGTGGATCCCCGGCACCGGTACGAGATCCTCGTCGACGGCGAGCGCGCGGGCCTGACGGCCTACCGCGACCGTGACGACCGGCGGGTCTTCTTCCACACCGAGGTCGACGAGGCCCACGCGGGCCAGGGCCTGGCCGCGATCCTCGTCGAGCAGGCCCTCACCGACGTCCGCGCCTCCGGGATGCGCATCGTCCCCGTCTGCCCCTACGTGGCGAAGTTCCTGAAGAAGCACGACGAGTTCGCGGACGTCACCGATCCGGTGACCCCCGAGGTCCTCGCATGGCTGGACGGACAGCTCGAGCGCTGACCCCCGGTCAACACGACGCACGCGAGGGAGAACGCTTCCCCCGTACGGGGCAGCGCGCGCGCTCGGGCCCGCAGGCCCCCCGCGACCGGGGGGCCGAACGGGTGGCCGAAGCGGCGGAACCGCCGCGCTTCACTGACCGACTCTCCATGGGTTGGCCGGAATTCGCCTGGTCAGCGAGATAAACCTCGTTTCGAGCAAGATCACTGCAAGGAGGTAATGCCCTCGGACTCCCTGAGCGAGGCGGGCTCGGCGGCCGTTACTGTTCCCCGAGATCTGGACGGATTCCCGGATCTTCGCCCCCCTTTGTCTTCTTTCACCGGCTTTCGGCGCACCCGTGCGTCGGAAGCCGCTCTCGCGAAGGAGAGCTCGCCCGATGACCGTTGACGACCGCCCGGACGTACGGCCGGCGCCGCCCCAGCAGTCCAGTCTGAGCACCGCGGCCGCCCGCAACCTCGCCACCACCACCAAGTCCGCCCCGCAGATGCAGGAGATCAGCTCCCGCTGGCTGCTGCGGATGCTCCCCTGGGTGGAGACCAAGGGCGGCGCCTACCGGGTGAACCGCCGACTGACCTACACCGTCGGCGACGGACGCATCGACTTCGTCCAGGACGGCTCCCGCGTCCGCGTCATCCCCCGCGAGCTCGGTGAACTCGCCCTGCTGCGCGGCTTCGAGGACGTCGACGCGCTCAACGCGCTCGCCGACCGGTGCGTCCAGCGCGACTTCAACGCCGGCGAGGTGCTCGTCCAGCGCGGGACGTCCGCCGAACAGATCCACCTGATCGCCCACGGCCGCATCAACCAGACCTCCGTCGGCAAGTACGGCGACGAGGTCGCCGTCGCCACGCTCGCCGACGGCGACCGGTTCGGTGAGAACGCCCTGCTCGACGCCGACGCGAGCTGGGACTACACCGCCACCGCCGAGACCTCCGGCACCCTGCTCACCCTCTCCCGCGCGGACTTCGCGAGCATCATGGCCTCGACGCCGAGCCTCCAGGCCCACATCCAGGAGTTCAGCTCGCTGCCCGAGCAGCGACAGAACAAGTACGGCGAGGCCGAGATCGCGCTGTCGGCCGGCCACAAGGGCGAGGCCGACATCCCCGGCGCCTTCGTCGACTACGAGCTCAAGCCGCGCGAGTACGAGCTCTCCGTCGCCCAGACCGTCCTCAAGGTCCACACCCGGGTCGCCGACCTCTACAACGGGCCGATGAACCAGACGGAGGAGCAGCTCAGGCTCACCATCGAGGCGCTCCGCGAGCGCCAGGAGCACGAGCTCATCAACAACCCGGAGTTCGGCCTGCTCCCCAACGCCGACTTCAAGCAGCGGATCCAGCCGCACTCCGGCCCGCCCACCCCGGACGACCTCGACGAGCTGCTCTGCCGCCGCCGCAGCACCAAGCTCTTCCTCGCCCACCCGCGGACGATCGCGGCGATCGGGCGCGAGTGGAACCGCGCCGGGCTCTACCCGGACACCGTCGAGCTCCAGGGGCACCAGGTCCCGGCCTGGCGCGGGGTGCCAATCCTGCCCTGCAACAAGATCCCCATCAGCAAGGAGAACACCAGCTCGATCCTCGCCATGCGCCTCGGCGAGGACAACCAGGGCGTCATCGGTCTGCGCCAGACCGGGCTGCCCGAGGAGTACGAGCCGGGCCTGTCGGTGCGGTTCATGGGGATCAACGAGCAGGCGATCATGTCGTACCTCGTCACGACGTACTACTCCGCCGCCGTCCTGGTCCCGAACGCGCTCGGCGTCCTGGAGAACGTGCAGATCGCGCGCCGGCGCGACTGACTCCCTCCCCACAGGCCACCACCACCCGGACCATCCGGGCCGGGCCGGCGTGCCCGAATCCGGGACGGCCCACCCCTCTTTCCAAGGAGTCACGGATGCCCGATCCCGGGCCTTCCCCTCTGCAGTCCAGCCTGCCCGGCGCCGCGGCCCACTTCGGGACCCACGTCCTCGCCGCCGCGGCGGCCCGCGCCGAAGCCGAGGCCCTCGGCACCGCGCACCCGCAGGCCGCCCCCGCCGCGGTGCCCGCGGCCGAACCCCCCGCCGCCCGGACCGAGGTGGCACGCATCCTGCGCGGTCCCACCGGCCTGGGCACGGCGGGCCTGTCCCTGGTCCCGCGCGAGGAGGTCCCCCGCCCGGTGTCCCCGGCGCCCCCAGCCGCGGCGCCGACGGACGCCCTGATCATCCCGGGCCTCTACTGGCACCCGGTGCCGGAGCCCGACCCGGTGCGGGTGGAGGAGGTCAGCCTCCGCATCAAGTCCTGGGCGCTCGACGAGATCCAGCTCTACCCCGAGGACTGGGAGGGCGACTTCGACGGGTTCCACGTCGGGCGCTACATGGTGGCCTGCCACCCGGACGCCCCGACCGTCGAACACCTCATGGTCGCCGCCCGGCTGATGGTCGCCGAGAACGCGGTCGACGACTGCTACTGCGAGGACCTCGGCGGCTCGCCCATCGGTCTGGGCGGCCGGCTCCTCCTCGCGCACACCGCCCTGGACCCGCTGCACTCGACGGCGGAGTACCAGCCGGTGTGGGCGGAGTCGCTCCACGCGGACGCGCCCCGGCGTTCCTACCGCTCCGCCATGGAGTACTTCGCCCGGCTGGCGACCCCCTCCCAGGCCGACCGGTTCCGGCACGACATGGCCCGGCTGCACATGGGCTACCTCGCCGAGGCCGCGTGGGACGAGACGAACCACGTGCCGGAGGTGTGGGAGTACCTGGTGATGCGGCAGTTCAACAACTTCCGCCCCTGCCCCACCATCACCGACACCGTCGGCGGCTACGAACTCCCCGCCGACCTGCACGCCCAGCCGGGCATGCAGCGGGTCCTGGCCCTCGCCGGCAACGCCAGCACCATCGTCAACGACCTGTACTCGTACACCAAGGAACTCGCCAGCCCCGGACGGCACATGAACCTGCCGGTGGTCCTCGCCGAGAAGGAGTCCCTCTCGGAGAAGGACGCCTACCTGAAGGCGGTCGAGGTCCACAACGACCTCATGCGCGACTTCGAGGCCGCGTCCGCCGAACTGGCCGCCGCCTGCCCCGTCCCCAGTGTGCTCCGCTTCCTGCGCGGAGTGGCCGTGTGGGTGGACGGCAACCACTACTGGCACCAGACCAACACGTACCGCTACAGCCTGCCCGATTTCTGGTAAGAACGGATTCACCTGTGACCAACACCGAGCTCCCCACCGTCAACGGCACCTCCGCGTTCGTCCCCGCCCCGGCGACGCCGTACCAGGGAGACATCGCCCGTTACTGGAACGCCGAGGCCAGGCCCGTGAACCTGCGCCTCGGTGATGTCGACGGGCTGTACCACCACCACTACGGCATCGGCGCCGTCGACCACGCCTCCCTCGGTGACGTCGAGGACGGCGATTACGAGAAGAAGCTGATCGCCGAGCTGCACCGCCTGGAGTCGGCGCAGGCCGAGGTCCTCCTGGACCACCTGGGCGCCATCGGCCGCGAGGACACCCTCGTCGACGCCGGCTGCGGCCGCGGCGGTTCGAGCGTCATGGCCCACCAGCGCTTCGGCTGCAAGGTCGAGGGCGTCACCCTCTCCTCCGCGCAGGCCGAGTTCGGCAACAAGCGGGCCAAGGAGCTGGGCATCGAGGACCACGTCCACGCCCAGGTGTGCAACATGCTCGACACCCCCTTCGAGAAGGGCAGCATCGCCGCCTCGTGGAACAACGAGTCGAGCATGTACGTCGACCTGGACGACCTGTTCGCCGAGCACTCCCGGTTCCTCAAGGTCGGCGGGCGTTACGTGACCATCACCGGATGCTGGAACCCGAAGTACGGCCAGCCCTCGAAGTGGGTCTCCCAGATCAACGCGCACTTCGAGTGCAACATCCACTCCCGCCGCGAGTACCTGCGCGCGATGGCCGACAACCGGCTCGTCCCGCAGGCCGTCGTCGACCTGACGCCGGACACCCTGCCCTACTGGGAACTGCGGGCCACGTCCTCGCTGGTCACCGGCATCGAGGAGGCGTTCATCGAGTCGTACAGGGACGGCTCCTTCCAGTACGTCCTGATCGCGGCCGACCGCGTCTGACCCGGCGGCGGTACGAAAGGGGCGGACCCGTCGGACGACGGGTCCGCCCCTCCCGTCATGCCGCGGCCGCCTTCTCCTTCTCGGTCTCGGCGGCCGGTGCGCTCACGCGCTCGGTGCGGGGCGCCTGGCCGGCCCGCAGGCCGAGGCGCGCGATGACGGCGACGAGCGCGAAGGCGGCGGCGCCGATCCCGAAGGTGAGGGTGAAGCCGGACTCGGCGGGCAGCGCCGGGACGCCGGCGGGCAGGTGCTCGATCGTCTTCGACGCCAGGATCGTGGTGACCACGGCGCTGCCGATCGCGCTGCCGGTGGAGCGGGAGATGGAGTTGATGCCGTTGGCGATGCCGCTCTGGTGGTGCGGGACGCTCGCCATGATGACGGCGGGCATGGCCGCGTAGCCGAAGCTGACGGCCGCGCCGACGATCACGCCGGCGCCGATCACCGAGGCGGTGTGGCCGTGGTCGATGCCGAGCCAGCCGAAGCCCACGGCGCCCAGGACGGCGGCCAGGGTCAGCGCGGTGCGCGGACCGCGGTGGCGGACCAGCCGGCCGCCGATCGGCGAGGCGAGCAGGGAGACGATCGCGCCGGGCAGCAGGAACTCGACGGAGGCCCGCAGGATGGACGCGCCGAAGCCGTAGCCGGTGAGGGCCTCGGGCATCTGGACGAGGTACGAGACGCCCAGGAAGTTCGCGAACATGCCGAAGCCGACGAGGACGCCGGCGAGGTTCGCCATGAGCACCGGTCGGTGCACGAACATCCGCATGTCGACGAGGGGCTCGCGGACCTTGAGCTCGGTGAGGACCCAGACGACGGTCATGACGGCCGCGCCGGCGAAGCTGCCGAGGGTGCGGCCGGAGGTCCAGCCCCACTCGTGGCCCTGCGAGATCGGCAGCAGGAGCAGCAGCAGGGTGGCGCCGAGGGTGAGCGCGCCGAGGAAGTCGGTGCGGCCGCCGGTCTTGTGGCGGGTCGCGGGGACCAGGAACACGACCGCGAGCAGGGCGATCGCGGCGAAGCCCGTGGCCATCCAGAAGGCGCTGCGGTAGTCGGCGTCGGAGCCGGAGGTGAGCAGGCCGGTGGCGACGAGCGCGAGGCCGCTGCCGAAGGCCAGGGTGCCGCTGACGAGGGACATCGCGCCGGGCAGCTTCTGCGGACGGACCTCCTCGCGCAGCACGGACAGGGCCAGCGGGAAGATCGCGGTGGCGGCGCCCTGGAGGACGCGGCCGAGGACCAGCAGGGGGAGCGAGGTGGCCAGGGCCGCGACGACGGAGCCGGCGACCATGACGCCGAGGACGGCGACGAGGGTGGGCTTCTTGCCGTGCTGGTCGCCGAAGCGGCCGAGCAGCGGGGTGAAGACGGCGGCGGAGAGCAGCGTGGCGGTGGTCACCCAGCTCACGTTCGCGGCCGAGGTGCCGAGGTCGGCGCGGATGAGGCCGAGGATCGGGACCGGCAGGGTCTGCATCATCGACACGACCATGGCGGCGAGGCTCAGCGCGAAGACGACGAGCGTCTCGCGCCGGGGGTCGGCGGTGGGCGGGGTGGTCTCGTGACTCATGGGTGGGGGCCTTCTCGGTGCTTCAGGTCGTAGATCTTTGATGTCATCAAGTAATACGACGAAGGTAGGGCCCGATGATTGAGGAGGTCAAGTAAATGCTTGAGTCGCTTAAGTAAACAATTGATAATGTCAAGGATCGTGAGTACGCTCGAAGCATGAGCGCGACGACCCCCGAGACGCCCACCAAGCTCCAGCTGCTTGAGCTCCTCGCCGCCATCGGCACGGCCCAGTGGCGCGACTTCGCCGCGGCCGCCGCCCACCACGGACTGACCTCCACCCAGGCCAAGGTGCTCGCCCAGCTGAACGGCCCGCTGCCGATGCGCGCCCTCGCCACGCTGCTGGTCTGCGACGCGTCGAACGTCACCGGGATCGTGGACCGCCTGGAGGGACGCGGTCTCGTGCGCCGCGAGCCCGACGCCTCCGACCGGCGCGTCAAGAACGTCGTGGCGACCGACGAGGGCCGGGACGTCATCCGGCGGGTCCGCGAGGAGATGCAGGCGACCCACGGCGCCCTCGACACGCTCGGCGCGGAGGACAGCGCGACCCTGTACGCCCTGCTGGCGCGGCTGCGCCCGGGCATGGAGAAGGACGCCTGACGGGAAGTCCCGTACAGGCGTCCACGAAGGAGCCCCGAAGGGGCCGGCGCTTCAGCCCCGGCGCTCCCCGAAGGCCCTCAGGATCTCCTCGGCGGCCAGCGTCGCCGTCAGCTCCCCGCTCCTGACCCGCCGCTCCAGCGAGGGCGTGGCCTCCTGGACCGCCGGGTCGGTGCGCAACCGCCGCAGCAGCTCGTCACGGACCATCGACCAGGCCCAGTCGACCTGCTGGTCCTGGCGCTTGGCCGTGAGACGGCCCGTCGAGTCGAGGAGCGCGCGGTGCTGCCGCAGCCGCTCCCAGACCTCGTCGAGGCCCGCAGACTCCCGCGCGCTGCAGCTGAGGACCGGCGGCGTCCAGATCGCGTCGGCGCCGTGCATCAGCCGCAGCGCACCCGCCAGTTCCCGCGCGGCGGCGCGGGCGTCGCGCTCGTGCGGACCGTCCGCCTTGTTGACCGCGACCACGTCGGCCAGCTCCAGGACGCCCTTCTTGATGCCCTGGAGCTGATCGCCCGTACGGGCCAGGGTGAGCAGCAGGAACGAGTCGACCATGTTCGCGACGGCGGTCTCGGACTGGCCGACGCCCACCGTCTCCACGAGCACCACGTCGTACCCCGCGGCCTCCATCACGACCATCGACTCGCGGGTCGCCTTCGCGACCCCGCCGAGCGTGCCCGCGCTGGGGGAGGGGCGCACGAAGGCCGCCGGGTCGACGGCGAGCCGCTCCATCCGGGTCTTGTCGCCGAGGATGGAGCCGCCCGTACGGGTCGACGACGGGTCGACGGCGAGCACCGCCACCCGGTGGCCGAGCCCGGTCAGCATCGTCCCGAACGCGTCGATGAAGGTCGACTTCCCGACCCCGGGCACCCCGCTGATCCCGATCCGCACGGCCTTGCCGCTGTGCGGCAGGAGCTCCGTGAGGAGCTCCTGCGCCAGCGCACGGTGCTGGGGGCGGGTCGACTCGACGAGGGTGATCGCACGGGCGATCACCGCCCGCTTCCCGTCGAGCACGCCCTTCACGTACGTGTCGAGACCGATCACAGGTCGTGCCCGAGGCCGGCCGCCAGCCGGGTCACCAGGTCGTGGGCCGCGTCGGGGATCACCGTCCCCGGCGGGAACACGGCCGCCGCACCCATCTCCAGGAGCGTCGCCACGTCCTGCGGGGGGATCACGCCGCCGACCACGATCATGATGTCCTCGCGGCCCTCCGCCGCCAACTCCTCACGCAGCGCCGGCACGAGGGTGAGGTGCCCCGCGGCCAGCGACGAGACCCCGACGACGTGCACGTCCGCCTCGACGGCCTGACGGGCCACCTCGGCCGGGGTCTGGAACAGCGGGCCGACGTCCACGTCGAAGCCCAGGTCGGCGAAGGCGGTGGAGATCACCTTCTGGCCGCGGTCGTGGCCGTCCTGGCCCATCTTGGCGACCAGGATGCGCGGCCGGCGCCCCTCGGCCTCGCCGAAGGCGTCGACCAGGGCGCGGGTGCGCTCCACGGAGGGGGACTCGCCTGTCTCGTTGCGGTACACACCGGAGATCGTACGGATCTGCGCCGCGTGACGGCCGTACACCTTCTCCAGGGCCTCCGAGATCTCGCCGACGGTGGCCTTCGCGCGGGCCGCGCGCACCGCGAGCTCCAGGAGGTTGCCGTCGCCGCCCGCGGCCCGGGTGAGCGCGTCGAGCGCGTCCCGGCAGGCGGTCTCGTCGCGCTCCTCGCGCAGCCGACGCAGCTTGGCGATCTGCTGGGCGCGGACGGAGGAGTTGTCGACCTTGAGGACGTCGATCTGCTCGTCCGACGCGACCCGGTACTTGTTGACGCCGATCACCGGCTGCCGGCCGGAGTCGATCCGGGCCTGGGTGCGGGCCGCCGCCTCCTCCACGCGCAGCTTCGGGATGCCCGCGTCGATGGCCTTCGCCATGCCGCCGGCCTGCTCGACCTCCTGGATGTGCTGCCAGGCGCGGCGGGCCAGGTCGTAGGTGAGCTTCTCGACGTACGCGCTGCCGCCCCACGGGTCGATCGTCCGGCAGGTGCCCGACTCCTGCTGGAGCAGCAGCTGCGTGTTCCGCGCGATGCGCGCCGAGAAGTCCGTGGGCAGCGCGAGCGCCTCGTCGAGGGCGTTGGTGTGCAGCGACTGGGTGTGGCCCTGGGTCGCCGCCATCGCCTCCACGCACGTCCGCGTGACGTTGTTGAACACGTCCTGCGCGGTCAGCGACCAGCCGGAGGTCTGCGAATGGGTCCGCAGGGACAGCGACTTGGCGTTCTGCGGATCGAACTGCCTCACCAGCTTCGCCCAGAGCAGCCGCGCGGCGCGCAGCTTGGCGATCTCCATGAAGAAGTTCATGCCGATCGCCCAGAAGAACGACAGGCGCGGCGCGAACGCGTCCACGTCGAGCCCGGCCTCACGCCCCGCGCGGATGTACTCCACGCCGTCCGCCAGGGTGTACGCCAGCTCCAGGTCGGCCGTCGCGCCCGCCTCCTGGATGTGGTACCCGGAGATGGAGATGGAGTTGTAGCGCGGCATCCGCTGCGAGGTGTAGGCGAAGATGTCGGAGATGATCCGCATCGACGGCCCGGGCGGATAGATGTACGTGTTGCGGACCATGAACTCCTTGAGGATGTCGTTCTGGATGGTCCCGGCCAGCTTCTCGGGCGGTACGCCCTGCTCCTCGGCCGCCACGATGTACAGCGCGAGGACCGGCAGCACCGCGCCGTTCATCGTCATCGACACGGACATCTTGTCCAGCGGGATGCCGTCGAACAGCTGCCGCATGTCGTAGATCGAGTCGATGGCCACACCGGCCATGCCGACGTCGCCGGTGACGCGCGGGTGGTCGCTGTCGTAGCCGCGGTGGGTCGGCAGGTCGAAGGCGACCGACAGGCCCTTCTGGCCGGCCGCGAGGTTGCGCCGGTAGAAGGCGTTCGACTCCTCGGCCGTGGAGAAGCCCGCGTACTGACGGATCGTCCAGGGCTGGTTGACGTACATCGTCGGGTACGGGCCGCGCAGGTACGGGGCGATGCCCGGGAGGGTGTCGAGGAAGTCCAGGCCCTCCAGGTCCTGCCCGGTGTAGAGCGGCTTGACGGCGATGCCCTCCGGGGTCTCCCACAGCAGGTCGTCACCGCCCGCCGCCTTCTTCACGGCCGCGCGCCACTCCTCGGGGCCGCCGGCGGCGGCCTGTGCCCCGAGCTCGATCCCGGAGAAATCGGGGATGGACATCAGGACACTCCCATGCGGTCGAGGGCGGTGGAGAGCAGGGCGACGGCGTCACAGCCGGCGAAGACGTACGTGTCGACACCGGCGTACGACCCGGGGCGCCCGGCGAGGAGGACGTGCTCGGCCCCGGCCGCGCGCAGCTCCCCGGCGGCGGCCTCCGCCCCCTCCTCGTACAGCGCGTCGCTGGAGCAGAGGCAGGCCTCGCGGGCGCCGCTCTCCTCGAACGTGCCCTCGGTGACGGCCTCGATGCCGCCCGCCTGGAAGAGGTTCGCGGCGAAGGCGAGCCGGGCCGAGTGCGCGGCCGCCGGGCCGAGCGCGGCCAGGTAGACGCGGGGCCGGGCGCCGGTCGCCGCGAGGTGGGCGTCGGAACGGGCGCGCAGCGCCTCGTACGCCTCGTCGCGCCGCACGCGGGGAAGACCGCCGGACGGCGGCTCGGGCGCGGGCACGCGGTCCACGGGCTTCTCCGCGAGGTGCGGGAACTCGCTGACACCGGTGATCGGTTCCCGGCGGGTGGCGAGCTTCCGGCTGCGCGCGGCCCAGGTCCCGGCGAGCCGCTCGCCGATCGTGCCGGAGCGCAGCGCGGCGGCCTGACCGCCCTCCCGCTCGATGTCCTGGAAGAACTCCCAGGCGGCGCGCGCGAGTTCGTCGGTGAGCCGCTCCACGTACCAGGAACCGCCCGCCGGGTCGATCACCCGGGACAGGTGCGACTCCTCGATGAGGACGCTGGAGGTGTTGCGGGCGATCCGGCGGGAGAACGCGTCCGGCAGGCCGAGCGCGTCGTCGAAGGGCAGCACGGTGACGCTGCCGGCACCGCCCACGCCCGCCGCGAGCGTCGCGATGGTCGTGCGCAGCATGTTCACCCACGGGTCGCGGCGCGTCATCATCACCGGCGAGGTCACCGCGTGCTGGAGCTGCGCACCCGCCTCCGGGGCGCCGCAGGCCTCGGCGACGCGGGCCCACAGACGGCGCGCGGCGCGCAGCTTCGCGATCGTCAGGAACTGGTCGGCGGTGGCCGCGTAACGGAACTCCAGCTGACCGCACGCCTCCGTGACGCCCAGTCCGGCCTCGGTCAGCCCGCGCAGGTACGCGACACCGGTCGCGAGCGAGGCGCCCAGCTCCTGCGCGGCCGAACCGCCGGCCTCGTGGTACGGCAGGGCGTCCACGGTCAGGGCCCGCAGCCCCGGGTACCGGTCGGCGCAGCGGCGCGCGAGACCGGTCACGGACGCGAGGTCGTACGCCGGGCGGCCGGTGCGGGCCTCGTGGCCCAGCGGGTCCGCGCCCAGGTTGCCCCGGGCCGCCTCCGGGGCGACGCCCCGCTCCTCGTACAGCCGCAGCAGTCGCTCGGCGGCGGCCTCCGTCTCGTCGCCCGCGTCGAGGACGACGGGCGCCAGGTCGAGGTAGACGCCCTCGAGGACGCCGTCGAGCGAGGACACCGGGATGCCGGTGCCGCCGACACCGAGCCAGAGGGAGGTGACGCCGTTCTCCAGGTCGGCGAGGACGGCCTCGCCGTCGGCCGTCGCGTGGAGCTGGCGCACGTCCCAGCCGCCGGCCGTGTTGCCCTCGGCGCGTCCGCCGCGCACGAAGGGAGCGAAGCCGGGCAGGCCGGGATCGGGGGCGGAGTCGCGCGCGGTGTACAGCGGGCGGGTGTCGAGGCCGTCCTCCAGCAGAGTGGACAGGGCGTCCTCGGCGGCGTCGCCGGAGACCTCCTTGCCCGACTTGCGCAGGACACCCGCCACGAGGTGTTGCCACTGCTCATGTGGCGCGTCTGGGAATTCGGACGCCAGGGAGAGCCCGTCGTCAGGCAGGACCGTCATGGCTCGGATGCTAGGGGAGATCCACAAAGGAGCAGGAGAGCGTACGACTGTGACCTTCTTCTCTTCCGCGTTCCGAGACGACCTCCCGAACGGCGGGACGACCCCCGGCCGGCTCAGGTCCTCCCGCCGTCGGCCCGAGCGGGGCGCCGCGCGAAACAGAAGAGGTGCTCCTCCGGAACCGCGCGCTCGTCGTCCGGCCGGAACACCGACACCTCGTGCCGGAGGACGTCGAGACCGCAGTCCTCCCGCAGCGTCCGCACGTACTCCTCCACCGGGAAGCTGGAGACCCTGGCCGGCCGGCCCATGAACTCGATCTCCACCCCGTCCACGTCCGCCGGCACCGTGGCGGTCACCAGATAACCCCCCGGCGCCACCCAGCCCGCCATCCGCTCCAGGGCGGCGGACGCCTCCGCCCGGCTCATCATCAGCAGCGGGAAGAAGGCGCACACGGCGTCGAAGCCCTCCGGCGGAGCGTCGTAGTCACGGACGTCCACCTGCTCGAACACGGCCCCCGGCACCTGTGCGCGGGCCAGCCCGACCATCTCCCCGGACACGTCGATGCCCGTCACCGCGCACCCCGCCCGCACCAGGCGGTCGGCGACCGGCCGCCCCGTCCCGCTGCCGACGTCCAGGACCCGGGCCCCCGCGCCCAGGCGCTCCGTGAGCCAGTCCACCGCCGCCGTCTGCTCCGGCAGGCGCCCGAAGGCCCGCTCGTACGCCATGCCCAGCTCGTCGAACAGTTCCGCCGCCGACAGCGGCTTCCGCCCGACACCCTCGTCCCGCATGCTGCTCCCCTTTCCCGGATTCCCCGGATTCCCCGGATTTTCCGGGTTCCCGGGTTTCCCGGACCGCACGGGCCGACCGCCCGTCCCGGGCGGCTTCCTACCCGCTTCCCACGCGCTTCCCACCGGCTTCCCACCGGTCTTCTCCGGGCTTCCGCCGGTCTTCGTGCGGTCGAGATGCCGGAGCGCGGAGCCGGACGAACAATGGACGGAGTAGGCCCGCAGGACGCGGGTGCCGGAACCGCTCGGGGACTTCCCTATCCGGACACGGCCATGCCATGAACGCAGGAAGCCCGGCCCAGGGCCGGCCAGCATCCCCCCAAGGTGCTCTCTACCGACTCGGTCACTGGTGCGCCCGTCACTTCCTCGTCGTCATCGCCCTCTGGCTGGCGGCCGTCGCGGGACTCCAGATCACCGACCGGGCCGTCGGCGGAATGTTCTCCGACGACTTCGCGCTTCCCGGAGTGCAGTCGGCCGAGGGCCTCGACGTCCTCAAGGCGCACGATCCCGCCGCCGGCGGATACAGCGCCCAAGTCGTCCTGAACGACCCCTCCAAGCCCCTCACCCAGGAGTCGTCCGCGGTCAACTCCGCCGTCGCCGCCCTCGCGAAGCTCCCCGACGTCCTCGGCGCCCAGAACCCGCTGCCGCCGCCCGGTACCACCCCGCCGGCGCTCCCGGCCGGGACACCCAACACCGGCCCGCTCTCCACGGACGGCAAGACCGCCTACATCACCGTCCGCTTCAGCGTGGCGCCCTCGACCCTCGGCACCGACTACCTGAACGGCGTCGACGCCGCCGTCCAGCCGCTCAGGGACGCCGGCGTCACCGTCGAGTACGGCGGTTCGCTCGGCGAACTCGCCCGGCCGACGGCCGACGACCGCAGCAGCGAGGCCATCGGCTTCGCCGTCGCGATCGTCGTCCTCCTCATCGGCTTCGGCAGCGTCATCGGCGCCGTCATGCCGCTGGTCACCGCACTCCTCGGAGCGGTCTGCGGGCTCGCCCTGCTGGGCCTGATGGCGGCCGCCTTCACCTTCGGCACGGTCTCGCCCACCCTGGCCACCATGATCGGCCTCGGCGTCGGAATCGACTACGCGCTGTTCCTCATCACCCGCCACCGCCAGAACCTCATGAACGGCCACGATCCCGCCGACTCGGCCGCCCGCGCGACCACCACCAGCGGCCGCGCGGTCCTCGTCTCCGGCTGCACGGTCATCATCGCCCTGTCCGGCCTGTGGGTCTCCGGCGTCACCTTCATCGGCAAACTCGGCCTGGCGGCCGCCTTCACGGTCGTCACCGCCGTCATCGCCGCGCTCACCCTCGTCCCGGCCATGCTCGGGCTCGTCGGCCACCGGATCGACCGCTACCACGTCCGCAAGCCCGTGGCGGAGACCGACGCCGAGCCCGGCGCACCCGCGCACGGCACCTGGCACCGGTACGCGCAACGCGTCGAGAAGCGCCCCTGGTGGTTCCTCACCGGCGGCGTCCTGGTCCTGCTCGTCCTCGCCTTCCCCCTGCTCTTCATCCAGCTCGGCCACATCGGCGACGGAGCCGACCCCGAGTCGTTCACCGACCGGCGGGCCTACGACCTGATCTCCACGGCCTTCGGCCCCGGCGCGAACGGGCCGCTCACCCTCGTCGTCGACCAGTCGGCCGTGCCCGCGGCCGACCGGGCCGCCCTCGGCACCAAGCTCAAGGACTCGCTGACGGGCGTACCCGACGCCGCCTTCATCACCCCGCTGCAGACCACCTCCGACGGGGACGTCCTCGTCGGCACCGCCTACTCCACCACCTCCCCGCAGGACGAGAAGACCACCCAACTGACCAACCACCTCGTCGACGACGTCCTCCCGCAGGCGGTGGCCGGCACCGACGCGCAGACCTACGTCACCGGGAACACGGCCGCCCAGGTCGACTTCCTCGACATCGTCTCCAGCCGCCTGCCGCTGATCATCGCCGTCGTGGTCGGACTCGCCTTCCTCGTCATCCTGATCGTCTTCCGCGGACTCCTCGTCGCGGTCAAGGCGGCCGTGCTCAACGTGCTCTCCATCGCCGCCTCCTACGGCGTCGTCGTGGCCGTCTTCCAGTGGGGCTGGGGCGGGCCCGCACTCGGAGTCAACGGCAAGGTGCCCATCGAGAGCTACGTGCCGATGATGATGTTCGCCATCGTCTTCGGCCTGAGCATGGACTACGAGATCTTCCTGCTGTCCCGCGTCCGCGAGGCCTGGCTGCGCACCGGGGACTCGAAGGCCAGCGTGGCCCACGCCCTGGAGATCACCGCCCGGGTCATCACCTGCGCCGCACTGATCATGGTCAGCGTCTTCGCGGCCTTCATCGTCTCGGACAACATCGTCGTCAAGATGCTCGGCCTCGGCCTCGCCGCCAGCGTCCTCATCGACGCCACCGTGGTGCGCCTGCTCCTCGTGCCCGCCGTGATGACCCTCCTCGGCCGCCACGCCTGGTGGACCCCGGCCTGGCTCGACCGGATCCTGCCCCACCTGGACACCGAGGGCGAGGAGGGCCACGACGTCCCGGAGACCGCCGGGAAGAGGTGAACCGGCACCGGCTCAGCCCCGCGACAGCTCGCCGAGCAGCTTCCAGGTGCGGCGGCGGTCCTCCTCGCCGCCCAGGTCCGTCGCGGTGAACACCACCTCCGTCGCCCCCGCCTCGCGGTAGCGCCGCACCTCGGCGGCGACCGTCTCCTCGTCCCCGATCGCGGCCAGTCCGGCCGCCCCGTCGGCGCCGGAGAGCTCGATCGCACGCTGGTAGGAGGGGACCCGCTCGTAGAGCGCGAGCGCCTCCGCCGCCCTCTGCCGCACGCCCTCGGCGTCCGCCGTCACCACGCCCGGCACGAGGGCCACGATCCGGGGCGCGGGGCGGCCCGCCGCCTCGGCGGCGGCCGTCACGGCCGGGACGAGGTGCTCGGCGAGCGCCCGCGGACCCGCCAGGAACGGCAGGACGCCGTCGGCGAGTTCACCGCTCACCCGCAGGGCCTGCGGCCCCATCGCGGCGACGAGCACCGGCACCGCCGGGTCGGCCCCCGGCACCGCCGCCGAGTACGGAGTCGTCGCCGTCAGCAGCTCGCCGTGGAAATCGGCCCCGCCGGTCTCCAGGAGCGGCCGCAGGGCCGTGAGGAACTCCCGGAGCAGCCCGATCGGCCGCTCGTACGGGAGGCCGAACGCGGTCTCCGTCAGGTGCCGGGTGCCGAGGGCGAGCCCCAGGTGGTAGCGGCCGCCGGTGGCGGCCTGCGCGGTCTGCGCCTGACTGGAGACGAGCAGCGGATGGCGGCCGAAGACCGGGATCGCGGACGTCCCGACGTGCAGCCCGGGCACCTCGCGCCCGACGATCGCGGCGAGCGAGGGGGAGTCGTACGCGAAGGACTGGCCGAACCACGCCGAGTGCAGGCCGGCGTCGCGCGCCTCCCGCGCGAGCCGCACCGTGTCGTCGATCGGAAGCTGCCGGGAGGTCGAGCTGAGCGTCACTCCAAGGGTCATGCACCCGGCAACAGGCCGTTCCGGCACCGGCATTCCCGGTTCCGTGTGAACGGCGCGTGGCGGGGATGATGGGGGCATGAAGACGCTCGCCGAAGTGGACGCACTGGCCGACCGCGCGCACGCCGGACAGGTCGACAAGACCGGCGTCCCCTACGTCGCCCACGTCCGCGCGGTCGCCGCCGGCCTGGAGCCGCTCGGCCCGCACCTGGCCATGGCCGGTCTGCTGCACGACGTCATCGAGGACACGGAGTGGACGGCGGAGCGGCTGCGCGCCGCCGGGGTCCCCGCCCGGGTCGTCGCCCTCGTCGAAGCCGTCACCAACCACCCGGACACGGAGTACGCGGAGAAGCTCCGCCGCATCACGGAGGATCCCGAGGCCACCCTCGTGAAGATCGCCGACAACGCGCACAACAGCCGCGCGGACCGGGCCGCCGCCCTGCCGCCCGACCGGCGGGAACGGCTGGCCGCCAAGTACCGCGCGGCCAGGGCCGTCCTGTGGCCGGCGGCCGACCCCGGGGACATCGCGACGATCCTCCGGGTGGTCAACCCCGACCTGCTCGCCGAGCTCACCGGGACGGCCGGTCAGGCCTGACCGGCCTGACCGGCCGGCCGGGCCTCAGGCCCGTCGGCCCGCGATCCAGCCCGTGAGCTCCGTCGGACGGTTGGTGATGACGCCGTCCACGCCGAGTTCGTCCAGGGCCTTCCACCGCGCCGCGCTGTCGACCGTCCACACGTTCACGGCCACGCCCGCCGCGTGCAGCTCGTCGACGGCGCCCGAACGGGCGGAGAGTCCCTTGTCCGAGACGTTGTACGCGGCCAGGTCCAGCTCCTCGGCGACGGCGACCGGATCGGGGTCCAGGTCGTCGCGCAGCAGGCCCAACGGCAGCTCGGGCGCCAGCTCGTGGGCGAGCCGCAGGGACGTGACGTCGAAGCTCTGGACGAAGACCCGGTCGGTCATGCCCTGGTCCCGCACCTCCCGCACGATCCGGGCCACCTCGGCCTCGGTCTGCCGGCCCTTGATCTCCAGGAGCAGGTTGCCGCCGCGCGTCCGGAGGTCCGCCAGCTGGGCGGCCAGCGTCGGGACGCGCGTGCCGGTGAAGACGGGGGCGAACCAGGAGCCGGCGTCCAGGGCGTCCAGCTGGGCCGAGGTCAGCGAGCGGAGCGTGCCCGTGCCGTCGGTCGTCCGGTCGACGGTCGCGTCGTGGAGGATGTACGGCACGCCGTCCTTGCTGGGCTGGACGTCGTTCTCGATCCACGTGGTCCCGCCCCGCCGGGCCACCTCGTCGGAGACCAGGGTGTTCTCGGGCGCGGCGGACGAGGCCCCCCGGTGGGCGAACACGGTCAGCGGCTCCCCGGCCGCGCGGAGCCAGTGGCCCGCCGCGTGCGTGCCCGGGGGCGGCGCGTGCCGCGGCGCGGCGGGCCGGGGGGCGTACGCGGTCGGCTCCGCGGACAGGTTGGGCGGGGCGGCGAGGACCAGGGCCGCGGCGAGCACCGCCGGGCCGTAACCGAAGCGCCGTCGGATCCGGGGCGCGCGGGACGGGAGGTGGTTCATGGACGCAGAGCTTAGGTACGGACGGTGGCCCCGCCGGGGCCCCACACCGCACGGCACGTGACGAGTCGACAAATCCTGGAGGTCGACGGGCGACACGACACGAAACGCCGGGGCACGACGCGACACGACGTGCCGGGGCGCAACACGGCGCGACACGACACGACACGACGCACCGCGCCGGCCCTTTGGCCGAATCGTCCGGTCTGCGGCATCGTGGGCCTGTGCCCGCAGCCGTGCCATCGGGGGACCACGGCCGGGCGTACCGAGTCAGGGGGACTCATGGACACCGGAACGGCACGGAGAACGGGCGGCGTCGCGGAGACGGACGCTCCGGGGCGCCAGGAGCGCGGCCGGGGAGTGCTGGAAGGCGCGTTCGCACTGCTCGACGCCCTGCGCCGGAACGGCGACGAGGCAGGCGTGACCGAACTCGCGCTCGCCTGCGGCGTGCCCAAGGGCAGCGTCCACCGGCTGCTCGACCAGCTGGTCGGAGTCGGCGCCGTGGAACGCAAGGGCAACCGCTACCGGGTCGGCCCGCAGCTCTACCGCCTCGGCCAGGCCTGGGAGCCGCACCCCGGTCTGCGTCCCGCCGCCCGGCTGCCCCTCCAGCGCCTCAGGGCCCTCACCGGCGCCAGCGTCGTCCTCGCCGTGCTGCGCGAGGACATGGCGATCACCGTGAGTTCGGTGCCCGGCGACCTGGAGCCCCTCCTCCCCGTACGCGACGGCATCGCGTTCCGCCTCGACACCGCCGCCGGGAAGGCGCTGCGCGGCCCCCTCCGCGGCGGGCCGGTGCTCGACCGGGAGGACGTGATGGAGGGGGTGTGCTGCGCCGCGCTGCCGGTCCGCGCCCCGGACGGCCGCACGGTCGCGGCGCTCGCCGGCATGGTCCCCGCGGGCCGCGGACTCGACGCGCTGGCCGGGGCCGTCGCCGGGACGGGGGCCGCGATCACCCGCGCGCTCGCCCGGGGCCACCGGCGGGCACCGGTCCCGACGGCCGCCCTCGTCCCGTAGTTCCCCGCACCGTTCCGCCCAGTGGAACGCGCGTAGAGCGGGGGCGGTGCCGCCGGGCACAGTGGGTGTCGTGCCGGGGGGAAACGGCACACCGGGGCCGCCGGGAAAGGCGGACCGGACACCACGTCACACGCGTGACCCGATGTGTGGGGGGACCACATGAGCAAGAACCGAGTCGTCCGAATCGCCGCCACCGCCCTGCTCGGACTCGGCAGCCTCGGCGCCTTCGCCGGCACCGCGCACGCCGAGCCGATCGACTACGTGAAGATCGAGCTGTTCGAGCTGCACTGCCAGCAGAACAGCGAGGGCGACCACGACGAGGCCTACCTCAAGATCACCGACGCCAACGGCAACGCCGTCAAGGTCTGGCCCGGCAACGGCATCAGCTACCAGACCATGGGCACCGGTTACGTCCGGTCCATGGCGGACGGCAACGGCAACGCCGCGCTCATCCTCGGCAAGGAGCAGGCCCGCACCCTGACCCTGTGGGACAAGGACACCTTCGGCGGCGACGACAAGCTCGGCGCCACGCTCGTCACCGGCAGCGAGGTCGGTGCCGAGACCCAGTGGCGCACCGTCGAGGGCTCCGGCGGCGTCTACGTCATCGGCTACCGGGTCGTCGACATCTGACGGACGGACACCACCCGGGGGAAGGGCCGTGCCGGGCACCCGGCACGGCCCTTCCCCGTCCCGCCTCAGTGCCCGCCGGGCGCGTGCAGCTCACCCGAGCGCGCCACCCGGGCGTACCAGCGGGCGCTGGACTTCGGGGTGCGCTCCAGGGTGTCGTAGTCCACCCGGACCGCGCCGAACCGCTTCGCGTAGCCGTACGCCCACTCGAAGTTGTCGAGCAGCGACCAGAGGAAGTAGCCGCGCACGTCCACCCCGTCCGACATCGCCCGGTGCACCGCCTCCAGGTGCGCGTGCACATAGGCGGCGCGCTCCGGATCGTGCACCGAACCGTCCGGACCGACCGCGTCCTCGTACGCCGCCCCGTTCTCGCTGATCACCAGGGGAAGATCGGGGTACGCCGCGGAGACCCGGGTCAGCAGGTCGTACAGCGCGCTCGGGTCGACCGCCCAGCCCATCGCCGTCGGCTCGCCCGGCGCCCGGTGGAAGGCGACCGCGTCCGCCCCCGGCCACGGCGAGTGCTCGCTGTTGCCGTGGCCGTCGTCCTGCGGCTTCTCCGCGCCCTCCGGGACCGTCGAGACCACCGTCGGCGTGTAGTAGTTGATCGCGAGCAGGTCCAGCGGCTGGTGCACCGCCGCCGTGTCGCCTTCCCGGACGAAGGACCAGTCGGTGAGGTGCGCCGTGTCGGCGAACAGGTCCTCCGGATAGGCGCCCTCCAGCATCGGGCCCAGCCAGATCCGGTTGCCGACGGCGTCGATGCGACGGGCCGCGTCCAGGTCCTCCGCCGAACCGGTCAGCGGACGGATCTCGTGCAGGTTGAGCGAGACCGCGATCTGCCGGTCCGCCGGCAGCGCGGCCCGCAGCGCCTGGACCGCGAGACCGTGCCCGAGGTTGAGGTGGTGGGCGGCGCGCAGCGCGGCCACCGGATCGGTCCGGCCCGGTGCGTGCACCCCGGAGCCGTACCCCAGGAAGGCGCTGCACCACGGCTCGTTGAGCGTGGTCCACCGCTTCACCCGGTCGCCGACGGCACCGGCGACGACCCCCGCGTACTCGGCGAACCGCTCGGCGGTCGACCGCTCCGGCCAGCCGCCCGCGTCCTCCAACTCCTGCGGCAGGTCCCAGTGGTAGAGGGTCAGCGCCGGTTCGATCCCGGCGGCGAGCAGCTCGTCGACGAGCCGCCGGTAGAAGTCGAGGCCCCGCTGGACGGCCGGCCCCCGGCCGGTGGGCTGGACACGGGACCAGGAGACGGAGAACCGGTAGGCGTTCAGGCCGAGTTCGGCCATGATCCCGACGTCCTCGCGGAACCGGTGGTAATGGTCGACGGCCACGTCACCGGTGTGCCCCTCGAAGACCTTGCCGGGGGTGTGCGAGAAGGTGTCCCAGATGGAGGGGGTGCGGCCGTCCTCAGCCGCCGCTCCCTCGATCTGGTACGCGGCGGTGGCGGCGCCCCACAGGAAGTCGGCGGGGAACGAGCGGACGGCGGTGAGCGGCCGGATTTCGGGCGCGGTCATAGGAGGGGGCTCCCAACACGGGTACGGGTGTGTGCGGTACGGCGGTTCGGTACTTCGGTGCTTCGGTACGGAGAGGGGCGCGGCGCGGCCGGTCAGCTCTTGACGGCGCCGGCCGTGATGCCGCCGACGATGTGCTTGCCGAGGAAGGCGAAGACCAGCAGCAGCGGCACGGTGGAGATCAGGGCGCCGGTCAGCACCACGGCGTGGTCCACGGTGTGGCTGCCCGCGCCGAGTCCGGCGAGCGCCACCTGGAGCGTGGGGTTGCCGTCCGGGGTGAGCGCGATGAACGGCCAGAAGAAGTCGTTCCACGCCTGGACGAAGACCAGCATGCCGAGCACGGCCATGGCCGGCCTGGCCACGGGGAAGACCACGTGCCAGATGATCCGGAGGCTGTGCGCCCCGTCCATCCGGGCGGCCTCCACCAGCTCCGTCGGCAGCGCCTCCAGCAGGAACTGGCGCATGAAGAACACGCCGAAGGCGGCGACCAGCGAGGGCAGCACGACCGACTGGAGCTGGTCGAACCAGCCGAGGTCCGTGATGATCTGGTAGAGCGGGATCACGCTGAGCTGCGGCGGGATCGTCATCGTGGCGACCACGAGCGAGAGCAGCACGCCCCGGCCGCGGAAGGGCAGTTTGGCGAAGGCGAAGCCGGCGAGCGTGGAGAACAGCACGGTGGACAGCGCCACCAGGCCCGCCACGATCGTGGTGTTGACCAGCGCCTCGCCCATGTCGACCTGGTTCCAGGCGAAGCCGAGGTTGTCCAGGAGCCGCTTGCCGGGCAGCAGCGGCGCCGGGGCCTCCACGACCCGCTCGCCGGTGTGGGAGGCGGCCACCACGTTCCAGTACAGCGGGAAGAGCGAGACGAACGCGGCGACGACGAGCAGGACGTACGTCAGCGGCCCCGCGTGGTGCTGACGGCCGGCCGACGGGCGGAAGCGACGTCCCGGCCGGGCCGCCGGGACCTCGGCCCCGGCCTCGATCGGCGTCGTGTCGAGTGTGCGGGCCATGAGGTCATCCCCCCAGCTTCGTGCGGTCGCGGCGGGAGACCAGCGCCTGGACGCCGCCGATCAGGAGGAGGAGCAGGAGCATGACCCAGGCGATCGCGGAGGCCTGTCCCAGGGCGCCGGTCACCCAACCCTTCTCGTACATCAGCAGGCTCAGCGTCTGGAACTGGTTGCCGCTGCCGCCGCTGATGCCCACGCTGCCGCCGAAGAGCATCGGCTCGCCGAACAGCTGGGTCGCGCCGATGGTGGAGACGATGATCGTGAAGAGGATCGTCGGCCGGATCGACGGAATGGTGACGCTGACGAACTGCCGCCAGCGCGAGGCGCCGTCGAGCGAGGCCGCCTCGTAGAGGTCCTGCGGCACGGCCTGCATCGCGGCCAGGTAGATCAGCGCGTTGTAGCCGGTCCAGCGCCAGGTGACGATCACCGAGATCGCGATCTGCGCCGGCCACTTGGACGACTCCCAGTCCACCGGGTCGACGCCGATCCAGCCGAGGAGGCCGTTGATCATCCCGTAGTCGGTGTTGAACAGCTGGGCGAAGACCAGGGTCGCCGCCGCGATCGAGGTGGCGTACGGGGCGAGGATCGCGACCCGGAAGAAGCCGCGGCCGCGGAGCCTGTAGTTGAGCAGGTGCGCCAGGCCCAGGGCCATGAGCAGCTGCGGAACGGTCGAGATCACCCCGATGGTGAAGGTGTTGAGCAGCGCGTTCCAGAAGAACTCGCTGGTCGCGAGGTCGGTGTAGTTCTCCAGGCCCTTCCACGTCGGGTCGCCGCCGAGCTCGACCCGGTTCAGCGAGAGCCAGCCGGTGTAGAGCAGCGGGAAGAGCCCGAAGGCGGCGAAGGTGAGGAAGAAGGGGGCGACGAAGAGGTACGGGACCGCCTTGATGTCCCAGCGGTAGAGCGCGCTGCGCAGGCCGGCCGGGGCGGCACGGCGGCCGGAGGGGCGGCCGGGGGAGGAGGGCGGTGCGGCGGGCGGCGGGGAACCGTCCCGCTTCGCCCGAACGGAGGTGGCCACGGGGGCGTCCTTCCAGGTCGATGCGTGCGGTGGTGCGGACGGTGCCGGTCCGTCGCCCGCGGGCGACGGACCGGCAGGCGCCCCCGTCGGGCCGGGTCCGGAAAGTGGTGCCGTCCGCCCGGGGGCGGGGGCCGCGGCCCGGGCGCGGCCTTCCGGACGGGGCCTAGTGGTCGATCTTGTCGTCGACCAGCTTCTTGACGTTCTCCCAGGCCTTGGCCGGGTCGGTGCCGCGCTGCTCGATGTCGAGGATGCCGTTGTCGGTGAGGAAGGTCTTCACCTGGCCGTCGTAGCGGCTGATGGTGGCCGGGGTGATGCCGACCGCCGCGCTGGAGAAGATCTTGCCGACCGGCGTGTCGCCGAAGTACGGCAGCTTCGCCTCCTGGACCGCCGAGGAGAGGAGCGTGTCCTTGGACGAGGGGATGTTGCCGTTGACCGCGAACACCTTGGCGTGTTGTTCCGGCGCGGTCAGCCAGGCGGCCAGCTCGGCGGCCTCCTCGGTGTGCTTGCCGGCCTTGGGCACGGCGAGGAAGGAGCCGCCCCAGTTGCCGGCGACCGGCGGCGCCGCGATGTCCCACTTGCCCTGGTTGGCGGGGCCGGCCTGGTCCTTGATGATGCCGGTCATCCAGCTCGGGCAGGCGACCGTGGCGAACTTCGAGTTCTTGAAGGCGGCGTTCCAGGTGCCCTTCTCGTCGAACTGGCGCAGCTTGGCGGTGAGTCCGCCCCGGGCCGCCTTCACGGCGGTGTCCCAGGCCTTCTTCACGCCGGGGCTGTTCTCCCAGTCGAGCTCGCCGCTCGCGTTGGCGTACTGCACCGGGTCACTGGAGACGACGGCGTTGAAGAGGCCGCTCGCGGAGTCGTGGAAGGCGGTGCCGGCGGGTGCGGCCGCCTTGTACTTCTCGCCGGTCGCGAGGAACTTGGACCAGTCGCCGGACCACAGCTTGCCGACCTCCTCGCGGGCGGTGGGCAGCTTGGCCTCGGCGAAGAGCTCCTTGTTGTAGCAGATGGCCATGGGGCCGATGTCGGTGCCGAGGCCGATGACCCTGCCGTCGGCCGTCGTGGCCTGCTTGACCTTCCAGTCGAGGAAGTCGCCGAGGTCGGCGCCGCCCTCCTTGCTCAGGTCGACCCACTTGTTCGCCAGGGCGGTGCCGGTCGCCTCGGCGATGTAGCCCACCTCGACGGCCTGGATGTCGGCGACGCCGCTGTTCTGGGCGAGGCGCAGCTTCAGCGTGTCCCAGTACTTCTGGCCGTCGGAGACGTTCGACTCCTCGATCTTGATGTTCGGGTGGAGCCGCTCGTACTCGGCGTAGAGCTTGGCACCGGTCTTGTCGTCGTAGCCGAAGGAACCGAAGGTCCCGATCCGCAGCGTGATCTTCCCGGTGCCCCGGCCGTCCTTGCCGGCGTCGTCCTCGTCGCTGCCGCAACCGGTGAGCAGGGTCGTGCCGGTCACGACGACGGCGACCGCCGCGATCGCCGCACGGCGTCCGCGTCTGCTGCTGGAAGTGCGCATTCCACTCTCCTCGTCCAAGGTGGTGCTCTTTGTGCGCCAAGAGGCCCGGTCGGCCGATCGCGGCTCGGCGGCGCCTGCCAGGACCTGATGCAAGGCGGTGTCGCGTCCCTATGGGAGCGCTCCCACGTCGTTGCCGGAAGGTTGCTGCCTGGCGGGTGCGGGTGTCAAGAGATGAACGCGGATTCGTTACCGGAAGGTTTTCCGGGGGTTTCGCGCCGTCCTGCGGAGTGCCGGGTCGTCATCTCCTGAACGCGTGCGCGTGGAGCGGCGTGGCGCGGTGCGGCGATCATGGACTAGTGTGGGAGCGCTCCCATAGACTCGGGCGGTCATCCGGGCAGGTGAGCGGCACGTTGTCCTACGAGGGGAGGTCGGGAGTGGTGAACGGACGGCAGAGCGGCAGACCCACCCTGGAGCAGGTCGCGGCCAGGGCCGGGGTCGGCCGGGGCACGGTCTCCCGGGTCATCAACGGCTCCCCCCGGGTGAGCGAGCGGACCAGGACGGCCGTCGCCCGAGCCGTCGCCGAACTCGGCTACGTCCCCAACCAGGCCGCCCGCGCCCTGGCGGGCAGCCGCACCGACGCGATCGCGCTCGTCATCCCCGAGGCCGAGGCCCGGCTCTTCGCCGAGCCCTACTTCCTCGACCTCATCCGCGGGGTCAGCGCCGAACTCGCCGCCGCCGACAAGCAGCTGCTGCTCACCCTGGTCCGCAGCGAGCAGGAGCGGCAGCGCTTCGAGCAGTACCTCGCCGCCCAGCGCGTCGACGGGGTGCTGCTCGCCTCGGTGCACGGCGACGACCCGCTGCCCGACCGCGTCAGGGAGCTGGGCCTCCCGGTCGTGATGAACGGCCGCCGCACGGAGGCCGAGCCCGTGCCGTACGTGGACTCCGACAACATCGGCGCCGGACGGGCGGCCGTGGCCCATCTGGTGGGACGCGGCCGGAGCCGCATCGCGACCGTCACCGGACCCCTCGACATGTACGTGGCGCGCGCCCGGCTCGGAGGCTACCGGGCCGGGCTCACGGAGGCCGGACTCCCGCCCGACGAGGGCCTCGTCTCGGTCGGCGACTTCACGGAGGAGGGCGGTCGGCGGGCCATGCGGCGGCTCCTCGACCGCAGACCGGACCTGGACGCCGTCTTCGCCGCCTCCGACGTGATGGCGGCGGGCGCGCGCGGAGCGCTGCGGGAGGCGGGCCGCCGGGTCCCCGAGGACGTGGCCCTCGTCGGCGTCGACGACTCGCCGGTCGCGCGGCTCATGGACCCGCCGCTGACGAGCGTGCGCCAGCCCATCGAGGAGATGGGCCGCACGATGGCGCGGATGTTGATCCAGGACGTGGGCGGCACCCCGGACCGGCCGAGCCGGGTCCTTCCCACGGAGCTGGTGGTGCGGGGGTCCTGCTGACGGTCCGACCCCGGCCGGTGGCCCATCGGGTTCAGGAACGTCCGGGCGACGGTGCCGACGGTCGCGAGCAGGACACCCGCGGCGGTCAGGCAGCCCAGCGCCGCCCGTCATCCGGACGGCCGCGCCGCGCCGCGTCGCCGTCCCGTCTCGCCACCGTCGGCTCCGTCGTACGGATCCCCGCCCCCGGTCCGGCTGTCCGGAACAGCGCACGGCACGGAGGGCCGGTGATCGTCCCCAGGGTCCGGGCAGGCGCTCTCGGAGGCGTCGTCCCCGGCCCCGCCGGGCCGGGGACGACACCCCCTTCGAGAGTTACAGCGCCGGGTGGGCGTTCTTCAGGAGCTCCTGGAACTGGGCCGAGAACCACTGGCCCGAGAGCGGGGCGTCCGGCAGCGCGCCCGACATGCTGTTCCCGTTGCGGGCGTTGCCCGTGTACGTCGGGTCGCACATGCGGTCGAAGCCCTTGCCCTCGTTGTTCGGGATCTCCTTGGAGGCGCCGTCGGACTCGCCCGGGGGCTTCATCCAGACGTACGCGTCGATGCCCGCGGCCGGGGCCGCCTGGGGCCGTTCGCCGAGGCCCGCGCCGGACTGGTTGCACCAGTTGCCGAGGTGGATGCGGCGGTCGTACTTGCCCCCGTTGACGTACGTGTCGACGCTGGTCAGGGCGCCCGGGCCGGTGGGCCGGGCGGTGCCGCCCCAGCCGTTGCGGGAGGTGTCGATCAGCATGCCGAGGTGGCTGTCGAAGCCGATCGAGACCAGCTTGTCGCGCATCGCCCGGGCGTAGGACAGCTCGTCGGTGTACCGGTTCCAGTCGACCCACTTGGACTGGCGCACGGAGACGCCGTTGACGCTGTCGTCGATGGTGAAGTGGTCCTCCTTCAGGGCGCTGTAGTTGGCGGTGTTGACGATGAAGCCGTGCACGTTGGAGACCGTGGAGCCCTCCGCCGTGGCAGCGGCCTTGAACAGCTCCGCGGAGGGGCCGAAGTTGTCGTCCCAGCCCAGCCAGCCGTGGTGGCCGGCGTCGATGTAGTTGTAGACGTTGGCGATCGCGCCGAACTTCTTGAGCGCGTAGCCGACGCCGGTGATGTAGTTGCCGTTCGCCTTCATGACGTCGCAGTTGGCGGTGGCCGTGGGACGCCCGGAGACGTTGGTGACCAGGTTGGGCAGCGAGTCGATCTCGACCGTGGTGACGATCCGCAGGCCCGCGTACTTGGAGTCGGCGAGGATCGCGGCGATCGGGTCGATGTACTCGGCCTTGTAGCGGCCGATCTCCGTCGGGCCGAGCTCGCCGTTGGAGGCGAGCGCCGCGCAGTCGCGTCCGGGCAGGTCGTAGATGACCAGCTGGACGACGAGCTCGCCGGAACCCTTCTGCTTCAGGGCCTCGTCGAGGTGGGCGCGCAGGCCCATGGAGGTGCTCGACCCGTTGATGGCGGCGATCCGGTCCAGCCAGACGCCGGTGGGCTGCTGGGAGACCTTGGTGCCGCCGGGCTCGGCCGCCGCCTTCGCGGACCACTCGGGATTCACGTACACCTTGGCCCCGGCGTACGGGTTGTCGGCCTTGGTGCCGGCCGGCGGGGTGGTGGGCGGTGTGGTCGGGGGAGTGGTGGGCGGGGTCGTGGGGGGAGTGGTGGGAGGCGTCGTGGGATCGGTGGCGCCGTTGCAGGCGACGCCGTTCAGCTTGAAGGTCGCCGGCACGGCGTTGGTGCCGCTGTACGAGCCGTTGAAGCCGAAGGAGGTGGAGCCGCCCGTGGCCAGGGTTCCGTTGTAGGAGACGTTCTTGGCGGTGACGGCCGTGCCGGACTGGGTGACGGTGGCGTTCCAGCCCTGGGTGACCTGCTGGTTGCCGCCGTAGGACCACTCCAGGGTCCAGGCGGCCACCGGGTCACCGGTGTTGGTGACGGTCACGTTGGCGCCGAAGCCGGTGTTCCACTGGCTGGTGATCCGGTAGTCGACCTTGCAGCCGGCGGTGGCGGCACCGGCGGTGGCGGTGCCGAGGACGGTGGCGGTGGCGCCGGTGGCGGTGACCAGGCCGAGGGCCGCCAGGAGGGCGGTGCGGCCGGTGCTTCTGGTGCGGCTCATGCGGGTGGGGTTCCTTTCGGAAGAAGGGGCGGACGCTCAGGAGGAGAGGGCGCGCAGGTGGTCGCGCAGCCCGATGCCGAACGCGGTCGGGGTGCCGTCGTACGAAGTGATGAGCGCGGGGCCGGAGTTGCAGTTCCAGGTGTTCCAGGTCCAGCCCAGGTACGAGAGGCCGCGGTCGTCGAACCACTTCATGACGCGGTCGACGAACGCGTGACCGCAGGTGTTCTCACCGATCTCGCCCGCGAGGAGGGGCACCGCGGCGGCCACCGGGGCGAGGGTGTCGTTCCAGCACGTCTCGTCGGCGCAGGCGTTGAAGTTGTAGACGTGCCAGGCGGCGGCCAGATTGCCCGCCGGGTCCGTGGGGCGGTACGCGAGCCACTGGCTCAGGTCGTTGGAGTACGCGAGGCCCGGGACGAGGACGAGGTTCTTCGACCCCGTGGCGCGGACGGCGTCCACCAGGTCCTGCATGCCGGCGACCTCGTAGCCGATGCCGGGGCAGGTGCCTCCGTCGCGCCAGCAGGACCAGGCCTGTGCCGCGGTGGAGGTCGCCCGGTCCGGATAGGGCTCGTTGAAGAGGTCGAAGACGACCCGCTCGTCGTTCTTGAAGGCGTTCGCGACCGAGGTCCAGAACGCCGGGGTGTACCGGGCGTCGGGCATCGGCTTCTGGCAGGTGGCGTGCACGTCGGAGCAGCCCGCCGAGTTCCCGGTGTACTGGCCGTGCGTCCAGTGGAGTTCGACCACGGGGGTCATGCCGTGGGCGAGCACCTTGGCCACCAGGTCCTTGACGGCGGCGACGTAGTTCGCGCCCCGGTACTCGGGCTTGACGTTGTCGAGGCCGAGCCAGCACTCCTCGTTGAGGGGGATGCGGACCGTGTTGGCCCTCCAGCCGGAGATCGCCTCGACGGAGGCGTCGTCGACGGGGCCGTCGAAGAAGCCGTGGCCCTGGACGCACATGAACTCGCCGCCGGAACGGTTGACGCCGAGGAGGCGGCGGGTGGCGCCGTTCTGGTCGGTGAACCTGTTCCCGGAGACGCCGAGCTCGGGCGCTCCGGTGACCGGGGCCGGGGTGGTCGGGGGAGTGGTGGGCGGAGTGGTCGGGGTGGTCGGGTCGGGCGTCGGAGTGGGTGTGGGTGTGGGCGTCGGAGTGGGCGTCGGAGTGGGTGTGGGCGTGGGCGTCGGTCCGTCGGTGTCGCACGGGGTGCCGTTGAGCGTGAAGGCGGTGGGTGCCGTGTTGGCGCCCGTCCAGGAGGCGATGAAACCGCCCGAGACCTTCGCGCCCGTGCCGAGCGCGCCGTTCCAGCTCTCGTTGACGACGGTGACGGACGACCCGGACCGGGACCATTTCCCGCCCCAGCCCTGACTCACCACCTGGCCGGCCGGGAAGGCGAAGCCGAGGCTCCAACCGTTCAGCGCGGCACTGTTGTTGGTGACGGTCACGGCGCCCTGGAAGCCGCCGGCCCACTGGCCGACGACCGAGTACTCCACCGTGCAGGCGGGTGCGGCCGCGGCTCCTGAGGCCGTACCCGTGACGGCGAGAGCGGTGCTCGCCATCGTGAGCGCCGCTCCTGCGAGCAGCGCGGACAGACGTGGGGGATGTCGCATGAGCGAGTCCTCACAGCGAGGGCACACCTCTGACGGCGTGCCGACTGGATGGAATCGCTCCCACTGGGTCGGGGCAGACCGTAGCGTCAACTGCCGCCAAGCAAAAGAGGAGTTGAGTAAATTCCCCGACTTTTGCCTTCGACTTCCTCACGCACCTTGACGGCGTTGGCCCCCCGTTGCACAGTGGGAGCGCTCCCACTGGTTCACGGCTTGACCGTCGCACCTCCCCGCTCTTCGCATCCCCGCCCCCGAGCCGCGAGGAGAACCGCGCCCATGGCATCCCTCCGACAGAGAACGCGAACACGGCGGCGCCCGACCGCGCCGGCCGCATCGCTCTCCCTCCCCCCTCGGCCCCACGGTCGTCGGCGCCACGACGGCCCCGGCCGCCGCCGTCGAGTGCGGCGTCGACCACAGGACCGACGACCGGGGGTCGGGCTCCACCGCCGAACTCACCCTCACCGACCGGGCCGCCGCGCCCCTCGACGGTTGGACGCCGACGTGCCCCCCACGCCGGTGACCAGGAGCTCACCAACGGCTGGAACGGCGTCTGGTCGCGGTCCGGCAGGAACGTCACGGTGACCAACGCGTCCTGGAGCGGCACTCCCGCCGAGGGCGACGCGGTGCCGCTCGCCGTCACCGCCGACGGCGCCACCGTGGACAAGGTGGAGTTCTGCAAGGCCGAGGCCTGCCTGGAGGGCGGCGCCGCCCCCGTCTTCACCTGCCACCGGTTCCGGGCCCGGGCGGACATCGCCCCGGCCGCGGGCTCGTACGCGGAGCCGCTCGAACAACAGCCCGCCCCGCGAGAGCGGGCTCCGCGTACGACGAGGCCGGGCGGCCCCCGGAAGGGACCGCCCGGCCCCCGGGGCGGCTTCGGTCCCCGTGGCGGGTCCCGAAGGACTTGCGGTTGACGCGGCGTCAACTCCTACGGTCTTCGTACGGGGCCGGAGACACCGGTCCCCGGCGAGGGAAGGACACCGTCATGGCCTGGTCGATCGCGGATGTGGCCCGGATGTCCGGGGTGACCTCCCGGACGCTGCGGCACTACGACGAGGTCGGCCTGCTCGCGCCCGCGTGGACCGCGAGCGACGGGCACCGGTACTACGAGGAGCCCCAGTTGCTGCGCCTCCAGCAGATCCTGCTCATGCGGGAGCTGGACCTCGGCCTGCGCGAGATCCGGGAGGTCCTGGACAGCGGGGCCGACCGCGTGACCGTCCTGCGCGAGCACCACGCGCGGCTGCTCGCGGAGCAGGACCGGCTCGGCACCCTGGCCCGCACGGTCGCCCGCACCATCGCCGAACTGGAAGAAAGCGAGAACCAGGACATGGTGAGCATCAACCGCCCCGAGAACCTCTTCGAGGGCTTCCGGGCCGACCCCGCGATCGAGGCCGAGGCGCGGGAGCGGTGGCCGGAGGCGTACGAGCAGTCCCGGCGGGCCGTCGAAGGGCTGACCCCGGAGACCACCGAGCAGTGGCAGCGCGAGGTGACCGCCCAGATGATCCGCTTCGCCGAGCACATGGCCGCCGGCACGCCGGTCGCGGACCCGGCGGTCCAGGCCGAGGTGGAGGCCCACCACGCGGGTGTCAGCCGTTTCTGGACCCCGAACGCCGAGGCGTACCGGGGTCTGGCCCGGACCTACGCCGAGGACCCGCGGTTCCGCGAGAACTTCGACAGGATCGCGGTCGGCCTCGCGGAGTACCAGCAGCGGGCGATGAACGTCTACGCGGACACCCGACTGAGCTGAGGACCGACCGGGCCCCTCGGCGGGACACCGGATCCTTCGTGGGGGCCGGGTCCTCCCGGGGCCTGTCGGCCCGCGACTCCCGGCCGCCCCCTCTCGCCCGTGCTGCGGAGGGGGTCCGGTCCGGTGGGCTGTCCGCCGGCGGCCGGCGGGCGGGCCGTCGTGGGGAACGGGCCGGCCGCGTCCCGGCATTGACACCGGCGGCGTGTGAATCGTCATGATCTTGGTGTTGGTGCCGGTCGGGGGCGCGATGACAAGCTGAACCCATGGGCATCTTCAAGACGACCAGCGGTGCGGTACGGGGCTTCCGGGCGTCCCCCGAGGTCGTCGCCGTGCTCGGAATCCCCTACGCCGCACCGCCGTTCGGCGTCCACCGGTTCCGGGAACCCGCCCCGGCCGCCGCCTGGGCCGGGGTGCGGGACTGCACGGCCTTCGGTCCCGTCGCCCCGCAGTCGGCGGAGCTGCCGGGCTCCCCCGCGTGGTCGCCCGGCGACGAGGACGTCCTCACCGTCAACGTGTGGACCCCGGTCCCGGACGGCGGTTCCCTGCCCGTCCTCGTCTGGATCCACGGCGGCGCCTACACCTTCGGCTCCTCCGCCCAGCCCGACTTCGACGGCGACGCCCTGGCCCGTGCCGGACTGGTCGTGGTCACCCTCAACTACCGGTTGGGCTTCGAGGGGTTCGGACACGTCCCCGCCGCCGACGGGACCGCCTTCCCCGACAACCGGGGCCTGCTCGACCAGGTCGCCGCCTTGCGCTGGGTGCGGGAGAACATCGCCGCGTTCGGCGGCGACCCCGGCAACGTCACGGTGGCCGGTCATTCCGCGGGGGCGGCGTCGGCGGCCTGCCTCATGGTGATGGACCGGGCCCGCGGCCTGTTCCACCGCGCCATCGCCCACAGCCCCGCCAGCCCCCACCACCCCCTGGACGTCGCCGCCGCGACCACCCGCGAGGTCGCCGCCGCGGCCGGCTGCCCCGCCACTCCCGAGGCCCTCGCCTCCGCGACTCCGCAGGCGCTGCTCGCGGCCTCCGACCGGGTCGTCGAGAAGTACCGGCGCGACCAGGCCTCCGGATCCCGCCACTACGACCCCTCGCTCTACGCCCCCGTCCTCGACGGAGACGTCCTGCCCGTCGACCCCCTCACGGGCCTGGCCGCCGGTGCGGCCCGGGACGTGGACCTCCTCGTCTGCCACACCACGGAGGAGTACCGGCTGCTCGACGCCGTCGGCAGCTGCGCCCAGGTCACCACGGAGGAGCGACTGGCCGCGTTCGCCGGTGACTTCGGCCTTCCCGACGGGCTCCTCGCCGGCTATCGCGCCGCCCTGCCCGACGCCCCCGTGCTCGACGTCTACCTGGCCGTCTTCGGTGACCTCCTCTTCGGGGAGTACGCCCAGCGGCTCGTCGAACGGCACGCCCGGGGCGGCGGCCGGGCGTTCCGGTCCGTCTTCGACCGGCGGCGCACCGGCCCGCACGGGGTCGTGCGGGCCTGGCACTGCGCGGACGTCCCCTTCGCCTTCGGCAACGTCGACGAGGAGTGCGTGACCTTCCTCATCGGGGGCGCCCCCACCGCCGCCGACCACGACCTGGCCCGCCGGATGGGGGAGGCCTGGGCCGGCTTCGCCGCCACCGGGGACCCGGGCTGGTCCTCGTACGACGAAGCCCCGGGGCGGCCGAAGGTCTGGCGGACGGACGACTGCGACGCGCACGACCTGCCGACCGTTCCCCGGGAGCTCTGGGCGCGGGTCGGGTTCCCCCTCCTCCACCCGTGAGGGCCGGGGCGGGCGGCCGTGCGCGTCCGCGCGGAGCTGCTCGGCGGGGTACTGCGCGTGGTACGCGTCGACCCGGCCGAACCGCACCCGGGGAGCCCGCTCCACCCCGTTCTCGAAGAGATCGTGGTGGAAGGCGACGCGGAACAGCCCTTGTGCGTCCACCACGTCGAACCCGGCTCCGGAACCGCCCGGGCCCTGCGGCTCCTGGACAGCCGGACCGCACCCGGGATCACGGCCCCCGCCACCCCGCGCCCCAGCTGACGTCCGTGGCGCCCGCGCCGCGTAGGGTCGGGGCGTGACCGAGAACGAGGGGACGCGGCGCGACACCGCGCAGCGAAAGAAGGACGTGCTGGCGCGGCTGGAGCAGGAGGTGGACATCTGGGTGGCGTCGGCCGACGGAGACGGGCGGCCGTACCTCGTGCCGCTCGCCTTCCTCTGGGACGGCGAGGCCGTCTGGCTGTGCACCCGGCGGACCAACCCCACCGGGCGGAACCTCGCCGCCGGGGGCCGTACCCGGCTGGCACTGGGGGACACCCGGGACGTCGTCCTCGTGGACGGCGAGGTGACGACCCTTCCGAGCGACGAGGTGCCGGTAGCGGCGATCGAGGCCTTCGCCGCCAAGTGCGGCTGGGACCCGCGTACCTCCGGCCCCTCCTACGTCTGGTTCCGGGTCAGGCCGGTCGCGGTGGAGGCCTGGATCGAGGAGCCCGAGATCGTGGGACGGCACATCATGCGGGACGGCGTCTGGGCGGACGGGGCCTGAGTCAGGGAGCGCCGGTGGTGGGCCCGGCCGCCGAGGCGGACTCCACCCGCTCGGCGTCCACCACCAGGAGGACCTCCAGCGTGCGCGGCCCGTGCACGCCCTCCACCCGGTCGAGTTCGATGTCGCTCGTCGCGGACGGCCCGGAGATCCAGGTCAGCGGGCGCCCCGGATCGAGCCGGGGGAGCGCGAGCGGCACCGAGGCCACCACCTGCTCCGGGACCCGCACCACGCAGAGGTGCAGATCGGGGACGAGCGTCAGCGCACGGCGGCCCTGACCCGGGCCGCCGTCCAGGACGATCGTGCCGGTCTCGGCGATCGCCACCGCGCACCCCGTCACCACGGCGTCCGCGCCGTCCAGTTCGTACGGGGTCAGCCGGGGCCCGTCGAACCGCCGCACGGCCCCGGTCGAGGCGAGCCACTCCTCGGGCAGCCCGGGCGGCACGACGACGCTGCCTGCGCCGTGTTCCGCGAGGAGCCGCGCGACGAGCCCGGCCACGCCGTCGGGCGGGGTGCGGTGGACACGGGCCCGGTAGTCGGCGAGGTTCTCGTGGAGCAGGCCGAGGAGGACGTCGGGGTCGTCCGGGGCGTGGCGCGGCCGGTAGTCGCGTACGACGGCGGGAGCCTCGGGCGCGCCGGCGACGGCGTCGCGGACCCGGGCGAGGATCCGCGCGCGGGAGTCGTCGGTCATGGGCGGTTCTTCCTCGCGGGAGTCCGGGGACGGGCGGCGGCGGTCGGGTGCGGCTGCGTGCGCGGGGAGTCGGTCAGGCGCGGTTCCGTCCGCGGTTCCGTACGCGGGGAGTCGGTCATGCGCGGTTCTTCCTCCACCAGTCGCGGAACGGTTCGGCGGGCAGTTCGGGCAGGTCGCGGTGGTCGGTCCACTGGCGGGCGCCGGGACCCGGCAGCCGCCTCGGGAGCGCCTTCCGGGCCGCGGACGCGAGCCGTTCGCCCGCGGCGAGCACGCCGGGGTGGTCCAGGACCCAGGTGGACGCCTTGATCGCGGCCCGCTCCAGGCGGTGGCCCCTGCCGCCCTCCTCGGCCACCCGCTCGCGCAGGTGCACCAGGACCTCGGGGATGTCGATGGCGACCGGGCACACCTCGTAGCAGGCGCCGCACAGCGAGGAGGCGTACGGCAGCGAGGCGTCGACCTCGCTCGCGGTGCCCCGCAGCTGCGGGGTGAGGATCGCGCCGATCGGACCGGGGTAGACCGAGCCGTACGCGTGACCGCCGGCCCGTTCGTACACCGGGCAGACGTTGAGGCAGGCCGAGCAGCGGATGCAGCGCAGCGCCTGCCGCCCCACCTCGTCGGCGAGGGCGTCGGTGCGGCCGTTGTCGAGGAGGACCAGGTGGAAGGCGTTCGGCCCGTCGCCGTCGGTGGTGCCGGTCCACATGCTCGTGTACGGGTTCATCCGCTCGGCCGTCGAGGAGCGGGGGAGCGTCTGGAGGAAGACCTCCAGGTCCCGCCAGGTCGGCACCACCTTCTCGATGCCCACGACCGAGACGAGGGTCTCGGGCAGGGTCAGGCACATGCGGCCGTTGCCCTCGGACTCGACGACGACGAGGGTGCCGGTCTCGGCGACCATGAAGTTCGCCCCGGAGATCCCGACCTTGGCCCGCAGGAACTTCTCCCGCAGGTGCAGTCGGGCCGCCTCCGCCAGTTCGGCCGGGGCGTCGCTCAGCCCCTCCGGGGCCGGGCGGCCCCAACGGCCCATCCTGTCGCGGAAGACGTCGCGGATCTCGCCGCGGTTGCGGTGGATCGCCGGGACCAGGATGTGCGAGGGGCGGTCCTCGCCGAGCTGCACGATCAGCTCCGCGAGATCCGTCTCGTACGCGGCGATGCCCTCGGCCGCCAGGTGCTCGTTGAGCCCGATCTCCTGGGTGGCCATCGACTTGACCTTGACCACCTCGGTCTCGCCGGTGGCCCGTACGAGCTCGGTGACGATCCGGTTGGCCTCGGCCGCGTCCGCCGCCCAGTGCACGGTGCCGCCCGCCGCCGTCACCGCCTCCTCCAACCGGAGCAGGTGCGTGTCGAGGTGGCGGAGCGTCTCGTCCTTGATCCGCTTGCCGGCCTCGCGGAGCGCGGCCCAGTCGTCCAGCTCGGCCACCGCCCGCGCCCGCTTGTCCCGGATGGTGCGGGTCGCGTGCCGCAGGTTCGCCCGCAGCGTCGGGTTGCCCACGGCCTCCCGCGCCGCCTCGGGGAAGGCCGGCATCCCCAGGAACGTTCCGCTCACCGCCAGGGCTCCTCTTCCGTGCTCGCCAGGATCTCCGCCAGGTGCAGCGCCCGCAGCGGCGCCTCCTGTCGCCTCAGCATGCCGCCCACGTGCAGCAGACAGGAGTTGTCCGCGCCGCACAGGACCTCCGCGCCCGTGGACAGTGCGTTCGTGATCTTGTCGGCGCCCATCGCCGCCGAGACGTCCGGGTTCTTCACCGCGAACGTGCCGCCGAAGCCGCAGCACTCCTCCGCGCCCGGCAGCTCCACCAGCTCCAGGCCCTTCACCGCCTCCAGGAGCCGTCGCGGCCGGTCCCCGAGCCCGAGGAGCCGCAGGCCGTGACAGGACGGGTGGTACGTCACCCGGTGCGGGAAGTACGCGCCCACGTCCGTCACGCCGAGCACGTCCACCAGGAACTCCGTCAGCTCGTGCACGCGCGGCGCCAGGGCCCCCGCCTCCGTGCCGAACGACGGGTAGTGGCGGCGGACCATCGCCGCGCACGAACCGGACGGGGTCACGACGTGGTCGTAGCCCTCGAAGGCCCGCACCGTGCGCCGTACCAGCGGCTCGGTCTCCGCGCGGTAGCCCGTGTTGAACTGCGGCTGACCGCAGCAGGACTGGGCCGCCGGGAAGTCGACCGCCACGCCGAGCCGTTCGAGGAGCCGGACCGTGGCCACGCCCGTCGACGGGAAGGCGGCGTCGTTGACACAGGTGACGAAGAGGGCGACACGCATCGAGGCTCCCTCGGGGACGGTTCGGGTCGGGCGGCGGCCCCGTCCCGGACGGCGCCGTCGCCCTGCTGTACGTAGTGTCGCAGCAGCCGGGTCCCGTACGGACGGGCCGTCAGCGCACGCCGAGCAGGTGCTCCAGGGCCAGCTGGTCCAGGTGCTCGAAGGCCATCGAGCGCTCCGCGGCCGCGTCCGGGTCGAACGTCTCGTACGCCGTGGGGTCGGCCAGCAGCGCCGCGAGACCGTCGGCGGCCGTGGGGACGGCGAGCTCGGGCAGCCGGGAGGCGCCGAGCGCCGCCACGACGTCCGGGTCGGCGCGGAAGGCCGCCGAACGGTCCTTGAGGATCAGGTAGTTCCGCATGCAGTTCTTCGCGGCCTCCCACACCCCGTCGAAGCCGTCGGTGCGGACCGGCTTGAAGTCGAAGTGGCGCGGGCCCGCGTAACCGGCCGTCTCCAGGAGGTCCACCAGCCAGAACGCCTGGCGCAGGTCGCCCGCGCCGAAGCGGAGGTCCTGGTCGTACTTGATGCCCGACTGGCCGTTCAGGTCGATGTGGAACAGCTTGCCCGCCCACAGCGCCTGCGCGATGCCGTGCGGGAAGTTCAGCCCGGCCATCTGCTCGTGGCCGGTCTCCGGGTTCACGCCGACGAGCTCGGGGCGCTCCAGGCGCTCGATGAAGGCGAGGGCGTGCCCGATCGTGGGCAGCAGGATGTCGCCGCGCGGCTCGTTCGGCTTGGGCTCGATCGCGAAGCGCAGGTCGTAGCCCTGTTCGGTGACGTACTGGCCGAGCAGGTCGAAGGCCTCCTTCATCCGGTCGAGCGCGACCCGGACGTCCTTCGCGGCACCGGTCTCGGCGCCCTCCCGGCCGCCCCAGGCGACGTAGGTGGTGGCGCCGAGCTCGACGGCCAGGTCGATGTTGCGGAGGGTCTTGCGCAGGGCGAACCGGCGCACGTCCCGGTCGTTGGCGGTGAAGGCGCCGTCCTTGAAGACGGGGTGCGTGAAGAGGTTCGTGGTCGCCATGGGCACCGCGAGCCCGGTGCGGTCCAGGGCGTCCCGGAAGCGCTTGACGATCGCGTCGCGCTCGGCGTCCGGCGTCCCGAAGGGGATCAGGTCGTCGTCGTGGAAGGTGACGCCGTACGCGCCGAGGGCGGCGAGCCGCTCGACGGCCTCCACGGGGTCGAGGGCGGGGCGGGTCGCCTCGCCGAAGGGGTCGCGGCCCTGCCAGCCGACGGTCCACAGGCCGAAGGTGAAGCGGTCGTCGGGGGTGGGCGAGAAGTCCGTCACGGCGTCTCCCTGCTACTGGCGGCCATATTTGTTTTCTGAGATAACTAATACGGGACGGAGCCGGTCCCGCGCCAGTCCCGGCGACCGGGTGATCCGATGACCGAGAGACCGAGAGACCGAGAGACCGAGAGAAGAGGAGGGGGCATGCCCGCGAGCCGCTCCGTCGTGATCGGCGTGGACAGCTCCACGCAGTCCGCCAAGGCCGCCGCCGTCGACGCCGACACCGGCGAGCTCCTCGCCCTCGGCCGCGCCCCGCACGCCGTCACCGGCTCCGCCGGGGCGCGCGAGGGCGACCCCGAGGAGTGGTGGACCGCCCTCGCCGCGGCCGTCCGCGCGGCGGTGCGGGAGGCGGGCGTCCCGGCGGCCTCCGTCACCGGCATCGCCGTCGCCGGCCAGCAGCACGGCCTCGTCGCCCTCGGCGCCGACGGGCGCCCCCTCCGCCCCGCGCTGCTCTGGAACGACACCCGCTCCGCACCCCAGGCCGCCGCCCTCGCCGCCCGTCTCGGCGGTCCCGGTGCCTGGCCGGCCCGGACCGGCTCCGTTCCCGTCGCCTCCGTGACCGCGGCCAAGTGGCAGTGGCTCCGCGAGCACGAGCCGCACCACGCCGATGCGACGGCCGGCGTCCGCCTCCCGCACGACCACCTCACCGAGCGCCTCTCCGGAGCCGCCGTCACCGACCCCGGGGACGCCTCCGGCACCTGCTGGTACGACACCGCCGCCGGCGCCTACGACCCCGAGGTCCTCGACCTCATCGGCCTGGACCCGGCCCTGCTGCCGGCCGTCGCCCCCTCCGGCGCCACCCGCGTCGGCACCCTCGCCCCGGCCGCCGCCGAAGCGCTCGGTCTGCCCCGCACGGTCGCCGTCGCCGCCGGGACCGGAGACAACATGGCCGCCGCCGTCGGGCTCGGGCTCGGCGGCGCGGGCCTGCTCGACCACCCCGTCGTCAGCCTCGGCACCTCCGGCACCGTCTTCGCCGCGACCCGCGTCCGCCCCGCCGACCCCGGTCTCGCCGGCTTCGCCGCCACCGACGGCACGTACCTCCCGCTCGGCTGCACCCTCAACTGCACGCTCGCCGTGGACCGGTTCGCCGCGCTCCTCGGTCTCGACCGCGAGGACGCCGCACCCGGCGGCGACGTCGTCGTCCTCCCGTACCTCGACGGCGAACGCACCCCCGACCTCCCGCACGCCGCCGGGCTCGTCACCGGCCTCCGGCACGGCACCGGCCCCCGGGCCGTCCTCGGCGCCGCCTACGAGGGCGCGGCCTTCACCGTGCTGCGCGCCCTCGACGGACTCCTCGCCGCCTGCGGCCTCGACCCGGCCGCTCCCGACGTGCGGGACCGCCCGCTGCGCCTCATCGGCGGCGGCGCGCGCGGCCGGGCCTGGACCGAGACCGTCCGCCGACTCTCCGGGCGCCCCCTGGTCGTCCCCGCCGCCGACGAACCCGTCGCCCTCGGCGCCGCCGCCCTCGCCGCGGCCGCCGTCACCGGCGCCGACCCGGTGGCCCTGGCCACCGCCTGGGGAACGGGCGAGGGCGTCCTCCTGCCCCCGGCCCCTCGCGACGAGGAGACCTGGGACCGGATCGCGACCGTCCTGGCCGCGGCGACACCCACCCTCCTGAGCTGACGGCCGCCCCCGGCGTACGGCTCGCGATGCCCTGTTCCGCCCGCGACCGCCGGGTTACCCTGCGGAAAACGACGGGGGAGACGCCTTGACCGCTCTACTGATCCTGTTCGGCGTACTGGGCTGCACCGGCGCCCTGTTGACCGTCACCCTCCTCCGCAGGGGCGGCGGCCGCGCGGACACGGTCGACGGGATGCTCCAGGAACAGGAAGCCCTGCGCCGGGCCGGAGCCGACCGGGTCTCCTTCGGCCTGGGCGCCCACAACTCCCCGCCCACGGCGAGTGACGGCCACATCCGCCGCAGCGGTCGGCCCTGAGTGACGGGAAGGGCCGGCAGCGGCCTCCAGGGCCCTGAGGCGGACGCGTGGTTCCGCAGCAAGCCGGGCTTCCGGGTCTCCCTCAACGGGCCGCGCGGCGACGGTGGTGCGCGACCGTCACCGCCGTGAGCAGCGGAGCCCGGGCGACGAGCGGGACGTAGCAGAAGCAGAGCAGGGTCCGCCGGGGAACGGCAGTCGGCGGGGAACACCTCGCCCCACTCGCGGACCAGACCCGGCGTCAGGAGGGCGAGCAGTTCGACGAACACGGTCAGCCCGAGCACGTGGACGGTCGGGCCGAGACGGGGCCCTCCCCCGGGCCACCGGCGCGCCGGACACCAGGGCGACCCGCCAGAGGCCGGACGGCAGGACGATCAGCGGAACGGCGTGGGCGGCGACGGCGACCCAACGGGGCACGCCCGGCAGGGCCTTGAGCTTCCTCATGTGGTCAGGACCGGCGCCGGGCCGAAGTCTCCGGCGTCGGCCCGAAGGCCGTTCCGTCTCCCCCGAGCGGGGGCGGTCCTCCCGTCAGGCCGCCGCCGACGCCGTGACCCGGCGCTGGTGGACGCGCAGGTGCAGGGTCGCCAGGTCGAGCAGCGGGGTCGCCACGCCGAGGGCGCGGGCCCGGGCGGTGAGGTCGCCGAAGAGGTGCTCGACCTCGGTCGGGCGGCCCGCCGCCAGGTCGCGGTAGAGCGACGGCACCATCGGCGAACCCGACGCGGACACCACGGCGAGCGTCGCCGCCCGCTCCTCCTCCGGTACGGGGTGCCCGGCCGCGGCGGCGACCGCGGCGGCCTCGTCGAGCAGCGCCGGGCCGAGGGCGGGACCGCCCGGGGCGTCGTACACGTCGCCGACCGTGCCGCGCATCAGGCTCGTCACCGCGCCGAACGTGGTGATGAACACCCACTTGTGCCACATCGCCGTGAGGACGTCGGCCGGCACCGGCGCGTCGATCCCCGCCCCGTCGAGGACCTTCCGGATCCGCTCCACGCGCGCGGAGACCGTACCGTCCTGCTCTCCGAAGGACAGATGGGCCGGCGGCGCGAGCCGCCTGATGTCGCCCGCGTCGTCGAGGACGGTCACGACCTTGGCCACGCCGCCGAGGACGGCCGACGGGCCGAAGCGGGCGTTGAGGGCGTCGATGTGGGCGAGGCCGTTGAGGAGCGGTACGACCGCCGTGTCCGGTCCGACGGCCGGGGCGACGTCCTCGATCGCCCGGTCGAGCCCGGTGGACTTCACCGACAGCAGGACGAGGTCGTGGGGTTCGCGCAGCTCGTCGGCCGTGACGAGGCGGGGCTCCACCGTCCACTCCTCGTCCCGGCCCACGACCCGCAGCCCGCGCTCGCGCAGCGCGGCCGCCCGGGCCGGACGGACCAGGAAGGTGACGTCCTCGCCGGCGCGGACGAGCAGGGCGCCGAAGTAGCCACCGGTGGCACCGGCGCCGACGACCAGGATCTTCATCGGGGTGAACCCTTCGTGAGGCGCCCCGGGGGCGCGGTGACGAGCAGAGGGGTGAGCAGTCGGTGCGGCCGGGCGAGTGCCGCCGTCACCGGGTCGTCGTCCGGGGCCGAGGGGGCGAGCCCCGGGCCGGGGGCGACCAGGACGTCCCGGACGGGTACGGCCGCGCCGCAGCCGGTGCAGCGTCCGTCCGGTTCGAGCGGCGCCTCGTCCCGCGCGTGCAGGAAGACGCGCCGCGGGCCGCCCTCCGCCGCGCAGAACTCCTCGCCCCAGGCGGTGAGCGCCCGGACGGCCGGCCAGAGCGCGACGCCCTTGGGCGTGAGCCCGTAGACCTCGCGGCGGCCCGTGCCCGTCTCGGGGCGGCGCGCCAGGACGCCCGCCTCGGTGAGGACGGCGAGCCGGTCGGTGAGGACGGCCCGGGGGACGCCCAGGTGCGCGACGAACTCGCCGAACCTGCGGACCCCGTAGAAGGCGTCGCGCAGGATCAGCAGGGTCCAGCGCTCGCCGACGATCTCCATCGACCGGGCGAGGGCACAGGTCTGACCGCGGTAGTCGCGCGGAAGCGTCATGGGCGGAGCCTAGCGCAGACGGTTCGGTCACCGAACTGTTTTCGCGTGGCCGAAAGCGACGACTAGGCTCTCGCTCACCATGAACCAGCCCACGGAACCCAAGGCCGACAAGTCGGGAGTGCGCCGGCACAACCTGAGCCTCGTCCTGCGGACCGTCCACGAAGCCGGCGAGACGACCCGGGCCGCCGTCGCCGCCCGCGTCGGGCTGACCAGGCCCGCCGTCTCCTCCCTCGTCGAGCAGCTCCTCGACCTCGGCCTCCTCGTCGAGTCGGGCAAGACCTTCAGCGGGCAGGCGGGACGGCCGGGCACCGTGCTCAAACCGGCCGACACCGGACCCGCCGGCCTCGGCGTCGAGATCAACGTCGACTACGTCACGGTCTGCGTCGTCGACCTGACCGGCACCGACCGCGTCCGCCGCACCGAGCGCCTCGACAACCGGGACGCCGAAGCCGCCGACGTCCTCGCCCGCGCCGCACGCATCGCCGCGGACGCCCTGGAAGCCGCGGCCGAACGGCACCTCGCCCCGGCCGGCGCCGGACTCGCGCTCCCCGGACTCGTCTCCGACGGGACCGTCCGGCAGGCCCCCAACCTCGGCTGGAACGAGGTCCCCGCCGAAGCCCTCTTCGGCAAGGCGCTCAACGCCCTGCGTCCCGCCACCGCCGGCCTCCCCCTCACCTCCGACAACGAGGCCAACACGGCGGCCCTCGCCGAGCTGTGGTTCGGCGGGCTCGGCCACCTCCGCACCTTCCTCCACCTGACGGGGGAGATCGGCGTCGGCGGCGCGATCGTCGTCCACGGCGAACTCCTGCGCGGCGCCCACGGCTTCGCCGGCGAGATCGGACACCTCGTCGTCGACGCCGAAGGCCCGCGCTGCCGCTGCGGTTCACGCGGCTGCCTGGAGCAGTACGCGGGACAGGCGGCCCTCCTCGCCTCGGCGGGCGCCACCGGCGTCCCGGACCTCGCCCGCCGCGCCGAGGCGGGGGAGTCGCGCGCCCTCGCGGCCCTCGCCGAGGCCGGCCGGATGCTCGGCCGCGCCCTGTCGGGGGCCGTGAACCTCCTCGACCCCGAGGCCGTCGTCCTGGGCGGCATCTATCCGCACCTGATGCCCTGGCTGGCCCCCGCCGTCGCCCAGGAGCTCGCCACCCGCGTCGTCTCCGGCCTCTGGACCCCGGACGCCGGACGCCTCCGCCCGGCGTCCGCCACCACCGACGCGTCGCGCGGCGCGGCGGCCCTCGTCCTCCACGCCGTCCTGTCCGACCCGCTGGCGTACGCGACGACGACGGGCACCTGAGGCACCCGGCCGCGTTCCCGCCGCGCCCCCGAGCGCGGTGGGAACGCCCAGGTCTCCGGTCCCGGGCCACGGCTCCACGGCAGGCCGTTGTCAGTGGTCGCCCCTACCGTTCTCACCATGACGACGACGACCTATCTGGAGCTGTCGCAGGACGGCGGCGGTGCCCACAAGTTCTACGAAGTGACCGTCGAGGACCTCGCGGTGTCGGTCCGTTACGGCCGGATCGGCTCGGACGGGCAGACCCAGCGCTCCACGTTCCCGACGGCGGCGAAGGCGCAGGCCGCGGCGGCGAAGAAGATCGGCGAGAAGGTCCGCAAGGGATACGCCCCCGCCGTCCCGGGGCAGCGCGCCGCGCGCGCCGTGACGCGCCGCGAGGTCTCCTCCGCCCCCTCCACCGCACGGGCCGTCGCCCCCGTCCTCTGGCGCTTCCGCACCGGCTCGGCCGCCTTCGGCATCCACGTCGACGAGGAGCGCTGCTGGGTGGGCAACCAGGCGGGGGACGTCTTCACGCTCGACCGCGGCGGCGAGGTGCGGGCCCGGTTCAGCCTGCCGGACGGCGTCAAGTGCCTGGTCGCCGACGACTTCTGGATCTACGCGGGCTGCGACGACGGCAAGGTGTACGACCTCTCGTCCAAGCTCCCCTTCGCCGCGTACGACATCGCCACCGACGTCGACATCTTCTGGCTCGACATCCACGAGGGAGTCCTGCACGTCGCCGACCGCTCCGGACGGCTCACCGTCATCGACCACGAGGACGAGCACCAGTGGGCGCGCGCCGGAGCCGGGGAGCACGCCTGGATGGTCCGCGCCGACGGGGACGCCGTCTACTACGGGGACACGCGGGGCGTCGCCGCCCATGCGCCGGACGGCGGCGGCGAGCTGTGGCGGACGCCGACCGAGGGAGGAGTCCTCTTCGGCTGGCAGGAGGACACCGCGGTCTACGCCGGCACGTCCCGCAAGAAGGTGCAGCGGCTCGCGAAGAAGGACGGCCGCGTGGAGGCGGTGTACTCCTGCGACAGCCCGGTCTACTCCTGCGCCACCTCGCCCGGCGGCCGGTTCGTCTTCGCGGCCGACTCGGCCTCCTCCGTCTACTGCTTCGCGGAGGACGGCACCCGGCTGTGGAAGCTGGGCACGGGCGGCGGTTCGGCGCTCTCCATGCAGTACCGGGACGAGCGGCTCTACCTGGTGACGACGGACGGTTCGCTGGTCTGCGTGGACGCGAGCGAGGCCGCGATCGAGGCCGCCCAGCAGGGCACGGTCCCGGTCGCGCGGGACATCAAACTCGCCGCCGCCCTGCCGGTGTACGAGCCGGCCACGACCGCGACCGCCGTGACCGCCGTCAGCGACGCGCCGGCGGGCTCGGTGGTCGTGGAGTGCGTGACCGAGTCGGGCCGGACCAGGGTGCGGGTCGTCTCGCAGGGGTACGAATCCGAGTGGAACGTGCAGTTCCCGCGGGCGATCAGGGAGCCCGGCGCGCGGTACGTGGTGGACGCCCTGCACCCGGCCGCGGGCGGGTTCTACCGCGTGCGCGGCGACATCCGGCGGCTCCTGTGACCATCGGCGCGGGAGGCGGCTCGGGCGTGTTCGAGGCGGCCACGGGCGACGGTCCGCCGCTGCCCCCGGCCGACGCCGAGCAGCGGTCCCGGGAGATCCGCGCGGCCGTCGACGGACTGCTCCAGATCAGGCGGCTGACCCTGCTCCGGGGCGGCGACCCGAGGACCGCGCCCGCGGACTGGGAGCGCCGGCAACCGGTCCGCGCGGTGGCCCTGGCCCTGGAGTCCGGCGGGATCGCCCCCTCCTCCGTCGACGCCACCGGGGCCCGGCTCTCCACCGGATACCGGGTCAGGGCGGGAGAGCGGCCCGGGACCGCCGTGGTGGAGTGGCTCGGCCCGCCGGGGACGGGCGCCGCCCAGGAGGAGGCGGAGGCGCTGGGCGCATGCGTGCCGGCCCTGGTGCGGCTCGGCTGGGAGGCCCTCCTCTACAAGGGGCCGCGCGGTCGCCGCTTCCTGGAGGTGGAGCCCATGTCCCGGTGAACCGTGGACCTCTGTGGAACTCGGCGGACCTCAGGCGATCGAGGCGGAGACGATCGCCGAGACCGCGATGTTGCAGGAGGCCGTCACCCAGACCGCCGGGTGCGGCTCGGGGTCGACGAGCGTGGCACCGAGCTTCCCCGGCGTGACCAGGTCGACGACGAGGAAGGCCACCGCCATCATCACCAGACCGAGGAGGCCGAACGCGGCGGTGGAGACGAGCCCCTTGCCGAAGTGGTCGTACGTCGTCCAGATCGAGGTGAAGACGATGCCGCCGATCCCGAGGAGCGCCGAGCTCAGCAGGGTCGCGGCGTTGCGGTTGCGGTCCTCCCAGATCTGGCGCCCGAGCTTTCCGGGGGTCAGCAGGTCCACGAGCACGATGCCGAGGATCAGCAGGACCACGCCGAGGGCGCCGTAGGCGCCGGCCCGGCCGAGGCCGTTGACGATGTCGCTCATGAAGTGCCGGCTCCGAAGGTTGCGATCGCGGGGGATCGGTGGTCAAGGACCGGCAAAATGTAGCGCACGGCCCGAGCGGCCCCGCCGTCCGCCCGAAGCGCGGGCGAACGGCCACCGGGCCGACCGCGCCGCTTGCGGCGCACGGCCCGGCCGACCGTGACCACGTCCGGAGCGGTCCTGGGACGGCCGGTCGGCCGGAACCACGCCCGGAGGGTGCCGGGGCGGCCGGTCGCCGGTCGGTCGGGCGTCGCGCCGTCGGGGCACCCGGATGCCGTGCAGCGGCTGCCGAGGCCGCCGCCGGGACGGACCATGGACTGCATGAGCGAAGGACACGCCGACGTACAGACGCATGCGAACCGGGCCGAGGAGGAGGGAGGGCGCGACGCGGCCGACGTCCGCTCCCGACGCCTGATCGACGAGGCCCGCACCGCCGTGGCGCGCAAGGGCTGGCACCTCATGGCACCGGCCGACGTGGCCGAGTGCCTGGACACCGACGTCCGGGTGTGGCGGCGTCTCGCCGCGCACTGGGACGCACTGGTGGCGGACCCGTACGCGGCCGAGACCGGGACGCGGCGCCTGCGCCGCTACGGGCACCTTCTGCTCTCCCGGGCCGGTGCCGTCGAGACCATGCCCCATGACGTGTTCGTCCAGCCGCACGACACCAACCCCCTCTACGTGGACAGGGACCGCCGCTTCGAACCGCTCACCGACACGTTCCGGAACGAGCCCGTGCTGGACGCGCTGGTCCGGATGCTCGGACGGGTGGCCCAGGGCCTCGACGACGCGCCCGAGTGGAACGTCAAGGTGCACCCCTTCAGGGTCCTCGCCGAGGCCGACGGAGCCGGCCTGCCCACGCCCGAGGGACGGCACAAGGACGGCGTCACCCTGGTGACCTCACTGCTGATCGACCGGGAGAACGTCACCGGCGGCCGCAGCACCGTGTACGACGCGGACGGCCACGAGGCCGTGACCGTCACCCTCGACGAACCGGGAACGCTGCTCCTGAGCGACGACCGGACGACCTGGCACGCGGTCTCGCCGATCGAGCCGCTGGATCCCGCCCGGCCCGGCCGCAGGGACGTCCTGGTCACCACCCTCGCCGGGCGCTGACCTCAGCCGCCCGCCTCGCCCGCACCTCCCGCCGCGTCCACGCCGCCCGCCGTCGCGCGCAGCAGTCCGTCCACCGCGCCGGTCGGGCCGGCCCCGCCCCCGGCCCAGGCCCGCTGCCGGGCCGCCCCGTCACCCCGCCGGGCCATCCGCCGGAACAGGGCGGTGACCTCGTCCAGGTCCCCGAACTCCTCCAGTACGGGGCGGACCATCCCCACCAGGCCGTCGGCGAGGTCTCCCACCGCCGCCGCCCGCCCGGTCAGCGGGTCGAACCCGTTGCCGCCCCAGCCGTCGCGCGCCGCCTGCCAACAGGCGGCGCGCAGCACCTCGCCCTCCCACCGGGGCCCCGGATCGCCCCGTCGGACCCGCTGCGCGCACGTGACCACCAGGGCGCGGAGGAGCACCGCCACCGCGACGGTGTCCTCCACGTCCTGCAGGACGTCCATCGCGCGGATCTCCAGCGTGGGCAACCGGGGATTCGGGCGCAGGTCCCAGAAGGGCATCCCGGGTTCCAGCATGGCCTCGGTGTCCGCGATGACGACGGCCAGCCGCTCGTGCTCCGCAGCCGACGCCGCGTAGGGCGGCGGCCCCAGGCACGGGAAACGGCTCCTGACCACCGAGCGCCAGCTGGCGTAGCCGGTGTCGCTGCCGCGGTGGAACGGCGAGTTGGCGCTGAGCGCGATGAGGAACGGGACCCAGGGCCGCAGGTGGTTGGCCGTCAGCACGGCGACCTCGGGGTCGGGGAGGTGGACGTGCACGTGCAGCGCGCTGAGGGAGAAGTCGTCCATCATGCTGCGGTACTGCTCGCGCCCGGCCCGGTAGCGGGGGTGATCGCCCATGGGAGCCGGACCGGCGTCCTGGAGCACCGCGGTGCCCGACGCGCACAGCTCCCGTCCCTCGGCCCGGGCCGCGGCGACCAGCGCTCCGCGGACCTGCCGCAGATGCTCGCGCAGCTCCCGGGCCGAGCGGCAGGGAGGAGTACGGCCTTCGACCTGGCACCGGTCGAACTCCTCGGTGACCAGGTCGCCCACCGTCCTCCCGGCGCCCTCCACGACCTCCGGGCCGGCGGGCACCACCGACCGGGTGTCCGGATCGACGAGGAAGAACTCCTCCTCCACGCCGATCGTCGGAATGCGCCCGGGCGAAGCGGCCGGGCGGCCTGTCGCTGCATGTTCGGTCATTCCTCCAGCATCGGTGCGACGCACCCGTTCCCGCTCTCCGGCGCGCGTCGCCGATGAAGGTGATGATGAAGGTGGTGACCCGCGGCGCCGTGGCGGTGTGCGCCCGGAAGGGCTGCCCGGCGCTCTCCGGCTCCACCTCCACCCGGGCCCCCCGCGCCGAGCGCGAAGTCGCCGGTGCCACGGATCAACAGGGCGTCGGCGGCGAACGGTTCGGGCCGCGGCGACACGAGCTGCTCCAGGCCGGCCGTCCCCTGCTCCTCCGGGCCCTCCGCCGCGAACCCGCTGTCCACCGGGAAGCCCCGGCCCTCGGGGCCCGGCCTCCGTGAAGGCCCGGTGGGCTCGGCGGGCATGCGCACCCACTTCCCTCGTGGGCGGAAGCCCGCCCGGTCGAGCGACAGTGACCAGAAGCCGCAGAAGATGACTCGCGTGGCCCATTCCGGAGGGGCCTCGGAGGGCGGTGAGAGCCGATCGGGGCGAGAGTGAGCGGCGTACGCGTCCGCCTCCCGCACCTGGAGAACCCATGGGCCACCCCAATCGACGCGATCTCGGACTGCTCGTGCTGAGAGTCGGCACCGGTGCCGTGCTCGCCGCGCACGGCACGCAGAAGCTCCTCGGCTGGTTCGGGGGCGGCGGCCTGGAGGGCACCACCAAGGCGATGGAGGCCATGGGCTTCAACCCGGGCCGCGAGAGCGCGATCGCCGCCGGTCTCGGCGAGGCGGGCGGCGGCGTCCTCCTCGCGCTCGGCCTCGCCACCCCGGCCGCGGGCGCCGCCGCGGCGGGCGCCATGGCCGGAGCCGTCGCCGTCCACGCCCCCGCCGGGTTCTTCGCCCAGGGCGGAGGGTACGAGTACCCGGCCTTCCTCGGCTTCACGGCCGCCGGGCTCGGCATCGCCGGCGCCGGACGCTACTCCCTGGACCACGCCACCGGGCACGTCCTCGACCGCCCCTGGGTGGTGGCCGCCGCCTTCCTCGGCGCGGCGATCGCCGCCGCGGCCGTCGTCGGCCGCCGCGCCGTGGAACAGGCGTCCCCCGACGCGGACCCGGGCGCGGCTCCCGACGCGGAGTCGGAGTCGGCGTAGGACGACCCCGCAGGGGGACCCGCACGCGTCCGCCGCGCGGGAGGGTTAGGCTCGCCGGAGAAGGAAGGGACGGGCGCCGCACATGAAGATCGATCTGACGGACACCGACTCCAGCAAGATCAACAAGGCGATCCTGCAGGGTCGCAGGGCCGTCGGCACCCCCGCCGTCGGCGCCGTGCTCACCCTCGTCGTCGTCACCGACGAGGAGAACGCGTACGACTCCGTCAAGGCGGCCAACGAGGCCTCGCGGGAACACCCCTCCCGCACCCTCGTCGTCGTCAAGCGCCACGCCCGCACCCCCCGGGACCGGAACGAGACCCGGCTCGACGCCGAGGTCCGGCTCGGCACCGACGCCGGCTCGGGCGAGACGGTCCTGCTCCGGCTGTACGGCGAAGTCGGCGCCCGCGCCGACTCCGTGGTCCTGCCGCTGCTCCTGCCGGACGCCCCCGTCGTCGTCTGGTGGCCCGTCGACGCCCCCGAAGTGCCCTCCCGGGACCCGCTGGGTTCGCTCGCGCAGCGCCGCATCACCGACATGTACGCGGTCGAGGACCCCCTCACCGCCCTGGAGAAGCGCGCCGCCTCGTACGCCCCCGGCGACACCGACCTCGCCTGGACCCGGCTCACCCCGTGGCGCTCGATGCTGGCCGCCGCCCTCGACCAGGCGCCGCTCACCGTCACCTCCGCCGCCGTCGAGAGCGAGGCGGAGAACCCCAGCGCCGAACTCCTGGCCCGTTGGTTCGAGGTCCGGCTCGGCGTCCCCGTCGACCGGATCGTCACCGACGGCCCCGTCGTCACGGCCGTCCGCATGGGCACCCCCGACGGCGAGATCCGCATCGACCGACCCGCGGGGCCGGTCGCGCGCCTCGCGATCCCCGGCCAGCCCAGCAGGGTCCTCGCCCTGAAGGTCCGGAGCACCGCGGAGCTGATCGCCGAGGAACTCCGCCGCCTCGATCCGGACGAGGCCTATGCGGCGGCGCTGCGGGGACGCGCCTGACGAAGCGGCGCCCGCCGGGACGGCGCGCTTCCGCCCCCCGCCCGTGTGGGCCGCGCCCGGCGGGCTGGCGCCCCCGCCGCCACCCGCCGTGTGGGCAATCGTCCCGCTGGGCGAGGGGGTCCCCCCTGCTCGAGCGGAGCCGAGAGCTTGGGGGAGGGTGGGCACACGGGACGGCGCCCCCTAGCGGCGCCTCCGCGTTCCGCGCCTGGACCCGCACCACTTCGCGCGGCGCACCACGTGGTGCGGGTCAGGGCGCGGGAGCCTCGGGCGCCGGCAGGGGCGCCGTTCCGTTGTGCCCACCCTCCCCCAAGCTCTCGGCTCCGCTCGAGCAGGGGGGACCCCCTTCGCCCCAGCGGAACGATTGCCCACAACAGGGCCCGGCGGGGCAGCGTCCCGGCGGAACGACGGTCCACAGCAAAAACCGTCCGTCAGGGGCGGTGGGTGAAGACCAGGACCACGTCGGCCGCCTCCCTGGTCCGGGGGACGTCCGGGTCGGGCAGGGCCAGCAGGCGGGACCTGGTCTCGTCGACCAGACGGGTGGCCTCTCCGTCCACCGTCCAGGCGCCGGTGAACAGACCGCGCGTCAGCGACTCGGCCATCGCCCGTGGCGACACCGGGAAGGACGTCGGACGCTCCGACGCCGTGCCCTCGTAGACGAGGCCGTGCGCCGCGGCGATCGGCGCCAGCCACTCGGGGCCGTCGCGGCGGCTGCCCTCCGGATCGAGACGGTCCTCCAACTCCCCGACGAGGACCCCGATGTCGTCCGTCGGGCGCGTCCCGCCCGCCGGGATCACCAGATAGCGCCCGCCGGGCCGCAGCACCCGCGCGACCTCGGCCAGGACGGCCCGGTTGTCCGGGCCCGCGTGCAGCAGCCAGGTCGAGACCGCCTGGTCCACCGACCCGCTCCGCACGGGCAGCCGGCAGGCGTCGCCCACCGCCACCCGCGCGCCGAGCCGGGCCTTCGCCCGGGCGAGCATCCCGGGCGAGAGGTCGACGCCGTGCACGGTGTGCCCGCGCGCCGCCAGTTCGGCCGCCACGATCCCCGTCCCGACACCGATGTCGAGCACCGGACGCGCCGGGTCGAGCAGCGGCGCCAGCTGCTCCGCGAAACCGGCGGCACGTGCCGTACCGCCGCGCGACTCGTCGTACCCCGGGGCGATCCCGTCGAACTCCGCCGCCTTCACCGCGGTCCCCCTCACGCCTGCGGGGTGAAGGTCACCGGCAGCGACGCCATGCCGCGCAGGATGCCCTCGCGCCTGCTCAGGTCCGCGTCCGGGTCGGCGAGGCGCAGGTCGGGGAAGCGCCGCAGCAGGGTGCCGATGGCGATCCGGGCCTCGGCGCGGGCCAGCGGAGCGCCCAGGCAGAAGTGCACACCGTGGCCGAAAGCGAGCTGTTGCGGCACCTCGCGACGGGCCACGTCGAGGATGTCGGGACGGTCGTGGCGCGCGGGGTCGCGGTTGGCGGCGGCGAGCCCGATGATGATCATCTCGCCGGGCGGGACGGTGACCCCGCCGATCTCGTACGCGTCGACCGTGAAGCGCGCGACGCCCCGGCTCACCGGCCCCTCGTAGCGCAGGAGTTCCTCGATCGCCCCCGGCAGCAGCGAGGGGTCGTCGCGCAGCGCGGCGAACTGCTCCGGGTGGCGCAGGAGGGCGTGGACGCCGTTCGCGATGAGGCTCGCGGTGGTCTCGTGGCCGGCGAGCGTGAGCAGGATGGTCATGGCCGTCAGCTCGCGGTCGCTGATCCTCTCCTCGGCCTGCGCGGCGCAGAGCGCGCTCAGCAGGTCGTCCTTCGGATCCGCCTTGCGCGCGGCGATCAACGGCTCGAAGAACTCGGTGAGTTCGGCGCGGGCCCGCGCTCCCTTGGCGAGTCGCTCCGGGGTGTTGGGCGGCATGATCAGACCGACCGCGAGGCGGGCGAAGTCCGGCTGCCCCTCGGCCGGGATGCCGATGAGCTCGCTGAGCACGGTCATCGGCAACGGCAGCGCGAACTCCGCGACCAGGTCGGCGGATCCGCGCTCGGCGATCGCGTCGAGGAAGGCGTCGGTGTGGGTCTGGATGCGGGGCGCGAGCGCCTCCACGCGCCGGAAGGTGAAGGCCTTCGAGACGAGGTTGCGCAGCCGGGTGTGGTCCTCGCCGTCGGCCACGAGCATGCTGGCCATCAGGACGTTGGTGCGTTCCTGGTGGGCCATCTCCTCCTCGAGGCCGTTGACCCCGACGGGGCTGCTGCTGAGCCGGGGGTCGGTGAGCGCGGCCACCGCCTCGTCGTAGCCGGTGACCATCCAGACTTCAAGGGTGGGATTCAGCCGGACGCGCTGGACGACTCCGTGCTCACGGATGCGTTCGAAGAGCGGGTAGGGATTGGGCTGTTGAGCAACGTCTACCGGGACATCGTGAACGATCGTCTGCTCTTGGCCGGTCATCTTCCTTAACCCCCCGAAGCTTTGTGAAAGATCTGAGGCAAGTAGTCATACCAGCCACCCCAGTTGCGTGGTAGCGTCACCGGCGCTCGGCTCGGATGATGTTCAGGGAAGGACCGGCGAACCGCCGGTGAAGCACTGACGAGGCGTTCCACCCACTGTGACCCGGCGTCTCGTACCGCTCGACTCGCAGGCGACCAAGGCCTCGACCAGGCCCGATGCACAGGGGGCGACGTTTCGTGGAGCAAGCGGCAGCCGTGGACCCGATCCTGGATCTGGCCCGCCCGTCGAACCTGCGGAACCCCTACCCGGCCTATGCCCGCATGCGGGAGGCCACACCGGTCTTCTGGCACGAACTGCTCGGTTCCTGGGTCCTGACCCGTCACGCCGACTGCCTCGCGGTGCTCACCGACAGCAACCGATTCGCCTCCGACTGGCGTCGTGCCGGCGAGGACATCCCCGCACCGCTGCTGAGCGTCCAGACCCTCGACCCGCCGGAGCACACCGCCGTCCGGCACCTGCTGCTCGACGGCTTCCGCGCCCAGGACCGCCGGGCCCTGCACGACGGCCTGGAGCCGCAGATCGCGGAACTGCTCGCCGAGCTGGCCGGACGGCCCTCCTTCGACTTCGTGGGAGAGCTCGCCGAGCCGGTCGCCCTCCGCTTCGTCACCGCCTTCCTCGGTGTCCCCGCGCCCGAACTCGACTGGTTCGTGCCCATGTCCCGCACCGTCGTCGACGGCATGGACGCCGGGCTGTGGCCCGAGAAGCACGAGCCGGCCGTCGCGGCCCGCGCCCGGCTCGCGGAGTACGCCGGCGGATGGCTGGCGGACCCGCCCGAGGAAGGGCTCATCGCCCACGTGGCCGAGCACGCGGCGGACAGCGGTGTAGCAGAAACGGTTCTGCGGAACAGCCTGAGGGCCGTCCTCCACGCGGGCTACGAATCCGCCTCGCGGCTCCTCGGCAACGCCGCGGCCGCCCTCCTCACCACCCCCGGAGCGCTCGACGCGTTCCGGGCGGGCCCGGCCCCGGCCGTGGACGAACTCATCCGGTACGACGCACCGGTCCAGGCGGACGCCCGGGTCTGCGTCACCGACACCGAACTGGGTGGCGTCACCATCAAGGCGGGCGATCCGGTCACGCTCTTTCTGGGCGCGGCCAACCACGACCCGCTGCGGTTCGACCACCCCACGGAGCTGCGACTCGACCGCGCCCCGAACCCGCACCTCGGGTTCGGACGCGGGGCCCATGCCTGTCTGGGCGCGTCCATGGCGATCCGGCTCGCCGGATCGGTCCTCGGGGCCCTGGCCAGGGACTACCCGGACGCACGGGCCGTCGCGGAACCGGTCCACCGGCGCAATCTGACCCTCCGCGGTCTCGACCGCTTCGAGGTCACACTGCGTCCACGAGCGGGGGAGGAGGTCCGACCATGAAGTACTGGCACTGAAACCCACGAGCGTGACGCCCGTCCGGGAGGCGGGCAGCACGCCGGTGCGCGGCTGACGTGCACCCGCCGGAGCCCCGGTCCGCTGCGCGGCCGGGGCTCCGGCCCTTTCCGGGGCCCCCACTCGTGCGCACGCGACCCGTCGAGGGGCTTCGCCCAGAAGGCGTCGAAGTCCTCGGGCTCCACGGTCGTGCTCCGGTGCGTGCGGAACCGATCGAGGGGCAGAGCGCACCGGGGCGTGGAAACCGCCTGGTGGGTGAGGACCCGGTGCGCCGTCCCGACCGGTCGCCCCGGCCCTCCTCACGCGAGGGCGCGCTCCCGCCGATTCACGGACGTGAACTCCCGGGGCTTCCCGGCAGACGCCCCGCGTGGTGAACGCCAGGTGAACGCCGCCGGGCCACCGGTCGTGACATCCTCGGGCGAACCGCCCACACCACGTCCGGCCTGTGGGCCTTCCTCGTCCTGCGCGGAGGGACACCTTGCTCATCAGCCACGCCGTACGCCACGACGCCCTGCACGTGACGCTCCACCGCGACCTGGACGTCACCAACCGCGCCGCGGCGGCCCTCCGGATCCAGGCCCTCGTCCAGGCGCACCGGCCCGCCCGGGTCGTCATCGCGGTTCCGTCCGCCGACCCCAGCCCCGCCACCCTCAGCGCCCTCGCCCGTGCCCACCGCATGTGCGTCGGCCTCGGCGTCCCCCTCGCCCTCAGCGGCGCGAGCGAGCGCACCCGCCGTCTCCTGGAGGCCGACAACGCCTGAGACGACGGCCGCGCGCCCCCCGCGTGTTCGCGGGGGGCGCGCGGTGGCGCTCGGACGGTCGCCCGCCCCCGCGTGTTCGCGGGGGGCGCGCGGCGGTGCTCAGACGGTCGCGGGGAACCTGTCCCAGGCGCGATGCCCGGCGAGGGCGCGCGTGAGCTGCTTCAGCGCCGCGGAGGAGGTGTCGGCGAAGGCGATGCCCGGCCCGTCCTCCGGAAGGCCGGCCGCTGCGAGGATCCGGGAGGAGTCGTTCCAGCCGCCGATGGCCTTGCCGTGGCGGTAGGCCTCCGTCAGCAGCAACAGGACCCGGGGGTCGGAGCCTTCGCCTCCGCCGGACGCGCCGGCCTTCGCGTCGCGGGCGCCGTGGGCGTCGGCCGCCGCCCGGGGCACTCCCGCGAAGAGCAGGGCGTCGAACTCGATCGAGCGCGCGGTCGCGAAGGTGCGCTGCACGGTGACGGGGTTCCTCGAACCCAGGGTGCCGCCCGTCGGCGCGATCACGAGCGGGACCATTCCCGCGTCGAGGATCGCCTTCCTGGCGGACCGGACGCCCTTCAGGTCGGCGTCGCCGTCGGCCACGATGCCGATGACCCTCCCGTCCACCGGCCAGGTGCGGCCGATCTGGGACAGGGCGGGGCTCGGCTCGACGTCCGCGAGCGGTTCGGTGGCGGCCGGGGCGGGGAGCCCGAGGCCGGTGGCGACCTCCTGGCAGAGCTGCGGGTCGATGTTGGCGAGGACGGTCAGCATCCTCTCCTTCACCGCCTGTTCGTAACACTTGCCGAGCTCGAAGGTGTAGGCGGCGATGATGTGCTCGCGCTCGGTCGGCGTCATGCTCAGCCAGAACATCCGGGCGTGGGAGAAGTGGTCGGCGTACGTGGCGGGGGCCTCGCGGACCTTCTTCGCGGCGGGGACCTCGACGGGGGCTTCGACGAAGGCCCCGTTGTCCGCCCCGGCCAGGAACGGGCAGCCGCCGTCGAGGGAGTTGGGCCGGTAGGGCGCCACCCCGGAGTGCACCGCCGTCTGGTGCATGCCGTCGCGGAGCATGTCGTTGACCGGCGCGTGGGGGCGGTTGATGGGCAGCTGCGCGAAGTTGGGACCGCCGAGCCTGCTGATCTGGGTGTCCAGGTAGGAGAACAGGCGCGCGGCGAGCAGCGGGTCGTCGGTGATGTCGATGCCGGGCACGAGGTGTCCGGGGTGGAAGGCGACCTGCTCGGTCTCGGCGAAGAAGTTGGTCGGGTTGGCGTTGAGGGTCATCAGGCCGATGGGCTGCACCGGCGCGAGTTCCTCGGGCACGATCTTGGTGGGGTCGAGCAGGTCGATCCCCTCGAAGGTCTGCTCCGGGGTGTCGGGGAAGACCTGGACGCCGAGTTCCCACTGGGGGAACGCGCCCGCCTCGATCGCGTCGGCCAGGTCGCGGCGGTGGAAGTCGGGATCCATGCCGTTGGTGATCTGCGCTTCTTCCCAGACCTGGGAGTGGACGCCGAGCTTCGGCTTCCAGTGGAACTTCACCAGGGAGGTCGCACCCTCGGAGTTGGTCAGCCGGAAGGTGTGGACCCCGAAGCCCTCCATCATCCGGTAGGAGCGGGGGATGCCCCGGTCGGACATGTTCCACAGGGTGTGGTGGGTGGCCTCGGTGTGGAGGGAGACGAAGTCCCAGAAGGTGTCGTGGGCGCTCTGCGCCTGGGGGATCTCACGGTCGGGATGCGGCTTCGCGGCATGGACGATGTCGGGGAACTTGATGCCGTCCTGGATGAAGAAGACCGGGATGTTGTTGCCGACCAGGTCGAACGTGCCCTCTTCGGTGTAGAACTTCGTCGCGAAGCCGCGCGTGTCACGGACGGTGTCCGCGGAGCCGCGCGAACCGAGGACGGTCGAGAAGCGCACGAAGACGGGCGTCTCGACGTCCCTCGCCAGGAACGCGGCCTTGGAGACCTTCGCGGCCGTGCCGTAGCCCCGGAAGACCCCGTGCGCGGCGGCTCCCCGTGCGTGCACCACCCTCTCGGGAATGCGCTCGTGGTCGAAATGCGTGATCTTCTCCCGCAGGTGGTGGTCCTGCAGCAGCACCGGGCCGCGCGCACCGGCCTTGAGCGAGTGGTCGGTGTCGTAGAGCCGGGTGCCCTGGGCGGACGTCAGGTAGGCGCCGCCCTGTGCCACCGCCGCCTGGGGCGCGCCCGTGGGCTGCCCCGTCGGGCTGAGGGTGTCGGGGCCGTCCTGGTCGGGAGCGGGCGGCAGGGGCTCCCGGGGCGTGGTCGGCTCGGCCACCTGCGGCGGCTCCGGCGTCGGCCTGCCGGGCGTGGGGCGCGGCTCGTCCTGCTTCCCGAGTCGGCCCTTGCCCGCCGTGTCCTTCGGAGCCGGGGTCTTGCTCGTGTTCTTCCGGACCATGCCTGCTCTCTCCTCCTGCGGGATTCCGCGGTCTGTGAGTTCCTCGCCGCCTTCCGGCCGACGTCCCCCAGGCCCCGTGCCACCCTCTCGTCTCGACTGCCATCCGGCATCCCGAGTACCCCCGCTTCGCCCAGAGACTCGCCCGAACAGGCGTTCTTTGCGCGAGCGACCGGGTAGGGGCGGGGCGTGAACGTGTCGAACGCCCCCCGTCTCCCCGGCCTCGAATCGCTGGACGAGCTCGCCGAGGTCCTCGCCCGGGACCGAGGCCTGTACGTGCGGTGGTCGAGGGGCCCCGGCATCGACCTCCCGGACGTGAGCAGCCGCGACGACCTGACGGGCGTCCCGCTTCCGGGCCTGTCGGCGAGCTCGCTGGACGTCGAGCCCTGGTGGGGCGACCGCCCCCTGCGCACGTGGGCCGCGCGCCGCCTCTACGACTACTCCCACCTTCCGCGGGTCAAGGACCCCCGGGTGCGGCCCTGGCTCCTGCGTGGACGCGAGGTCGGGCGCGGGCCCGACAACGAGCCCCTGGTCACGGAGGTGCGGCCCCTGGGCTGGATCGGCGATCACGTCATCGAGGAGGCGGCGTCCGAGATCGAACGCCAGGTGCGCGGCTGGGGTCCCCTCGACCGCCACGCCTGAGTCGTACGCCCGGATCTCTCGACGGCCAGGCCTGAGCCGTACGCGCGGGATCCTCGACAGTCATGGCTGAGCCGTACGCCCGGGGGCTCGCGACGGCCAGGCCTGAGCCGTACGTCGTACGCCGTGCCCGTGTCGTCGCCCCCCGAGGCCGGGGCGCCCCACGGAGGCTTCCGGGGTTTCGACCTCTCGGGCGGCGGCCCCGCGCACGCCACCCGGGCCGTCAGCGTGATGGCGGGCGGCCTGACCCCGGCGAACGTCGTGGGCGTCCCCGCCGGGTCGCCGGCCGGTCACGTCCTCGGCCGACGCGGACTGTTCCGGGCCCTGGCCGCGCTGGCCGCCGCCCTGGTCCGCTGCGCCCCGGCGCCCGCACCGGCGGGCACGGCCGCGCCCACGGTCAGACCCCCTGCACCACCGACGGGGTCGGACCGGTCGGCACCCGCGACGGCAGCGTCGTACGCGTCGGCGCCGGACAGGTCGTCAAGTGCCCGGCCGGGGAGGAACACTGGCACGGCGGCACCGACACCGCGGCCGTGGCGCACACCGTCGTGGTCGCGGGCGACGCCGACGGCACCACATGGCTCGAACCCGCCACCGACGAGCAGTACGCCCGCGCCTGATCGCTCGGCGATCGAGGTGGCCGGATCGCCGACCGGTCTCCCTGCGCGCTCACGTTGTTGAGCAAGAACAGGCATAGAGTGACGGGCGTGGACATGAGAACGGTCATCGAGGACCTGGTGGAAGAAGCAGAACGGCAGATCCGCGATCGGACGTGGGTCCCGGAACCCGCCGACCGCACCGTCGCCGCCAAGGCGGCCGCCGACCTGCACGCCGCCCTCGGCGCCTCACCGTCCCAGGAGGCGCTGTCCGAGGTCGACCGGCTGGCACACCTGCGGGAAGCACTCGCCGTCCTGGCCATCGCCCTCGCCCACGTCCACGGACGCCTGGCCTGGTTCATCGGCGCGGCCGCCACCGCGCTCACGCCGATCCTGCACTGGCGCGCCCTGCCCACCGAGGACGGCCCCACCTTCGGCGCCGTCCAGCCGACCCTCCAGCAGTACGAGGAGGCCGAGGACGCGATCCGCCGGCTCCGGAGCACGCTCGTCGGCATCACCAACGCCTGAGGTCCCGTGCGGTCGGGGAAGGACATGAGCGCCCGGACACCGTCCAGGGCCGGGAGCCTGACGCCCACGGCACCGGACGCTCCCGCAGTGACCGCGCTCACCTGCGCGGACGCGGGACCGAGGCCGTCGTCCCGGTACCGGCCGTCCGCGTCCGCAACCGGCCGGGGCGCGGCGGGCGGCCGCCCGGGTCCGACGAGAACGACCACAACAGCGCCACGCCGTCGAACGAGGGATCGGCCGGCACGAGAGCCGTCTGGCGGTCGCCCCCCGGTACGACGGGCTCGTGCCGTCCGTCGGAAAGCGACCGGCACCTTCACCCCAGGCCCCGGGCGGTCACCCGGACGCGGAGGGGGGCGCGGAAGGAGAGCAGGCCGAGGACCGGCGGGTCCTCGTCCGGGGGAGCGACACGGGCGTCCGGGAGGCGGCGGGCAGCCGCACGGAGGGCGACGGCGGCTTCCGTCCGGGCCAACGAGGCGCCCGGGCAGCGGTGTCGGCCCACGCCGAAGGACAGGTGGTGGCGGGCGTTCGCGCGGTGCGGGCACATCCGGTCCGGGGCGTCGAAGACCTCCGGGTCCGAGCCGCTGCCCATGAGCATCAGCAGCAGCTGTGCCCCGGCGGGGACGTCGACGCCGCCGAGCCTCACGGGCTCGGCGGCCACCCGGCGCCAGGTGGTCACCGGCGGTTCGCGGCGCAGCACTTCCTCCACCCACGCCTCGGCCAGGCCCTGCTCGTCGACCGCGCGCGACCACAGGCCGGGCTCGGCCAGGGCCCGGTGCAGCGTGGTGGAGATGAGCTGCCCGGTGGTGGACTGACCGGCGATGAAGACGAAGAAGCACGCGCCGACCGCGGTCCCGACGTCCACCGGCCTGCCGTCGGGAAGGCGGTGGCGGGTCAGCGCCTCGACGAAGCTGCCGGGCCGCGCCGGGACGGCGCTCACGGTCGCGGTGAGCCACTGGTGGAACTCGCCGACGAGCACGGCCAGCTCCAGCTGCCGCTCGGGCGTGGGCCTGCCCCAGAACAGTTCCAGCGAGGCGTCGCTCCAGCGGACCAGGGTGAGGGGGTCGACACCGTCGATGCCGAGCAGCTCCATCAGCACCCGGCAGGGCAGGATCTGGGCGTAGGCCTCGAACAGGTCGCAGGAGCCGGTCGCGTCGAGGCGCCGCCGAGCGGCGTCGAGGAGCTCGTCGGCGACGCGCTCGATGACGGGGACGGCCGCGGCGACGCGCTGGGCGTTGAAGAACCGGGTGACCACGCGCCGCAGACCGTGGTGGCTGTCGGTGCCGTTGTTGGCGAGCGCGGGCGGGAGCCTGAAGCCGGCCCGGGCCAGTACCCGCAGCACGCCCACGGGCAGCGGGGTGACGGCGGCCTGCGCGTTGTCGGGGCGGAACGCCGCCGGGTCCAGCAGGACGCGCCGGATGTCGTCGTACCGGCTGACCAGCCACAGCCCGGTGCCCGGGTCCCGGTGCACGGGGGTTTCGGTCCGCAGTGCGTCCAGCCAGGGGTGGGGGTCGCGGACGAACCCGTCCCCGAACAGGTCGAGCCGGGACACCTCGGCGGATACGGGCAGGTCAAGGGCCTGTGGAGTCACGGCCGGACGCTAACACGCACGGGGTCCGACACCGCCCGGGTGTGCCTGGCGTCACGCGGGCGGTGTCGGGATCACGCGGTGCCCGGCACCGTCGCCGGCGCACCGGGCGTGTCGGGCCCGGAACGGCGGGGTAGTCGCGGGTGCTGGAGAGGAGGAACGGCGATGTCCGCACCGGGCGCTTCGGCGGAATGCCGGAGGAAAAGGTACTTCCGCAAGGCCCGCGAACCCAGCGGCGAGGGCGGCACGGGGCCCGGCCACGAGCCCGGCTTCGTGATGCGGAAGGCGAGGTTGCCGACCGGGTACGGCCACCGGTCGCCGGTCGGGCACGGGCCGCCCCGGAGGCGACGGCGCGCCCGGCCCGCTGCCGACGCACTCGGCACGCAGTGGACGGACGCGCGAACAGGTCGCCGAGGAGGAGCCCGCACGAGGGTGCCGGACCGGCGCCCCGCCGCCCTGCCGCCGCGCCCCCCCAAGTCCCTGCCGCGCGGCGCGCGACCGGTTGCGCCACCCCGGTACGGAGACCTCCACCACCCCCGGTGCACGGGCCTGCACGACGACGAACGACCCGCCGACGTCATCCGCGAGCGAGGCACGGCATGACCACCACCGACATCCGCGTGAGCGGCCGGACCGTCGAGATCAAACGGGCCGAGAAGGAGCTCTTCCCCGACGACGGCATCACCAAGGCCGACCTCGCCGACTACTACCGCCGGGTCGGTCCGCGCATCCTGCCGCACCTGCGCGGACGTCCGTTGATGCTGGAGCGCCACCCCGACGGCATCGGCGACGGCCGTTTCATGCAGAAGGACACCCCCGACTACTTCCCGGACTGGATCCACCGCTGGGAGTTGCCGAAGGCGGACGGCACCGTCACCCACCCGGTCTGCGACGACACGGCCACCCTGCTCTACCTGGCCGGTCAGGCGTGCATCACCCCGCACCGCTGGCTGTCCAAGGTCGACCGGCCCGACCACCCGGACCGGCTGGTCTTCGACCTCGATCCGTCCGGCGAGGACTTCGAACCGGTCAGGCGGGCCGCCTTCCTGCTGCACGAAGTGCTCGACGAGCTCGATCTGCCCGCGGCCCTGATGACCACGGGCTCCCGGGGCCTGCACGTCCTGGTGCCGCTCGACCGCCGTGCCGCGTTCGACACCGTCCGCGCGTTCGCCCGCGACGTGGCCGAGCTGCTCGCCGACCGGCACCCGGAGCAGCTCACCACCGCGGCGCGCAAGCAGGCCCGCAAGGGGCGGCTCTACCTCGACGTCCAGCGCAACGGCTACGCCCAGACCGCCGTCACGCCCTACGCCGTCCGCGCCCTGCCCGGCGCCCCGGTCGCCACACCGCTGAGCTGGAGCGAACTGGACGACCCCGGCCTCACCCCGCGGCGCTGGACGCTCGCCACCATCGACGAACGCCTGGAGAACGACGACCCCTGGAGACAGGGACTGCGCCGCGGTCGCTCCGTGGAAGCCGCCCGCAAACGGCTGGAGAGGCTCTGAGACGTGCCCGGGCCGGGCCGGGTCACGGTGATGCCCCTCGGGCCGCCCGCCCCTCTGGTGAGACGGGTTCCCGACCGGGCCCGTACGCCGGACGCGTACCGACCGGGAATGAAAAGCCGGCCCCCGGGCAACCGGAGGGGGAAGTCGACCTTGTGAGCGAGTGTGATCATGGAAAGCGACGTACAGACCGGACCCCCGACGCATCCGACACCGCCGGTTCCTTCGGAACCGCGCCCCGCGCCCCCGACGCGCCCCTCGCCTTCCGGCCCGCCGGCGCCCGGCCCGGGCCCCCGGCCCGCCCCGGCGCCACCGTCCGACTGCCGACCGTCAGGAGCAGCCATGGGTACGCCGCCCAACGACCCGGTCCCCCCGAGTCCGACGCCGGTGCCGGGTCCTGGTCCGGGCCCGCAGCCGGGTCCTCTTCCCGGGCCGGTGCCGGGGCCCGGCGGTCCGGATCCGGTGCCGCCGACGCCTCCGCAGCCGGAACCGGACCCCCAGCCCGGGGACCCGCGCCCGGAACCGGGGCCGCGCCCGGGACCCCTGCCGGGCCCCGTCCCCGCCCCGGAACCGGTCATCCGATCAGCGGCCTGACCGGGCGACCGCTCCGACCGGCCTGGCCGGCCTGATCGACTCGACCGGGCTGACCGGGCTGCCAGGACACCGTCGTCCCCGAGGTGACGCGACCCTGGCCGAGGGCGAACAGAGCGCCGTCCTGGGCGCGTGGAGCCACGTGCCGTCCGGGACGACGGTGTCACCGCTGTGCTTGGCGGCGGCCTCCTCGGAGGCCGCCGCTTCCCTTTTCGCCCTTTGGCAACCGGTTTGCGCACCGAGGTGCAGGGCACGCGGAGTTCCACGCGTCCCGGGGCCCCCGAAGGGCCGGGACGGCACAGCACGACTCTGCGAGGGAACGCGAAAGGGTGAGAGCCGATGTGGACCGGAATCGTCCTGGTCGCCGTCGCGGTCGTCATCGTGGGGTTCGTCGCCTACATGGCGGTGGACCGTCGGCGGCGAGCGCGACTGCGCGACCGCTCGGGACCCGAGTACGAACGGACCGTCGAGGCGACCGGCAGCAGACGGGCCGCGGAACGGGAACTGAAAGCCCGCGCGCGGCGCTTCGACAAACTGGACATCAAGCCCGTGCCCGGTGAGGTGCGGGAACAGTACGCCCGACGGTGGATGCGCGTCCAGGAGGAGTTCGTGGACCGACCCGAGACCGCGGTCCACGACGCCGACGCGCTGGTGGCGGAACTGATACGCGACCTCGGTTACCCCGACGAGGGGCACGAACAGCGGATGCGCGACCTGTCCGTGCGGCACGGCCGCACGCTGGAGCGCTACCGGGCGGCCCTGGAGGTCCACGCGCTGAGCACCTCCAAGTCCGCCACCACAGAACAGATGAGGGGCGCGATGATGCACTACCGCACCCTCTTCGACGACCTGCTCGCCGAGGGCGAGCCGACCGGCGCCCGCCGGTCCTGACGCGGAGGCAGGAGACATGCGACACCACGACACGTCCGAGCGCGGAACTCGTGCGACGGGCCGAGGACACCGCCCCGACCCGATGGGGGAGCGCCCCGAACGTCCGGCGGGGCTCCCCGACACGTGGGCGGAACAGGGCCGTTCCGGCTCCTCGCGTCCCGCGACCGGGGGGTTCGGCGGTGGAGCGGAGCAGTCGCCGGGGGACGGTCGGACGGCCGCACCGACCCCGCCGCGGCATGCCGAGCCCCGACCCGCCCAGCCGCCGTCCGTCCAGCCCCAGTCCGTCCAGCCTCAGTCCGTCCAGCCTCAGTCCGTCCAGTCCCAACACCCCGAGGCGCAGCAGGCGACGCCCCAACCGGCACCCTCTGAGCCGCAGTTCGCTCCCCAGGGCCCGCCCGCGCCCTCCGCCCCGCCCGTGACGTCCGCGCCGCCCGGCCCGGCGACCACCGGCCACGGCGGCCACGGCGGCCACGCCCGTCACGCCGCGCCCGCCCCGCAGGACCCGCAGCAGCACGCACACGGCGTCGGCGCCGCGGAACACCGGCCGGGCCACGCCCGTCCCGCACGGCCCGACGCCGGCGGGAGCGACGAGGAGATCCCGGACCTGCTCGTCGACACGGAGGAAGCGGCGTTCCGCAGCCGCTGGCACGAGGTCCAGGGGCGGTTCGTCGACGACCCCCGCCAGGCCGTCCACGCGGCGGACGTGCTCGTCGGGGACGTGATGAGGACGCTGGCCGACACCTTCGCCCAGCACCGGCAGGCTCTGGAGGGACAGTGGAGCCAGGGGCTGGAGGCCGACACGGAGAGTCTGCGCCGCGCGCTGTGCCAGTACCGCGCCCTGTTCCACCGTCTCCTGTCCACCTGACGGCCCTGAAGGCCTGATCCGGGCCCCGCGCCCGGTCGTGCCCGGCGGTGTGCCCGGCTCCTCGGGCCGCACCGCCGGGCTGCTTGCGTGCTCGCAGCCGATTCTCCGGAACGCCTGCGTACAGAGCTCCCGTTCACGGGACGGCGCACGAGGACGACCCGCGCCGTACGCCGTCCGCCCCGGGTCGAGAAACTCTTCCGGAGCGTGGAAGCTCGCGGATCCTTCTCCTGGTGGAACCTCAAAAACCCTCAGGCCGAGGGGCTTTGACCGCCCGTACGCGGTACGAGGGGTGCCGGTGCGATCGTCCGGGCACCGTCCGCCGACCCCGACCGAGGGGCGGTCGCGCCCAGGGGTGCCGACCGGTGCGCCGCCCCTCCGGCCGGGGCGCTCCCCAGGGAACCGGTCAACGTCAGACCGAGGGTGGCCAGGGCCGCCGCCACGGCCCGCGCGCCGACGGGGCGCCGTGAGCGGCCGGCACCGGGGGAGCGGGCAGAGTCGTGTGCGCCGGTGGGGCCGGCCGATCCAGCCGGTCCGGGCGGTCCAGCCGGACAGGTGGATCCTCCGGGGACGGGGCGAGCCGCCCGCCCGCCCCCGGAGGCACGCCCGGGGACGGCGGGGGAAGGGGACCCGACCCCTCGCGAGCCGGCGAGGACGCGGGCGCAGAGGGTCGCGTCGGGCCGGGCCTCGGGGGCCCGGGCGGTCATGGCCGTCAGCAAGGCGGCGAGCTCCGCCGGAAGACCCGGCGGAAGCACCGGAGGGCGGTTCAGGTGCGCCAGCGCCGCCTCCAGCGGCGCTCCCCCGTACTCCGTCTCGCCCTTCAGCGCTTCGAGGAGCACCAGGCCGAGGCTGTAGACATCGGCCTCGGGGCCCGCGCTCCGGCCCAGGGCCTGCTCGGGCGCCATGTAGGAGGCGGTGCCGACGAGCGTGCCGTCGCCCTCGGGCGCGGAGTCCGCGGACTCGTCGAAGCAGCGGGAGATGCCGAAGTCCGACAGGTGCGGGGCGTCCGTACGGTCCAGGAGGATGTTCGACGGTTTGACGTCGAGGTGGACGACCCCGCGGGCGTGCACATGGGCGAGGGCCGAGGCCAGAACCGCCCCCATCCGGCAGGTCTCGGCGTGCGTGAGGACCGTGCGGGCCGTGCGCCGTCGCAGGGTCGTTCCCCGGACGAGCTGCATCACCAGATAGGGCCGGCCCCCGTCGTCGCCCGTGTCGTAGAGCGTCACCAGGCCGGGGTGCTGCATGCGCGCCAGGAGCCGGGCCTCCTCGCCGCACCGCGCCTCGGTCCGGCGTGCGTCATCGGGGCGGAACACCTTCACCGCCACAGGGCGCCGCAGCCGCAGGTCCAGCGCCTCGTACACGTCGGCCGAGCCGCCGCGGCCCAGGAGGCGGTCGAGTCGGTAGCGGCCCGCGACGGCGTGGGCCGTCGGCATGAGATCCGGATGGAAGGGCCTCGTACGGACCTGCATCGGTGCTCCCGGGGGTGTGGCCGGCCTCTGTCGACGGGCCGGTCGGCTGGTGTGTCGCCCGCTGCGGCGTGGACGGTCTCGCGGCTGACGCGTGCCCCCTCGGTCCTTGAACATCCCCTGGAGGAGGGGAAAGGAGCGGGAACGCCGGCCTCTGCGCGGGCCGACGGGGAACGGGCCGACCGTGCCGGGAACAGCCGCATGTTCCCCGGGGACCCGGGTACGCGGACGCTGTCCAACCCGCACGGGAGGAGCGACCAACCATGGGTCTGGGACTGTTCATCATCATGATCGCCGTCGGCGCCGTCCTCACCTTCGCGTCCGACTGGGAGCTCGAAGCGGTCGACCTCGATCTGGTCGGTCTGATCCTGATGGCTGTCGGCTTCCTCGGAACCGCCGTCTACACGAGCGTTCTTCGCCGCCGCCGGATGGTGGTCCCGCCCGTGGCGCCCACGGTCGTCGAAGACGACCGGCGCAACCTGCTCTGAGGCGGCACCCACGTCCGGTGCCGCGACACACACGACGTACGACGACGCACACGACGCACAGCGACAGAGGAGTGACAGCGATGACCGATCGTCTCTGGTCCTACAACGCGGAGTCCGGCCACCTGGCGGGCACCGACCTCACCGGTTGGCGGGTCGAGGCGTCCGACGGGCACATCGGCAAGGTGGACAAGCACTCCGACGAGGTGGACGACGCCTACCTGGTCGTGGACACGGGCGTCTGGATCTTCGGCAAGGAGGTGCTGATCCCCGCGAGCACGGTGACCCGCGTCGACCTGGAGGAGAACACGGTCCACCTCGCCCTGTCCAAGCAACAGGTGAAGGACGCACCCGAGTTCGTCTCCGACAAGCACCTCGCCGACCGGCAGTACCGCGAGGAGATCGGCCAGTACTACCGCACCGGCGGCCCCTTCTCGGGCGGCACGGGCGCCCTCTGACACGACCGCGGTCCGGGGCGCCCCGGACCCGCGTCCCTGCCGAAGAGGTGTGAGCTCTCCGGTACGGGTTACGCGAATCATGGCAGACCGTCCCCGACGGGGAGGGAAGCCTCCGCTACGAGAAGGGTGTTGACATGTCGAAGGTGGAAGAGTCCGTCGAGGTCGAGGTTCCGATCCGCGCCGCGTACGACCAGTGGACCCAGTTCGAGACGTTCCCCCGCTTCATGGACGGCGTGGAGCGGATCGAGCAGCGCACGGACACGCTCACCCACTGGATCACGGAGATCGGCGGCGTGCGTCGTGAGTTCGACGCCGTCGTCACCGAGCAGATCCCGGACGAACGCGTCGCCTGGACGACCGTCGAGGGCGAGGCGCGACAGGCCGGCGTCGTCACGTTCCACCGTCTCGACGAGTCCCGGACGAAGGTCATGCTCCAGATGGACTTCGCCCCCGAGGGGCTGACGGAGCAGGTCGGCGACAAGCTCGGGTTCGTCAAGCGCAAGGTGACCGGCGACCTCAAGCGGTTCAAGTCGTTCATCGAGGAGCGGGGCGGCCAGGAGACGGGCGCCTGGCGCGGATCGGTCTGAGGATCCGACGCAGGGCGCGGATCCGCGGGCTCGGGAGCGCCCAGCGGCAGCCCAGCGGCACATGACGGCGTGGGCCGGACGATTTTTCGTCCGGCCCACGCCGTCGTACGCGGTCACGGCCGACCCCGGTCGGCCGTGACGACCCCCGCCCCCGACCGGGCTACTTCAGCTCGATCTCGACGAAGGCCAGCGGGGCGGTACCGGCGTTGACGACTTCGTGTGCGCCCCCGGCCGGGCGTGCGTAGGACTCACCCGCCCTGAGCTCCGAGACGGAGACCGTCCCGTCGGGGGTGATCACATGGGTCCGCCCGTCGGTGACGGGGACGACGACGTAGTCGTACGCGTGGACGTGGCGGCCGGTGGACTGGCCGGGTTCGAAGTCCCAGCGGGTGACGCGGGTCCGGTCGTCCTCGTGCTGCGTGCTCGCGCGGGCCGTGGTGGTCATGGTCGCTCTTTTCGCCGTCGTCGGTTCCGGGCGCGCCGCGGCAGGCCGGGCAGCACCCCGAGCGGCAGGCTAGCCGCCCGCCTCCTCCGGCACGGGGAAGGACCCGCCCCGGCCCCGGACCGGCCGCCTCGCCGACCGCCCCGGACCGGCCGCCCCACCGACCGTCGGACGCAGCCGCAGCCCGCATGCACCGGGGCGTCTTCTGCGGGCGGCCGGCGAAAGGGGTGGCATGGGTTCCCGCCACCGGGGCACACGGGTGCTGAGCAACTGGACACGCTCACGCCGCACGACCCACGGTTTCCCCCCTTGCCGTGGGTCGTGCGGCGCCCGTGCACCGGCCGCGCGCACGCCGCCCTCCACGGCAGGACGTCAGGACACCCCGCCGGCCGCTCGTGACGGGGAGCGGCGGTGTCCGGGGAGCGCTCCCGCCCCACACTCCTGAGGAGGATCTTCATGGACGAACGAAACGCCGGCGCCACGTTGCAGGACGAGCAGGCCGGGCGAGCCGATCACATCGAGCAGGACGAGCAGGGCGGGGTGCGGCGCGGAGGGAGCGCCGGAGAGCCGGGTCCCGGTGGGGACGGACGGGGCGAGACGGAGGAGGAGCGCGCGGACCGGCGCTGGCAGGAACTCCTCCAGGAGATACGGGTGGCCCAGACCGGCGTCCAGATCCTCCTCGGCTTCCTCCTCACGGTGGTGTTCACCCCGCTCTTCCACGAGCTGGAGCAGACCGACAAGAAGATCTACCTCGTCACCGTCCTCCTCGGCTCGCTGGCGACGGGTGCGCTGATCGGCCCCGTCTCCGTCCACCGGATCGTGTCCGGACGGCGGGTCAAGCCCCAGGCCGTCGTCTGGGCCTCCCGGCTCACCTTCACCGGCATACTGCTCCTTCTCGCGACGCTGACGGCCGCGCTGTTCCTCATCCTGAGGGTGGCGACGCACGACCCGTACGTGCCCTGGCTGGTCTCCGGCGTCCTCGTCTGGTACCTGGTCTGCTGGTTCGCCCTGCCCCTGTGGGTCCGCGCGCATCACACGAGCGGAAACTGACGCCACGCCCGCACGAGCCGAGGCCGGCCTCCCGCCCGGACGAGCGGAAGCCGGCCCCTCGCGCACAGCAGCGGAGGCCGGCTTCCCGTGCACACGAGCGGAAGCCGGCCCCTCGCGGACAGGTCCCGAAGCCGACCGCCGGTCGTCACCGGGACCCCCTCCGCACACCGCCGCGGACGGGCGTGATGCTCCACCACGCCATCACCACCCCGACACCGAACACCAGGATCAGCACGACCGGCACGACGGATTCCTTCCGGGTCCAGAGCCACGTTCGAGGATCCGACTGACCGCGAACACGGCACCGAAACGCGTTCCTCCGCCGTGGATCCGAAGGGCCGGGACACGGGGAGGTCGACGGGGGCGGCGGATCGTCCGCCCGGGGTCCGCCGGAGAGCCCGTCCGCGCCCTGACCGGGGAACGCCCCGGCTGCTCCCGGACGCGCATCGTCAGGGCGCGTCCCGCGCCGACCCCGCTCATGAGTAAGTGACCGTCACTCGCTCGAAGCCGAGGCCGCGCAGGAGTTTCTGAAGCATCTCGGTCGTGTTCCGCTCCGCCCGGGACGTCAGGCCGGACTCGCGGGCGGCGTCGCCGATCCGCCGGACGGCGAGGACGTTGACGGCCTGCTCGCTCCCGGGGTTGTCCGAGAAGAGGTCGCCCAACCGGTCGAGCAGGCCACGCTGCTTGGACACGGTGTACGAGCGCTCGGGGTCGAGCGCGGGAGCGGCCAGCTTGGCGTGCGGCAGGTGCAGGGTGGCCTCGGTCCGGTCCGCGTCGACGGTCACGGCACCGTCCCCGAGGCGGCCCAGTTCGACGTAGGCCCCGACGCTGCCGCTCGCCACGTAGAGGGTGCGGGTGCCGCGGATCGAGTCCGGCAGGAACCGCGCGTCGTGCTCCAGGTCGACCACCACCTGGTAGGTCCCCGACGCGCCCTCGTACCGGCTCAGGTCCTGGACGGACTTCAGGACGGCGGGACCGGAGCGGTCCTTCACCTGCGTCCCGAAGACGTCCAGACCGGGGAGCCTGAGGAACTGGCCGATCAGCATGAGGGCGACGGCGAGCCCGAGCAGGGCGACGATGACGAGGCGCCACCTCCTTCCGGCGGGCCTCCGTGTCCGGCGGGGCGGCGAGGGTCTGTTCTCGGTGTCTTCTCCCATGGTCGCCTGGTGCCCACGTCGACGCCTCCCATGCTCAACCCCGTCCGAAGTGTGGCGAGTTGGTGCTCCTGAGGGGGGTGTGTCGGACATTCGGTCCCCGGTGACCGCGCGGCATGCGGCCACCTCGTCACGGGTACGCGGGGTCCGTCCGCAGGCGGTCGTCCGGAGGAGGAAGAGGCGCATGATCGGCTGGAGAGCGTGGAGGAAGCGGGCCGGAGCGCCGGGAGGCGAGACGGTGACGCCCGTCGAGACGAAGCCGGCCGGGGCCGGGCCGGGCGGGAGAGGAGGGGGCGGCGCCGAGCCGGCCGCAACGGGACAGGGAGAGGCGGCGCCGACAACGAGAGCGGTGAGGGCGGCGCCCCCGGTCCGCCGGGGTCCGGGGCGGTTCGTGCGGGCGCTGGTCACCCTGACGGCCCTCGCGGGCATGGTGGCGTTCGCCGTGGTCCTGGCCAAACTCACCCTGGAGGCCTCGCCGGCCTCCGTACCCCTCACCCACAGCAATCTGACACCGGGACGGTCGATCGGGAACTACCTCGATCAGCCGGGGTTCATGGAGACCACCAAGCAACTCGGAGGAAACGTCCTCCTCGGCGTCCCCTTCGGAATCCTGCTGCCTCTGCTGTCCCGCAAGACGCGCGGATTCCTTCGGGTCACGTTCGTCACCGCGGTCACCATGCTGCTCGTGGAACTGGTGCAGGGCGCGCTCATCACGGGACGCGCCTTCGACATCGACGACGTCCTCCTCAACACGGCGGGAGCGCTCCTCGGTTACGTGCTCGTCGGCCGCTGGCTGGGGCGTGCCGTCCGCCCTCGTACCCGCCCTCGCTGGTGGAAGCGGCGCCTGGGCGCCCCGTCCGCCTGACGCCGCCACCGGTCGGCCACCGGATCGGGGAGGCCTCGGCGCAGCTGTTCGAAAGAGGGGTGTTTGACGGCGCGAAATCGGTACATGCGGAGCTTACAAACTTCTTAGGCGACGAACTGGAGGGCTCATCATGGGCATTATCGCGTGGATCCTCATAGGCCTGCTGGCCGGCGCGATCGCGAAGGCTCTCATGCCGGGCAGGGACCCGGGCGGCATCATCATCACCATGCTCATCGGCGTCGCGGGCGGTCTGCTCGGCGGTTGGCTCGGCAAGGTGATCCTCGGCGTCGACGCCATCGACGGATTCTTCGACCTCTCCACCTGGATCGCGGCCATCATCGGTTCGGTGATCCTCCTCGCCCTCTACCGCCTCGTCACGGGCAGTCGGCACCGTCACGCCTGACCCCGGCCCGGACCGGCACACCGCAGAAGGCCCCTCTTCCCGCTCGCGGGCAGGGGAGCCTTCTGCGCTGTGCGGCGGTGTGACGCGGTCGGCCCCGTTCCGCCGGTCGGCGAGGGCGTCCCGGAGGATGTGGAGGAGTTCTGGTGGTCACGTGTCTTTTCCGTCGGGGATTCACCTTCCACCGATCACCGAACACGTATGCGCACCCTTCGAACTCACCGGTAACCCGTCTCTGAACTGGGCTAACACGTTTACGGAGCGACCTATCGCGGATATCCCGCTCATTCAGAAGATCGTTGTATGGTCAGGCCGCCCTCATACGGGTGGGTGTGAAGGCGAAGCGATTCGAGGCGAGGCGCACCGATGGGAACTCCGACCACTCCGGCGGCCGGCGGAGCAGGCGAAGGCGGGGGTTGGTTCACACGAAGGCCGGCTCAGCCGTCCGAAGCGTCTTCCGCGCCCCAGGCGCCCCAGGCACCCCCCGCATCTCACGCGCCCTCCCCGTCTTCCGCGCCTCAGGCGCCCCCCGCGCCTCACGGCCCCCACGTGGCCCGGGGCCCTCACGTGGCCCGGGGCCCTCACGGACCGGCCCGCTCGACGGACCCGGCCGGACCGGCCGGACCGGCCGGCCAGACCAGACCGACGGGCCCGGCCAGACCGACGGCCCCGGCCGAGACCGGCCCGGCGGACGAGTCGGACGCGGCCCTCCTGCGCCGCACCATGGCCGAGATAGAGCCGATCGCCGACCAGGTCACCTCGTACTTCTACGCCCTGCTCTTCCTCCACCACCCCGACCTGCGGGAACTCTTCCCCGCGGCGATGAACACCCAGCGGGACCGCCTCTTCAAGGCACTGCTCACCGCCGCGACCCACGCGGACGACCCCGCCACCCTGACCGCGTACCTCACCCACCTCGGCCGCGGCCACCGGAAGTACGGCACCCGACCCGAGCACTACCCGGCCGTCGGCGAGGCCCTGATCGGCGCCCTCGCCCGTCACGCCGCCGCCGTCTGGGGGCCGAGGACCGAGGCCGCCTGGGTGGCCGCCTACACCACGATCTCGCAGATCATGATCGACGCGGCGACCGAGGACGAACTCCGTTCGCCCGCCTGGTGGCAGGCGGAGGTGGTCGCCCACGAGATGCGGACCCCGGACATCGCGGTCGTCACGGTCCGGCCCGACCAGCCGTACCCCTTCCTCGCCGGGCAGTACACCGCCCTGGAGACCCCGTGGTGGCCGCGCGTCTGGCGGCACTACTCCTTCGCCTCCGCGCCCCGCTCCGACGGGCTGCTCTCCTTCCACGTCAAGGCCGTCCCGGCGGGCTGGGTCTCCAGCGCCCTCGTGCACCGCGCCCGTCCCGGCGACGTCATCCGGCTCGGTCCCCCCGCCGGCTCCATGACCGTGGACCACAACAGCGACAACGGGCTGCTGTGCCTCGGCGGCGGCACCGGCATCGCACCCATCAAGGCCCTCGTGGAGGACGTCGCCCGGCACGGTCGGCGCCGCACCGTCGACGTCTTCTACGGCGCCCGCGAGAACGACGGCCTGTACGACATCGAGACGATGCTCCGGCTCCGGCAGTCGTACCCCTGGCTCTCGATCCGGTCCGTCCTGGACGACGGCCCCGGCGGCCTGCCCTCCGGCGGACTGCCCGGAGCCATCCGCGAGCACGGCCCGTGGTACTCCCACGACGCCTATCTGTCCGGCCCGCCCGGAATGATCCGCCGAGGTGTCGAGGCCCTGGTGGGCGTCGGCATCCCCACCCACCGCATACGACACGACTCCCTAGAGGAACTGGCCGGGGCAACGACGTGAGCACTTTCCAGCAGGACCAGAGCACCTCCGAGCAGACCGAGCGGCGGACGGCGCCCCTGCGCACCACCCGCCCGGGCAGCCACGGCGAACACCTCGTCCAGTGGCGCCTGGGCACGGCCGAACGCGCCGACCGGTTCTACGCCGAACAGGTGCTCGACCGGCTGAACCCCCGGATGCGCGAGTTCACGGCCCGGCAGGAGATGTTCTTCCTGGCCACCGCCGACCGCCACGGCGCCTGCGACAGCACCTTCCGCGCCGGCCCGCCCGGCTTCCTCCACGTCCTCGACGACACGACGCTCGCCTACCCCGAGTACCGGGGCAACGGCGTCCACGCCAGCCTCGGCAACATCGAGGAGAACCCGCACGTCGGCATCCTGATGGTGGACTTCCTCCGCGACCGCATCGGCCTCCACGTCAACGGCCGGGCCAGGGTCGTCGCCGACGACGAGATGCGCCGCGCCCACCCCGACGCCGGACTCGCCGTCGATCCGGTGCCCGGTCGGCGGGCCCTGGTGTGGATCGAGATCGCCGTCGACGAGGCGTACATCCACTGCGCCAAGCACATTCCCCACCTCCAGAAGGCCCCCGCCCGCGGCAGCGGCCGGTCCTGGGGCACGGACGACGTCAAGCGCAAGGGCGGCGACTTCTTCGGCGCGGCCGCCGACGCCCCGGAGCGCGGCCCGTTCGTGCCGCCGCCCCGCACCGACCCCGCGACCTGGCGCGCGGCGGCCGAGACGGTGCTGGCGAAGGCCGATTCCGCGGCGGGCATACGGGAGTTCAACGGCTGGTTCAGCCGCGACACCGCCCCGCACTGAGCCGCTCGGGCGAAGGCGACGGCCCTCGCGGCCGGGCCGAACGCCCCGACCCCGGCCGCGTCGGGGGCGAGGCGGAACACGGCTCCTTCGACCGCCGTCTCGAGGACGCCCTCGGCGTCGACCTCCTGGATCCCGGAACGGAACGCCCTTCTACGAGGCGGGACGCCGGGGACGGGGATGCAGACCGGGGCCGAGGGGCGGGCCGGCCAGAGGGGTGGGGGAGAGGTCGGTGGGTTCCTCGCCGGACTCCAGGAGCGTGTCGGCGGCACCGACGATGAGGCTGTCGGGGCGGCCGACGGCCGTCTCGTCCTTGCGGTCGTAGTCGATGCGCCACAGCAGGCTGCGCATGGCTTCGAGGCGCCCGCGACGCTTGTCGTTGCTCTTGACCACCGTCCACGGCGCGTGGTCGGTGTCGGTCGCGCGGAACATCTCGACCTTCGCGGTGGTGTAGGCGTCCCACAGGTCCAGTGAGGCGAGGTCGGTGGGAGACAGCTTCCACTGCCGTACGGGATCGACCTGGCGGATCGCGAAGCGGGTGCGCTGTTCGGCACGGGAGACCGAGAACCAGAACTTGACCAGCAGGACCCCGTCCTCCACGAGCATGGCCTCGAAGGCGGGACACTGCCGCAGGAACAGCTCGTACTGCTCGGGGGTGCAGAACCCCATCACCTTCTCGACACCGGCGCGGTTGTACCAGGAGCGGTCGAAGAAGACGATCTCACCGGCGGCCGGCAGGTGGGCGATGTACCGCTGGAAGTACCACTGCCCCGCCTCCCGCTCGGTCGGCTTGTCCAGGGCCACGATCCGGGCCCCGCGGGGGTTGAGCCGCTCGGTGAACCGCTGGATCGTGCCGCCCTTGCCCGCCGCGTCCCGCCCTTCGCAGATCACCACCAGCCGCGCACCGGTCTCCTTCACCCAGCGCTGCAGCTTCAGCAGCTCGATCTGCAGGATCCGCTTGCTCCGCTCGTACTCCGCCCGACGGATCTTGCGCTCGTACGGATAGTTCTCCTGCCACGTACGGATCGGAGCGCCGGAGGAGTCCAGCAGCACGGGTTGTTCCGGCCTGCGATCGTCCACGCTGAGTCCGGACAGTAGTTCCTCGGCTTCCGACCGTGGCGATTCCTGTTCGTTCACGCGGGGCGCCTACCCCCGCGAGCCGCCTCTATCGCCGTACGGCCGCTGTCGACGCCCCCTCGTGCCGCGCCGACCGACGAAGAGGAGGCGAAAAGGGGACGGAGGGGGACAAGAGGACATGCCGCGGCGTCTGGGGTATGCCTTTTACGTGCTCTCCCTCAGGCGGGACCTCGTTCCCCGTCCTTCACGGCGTGGCGGGCGGTTGCTGCTCGCCGTGCCGTTCGCGCTGATCGCGGCGGTCACGGTGGTGGACGTCCTGGTCCCTCCCGACGTGCACCTGGGGCCGTTCCTGATCGCCGCACCCGCGGTGACCGCGTCCTTCGCGGGACCTCGGACGACGGCGTTCGTGGGGGCGGTCGCGATCCTCGCGCAGGCGGTGGTGGCCGTCGCGCGGACGACCGTCACGGACCTCAACCACACGTACCAGATCGTCGCCCTCGTCCTGATCTCGGTCATGGCGACCTTCTTCGCCCGCCTGCGCGAACGGGACGAGAACCGGGTGGCACGCCTGCGGTCGATCGCCCACGCCGCCCAGAGCGTCGTCCTGCCGCCGCTCCCGGAGCGGGCGGGGCCCCTGCGCATCGCCTCGGTCTACCTGGCGGCCGAGGAGGAGGCGCAGATGGGCGGCGACCTGTACGCGGCGGCACGGACGGAGTCCGGGACCCGGCTGCTGATCGGAGACGCCCGCGGCAAGGGGCTCGACGCGATCAGCGAGGCCTCCCTCGTCCTGGGCGCCTTCCGGGTCACGGCCCGCCGCGAACGAGGGCTGCCGGAACTGGTCGGGCAGCTGGAGGCGGGAGTCGGCTCGACCGAGCGGACCCACGGGGCGACGGAGGCACGCCCCGACGGCGCCGAGGAGGCCTTCGTCACCGCGCTGGTGCTCGACATCCCCGATCACGAGCCGGTGGTACGGCTCGTGAACTGCGGGCACCCCCCGCCGCTGCTCCTCAGCCGGGGGCGGGTGATCCCCCTCGACACGACCCGCACGAGTCCGCCGCTCGGGCTCTCGGACGTCCTCGCGACGGACGTGACGGTCGAGACGTTCCCCTTCGGCGTCGAAGACGCGCTGCTCCTCCACACGGACGGGGTGACGGAGGCCCGCGACCGCTCGCGCGCCTTCTATCCCCTGACGGAGCGGCTCGCCGCCTGGGCGGGTGACGACCCGGTGATCCTGCTCGACCGGCTGCGGGCCGACCTCCAGGCGTACGCCGGCGGCCACCTCGGCGATGACGCGGCGCTCGTCGTGGTGCGGAGGACCGCGCCGGAGCCGTAGGGCCGGTGGCCTTTCGAGCCGGTTCGCCGCCGGCGCCCTACGCTGGTGACAGGAGCGTCCGAGGAGGCTGACATGGCGGGCCACCACCGTTACCACCTGGATCAGGACGGACAGTCGATCACCGTCCTGGACGACCCGCGGCGTCGGCGCGCGGAAGTCTGGGTCAACGGGAAGACCATCGCCGTGGCCCGTACCACGCACCACCACGACACCGTCCTGGAGGGGGAGATCCCCGCCCTTCCGCCCCAGCGCGTGGTCGTCAGGATCGGCCACCCCGACGACGTGGGCGACGCCCCCCTGTGCGTGCTGGAGACCGGCGGCGACCGCTACCTCATGCCCCGTGTCGCCCTCACCCCGCAGGAGCGGTGGCCGGCGGAACGGACACCGCCGGCCCGCACGCCCGCCGAGCTCCTCGCCCGGTGGAGAGCACGCCACCGACACCGCCGAAGCGCCCACCGCACGTGACCGGGCAGCCGGGGGTCGCTCGTGCTCGCCGCCGGCCCGTCCCTCGTCGGCCTCCCGCGCAAGCCGCCGGTGGCCGCTCCCACCGCCTCCACGGCGGCGGCCCGGCCGGTCGACCCGTGCGTCCCCGAGGCCGAGACAACGGTGCGAGCACGAGGCCCCGGCAGGAAAGAGATCGCTCAACGAGACCGACAGTGGAGGCGACGACGAGTGGGCGTGCCCGGGGCGAGGCCGCGTGGAGCCGTGTCGAGGCGTGGCTGAGTCGGCATGCGCCCGAATTGTGCGAAGTGTTGTGACCGGCTACCACGCCCGAGCGGATCGAGGAGGCGTTCCAGGTGCAGGCCGTAGCCGGTTACGGCGTGTTCGGCGGCGGCCCTCCATCAGAACCGGGCGCCTTCGCGATGCCGGGCGAGACAGGGGGAAGAGGCGGGGACGGACGGCGTCACGACGTCCAGGTCATCGGCGGCCAGGTCGTGAAGGCCGGGTCGGGGCCTCCGTGCGGTGGGCGGGCTCCTTCCCCTCGGCGCTGCCGCGGAACGCGGGGACCGTGAACCCGCCCCGGCCACCGGACAGAATCGGCATCCGATCCTGCAGGTTCGGGAAGCCGAACAAGCAGCGGTGGTGTGGATTCGGGCAGTGGTGCCCATTTCCTGTCACATCGTGGCTTGCTTCACCAAAACCAGTGACAGGGTGAAGTCACGCCTTTACGTTGTGCGTCTGCGTGCGCCTGTCAGCACGACCGTTGGTGCGCGCTCCACGACACAGAATGGGAAACATATGTCCCGTCCCGTGCCCGCATACCGATCCCGTCGGCCGCTGCGCACCGCAGCGGCCGCCGTGCTGACCGCCCTCGCCCTGACCGCCGCGGGAGGCTTCACCGCCACGTCGGCCGCCGCCCCGGAACCGGCCCCCGCGGGGACCGCCGCGTCGGCCCTGGTGAAGACCGCCCAGAACGTGACCGATCCCGGCCGGATCCCGCTGGACCACGGCTCCACCGTCAACTGGACGGTGGGTTACGCCAACGCCGCTCCCGGAGCCCCGGCACCCGCCGTCATCACCGACCCCATCGACGGCGCAGGCACCGCCCAGACGTACGTCCCCGGCTCCCTGAAGGTGCCGCCGGGCTGGACTCCCGGCTGGTCCACCGACGGGACGACCTTCACCGACGGCGACCCGGGCACCGCGACCCGAGCCGTGCGGGCGAGCCACCCCGCGGCCCGTCCCGGCGGAACCGCGCAGGCCAACAACCTCCTGCCGCCGGTGCGGCCCACCGCCCAGTCCACCGGCGGCGACGGCTTCACCCCGGTGCTGCACCGCACCGACAGCGGTGACGTCGAGGCGTGGAACATGTACCACCACACCGGTCCCGCGGCGCCGCAGGCCGTGTGCAGCAACCTGTCGACCGGACAACCCTGTGCGGGCGGCCCGTGGCCCCGCCCCCTCAACACCGCCCCGGGCCCCCTCGGCTCCGGCAACACCGGCAACATCAGCAGCACCCTGACACCCCAGTACGTGCTCGACCCCGGCCGGCCCGGCGTGCTGTACTACCCGGCCGTGACCGCAGCCGCGCTCGGCGTCGGCTGCCTGGACCTCGGCGCCCGCGCCAACTGCGGCTTCTTCGCCCTGCGGGCCACCGGCGGCACCCCGTCCAGCGCCAACGGCATGGCCGGTCTCGTTGCCGAGGGCGGCAACCTGTACGGCGTCGCCAGCACCGGCCAGGTGCTCTGCCTGGAGATCGCCGACCGCACGCCCTGCGCCGGACAGCCCTACGCCCCCGTGGTGCGGCCCAATCACGACCTGCCCGGTGCGACCGGCTCGCTCTACCTCGGCGGCATGACCACCGCAGGCGGCAAGGTGTTCGTCTCCTCATCGCCCCAGACCAGCGGGTCCAGCCTCGCCGCCGCGCCCGCCCTGGGCTGCTTCGACCCGGCCACGGCCATGGTCTGCGCCGGCTGGGACACCGCGCACCCGGCCGGTCCCAGCGCCGCCCACTACACGTACAACGCGTTCACCTCCTACGCGGCCTCCGGCGCGGCCAACGGCGTGTGCACCGCGACCAGCAACGCCGGGTCGCCGCTGACCACGTGCTACGGCATCGACGGCACGTCGCTCGCCGCACCGGCCACCGGGCTCGGCACGGTGGGCAACGGCGTCCTCGTCTTCAACCCCGAGGTCGTCACCACCGCCACCGACACCCGCAGCTACTTCCCCGTCTGGGGCGGGCCCGTCCCCGGCGCGACCCTGTGCTACAGCTGGACCGCGGGGCAGCCGTGCACCGGATTCCCGGCCACCGCCACCCACCCGGGCGTGGGCGGCGGCGCGACCCGTGACTACGGGTACACCTACGACGCCACCACCCGCTGCCTCGTCGCCCTCGGCGACGCGGGCATCCTCTTCTCCCTCGACCCCGGTACGGGAGCCACTCCCTGCGTGCACAGTGGTGCGGCCGTCACGCTGAAGCCGTCCGACTTCTACTGCGACGGGTCGTCCGGTCACGTACAGGGGTACACGGAGGCGCGGCTGGAAGCCATCGACCTCACTCATGTCGACCTCGCCGCGTCGACCGTCGCGGTCACCGACCCCGACGGAACCGTCCTCGCCGCGCCTGCCCTCACCCCGGCCGGCACCGTCGACCTCAGCGGCATCTCCAGCGCCGACCATCCGGCCGTCACCGTCACCGTCCAGCTCGTCCTGAACAGCGCCGCTGACTTCACCGCCACCAACCATCCCGTGCTGGTGGCGAGTTATCAGGGCGACGCGCCCCAGGTCTGCGTGCGTACGGTCGTCGCGGCGGACTGCGCGGTCACCCGGGTCTCCGACACCGCGACCGCGACCGACGGGTCCGGCTCCCTGACCTCCAACACCGTCGACCTCCCCGTCGCACCCGGAGCGCAGTGCAAGCCCGAGGTGACGGTCGACAAGGAGATCTGCACCGTCTCGAGCCCCCACGCGTGCGGACCGGGCGGCGCGGGGCCCTGGGCCAAGAAGAGCCCCGTGGGCCTGCTGCAACTGCTCGGCACCGCGTACTGGCGGATCACCGTCACGAACACCGGTCCCGTCGTCGCGACCGGCGTGACGGTCAATGATCCCACCACCCCCGGATGCCGGACGGCGGCGGGAACCTTCGACCTCGCGGTCGGCGCCAGCCGGCAGGTCCACTGCAGTTCCTTCCTGTTGGCCCTGCCGCTCAAGAACACGGCGTCGGCCACCTTCTCCGGGCTCAACGCGCCCCCCGGCACCCCGCCCACCACCAGCGCACCGTCCTCGGCCGTCGCCTGCTCCCTGCTCTGCATCCTCGCGAAGGAGTCCTGACCCCGAGCGGCCCTTCGGCCCCGGCCCCACCGCGTGCGGCGTGCCCCTGCAGGGGCACGCCGCACGTCTGCTCCGCCTGCCGGATCGTGCGAGGTCGCCCCCTGCCGGACGACGCCGGAGGGCTGGGCCGTCCGGGCGGACGGGTCACGGGCTGAGGACCGCTGAAGCGACACGGGGTCCAGGGTTGCGGCGCCCGGTCGGCTCACGTCGGGCGAACGGGGGTAGGAGCCGAGGTGAGAGGTGCCGAGAAGATGGTTGTCGTTTGACAACTATGACCAGGAGGCAACAAAGTAACCAGGTCGGACGTACGGGGAAGGACCAGGAATGCTCCGGTGGGCGGAGATCGCTCCGTGTGCTGGTCGCCTTCGCCGAAGGGCGACGGTGGCACGGGCGCCGCGAGGCGTCGTTCAGGCCGTCCAGCTGTCGACGTCCAGGGGGTCGCCGTGTATCTGGGCCGCCGCGGTGGAACAGAACGCCTCCAGTCCCTCCAGTAGCGCGACGCGCTTGGCGGCGGGCATCTCCTCCAGCACCTTCTGCAGCTCCACCTCCCGCCGGGCGCGCAGGTCGGCGAGGAAGGTGCGGCCGCGACTGCTCAGGTGCAGGCGCACCTCGCGCCTGTCCTCCGTGCTCATGACGCGTTCGACGAAACCCGCGGCATGCAGTCGATCGCACAGGCGGCTGGCGGACGGCGATGTGGAGGCGAGGCCCTCGGCGAGGGTGCGCAGGTTGATGCCCTCGTGGTGCTCGAGGATGTACAGGGCGCGCAACTGGGACGCGGAGGTGGGTGCGGTCGAGGCGCGGCCCCACACGACTTCCAGGAGCTCTGCTGCCGTCGTGGTCACGCGCGCGACCTCGTGGGGCTCGGGGCGGCGGAAGGCAGTCACGGTCACACTCTCGCAGGCACTGGGGTGCCTGTCAGCGTACTAGGGGATCCCGCGGGCTACAGATGTCCGTGGATCGTTGTGTCCCGTTTGGGGTCCGGCCTCGTGATCGAGGTGCGGGACCCCGCGGAGAAGGATGGGGGTCATCCCTTATGGACAGATTTGTGGCCGCTGAACGCGCTCTGCGGACAGCGGCTCCCCACGAGTTGCTCGATGCCGTCCGTGCCGTGCTGGTCGAGCAGTACGGCGCGGAGGACGTCGAGCTGTTCATGGCCGACTACGGCCTGACGGTGCTCCAGCCGGTGTCGGTGCTGCCGCACACGCTGGAGCCGGTGTCGGTGCACAACAGTCCGGCCGGCCGCGCTTTCGGCTCCCAGAAGCCGTATCGGGAGACCGCCGGCAGCGGCCGTACGCGTCTGCACCTGCCGGTCAGCGTGCGGGGCGACCGGCTCGGGGTGCTGTCGGTGGCCTTCCCCGACGGCGAGGCCGCGCGGAAATGGGAGACCGAGCTCGCGGGCATCGCGGACGTGCTGGGCCACGAGGTGGTGGTGGCCGAGCGCGACACCGACCTCTACCTCCAGGCGAGACGCAGGGATCGGCTCACACTGGCCGCGGAGATGCAGTGGCAGTTGCTGCCCGGCCGTTCCTGCTCGCGTCCCGAGTGCGACCTCGGAGCTCAGCTGGAGCCGGCCTACGCGATCTTCGGCGACAACTTCGACTGGTCGGCCACCGCCGATCACCTGATGCTCTACGTCACCAACGGCATGGGGGAGGGGATAGAGGCGGCCCTGCTGACCAACCTGGCCATCAACGCCCTGCGGAACGCGCGACGCGCGGGCATCTCCATCGCCGACCAGGCGGCGTTGGCCGATCAAGCCATGTACGCCCATTACCGGGGCCGTTGTTACCTGTCGGTCCTGATGTTCGACTTCGATCTGGCGACGGGGCGGGCGAGTGTCGTGGACGCGGGCTCCCCTCAGCTGCTGCGGCTGCGTGACGGCGTGGTGGAACGCGTCGACTTCGAGGCCCAGCTGCCGCTCGGCATGTTCGAGGAGACGGATTACGTGACCCAGGACTTCCAGGTCGAACCGGGTGACCGGCTCGTCTTCGTCAGCGACGGGGTGCACGCGGTGGCCTCGCCCCGGGGTGAGGCGTACGGGGAAGTGGCCCTCGCCCGGGCCATCCAGTCCACGCGGTTGCTGCCCGCCGCCGAGGTGCCGCGCGCGATCCTGCGGGAGTTGACCGGGCACCGGGGCAGGCCCGCGCCGGACGACGACGCCCTGATCGTGTGCCTGGACTGGCGGGGACGACCCGCCGCCGCCTGAGCGCCGCGGCGTGCCGGGGTCGCGTGTTGTTCTGCCCACCCGCCCGCGCTACTGTTGTCATGCGACAACAATTGCTTGATGGCTCACCGAACGATTGGCCCGCCGGGTCACAGCAGGGAGACGATGCAGGTGGCGGAGCGCGACACGGGCCTCGAAGCGGCGAAGGAGCTGGGAGGCTTCCTGGAGCGCCGACGTGAGCAGATCGCCCAACGCTGGGCGGAGGCCGCTCTGTTCCGCACGGTCTTCACCGTTTCGCGTGACGAGGCGGTGGAGGCGTGCAAGGCCGTCGTGGACGCCTTGGCCGACGTGGCCCGGAGCGGGCTGCTGGAGGACGTCCAGGCTCCCGGGTTCGTCGCCGTCAGAGAGCAGCTCGGCCGGATGTCCGCTTCCCGGGCCAGGGCCGGGTTCAGCCCGTCCGAGATCGCCGGCGAGGTCGCGGGCCTGCGCGAGCCGGTCAGCGCGCTCATGCGAGCAGAGGCCGAGGAACCGGCCGACGAACACGCGCAGGCCGGTCAGCTCGCGCTGACCATCCTCATCGGCACGCTCCGCCTGGTGGTCATGGAGACCACCCTCAGCGCCGGCGACGAACTGATCGCCCGGCAGCGTCAGCAGCTGCTGGAGGTGGCGACCCCGGTCATCAGGCTGTGGGACGGCGTCGTCGCCGTACCGTTGATCGGCACGCTGGACAGCGCCCGCAGCCAGGTCGTGATGGAGAACCTGCTGGAGGCGATCGTGGACCAGCGTGCTCACTACGCCATCCTCGACATCACCGGTGTGCCGACGGTCGACTCGCTGGTGGCGCAACACCTGATGAAGACGGTCGCCGCAGCCCGCCTGATGGGCGCGGAGTGCATCCTCTCCGGGATCCGGCCCGCCATCGCGCAGACCATCGTGCAGCTCGGCATCGACCTCGGAGCGATCACCACGCGGGCCGGCCTGGCCGACGCCCTGGCGTACGCACTGGACCGGCAGGGGATCGTCGTCTCGCCGCGACCGGGCACGGGAGCGAGCTCACGGTGACAGGACGCCCCCTCACCCGGCCGGGGCCCGTGCCGGTGCTGGTCCTGGGAGACGTCCTGCTCGTCACCCTGCAGGGAGACCTGTACGACAGCGCGGCCGAGCGACTGCAGCAGGAGATCGCCCACCGCATCGCGACCGGCCCGGGGCCGGTGGGCGGCGTGGTGATCGACATCTCCGGAGTGGAGATCGTCGACTCCTTCCTCGGCCGCGTCCTCGCGGAGATCGCCGCGAGCGCCCGCTTGCTGGCCACCCGGACGGTGCTGGCCGGCATGCGCCCGTACGTGGCCATCACCCTGGTCGAACTGGGCCTCACCCTGCCCGGCCTGATCACTGCCCTGGACGTCGAAAGGGCACTGTTCCTGCTGGGCCGCGGGTCACATGTGGCCCGGCCGACCCACCCGGAAGAGGGTGCATGATGCATGCCCCGCCCGTCTCGGCCACGTGCCTGCCCATCGGTTCCGACGCCGATCTCGCCTGGGTGCGCCAGGAAGTGCGCCAGGCTGCGGCCGCCCTCGGTTTCGGGCTGGTCCAGCAGACGAAGCTGGTGACCGCGGTCAGCGAACTGGCGCGCAACACCCTTGTCCACGGAGGCGGTGGCCACATGGACATGACGCCGCTGGGCGGCGAGGGCAACCGCGGGCTGCGGCTGTCGTTCGTCGACGCAGGACCCGGGATCCGGGACGTCGAACGGGCCATGACGGACGGTTACACCACGGGAAACGGTCTGGGCATGGGTCTGAGCGGCGCGAAGCGCCTGGTCGCGGAGTTCGCCCTCGACAGCCGCCCCGGGCACGGCACCACCGTCACCATCGCCGACTGGGTCTCCGGCGTGCCCACGCCTCGCGCAGGTGCGTCATGAGCAGGGTCTGGGACATCCCCGTCCAGGACAGCACCCGGGTCCGGGACGTCCGCGTGGCCGCCGAAGCGGCCTCGGCCCGCGAAGGACTGGACCCCCATTCCACCGCGGTCGCCGCCCTGGTGGCCACCGAACTGGCGACCAACCTCGTCAAGCACGCCGGCGGCGGCCGCATCATGATCAATCTTTCCGGCTCGCCCGCTCCCGCCCCCGGCGCCGAGCCCTGCGTGCAGATCACCTCCCTCGATCACGGGCCCGGGATGGGCGACACCGGCGCCTCGCTGAAAGACGGCTGCACGACGGCACCGTCCTCCCTCGGCGCCGGTCTCGGCACCTGCCTTCGCCTCTCCACCGACTTCGACCTGCACAGCAGGCTCGGTCGCGGCACCGTCGCCGTAGCCCGCATCCGGCCGCGAGACCCGCGGCGCGCAGCCGCGTCCCCCGCGCGCCCGGACGTTCGCACCGGGGGCATCAACACCTCCCTCGCCCACGCCGAACACTCGGGAGACGCCCACTCCACCGTGCGCTCCGGCTCCCGGGTCACCCTGATGCTGGCAGACGGTCTCGGACACGGGGCCGAGGCGGCCGAGGCGTCCACAGCGGCAGTCGAAGCACTGCGCCACGTGGCGGAGCGGCCGCCGGCCGAGATCCTGCGCCATCTGCACGCCGTGCTGCGTACCACGCGGGGCGCCGCCGTCGGCGTGGCGCAGCTCGACCGGGACGCAGACCGGCTGTCGTTCGCCGGGGTCGGCAACATCGGCACCAGACTGCGCGCCGCCGGTCGCTGGGAGCACCTCATCTCCCACCCGGGGATCGTGGGCGCGCACTTCCCCGCCACCGTCCCCGTGCGCGAGGTGCCCTGGAACCCGGACAGCCTCCTCGTCCTGCACAGTGACGGCCTTCCCAGCCGCTGGGTACCGCCGGACGACCCCGAGCTCCTCACCCGTGACCCGGCCGTCGTGGCCGCCGTGATCCTCCGGGACGCCGGCAGCGCCGCACGCCCCCTGCGCGACGACACCAGCGTGGCCGTCCTGGCCCCCGCCCCATCGGATGGCAGACCATGACCTCGACGACGCACACCTGGAAGACGGCGACGACCGCCGACGCCGCCCAGGTACGTGCCGCACTCGACCTGCTCACGGCAGACGGCGGAACACCACCGCTCGAACGGGCCCGCTTCCTCACCTCGCTCACGGCTCGCCTGCGCGCCTGCCTGGACCAGGGGGGCGACTGGGAACTTCTGCTCACCGTCCGGAGGACCACCGACGAGGACGGCCGGCTCGACATCCGGCTACGACCGATCGGCGCCCCCGCGCCCGTACCGAAGGACACGCCCACCCTCACGTGCACCCTGCCCGCACCTTCGGCAGAGTGCCGCCTCCCTGCCCGCCCGTCACTGGCCGAGGCACTCCTGCGTGCCGACGAGACCACCACGTCCGTGCTGGGCCGGCTCGACGAACAGGAAGACCTGCTCCGGCTGCACCGGGAAGAGCTGCACAACACCAACCAGGGCGTGGTGGCCCTGCACGCCGACCTCGAGGCCGCCGCACGGGCGCAGCGCGAGCTGCTCGAAGCGGAGCAGACCGCACGTGCCGAAGCGGAGCGGGCCCGGCGCCTGCTGACCTTTCTCGGCGACGCCAGCGCCGCCGTCACCGAGTCCCTCAGCCCCACGGCCGTCCTGCGGCGACTCGGCGAACTGCTGGTGCCGAACTACGCGGAACACCTGGACATCTGGCTCTTCGACGAGGGTGACGAAGAGCCCGACACCGAGCAGGCCCGCCAGAAGCGCGGGCACTCGGCCGCTGCGGTGGCCGCGGCCCGCACGGGCCGCCCCCACCATGCCGCCCCTCACCCCGGCGGCTTGCCGGGCACCGACGACCTGCCGCCCTCCGTGCTGTCCCCACAGCGGCCCCTCCTCGCCATTCCACTCGTCGCACGACGCGTGCTGGGCGTGCTCAGCCTGACCGCCCCGGGCCCCCGCTTCGACGCCGACACCTGCGTGATGCTGGTCGAACTGGCCCGCCGCGTCGCCGTCGCCCTGGACAACGCCCGCCGTTACGAGCAGTACCGCGACACCGCCGAGACCCTCCAGCGCGCCCAGCTCACCGAGCTTCCCACCCCGCCCGGCCTGCTCCTGGCCGCTCGCTACCTTCCGGCCGCCCAGGGCATGAACATCGGCGGGGACTGGTACGACGCCTTTCACCTGCCCGACGGCAGCCTGCTCACCGTCATAGGAGACGTCACCGGCCACGGAATGCACGCCGCCGTGGTCATGGGCCAGTTGCGCACCGCTCTGCGCGCCTACGCGGTCGAGAACAGCAGACCGGGCGAGATCCTCACCAAGCTGCACCGCATGCTGCGGCACCTGCAGCCCGACCTCTACGCCACCGCCATGATCGCCCGCTTCCAGCCCGGCGAGCCGGAGGTCGTCTGGGCGTCCGCCGGCCATCCCCCCGCCGTGGTCCGGGCCGTCGACGGGACCGTACACGTCCTGGCCGCCAAGCCGGGCGTCATGCTGGGACTCCCGGTGCCCTTCACGTACGGGGAACACACCGCCGTCCTGCCCGCGGGATCGTCCCTCGTCATGTACACCGACGGCCTCGTCGAACGCCGCGCGCGCGGCATCGATCCGGGCATCGAACGTCTCGGCCACGTCGTGGCCGCCCTCGACCTCTCGGAACTGGACCACGATCTGGACGCCGCGGCCGACACTCTGCTCAACCGGCTCCTGCACGACTCCGAACGCGACGACGACGTGTGCCTGCTCGTGTGCCACAAGCCGGCCTCCGCCGCCAGCCGGCGCGGGGGCGAACGGATTCCGCCCTGGCGACGATCTGGGGCGGAGCCCTTCTCGCGAGGTAGCGTGGAAGCGGTAAGGCGAGAGGGTGTGTGGAGTGAAAAACTTTGACCTGCTTCCGTCCGCCGAAGCCCAGCTGCGCGCTGCCGCGCCGCACGCCCTGCTCGCCACCGCCACCCGCATCCTCACCGAACAGGCGGGGGCCCGGCAGGTGACCATCCTTCTCGCCGACTACGGCCTGTCCGTCCTGCAACCGGTCTCCCAGCTCCCACTCACCGCGGCACCGATCCCGGCTCGCGACGGTCCGGCCGGCAGCGCCTTCGTCCAGCAGAGCCCGGTCGTCGAGGTCCTCCAGGACGGGACCGGCCACCTTGCGCACCTTCCCATCACGGTGCGCGGTGACCGCCTGGGCGTCCTCACCGTGCGTCTGCCCGTGGGCGGAGCCGACCCGGACACCGTGCTCAAGCTCGGCTCCTTCGCCACGGCCCTCGGTCACGAGCTCCTCACCGCGGATCGTGACACCGACCTCTATCAGCAGGCCCGCCGCACCCGGCGACTCACTCTGGCCGCGGAGATGCAGTGGCAGCTTCTTCCCGGCCGCGGCTGTGCCCGGGAGGAGTACACGATCGGAGCACACCTCGAGCCCGCCTACGCCATCGGCGGCGACAACTTCGACTGGTCGACCAGCGCGGACCATCTCCTCCTCACCGTCACCGACGGCATGGGCCAGGGCATCGAAGCCTCCCTGCTGACCGGCCTCACCGTCGGAGCGTTGCGCAACGCGCGCCGCGCCGGAATAAGCCTGGCGGACCAGGCGTCGCTCGCCGATCAGGCGGTCTACGCCCAGTACGGCGGCAAGGTCTACGCTTCCACGCTCCTGCTGCAGTTCGACCTGGCCACCGGCGCCGTGCACGCCGTCGACGCCGGATCCCCCCAGCTCTTCCACCAGCGCGACGGCGGCACCACGCGCATCGACCTGGAAGCGCAGTTCCCCCTCGGCATGTTCGAGGAAACGCCCTACAGGGAACAAACGTTCGAGATCGAGCCGGGTGACCGCCTCATCGTGGTCAGCACCGGCGTCCACGGCACCCGCTCCGCCACCGGCGACCTCTTCGGCGAGCACGTCCTGCGTCAGATCCTGGGTGCCACCCGCCCCGTGTCTCCCCAGGAGACCGCCCGCGCGGTCGTCTCCGGGTTGGTGGAGCACTTCGGCAGCGACGAACTGGCATCCGACGCCGCCGTGGTCTGCCTGGACTGGAAGGGACGCCCCCGCTGACCGGCACGGGTCATGGTTGCCGTGTCGTACGGATCGTGCCGTCCTGAGCGGCCAGGAAGGCGCTCAAGCCTCGGCTCAGCGCCTCCTGCTCGGTCGAGTCCATCGTCGCCACGACTTCGGCGAGCGCCCGCGACCTGTGCGAGGCCACCTCGTCCAGCACCTGACGGCCGTACGCGGTGAGGTTGAGTTGCAGCTCACGGCGCTTGTGCGGGTGCAGCACGCGTTCCAGCAGTCCGGCGGCGACCAGCCGGTCGCACAACCGGCTGGCGGTGGGCAGTGCTATGTCCATGCCCTCGGCCAGCGCGGTGAGATTGAGTCCCGGTGCCGACCGCAAGACGTGCAGGGCCCGGAGCTGGTGCTGTGACAGCCGCAGGCTCGCCCGCTGGCTCGCTGAGGACCACAGGTGCATGAGACCGTCCACGGCATCGGCGATCTCCAGCACGAGGGACAACGGATCTTCGCCCGGTCCCTTCGCCTGGCCGTCCCCGGAGCCACTGAGACGAGTCACGTACCCATCGCTTTCAGCAATCGCCTACACAAACGGGATGCACCTCATTCAAACGCGGTACCCGATGAGTCGCCGAACAAGCGCCGCCGGTGGAGCCATCGTAGATCTCAGGACGCATGCGGCAGCCTGTTGCCGACAGGACGACGTCCGGCAGGGCCTTCGCACCTCTGCCGGCTCGCTCGGCCCCGTCACCGCCGACGGCCGGGGGAAGTTCCCACGGGCGTCGTCCAGCATGAGCGTCGCGCTCTTCAGCCCCTGTCGGCCGATCCGTCCCGGATCGGCCGACAGGGGCTGAAGGCGGTGTCCCACGCTCACGGTGCCGCCGGCGCCGACCGTCCCCGCACCGCTGGCGCACGCGTCCACGACCGGAGGCCCGCCCGTCCACCGAGCACACATGGGGTCGGCGTGCGGCGTGCGTGGTGACACCGGGCCGTCGGATCGAAGCACCTCGCCGTCAGGGCGTCATCGCCGTCAGTCGTTCAGGTCTCGGTCGAACTCCTTGGCGCACGTATCCCGCTCGGCCTGTGTGTTGGCGTGCTCGACGCAGTCGTCGAAGTTCTTGAACTCGTCCGAGTCGAGGATCGAGGCGCCGATGGCGAGTACGACCGCAGAGGCGAGCATTCCCAGCACGCCGAGGACCGCGCCGATGACGGACATCGTGCCGTGCCGGCCGTGGCCGTGGCGAGCCTTGCGGGCGCCGAGGACGCCGAGGACCAGGGCGACGAGGCCGAGCACGATGCCACCGAGGACGGTCCAGAAGAGAAGGACCGCTGCGATGCCGAGAACGAGGGCCGCGACGGCCGGACCATTGCCCCGCTTCGGGTCCGCGACCGGGCCGGTCCGTGCGGAGTCGTTCGCACTCGTGGGGTGGGGGGAGAGGGACACGCGATCACACTCGTCTCTGTTGCCCTGTACGTCAGTTGTCCGGGTGTCGTGTGCCCGCGAGGGGGAGATGGATGCCTGGCCGGCCTGCCCCGTCGGTCGGGGTCGCCGGACGCAACGGCCCTGCGGCCAGGAGCGGGGTGCCTGCGCGGCCCGCATGCTCGTCACGCTCGGCCTGACGGGGACGGCGAGGGGCGTGGCTGTCGTCGGTCCATCGGCCCGCCCTGCACCCCGGGCTTCCCGCGGTCGCCGCAGTCCCTCACACCGACGGACCCGTGGAGGCCGGGTGAGCCCTCGATCGGGCTCGGCCGGGACTTCTCGTCCCACTTCCGCAACCGTGCCTTCGATCCGGTGTGCGGACGAACCGCCGAGTGGCGCGACCGGTCACCTCAGCGGCACCAATGCGTGGATGGTTTTTCCCCCGGCCGAGGGCGTCACGGTGACCTCTCGGCTGAGGCGCCGGACGATCTGCAGACCGAGGCCGCCGGGACGCGTGCCTCTTGTGCCCGAGACGTCGGTCGGCCAGGACCGATTGCGGTCCGTGACGGTGATCCAAAGGCCCTCGTCGGCGAGGGACAGCCTGAAAGCGCGTACACCGCCGCCGTGCCGGATCGCATGGGTGACCAGTTCGGAGGCGACCAGACGGGCATCGATCAGGATGACGTCCTCACCGAGGGTCGGCTGCTCGCGGCAGAACCCCTCGTCGAGGAATCTGCGCACCTCGTCGCGCGCCGCGGCCGCCGACACGACATGGCTCCACTTTTCGGTCTCTCGACGGAGGGTATTCATTTCGTCGGTAGTGATGGGTAACACCCCCTGCTCGTCCTTACTATTCTCGTTGCCTCCATTTGCCCTTCGATGTCGATTGCATGCCGTCGAGCCTTTTCGGTTCCCTCTTCGCACGTCGTGCGGCAATGACACGTGGCCGCGAGCGGGACGCGCGAAGGTCGCCCCACCGTCAAGGGCGGACCGCCGTCGATCAGCACGACGGCGTCGGCGAGGATCGCGGAGACACGTTTCCGGCGGAGGGCGTTCGGGTGAGACGGGGAGAGCGCACGCGTACGTCGGGGGCTTTACTCCGCCTGGGTCATCACATTGCCGGGAAAGGGCGCCGGCCGGTCAATGACGTGCTGCTCGGCCGAGGAGGCACGTCGCGCCGCCGGATCAGGCGGAAAGGGGGTCTTCAGGAAGTCGGCCCAGACGTGCTTGCCGCCCTCGTGGCTGTCGACGCCCCAGTCCGCGGCCAGGTGATCGAGAAGGTGAAGTCCGAAGCCGCCGGTGGCCGTCGTGAGGCCGGGTGCCCGCTGAACGGGGTGGGTGCGGCTCTTGTCACGGACGGTGATGCGGGCGCCGTCGGGTATGGGGTCGAGGTGCACCCACGCGTCTGTGCCGGCGTGGCGGTGGGCGTTGGTCACGAGTTCGGAGACGAGGAGCACGACGTCGTCGATGCGCTCTCGGGGCCAGCCCCACGTGCCGAGTGCGGTGGCGGTGAGGTCACGGGCGCGAGCGAAGGCACCTGGCTCCAGCGGAACGTGCCAGATGTGCCCGTACGAGTTCATCTCATCCATCACTGTCCCGGGTCGCCGCTCGAACATCGGAGGGAAGGGTATCCACAACGGATGTGTCGCACCGGCCCGGCTCCGGCTCCGGCCCCGAGGCCGGGGCCGGGCCGGGCAGGGCGGCGGGCGGACCACCGCTTCTTCCCCCATCCGCGGCTGGGGTAGGCTTCCTCATATTTGTCGTACGGCAACGATTGCCGACGAGGGGGAGCGGCCTGTCCGGGCCGCGGCCGTGTCCGGCTCACCGGCGGGGCTCCAAGCAGCGTCCAACGAGGAATGGTCATGGCTGAGACGACGGTCGACAACGCGCGTGTTCCCCGGACACGGGCGCGGAGTGTGGGCAAGGTGGGGGAGCCGGAGCTGCGTCAGCTGCTGGCCGGACTGACGGCGGTGCGGGACGGCGACTTCGGCACCCGCCTGCCGGACGACGCGGACGGCCTGCTGGGCGAGATCGCCACCGTGTTCAACGGCATGGTCGACCAGCTCGCCCTTTTCACTTCCGAGGTGACCCGCGTCGCCCGCGAGGTCGGCACGGAAGGCACCCTGGGCGGGCAGGCCGAGGTACCCGGTGTCTCCGGCACCTGGGCCGATCTGACCGACTCGGTCAATGCCATGGCCGGCAACCTCACCACCCAGGTCCGTGACATCGCCCAGGTCGCCACCGCGGTGGCGAGGGGAGACCTTTCGCAGAAGATCGACGTCGACGCCCGCGGCGAGATCCTGGAGCTGAAGAAGACCATCAACACGATGGTCGACCAGCTGTCCGCGTTCGCCGACGAGGTGACCCGTGTCGCCCGCGAAGTGGGCACCGAGGGCAATCTCGGAGGCCAGGCGGATGTGAAGGGCGTCTCGGGCACCTGGCGGGATCTGACCGACTCGGTCAACTTCATGGCCGGCAATCTGACCGCCCAGGTCCGTAACATCGCGCAGGTCACCACGGCCGTGGCGCAGGGCGACCTGTCGCAGAAGATCACGGTGACGGCGCGGGGCGAGATCCTGGAGCTGAAGGAGACCATCAACACGATGGTCGACCAGCTCTCGTCCTTCGCCGACGAGGTGACCCGAATGGCCCGCGAAGTGGGCACCGAGGGAATCCTCGGAGGCCAGGCGGATGTGAAGGGCGTCTCGGGCACCTGGCGGGATCTGACCGACTCGGTCAACTCCATGGCCGGCAATCTGACCGCCCAGGTGCGCTCCATCGCCCAGGTCGCCACGGCCGTGGCGCAGGGCGACCTGTCGCAGAAGATCACGGTGACGGCGCGGGGCGAGATCCTGGAGCTGAAGGAGACCATCAACACGATGGTCGACCAGCTGTCCGCGTTCGCCGACGAGGTGACCCGGGTCGCCCGCGAGGTGGGCACGGAGGGCAACCTCGGCGGCCAGGCCACCGTCCGAGGCGCCTCCGGCACCTGGAAGGACCTCACGGACAACGTCAACGTGATGGCGTCCAACCTCACCGGGCAGGTGCGCTCCATCGCCCAGGTCGCCACGGCGGTGGCGCGCGGTGACCTGTCGCGGAAGATCACGGTCGAGGCCAAGGGAGAGGTCGCGGCACTCGCCGCCGTGATCAACACCATGGTGGACACGCTCTCGGCGTTCGCCGACGAGGTGACCCGAGTGGCCAGGGAGGTGGGCACCGAGGGCCGCCTCGGCGGCCAGGCCCGGGTGCCGAACGTGGCCGGCACCTGGAAGGACCTCACCGACAACGTCAACTCCATGGCGAACAACCTGACCGGCCAGGTCCGGAACATCGCCCAGGTCACCACCGCCGTCGCCAACGGCGACCTCTCCAAGAAGATCGACGTGGACGCCCGCGGCGAGATCCTGGAGCTGAAGACCACCATCAACACCATGGTCGACCAGCTGTCCTCGTTCGCCGCCGAGGTGACGCGCGTGGCCCGGGAGGTCGGCAGCGAGGGCCGGCTGGGCGGCCAGGCCGAGGTGGAGGGCGTCTCCGGCACCTGGAAGCGGCTGACCGAGAACGTCAACGAGCTCGCCGGGAACCTGACCCGGCAGGTCCGCGCCATCGCCGAGGTCACCAGCGCCGTCGCCGAGGGCGACCTGACCCGCTCGATCACCGTCGAGGCGTCGGGCGAGGTGGCCGAGCTCAAGGACAACATCAACGCGATGGTCGGCTCGCTGCGCGAGACGACGCGGGCCAACCAGGAACAGGACTGGCTGAAGTCCAGCCTCGCGCTGATCTCCGGCCTGATGCAGGGCCACCGCGACCTGGCCCTGGTCGCCGAGCTCGTCATGGACAGACTCACCCCGCTGGTCTCGGCCCAGTACGGAGGGTTCTACCTGGCGGAGGACACTTCCGCGGGGGCCGAACTGCGCCTCGTCGGCTCCTACAGCCGTCCCACCGACATCACGGGTCACGACCGCTTCAAGCTGGGGGAGTCCCTGGTGGGCCAGGCCGCCCGCAGCCGACGCACCATCGCCGTCGACGGAGTCCCCGCCGACTACATCGGCATCTCCTCGGGTCTCGGCCGCACGACACCGGGCAGCCTCGTCGTGCTGCCCATCGTGGTGGACGACCAGGTCCTCGGCGTCATCGAACTGGCCTCCTTCACCGCCTTCACGCCGGTCCACCGGGACTTCCTCGAACAGCTGATGGAGACGGTCGGCGTCAACGTCAACACGATCGTCGCCAACGCCCGCACCGACGAACTCCTGGACGAGTCCCAGCGACTGGCCGGCGAGCTCCAGGCGCGTTCCGAAGAGCTCCAGGTCCAGAAGCAGGAGCTGCAGCGCTCCAACGCCGAACTGGAGGAGAAGGCGGCCCTGCTCGCGGCCCAGAACAGCGACATCGAGGGCAAGAACCTGGAGATCGAGCAGGCCCGGCAGGAGCTGGAGGACCGCGCCCAGCAGCTCGCGCTGGCCTCGAAGTACAAGTCCGAGTTCCTGGCCAACATGAGCCACGAACTGCGCACCCCGCTCAACAGCCTGCTGATCCTGGCCCAGCTGCTGGCCCAGAACCCCACCCGCAACCTCACGGCCAAGCAGGTGGAGTACGCCGGCATCATCCACTCGGCCGGCTCGGACCTGCTGCAGCTGATCAACGACATCCTCGACCTGTCCAAGGTGGAGGCCGGAAAGATGGACGTCAATCCGGAGCGCGTGGCGCTGCGGCAGCTCCTGGACTACGTCGAGGCCACCTTCCGGCCCATGACGTCCCAGAAGAGCCTGGACTTCACGGTCTCCACCGCCCCGGGCGTCCCGGCGGATCTGGTCACCGACGACTCCCGGCTCCGGCAGGTGCTGCGGAACCTGCTGTCCAACGCCGTCAAGTTCACCGAGCACGGCAGCGTCGAACTCCGCATCGAACCGGTGTCGGACGACGAGCTCCCGGCGACCGTCCACCGGGGCGGCCCGGTCGTCGCCTTCCGCGTCAGGGACACCGGCATCGGCATCGCCGAGCAGCACCTCGAAGCCATCTTCGGCGCCTTCCAGCAGGCGGACGGGACCACGAGCCGGAAGTACGGCGGCACGGGCCTCGGCCTGTCCATCAGCCGCGAGATCGCGCACCTGCTCGACGGAGCACTGACCGCCGAGAGCGTTCCCGGCCAGGGCAGCACCTTCACCCTCTACCTCCCGTGCACCCGGCCCGGCTTCCAGCGCGACCTCGACCGGGCCACCTCCGAGGACACCGGCACGGCAGCGCTCCCGGCAGCGGAAGCGCCGTTCGACAGCGGTCGATCCGCCCGTGCGGAGATCGAGGCGCGCAAGCCCCGCCGCCTGCTCGTGATCGAGGAGCGCCCGCGCGGACTGCTCTCCCTCGTCGCCGAGAGCGCCGTCGCCGAACTGGCCGGCGGCCACGACCGCGACCCCATCGAACTCGTGGCGGTGGTCGGACCCCAGGAAGCCGCCGGCACCCTGGCCGCCGCACCCGTCCACTGCGTGGTGCTCGAACTCGACAGCGCCGACAGCGACGCCATGCACTTCCTCGACGCGATGAGCGGCGACGCCGCGCTGCGCAGCGTCCCCGTCCTCGCCCACAACAACCGACGCCTCGACGCCGCCTTCGAGTCGACCCTGCAGGACCTGGCCCGCAAGCGTCCTCTGGAACTGCTCTCCAGCCTGGACGAACTGCGCGAGCGGATCGCCCTGTACCTCTCCGCCGAACAGCCGGGCGACGTCGTGCCCCTGGTCCGCATCGACGAAGCGCGCCCCCAGGCCTCCCAGACCCTGGACGACTCCCTGCACGGCCGGACCGTCCTCGTCGTCGACGACGACGCCCGCAACCTCTACGCCCTCACCGGCATCCTGGAACTGCACGGCATCCAGGTCCTCCACGCCGAGAACGGCCGCAAGGCCATCGAGGCACTCGCCGACCACCCGCACGTCGACCTGATCCTCATGGACGTGATGATGCCGGAGATGGACGGCTACACGGCCACCGCCGAGATCCGGCAGATGCCCGACCACGCCGACCTGCCCATCATCACCGTCACCGCCAAGGCCATGCCGGGCGACCGGGAGAAGAGCCTCGCCTCGGGCGCGAGCGACTACGTGACCAAGCCCCTCGACGCCAACGACCTCATCGACTGCGTCCGTCGCTGGTTGGACCCGCAGCAGGACGCGCCGGTGATGTCATGACCGACCTGGCGAACGTCGAGGCCGCGGAGACGGCCGACGGCACGGAAGCGGACGGCGTTGCCCCGGTCGCCGAGACCTCGGCACCCCCGGCAGGGCAGCGGGCGTCCGCGGTCGGCCGCCTGACGGCGACCGTGGAACGACTGCGCGCGGAGGTACGCGCGGCACACGCCGCCGCGGAGGGCCGGGCACTGATGGAGCTCGCCAAGGGCGTGATGGTCGAGCGGCTCGGCTGCGGGCCGGCTCAGGCAGCACGTCAGCTGAACGAATTGGCACGGCAGGCCGGTCTGTCCCCGCTCGAACTGGCCGCTGACATCGTCAACCAGGCGGCTCGCGACCAGTTCGCCGCGGTGGCGGACGAATTCGTCCGGCACACGAACGGAGAGCAGGGCGACTCCGCGCCCTCCGTCGCCGTCCGACTGCGCGCCGCCGAAAGCGCCGCGCTCGCCGCGAGCGACACCCAAGCCGTCGCCGAATCCCTTCTGGAACACGCCCTCGCCCCGCTGGGAGCGACCGCCGTGGCCGTATGGGCAGCAGGTACGGAAGCCTCCCTCACCCTCTGCGGGCATGCCGGATTCAGCACGGACGAGGCGAATCGCTGGCGGTACGTCCCGCCGGGCGTCGCGACCGTGGCACGGCAGGCCCTCGACGAGCGGCGCATCGTACGGATCGAGTCCCTCTCCGCAGCGGGCCCGCCCACCATCGGTCGTGCCCAGTCCCTGGGCGGCGGCCGTGTGGCGGTGCCCGCCGGCACCGGGGGCCGCATCCACGGAGTCCTGGAGATCTGCTGGCCCGAGCCGCTCGCGCCGCACCTCCCGGCCATCACCAGGCAGATCGAAGCCCTCGCGGAACTGTGCGCCCACACGCTCGAAAACCTACCGCTCTTCACTGAGCCCCCCACCAGCACCCGGGCGTCGGCCGACGTATCGGAACTCGTCGACCTCTCCGAATCCCTGTACGACTCCGCCCTGGTCCTCACCCCTCAACTCGACGGCGACGGCCATTTGGTCGACTTCCGCATCCGCCACGCCAACAGCCGCTTCCTCGACCCCGCCGGGCGTCCCCGCAGCGCCGTCCAGGGCGCTCTGTTCCTGGAGGCCTATCTGACGGCCGGCGGCGACAGCGAACTCTTCGAGAAGATCGAACGCGTCTACGCCACCGGAGAACCCTTCCGCGCCCAGCGCGCGACGCTCACCGCCCTGGTGGACCAGGTACCCCTGACCACCGTCGCCGACATCAGCATCAGTCGGCACGCCGACTGCGTCCTGCTCATCTGGCGCATGGAGGACGAGACGGTACGGCTGGCCAGCCTCCTCCAGCACGCCCAGCGTTTGGGGCGCATCGGCGGCTTCGAGGAGAATCTCGTCACCGGGGACATCACCTGGAACGGGCAGCTCTTCGACCTCTACGGCAGGGCGATCACCGACGGCCCGGTCTCCCTGCAGGACCTGGCCGAGCACGCGCACCCGGACGACGCCGTGGCCATCGGTCGCTTCCTCCGGGCGGTGCTGCACCGTCGCCGCGCCGCATCGACGTCCTTCCGCCTGCAACAGTCCGACGGAGTCACCCGCCACATCCGGATCATCGCCGAGCCGGTCCTCGACGCCGGCGACCAGCTCCTCGCCGTGCGCGGCGCCTACCAGGACATATCGTCCCAGCACTGGACCGAGGTGGCCCTCGCGGTCACCCGGGACCAACTCGCACAGACCGAGCAGGAGTCGGCGGAGCGGAACCGGCTGGCCCTGCAGCTCCAGCACGCCATCATGCCCCCGACCCGCGCGCCCCTCGACACGCCGGGCCTGGACGTCGCCGTGCGCTACCGGCCCGCCGAGGCCGAGGCCCTCGTCGGCGGCGACTGGTACGACGCCGTCGTCCTCCCGTCCAAGCGCGTCCTGCTGTGCGTCGGCGATGTCGCCGGTCACGGCATCGAGGCGGCGACCGGCATGGTCGTCCTGCGCAATGCCATGCGGGGCCTCGCCATCACCGGCGCCGGTCCCGGCCAGATGCTGTCCTGGCTGAACGTCGTGGCGCACCACCTCAGCGAACAGGTGACCGCCACCGCCGTGTGCGGCGTGTACGACCCCGACACCCGCGTCCTGCGCTGGGCCAGGGCAGGCCATCTGCCGCCCGTCCTGGTCCGAGGGCCCAAAGCCGACACCCTTCCCCTGCTCGGCGGACTGCTCCTGGGCGCGCTTCCGGAGGCGGAGTACCAGGAGGAGGAGGTGCAGCTCGAGCTGGGCGACACGCTGCTGATGTACACCGACGGCCTCGTGGAGCGCAGGGACACCTCGGTCCAGGTCTCCCTGTCCCAACTGCTCGCCGCGGCAGAGGGCCCGGCCACCTCGCTGGAACGCCGGCTCGACCAGCTGTTGCTGCACAGCAAGTCGGACACCGACGACGACACCTGCCTCATCGGCATCAAGGTCTCGTGAAGCGAGAAGCGGACCGGGGCGGGCGCGGCGCGGGGCCCGGAGTCAGAGGAAGCGGCGAACGGGAGGCACGACGCTCCCTCCGGTGCGCCGGAAGAACGAGTGGCCCTTCCAACGGCCGGGCATGACCTCGGCGTTCACCGAGAGGTCGTCGTCGAGAAGAAGGTGCCGGGGGCGAAGCAGACGGTAGCCGGCCGGAAACGTTCGTTCGCGTGCCGGGCGCAACCGCACCCGGCACGCGGATCCGGCGAACGGGAGCCCGTCTACTCGTCCGCGCCCCGGCTCCCCGGTCGCGCCAGTGCCTAGGCGGCGGAATCCCCCTGTCCCACGGCGACGAGCGCTTCCTCTATGTCCGCATGGATGGGGGTCGTCATGTTGAGCCCCGTGATCTCGAGAAGACGGCGGACGGCGGGCGTCGGCGCCACCAGGTGCACGTCCCCGCCCCTGTCCCGTGCCTCTCGGACTCCCTTGATCACCACGTTGAGACCCGAGGAATCCATGAAGCGCAGAGCCGAGAGGTCCAGTACGAGGTGACGGCGACCGTGGAGGAACTGGTTGGCGACGTGGTGGTGCAGGAACGTGGCGGTCTCGGCGTCCATTTCGCCGCCAACGGTCAAAATTGCCGTACTGGCGTCCGAAACCTTGACGTCAATGTCCAGGTTTTCTTCACGAGTGGTCATGGTTCCTGCTTTCTGAAGACGTGACGGGTTCCGGCGAGCGGCGGGGCGCCCGCCTTGTGGCGCAGAACCGGAGCGGCACGGCGGAGGACGCCCGGCGACGAGCCGGGAAAGCTCATGGCCGACGGCCCGGACGCATCGGTGCCACCGCCGGTGAGTTCGACCTCGGACCGCCCCCATATCTTGTCGTCCGGCAAATATTAGCGGGTGCGTCAAACCGCGATGACGGGGCCCGGGCGGCACGGCGGTCCTGTCCGCCCGCGCGGCACCACCTGTACGGTCAACGACGCACAGCAGATCACCGCGAAGAACGGCGTCACCGCGAACTGCCCGTACGACAGGGTCGGCAACGAGACCGGCACCAAGGTCGACTCGTCCTCCTCCAGCCCCCGAGGCGTCCGGCGTGCCGAGGCGGACACACGGGGTGCTACGGGTTTCGGGGGTCTCGCGGCGGGCGTCGGCGCGATCACCGAAGGGCGGTCGACGGGATCCTCTTCCGCGTGCGGACCGGCCTACCGCGGTGGGACCTTCCTGAGCGCTTCGGCAGTGGGAAGGCCGTTGACGAACGACACCGCCGCTGGTCGGCGGACGGCACGTGGGACCGGGTCCTGTGTGCCGGCCGGGCCGACGCCGACCCGGCGCTCAGTCGGCGAGAGCTTGGCGCAGCGTTTCGCGGCAGTCGATGACGGTATCGATGCCGACGATCTCGAGGGTGCGGCGTACGGATTCGCCCGGGGCGGCCAAGCGCAGCCAGCCACCGACCCGGGTGAGGTCGTGATGGGCGGCAAGGAAGATGTTGATGCCGCTGGAATCGATGAAGGTGACCTGACGCAGGTCGACCACCGTGTGGGGGCCGGGTGCGCCGGGGGCCCGCAGCGCCTGACGCAGAACATCACCGGTGTGGTGGTCGATCTCGCCCGCGAGACTCAACACACGGATGCCGTCGCTGGCGGTGACCACCGCCGTCAGCTGGTCCGCGCTTCCAGCGTTTTCGCTGCTCGTACTCGCTCCGTCATGCATGTGCGTGATCCTGGCACAGACGGGTGCCCACCCGCAGCACCGCCCACGGCGATGAGGGAGCGCCGACGTGCCCGACTCCACAGCGGACAGGGGTGTGACCCACAAGAACCGGGGCAAGTGACCCCACCGTGAACGGGGAACACACGGCTGTCCTGGGCCCGGGCCTGCCTTTCACCCGCGCCGCCGACGCAGGCCGGGCGGGTCAACGCGGCCTCGAGATCGTGAGGGCGGTGGCCGGAGGCTTCGAGGTCCGGCGCGGACCGGTCGGCAAACGGATCACCGTCCGCATCGCCTTGACCGACGACCCCGGCGCGACTCCACCCGGGACGGCGAGCGGCACCGCGGCTGCCACGTGGCAGCACAGGCTCCCGCCTGATCGCGGCCATCAGGGGCAACATGATCTACGCGGAACCCGACGGAACACCGAGGATCACGAGCAGGCACACCGGCGAGGAGGGCTACAGGTGAGCAGGAGGCCGCTGGACCGAAGCGGGCCCGGGCCCACGCTCGTACGCGAACAGCACGGCACCGGCCCCGAGCACTGCGCCGCAACACTCGCGCACGGCGCCGTCCCGGAGCCGTACCCGACCGTCCACCGCCCGGCCACCGGCTACCTCCGGCTCGGCCTGACCGCGCCCGCCGGCACCGGCGCCGTCCCGGGCCGGCGGATTCCGACCGACCCCGACGACCGCACCGTCGTCCCGACCGTCCCCCACGAGGAGAACCGCATGACCAGCGCAGACGAAGCCCGCTCCGCCGCCGCCCACATCCTCGGCCCCGGAGCGGCCGTCAAGGCCGTCCCCCGCCCCGGCGGGAACGTCTCCCTCACCATCGCCCTGGACGGCCACGTCCTCGTCGTCGACGGCCACCCGGAGACCGGCTGGGGATGGAGCATCGACCCGGACGAGGCGAGCGGGTTCACCGGCCACGACCGCACCGCCGACACCCTCGACGACGCCCTGCACGCCGCGCGCACGGCCCTGGCCGCCTGACCGGCTCCCCTCGCAGAGCACCACGCCCGCGACGTGGTGGCGCTCGCGCCCGACCGGGCGGCTCACTCGGTGTCGAGCCGGTGGTCGGCCCAGACGTAGCTTTCGGGCAGCAGGTCGGTGACGGGGACGGTTCGGATGCGGTCCCCTTGGCCGACGACGACCTTGAGGGCCGGGAAGTGGTCGAGGAGGACCTGACGGCACCGGCCGCACGGGGGAACCACCCCGCGGTCGCGGTCGCCCACGGCGACGATCGTGTCGAGGTCGTAGGCGCCCCGGGCGGCCGCGGTGCCGATGAGGACCAGCTCGGCGCAGGGCCCTCCGGTGAAGTGGTAGGCGTTCACGGCGGTGACGATCCGGCCGTCCTGGGCGCGGGCCGCGGCTGCCATGGTGTGGTTGTCGCCCCGGCAGCGTGCGCGGGCGACGTGTGCCGCCGCCTGGATGAGTTCGTGGTCGACGGGGTGGGTCCGCCTGGTCATCTTCTTCTGCCTTCGTCAGGTGTCAGGTGACGTTGACCCGTGTGACGGGGGTGCGCAAGCGAGTATCGGCGGTGTGCTCGTTCCGTCGGATGACGAACCGGCGCATCATGCCGCCCTGCTCCTCGCCCGGGTCGTGGGCGGCGAAGAACAGGTGGCGGACGCCGTGCGGGTGGGTGCAGGCGGCCCGACGGCGCGGCCTCGGCTCGTGTTCGAGGCCTTCGAGCCCTCCAGACGTGGAAAGGAGACCCCCTCCTCGCGGATGCAGGGATCGGGGGCCATCGCCGATCGGTTGGGAGGACGGTGAACACGGGGGCTGGTGGGCGAGGGCTGCGCAGGCCGGTGAAGTCGTCGTGGCGGGTCCAGCGGGGGCAGGTGAAGCTCCCCCCTTCAACCCGCAACACGGCGCCTGGGCATGATTCCTGGGCTGGATCGGATGGTGCGTCACATGGTCCGACAGCTCGCCCGCGGCATCGGCTCCTTCTTCAAGGACTGCTGTTGCGTCACGTCCACCCGCTGTCCGCACCCGTACACGAGCGGACCTGCGGTGGGAGGCGTTGTGTTCTTCCTTCGGGGCCAACGGCTCCGCCTGACCGCGTTCTCGGTGAAGCGGGGTGATCAGGCCGGTGCCGCGGTAGCCACCGTCACCGTCGAGCACGCGCGCGCCGACCACCAACGCTGGAAGCGGCTGACCCGTCGGACCCACCGGCGAGAGGTCCTGCCCGACACCTACCGGGCCATCGACTGCCTCGTCTCCGACCGCAATGCCGCCACCCGGCAGAACCACCGGCTCAGGACCGTGCACCTCCCACGCGATCATGCACCAGCTTGACAGCGCCGGACAGTTCCCGTGCCTTGCAGTCGTCGTACGGCTCCTGATCCCCGCTCCGGCTCCGGCGCGGGTGTCACGGATCCCGGTGCCCGCCGTGTGGGGCCGCCCGGCTGGGTGGACCCGGCGAGGGCTCGCCCGCCGCGAGGTGCTCCAGGACCTCCGCCAGTTCCTGGCAGGCGCGGCGCACCGACCGGCGGGTCGCACGCTGCTCGGTGATGACGGCGGCGAGAAGCAGGGCGGTCAGGGCGGCGGAACCGTTGAACGCCTGGAGCTTGGCCATGATCTCGACGTCCGTCAGGTGGAGGAACGCGCCCCGCCCGGAGGTCGCCTCGAAGGTGGTGAGCACGGAGGCGAAGAGCGCGCACAGCATGCTTCCGGCGAGCTGGAAGCGGAGCGCTGCCCAGATCAGCAGGGGGAAGACGAGGAACAGCATGCTCATCGGACTGAGCACGGCCATGGGCATGAGGACCAGGGTCGTCAGCCCCAGAAAGGCCGCCTCCTTCCAGCGCCGTACCGGGAACCGTCCGGCCGGCCCCGCGAGGACGAGCAGGAGCGGGGCGACGAGCAGCACCCCCATCGTGTCGCCCACCCACCAGGCCAGCCAGACGGGCCAGAACTGGCTCTTGTCCAGAGAGCCCTTCGCCACCTGCAGTCCGACCCCCGCGGTCGCGCTGATCAGCATGGCGCCGAACCCGCCGAGGAAGACCAGGGAGAGCCCGTCCCGCAGCCGCGCCATGTCGCGCCGGAAGCCGGCCCGTCTCAGCAGCAGGAAGGCGCAGAGCGGCGCGACGGTGTTGCTCACCACGGTGACCACTGTGGTGGGCCCCGGAGCGGTGAGGGAGGCGATGACGAGGAAGGAGCCGAGGGCGATCCCGGGCCAGACCCGCGCGCCGAGCAGCAGCAGGGCGGCGACGGCGACGCCGGTGGGCGGCCAGATGGGGGTGACCACCACGCCTTCGACGACGAGGCGACCCATCAGTCCGAGTCGTCCGGCCGCGTAGTAGCAAACCGTCACGGCCAGCGACATCAGAGCCGCCTCCGTAGAGGGCCGGAACTGCCGAGTGTCCAACACGTCAGCCATCAGACACCGGCCGGGCCCCCGTGACCGGGCAAGGACCCCTGCGTGTCGGGCGCCGCCTTACGGCACGGGCCGGTCCGAGGACCGGCCCATGCCGGGGCGAGCCCCCTCCCCCCGCTCCTCGACCGCCGACCGGGCCGGACCGCCGTCGTGGCCGACGACCAGGACGGCCGCGTCGTCCTCGTGCCCCACCGTGGCCGCCAGCTTCATGACGGCGGTGGCGAGTGCGTCGACGTCCAGCCCGGCGACGGCGGTGATCCCGGCGAGCCGCGTCACCCGGTCCAGACCCTCGTCGACGTGGAGCGAGGGCCCCTCCACCACCCCGTCGGTCAGGAGGACGAAGACGCCGTCGGCGGTGAGCCGGTGGCGCGTGGCCGGGTAGTCGACGCCGCGGAGCACACCGAGCGGAGGACCGCCCTCGCTGTCGTCGATGCCGGAGCGGCCGTCGGTGGTGGCCCAGATGTGGGGGATGTGACCGGCCCGGGCGCACTCCAGGGTGCCGGCAGCGGGGTCGAGCCGCAGGAAGGTGCAGGTGGCGAAGAGGTCGGCGCCCAGAGCGATCAGCAGGTCGTTGGTGCGACCGAGCAGCTCTCCCGGGTCCCCGGTGACGGAGGCCAGCGCGCGCAGTGCCACGCGGACCTGTCCCATGAAGGCGGCGGCCTCGATGTTGTGCCCCTGCACGTCACCGATGGACATGCCGATCTGCCCGCCGGGCAGGGAGAAGGCGTCGTACCAGTCACCGCCGACGTTGAGCCCGTGGTTGGCGGGCTCATAGCGGACGGCCAGCCGGGCACCCGGAAAACTGGGCAGGTCCGAGGGCAGCATGTCGCGCTGCAGGGCCACGGCGAGCTCGACGCGGGAACGCTGCGTCTCGGCCAACTCCCGCGCCCTGGCGGTCAGCGACCCGAGCCGGACCAGAAGGTCCTCGCTGTTGTCGGCCGGCCGTCTGCGGAACATCGATCACTCCGACGTCACGACAATCCTCGCATCGGTCCGTCCCGCCTCCAGCACGCGGGACCACGGGGGACCACCTCGGTACGAACAGGTCGTTCCCCACTCTGCCCGGAGGGGACGGCGTCCGCATCTCATCGGCGGAGAACGCGGCGGATCCCGGCGGGGTCACCCCGCACCGCCGGAAACGAACATCGGTTCGACGGGATCGAAGGCACCACCCCACCCCTGACCTCGGCGCACGCGGTGCTGTGGGACGACCGGAACGAGCTGCTGTGGGCCACCGGAGGCACCCTCGTCCGCACCTGTCGCGTCGGGGGCACGCGGCGCGGGGCACGGCTGGAGAAGCACGGCCCGACGTCACCATCGCCGGGAACGGACACGACATCCAGCCCGACCAGGCCCGGCCGGGCACCCTGCTGGTCACCGACAGTCACTTCTCCGTCGTCGGCGACCGCACCCGGCAGGGCGCCCAGATCTACGAGGCGCGGCCCTGCACCACCCGGTTCCACCGCGTTCCCGCACGAGGACGGCGGTGACCGGCGTCGGAGGGAGCAGGCGGGGCAGCGCAGGGCCGTCGCGTGCGCCGAGGAGAGAACACGACTGACGACGCCCTCCTGTTTCTCGCGGACGGCCCGGCCACCCGGCCGGGCGCGCCGGTCGCCGTCGTGGGGACCTGGAGTGCCCGGAGACCCCGGCGATACGGGCCTGGCTGGACGCACAGGGAGTCCGCCCTCATCAGGCGCGCTCCGGCTGCTGCCGCCCGAGGAGGCGGCGGCCGCCCCGGAAGGAGTGGAGAAACTGCCCGTCCCGCTGAGCGAGGAGGAACTGCTCCGACTGCGCCACGCGCTCGCACCCGGTGCTCCGCTCGGGTGGAGGAGGAGCCGCCGGCCCACTGCGACTGCGCCGGTGACCGCGACGCGCTCCTCGCCCGGGCCGTGGCGGGAATCGCCCCGCACCGCGTCACCGTGGATCGTGGACGGCACCCTGGTCCCACGCGGCGCGTTGGGTTGCGCGGACGCTCCGACCTGGCGACTTCGGCGGACGGCGAATCTCCCGGCGATGGCCGGCACCGCTGCTCCGAAGGCGGGCTCCAGGGACGTGAGCCCGCATGTGGGCGTTGTGGAACGTGGTGCTGTAGGGACGGGCCGTCGTCCGCGGCGGTGACCAATCACCTGCTCAGGGTCGTGGCCCTGCAGCTGACGCAGGCGAGGCCACTCGACCGGCCGTAACGGTGGATCGGCTCCGCGCAGAGCGTGCATGGTCCGATCTCCCACACCGGACGGCCCAGTCCGTCTGCGATGACTGCGCGCTCGCGGGTGGACAGGCGGCGCATCTGCACCGGCCGGCTGGGGGCTCGGTAGGGGTGATCGGGGGCGGTGTCGAAGGTGTGGAGGCCCGTGGCGGACGTCATGCCCCGCCGGGGCCGCGGGTCGCTGGAGTACGGGCGGTCCTGGTTGCCGTAGCGGCAGGAACTGTCGAGTTCCTCTTCGGTGTAGGTGACCGGCTCGTCATCCGCCGACAGGTCCTCCGGCTCGCCTTCGCCGTGGTCCGTGAGGTCGCGCCACCGCTGCACGTCTTCGGCAAGCGCCCAGAGGGAGGAGGCGCGCCTCGGGTCCTGGGCGTTGCGGACACGCACGGCTACGTGTTCGCCTTCGGCACTGGTGACGACGAGTTCATCCAGGGCGGTGGCGCGTTCCTGCGGGACGCACAGGGCGGGCAGGAACCAGCCGCTGTGGAACTTGCCGCAGTGGGAACCCGTTTCAGGGCAGGATCGCTCGCTGCTCGCGGTGCACTTCCAGATCTGGAGGTGCCGCACACCACCTCGGACGATCATCGCCAGGGGCGAGACGATGCGCTGCCAGGGCACGTCGTCGACCCTCGTCCACGGTGCGCGATCGATGACCTCCGACGAGACGTCGCCGGTCACCCAGAGGGGCGCTATGCCGTTCTCCCGGGCCCGCCCGGAGCGCCGCCGTACTCGGCTCGCACTGATAGGGGAGCACTGTGCCTCCCACCCCACCCGTCCGCCGGCACCCGACACCAGGACGTCGGTGACGATCCGGCCGTCCGACGACCGGGCCTCCACCTGGACGTCAAGCCCGTGACGGAAGGCGGAGCGGGCCATGCGCTCCTTCATGGCCTTGTGCTTGTCGCTTTCCTCGGGCGTCGCGGCGTGCGTCAGCGGTACGTGTGCGGCCACCCACACGACACGGCCGGCGCGGCGCTGCCGACGTACGAACATCCACGGCGTCTTGTCGGCGAGTGCGCACCGGCAATCGCCGCCCTGGTAGTCGGTCAGGCACTGCAGAAGATCACGGTCCCGCTCCCCGACGGGCCGGGTGATTTCTTCCAGCAGTCCAGGGCGGTCCGGGTGGCCCAGGTCCTCGAAGGTCAGATTGATCGTGATGCCGTACTTGGTGTGGTACACCCCGTTGGCCATGGAAAGGACGATAAGCGCTCGAGCGAAGTACGGGAAGGACGACCGCAGTTGGGGGAGGCGGCAGTTCTGACGGTCGGCGTCCGCGCAGGGGATCCCATCGTCCTGGCACGGCCGAGGGCGTGTCTTCCTGAAGCATTGGGCTGTGGCCACGCTGATCGGCCGGAACTTCCACTCCCGCAGACCGCACCACGCCCTAGACTGCGACCGCTCCAAGACCTGGAGATCTTCGGAAGGGCGTGCAAGATGAGACGAGCACTGATCAGCGCATTCGCGGCCGTGGCGTTAGTCGTGTCCGGGGGGAGCGTCGCCACCGCTTCCGACAGCGCTCCGCCACGCACCACGCACGGCCCTTGCCAGTACACGCAGACCCCGGACGAGCCGCCGGCGCGCCCTGTTCCGCTGCCGCCCGACCCGCGGCACACCCCCGGTCGCGGCACGGTGGACATGGCGGTTCCGACCAGCCAGGGCTCGCTCCTGCTGCACCTGGACCGGGCCAAGGCGCCGTGCACGGTGCAGAGTTTCCTGCACCTGGCAAGACACCGGTTCTACGACCGTACGGTGTGCCACCGTCTGACGGCGTACCCGACGCTGAAGGTCCTGCAGTGCGGCGACCCGACCGGTACCGGTGAGGGCGGCCCCGGGTACAAGTACAAGGACGAGCTGCCGGTGGACCTGCCGCCCGCACCCACCGATCCCACCGGCACGCGCCGCCTCTACGGGCGCGGCCTGCTGGCGATGGCCAACGCCGGTCCGAACACGAACGGCTCGCAGTTCTTCGTCGTCTACGGCGACTCCGCCCTGCGACCGAACTACACGGTGTTCGGCACGGTCGGCCCCGACGGCCTGACGACACTCGACAAGATCGCCGCCGCAGGCATCGAGCCGACCGCGGAGAACCCGGCACCGGTCGACGGCACACCCGTCCTGCGGACCGAACTGCTCCGCGTCCGACCGTCCTGTCGGCATTAAGGCCCAACCGCTGCACTCCGTACGATGCCGCCCGTGGACATCGCACCAGTTGTCCGGTCCCGGCTCCCTGCCGGGGCCGGACTCCGTCTTGGGCGTACGGGCGGCCCGACCCGCACAACTCCGAACGCATGCGCCACCAGCCGTCGCCGGTGCGCCCACGGCTGCCCGCCGGCGTCCGGGAGGCCCCGAATCGTCCGCCGTGACGCGCCTCCCGTCGAAGAGGCACACGCCAGCCAGGAGACTCCAGCCGGCTGCTCCCGCGGGGCAGTCGGGTCCTGGTCAGATCGTGACCGGGCCGTGGGGGGTGGCGAACTCGACCGAGACCAGGCCCGGTTCCTCGTCCTCGACCCAGGTGACGTCAATCTGGTCGAGGGGGTGGTCGGCCGGTTCGCCGAGGAATTCGGCGATGGAGGCGGCGTCACCGGCGATGGAGACTCCGTGAATGGTGGTGGAGGTGCGCGGGTCGGCGCTCGGGCGCTCCTCGCTGGGAACCAACCACTGCAGGAAATAGGGCAGTTGCGGGTCCTCCAGTAGCTCCAGCAGGCCGATCTGCTTCCACCTCAGGTCGAACCCGTCGGGGCGGACACGGTGGCCCTCGGTCGAGGTGCGGCCGAGGCGGGCCTCGACCGGGGCGATGTCGTCGACGGAGACCACCCAACCGAGCCAGCCGCCGCCCTCGGCGGCGCGGCGCGCGACCGCCTGGCCGAAGGGCGCGCGGTCGGCGGCAGGGTGGTCGAGTGTGGTGACGACCTCGACGTAGGTGCCGCCGCTCAGCGGGAGAAGGAAATTCCGGGTGCCGAATCGCGGGTGCACGCCCCCGTCGACGAACCCGGCGCCGAGGGCCGATCCGATCCGCTGGACGGTCGAGACGAAGCTGTCGCGGGCCACCGCATAAGACACGTGATCAAGTCGCACGTCGGCATCATCACCCGACAACCCGTCCAGACCCCGATGCCACGCCCGCCCCGACCGCGTCCGCCGTGGATTCAGCCGTGGAGCGGATCGATCATCGTCATCTATGGCGGCGGGATCCGGCATGAAACGGTCGGCAATGGCCGTGCCGCCGGCCACTGCGGAACACCTCCTGGTGGTTCTCGGGCAACTGCGGGACCGGCCCCCGATCAGCGCTTCCGGAACCACTGCTGCTGGCACGCCTGCGGTCACCCCGTCCGCTCCTGTGGTCGATCCGCGGACCATCAGGATCCCCGAGTCAGGCGTCGCCGGCGGATCGGTGCGCGTCCGAGGACGAGGAAAGCTTCGTGGGACGTCGTCGCGGAGCGGGTGTCGTCGAGGTGCGGCTGCGGCCTCGCTCCTGACCGTCGCCCGGACCGCCGGAGTGACGGTGATCGCGGACGCCGTTCGGAGGGGGCTGCGTAGGCTTGTGCAGCCGTCGCGGTGGGTCTCGGCAGGGCGATCGAAGCCCTCTCGGATCCCCTGCCGATCCGTCAGGAAAGTCGGCGAGTGGTCAGCGTGAGTCCTGAAGGACCTGGGGAACGCTGCCCGGACCTGCGACTCGTTCTGCCGTAGGAGGTGTGCCGTCGCCTGCGGAGGGGAACCGGCGGCCACCGGTGCGCGACCTGCGGAGACGCAGTCTGGGATGCGGCAGGATGGCCCGATGAACGCACAACAGGGAAGCACGGAAGAGGAATCCGTCGGGGAGCTCGCCCGGCGCCTCCTCGCAGCAGACACCGACGGCTGGACACCGGAGGGCGTGAGGGCCGTGGCGGCCGGGCTGGGGTGGGCCTGGGGCGGCACGTCGGATGCTCCTGTACTGATCACCGGGCGGGCTTCGGGCGATGCTCGTCTGCGCCCGGTCGGCGACTACGAGAAGCGTCACGTCGACGGCGAGTCGTACGTGGAGCTCGCGGTCCCCGTGGCGGACGCCGCGCCGGACGCCGCGGCGCAGGCGGCGGCCTTCCGCGCCGCGAAGGAGGAAGTGACCGCCGCACTGGGCAAGCCGTCCATCATGGGTTCGCACGGTGACATGGGCCCCTTCTACGACAGCCAGCCGCTCTGGGGCGCTCCCTTCCTGCGCTGGCGCGGCAGGCCCGACACGCTCGAACTGCGTGCCGGGAAGTCGGGACCGGAGCTGGTCCTACAGCCCACCGACCCCGCGGAGAGCTGGTTCTGGCGTCAAGGCCACGGCGAGGAGCAGGCGATCAGCGGCTTCTTCGGAAGCAACCGTGATGAGGCCAACGTCGGCCTCGGTTTTCCGGGCGGGTGGACCGCCCGTAGCTGGGAGACCGTCACCCGGTCGCTGGGAGAGTTCCTGGGAGCGCTGCCCGCCGAGACCACCGCCCTGGGGATCCGGCTCGGGATGCCGTTCTACGGACGCAACGGCCGAAGCGCGCCCCTCCTCTTCGACGTGGTGTGCGGCGACCGGCTCTCGATCGCCTGCTTCGCCCCCGACGACGTCGAGCCGGCCGCACTCGGTTGGGGCACGGTCGCCGAGTTCCCGCACACGTCATCGGTCTTCGGCGACGACGATCCGGTCTGGCGTGTGGACGCGGGCGGCCCCGGAGAGCCGAAGGGTCACGCACTCGCCGAGATGCTCGTGGCCACGGCCAGGGCGGCGGGCGCGAGTGATCCCACCGACCTGATCGTCGGAGGCGAGGCGGGGTACGTGGACGGCTACCACGTCACCTACTACGGGCTGGGCCTGCCGACCGGCTGACGGCCTCCCAGGGGCGCGCCGCCGCGGGGAGCGTGCGCCCCCTGCGAGGCCTTCCGTGCCTCGGGCTTCCGTGCCTCGGGACGGGGCAGGCAGACAGGGCCCCGCGGAGCACACAAGTGGGCATCGGGGGGCGGTCGGCAGGATCGGGTGTGCGCCGGCAGGCGCCGGTGCACACCGCATCATGAGCGTGCCTTTACGCACCTCCCTGGAGCTCCGTGCGCCCTACCGGTGCCCACGGGGCGACGGAAAGGATGAGCGCACCGCAGGTGAACCAGGTGATCCGCACCCCTGTCCTCGGCCAGGTGGACATGCGGCGGAAGGAGCTCACGGTGTTGCTTCTCATCTCCCCGGACGGCGTCGAGGAAGCCCTCGACTGTGCGAAGGCCGCGGAACACCTCGACATCGTCGATGTCAAGAAGCCCGACGAGGGCTCGCTGGGCGCCAACTTCCCCTGGGTCATCCGGGAGATCCGTGACGCGGTGCCGGTGGACAAGCCGGTGTCCGCCACCATGGGGGACGTGCCGTACAAGCCCGGTACGGTGGCGTTGGCCGCGCTGGGCGCGGCTGCCTCCGGCGCCACGTACATCAAGGTCGGCCTGTACGGCTGCACGACTCCCGAGCAGGGGGTCGAGGTGATGAGGGCGGTCGTCCGTGCGGTGAAGGACCACCGCCCCGAGGCGCTCGTCGTCGCCTCGGGCTACGCCGACGCCCACCGCATCGGCTGCGTCAACCCACTCGCCCTGCCCGACATCGCCGCCCGCTCCGGTGCCGACGCGGCCATGCTGGACACCGCGATCAAGGACGGCACACGGCTCTTCGACCACGTCCCGCCCGACGCCTGCGCCGAGTTCGTCCGGCGCGCCCACGCCTCCGGTCTGCTCGCCGCCCTCGCCGGCAGCGTCAAGCAGGCCGATCTCGGTCCGCTGACCCGCATGGGCACGGACATCGTGGGCGTGCGGGGAGCGGTCTGCGCGGGCGGTGACCGCAACGCCGGGAGGATCCAGCCGCATCTGATCGCCGCCTTCCGGGCGGAGATGGACCGGCAGGACCGGGAGCACACCGTCGGCGCTCGGGCCGTGGGCTGACCACCGGGATGCCGACACCGGAAGCCGGTCACGTCCCCGAGCGCCGTGCCGCACGCTTCTCCGTCGTCGACCCCGCCACGGGGGAGGCCTTCGACGAGGCCCCCGACCAGCAGCCGGACGAATGGGACGACGTGATCGCCCGCGCCCGGCGCGCCTGGCACGGCTGGCGCGCCGACCCCGCCGCCCGCAACACCGCCCTGCGCGCCGCGGCCGACGCCGTGGAAACGGCCGGAGACGACCTCGCCCGGCTGCTCACGCGGGAACAGGGCAAGCCCCTGGCCGAGGCGTACGCCGAGATCGCCCGTACGGCGGCCCGGCTGCGCTACTTCGCCGACCTGGCCCCCCGAACCCGCCGGATCGACGACGGCCGACCCGTGCACAGCGAGGTCCGCTGGCGGTCCGTCGGGCCCGTGGCCGCGATCGTGCCGTGGAACTTCCCGCTCCAGCTCGCGGCGGCGAAGTTCGCGCCCGCGCTGGCGGCCGGCAACACCGTGGTCCTCAAACCGTCCCCGCACACCCCGCTCGCCACCCGCCTGCTCGGCTCCGTCCTCGCCACCGTCCTGCCCGAGGACGTCCTGACCGTCGTCACCGGCCGTGAACCCCTCGGTGCCCGTCTCGCTGCCCACCCGGGCATCCGTCACGTCACCTTCACCGGCTCGGTGCCCACCGGCCGGGCCGTCGCCGAGGCTGCGGCGGCCTCGCTCGCCCGGGTCACCCTGGAACTGGGTGGCAACGACGCGGCCGTCCTCCTGGACGACGTCGACGTGGACCGGATCGCGGACCGGCTGTTCTGGGCCGCGTTCCGCAACTGCGGGCAGGTCTGCATGGCGGTCAAACGCGTCTACGCCCCTGCCCGACTCCATGCCGAGGTCGTCGAAGCCCTCGCCCAGCGCGCGAAGACCGTCCCGGTCGGAGCCGGACTCGACCCGGACACCCGGATCGGTCCGGTCAACAACGCTCCCCAGCTGGCCCGGGTCGAGCAGGTCACAGGGCGGGCCCTGGCGGACGGTGCCCGGGTCGCGGCCGGTGGCCACCGACTCGACGGAGCGGGGTACTTCTTCGCTCCCACGATCCTCACCGACGTCCCGCCCGACAGCCCGGTGGTGACCGAGGAACAGTTCGGACCGGTCCTGCCGGTGCTTCCGTACCGAAACCTCGACGAGGCCCTCGACGCGGCCAACGGCACCGGCTTCGGACTGGGCGGCTCCGTCTGGGGCACCGATCTCGACCGGGCCGAGGCGACGGCCGACCGGCTCGAATGCGGCACGGCCTGGATCAACCACCACGCCGAACTGTCCCTCGCCCAGCCCTTCGCGGGCGTCAAGGACAGCGGGTTCGGCGTCGCGGGCGGGCCGTGGGGGCTCTACGGCAACCTCCGGCCGTTCGTCGTCCACCGCCCGCGCAAGGAGGAAGCGTGACCACGAGGTTCCAGGCAGCCGTACTCCGCTCGTACGAGGGCCCGTTCACGGTCGAGGAAGTGGCCCTGCGTACGGAGCCGGGCCCCGGCGAGGTCCTGGTCGAGATCGCGGGAGCCGGGATGTGTCGTACCGACCTCGCGGTACGGCGGTCGGCCGGCCGCAGCCCGCTCCCGGCGATCCTCGGCCACGAGGGCGCCGGGGTCGTCGTGGCGTCGGGCGGCCCCGGCATCGCGCTCGGCGTCGGCGACCACGTCGTGCTGAGCTTCGACTCCTGCGGCCACTGCCGGAACTGCCGGGCCGCCGCCCCCGCCCACTGTGAGTCCTTCGCCTCCCTCAACCTCTTCGGAGGACGCGAGGAGGACCCGCCGCGACTCACCGACGCGGCCGGAAAGGCGCTGGCTCCCCGGTGGTTCGGCCAGTCCTCGTTCGCCGAGTACGCGCTCGTCCCGGCCCGCAACGCCGTCCGGGTCGACCCCGCCCTGCCGCTCGAACTGCTCGGGCCGCTCGGCTGCGGCTTCCTCACCGGTGCCGGAGCCGTACTGAACACCTTCGCCGCGGGCCCCGGCGACACCCTCGTGGTCCTCGGCACGGGAGCGGTGGGCCTGGCCGCCGTGATGGCGGCCGCCGCCGCCGGCGTACGGACCGTGGCCGTCGACCGCCATCCCGTGCGGCTGGACCTGGCCGAACGGTTCGGCGCGACACCTCTGTCCGCCGGATCGCGCGGGCTGCCCGAGCGTATCCGCCGACTGACCGACGGCGGAGCCCAGTACGCCCTGGACACCACGGCCTCGGCCCCGCTCATCAACGACGCGCTCCACGCTCTGCGACCCACCGGCACCCTCGGACTCGTGGCACGCCTCCACACCCCTCTGCCGCTCGAACCGGGCACGCTCGACCGAGGCCGATGCCTGCGCCACATCTGCGAAGGCGACGCGGTACCCGGACTGCTGATACCCCGGCTGACCGGTCTGTGGCAGGCCGGCCGCTTCCCCTTCGACCAGCTGATCCGCACCTACCCGCTGGCCGACGTCAACGAGGCCGAACGCGACTGCGACGCCGGCCGTGTGGTCAAACCCGTCCTGCTGCCGGAAAGAAGAGACCGATGAGGGAAACCGTGACCACCGATGAATCCCCCCGTCCCGCCGACGGAGGGGGCGCGGCCGCCACGGCGACTCGGCAGGCCGACGCGGAAGGCGTGGAAGGAGGTGTGGGGCTGACCGCCCTCCTGGTCGCCGCGGCCCGGGCGATCGAGACCCACCGCCACGACAGCCTGGCCCAGGACGTGCACGCCGAACACTTCGTACGCGCCGCCCCGGCGTGTGCGGACTGGCCGGTACGCATCACGCAGGTCCCGGAGGGGGACGACGACCCGCTGTGGGGCAGGTTCGCCCGCTACTTCGGGCTGCGGACCCGGGTCCTCGACGACTTCGCCCTCCGGTCGGTCCACGACGGCGCCCGCCAGGTGGTCCTGCTGGGCGCGGGGCTGGACACGCGCGCCTTCCGGCTGGACCTGCCGCCCGACTGCGTGGTCTACGAGATCGACAGGGCGGGCGTGCTGGCCTTCAAACAGCAGGTCCTCACGGACCTGTCGGCGGCCCCGAGGACGAAGCGCGTCTCCGTACCGGTCGACCTGCGCGAGGACTGGACCACCGCGCTGAGCTCCGCCGGCTTCGACCCGGCCGCACCGAGCGTCTGGCTGGCCGAGGGGTTGCTCTTCTACCTGCCGGGTCCCGCCGAGACGCACCTCATCGACGCGGTGGACCGGCTGACCACCGGGGGCAGCGCCCTGGCCTTCGAGGCCAAGCTGGAGAAGGACCTGCTGGCGTACCGCGACAGCGCGATCTACACGGCGACGCGCGAGCAGATCGGCATCGACCTGCTCGACCTCTTCGACCCGGGACCGCGCCCCGACTCGGCGGGCCACCTGACGGCCAGGGGCTGGTCGACGTCGATGCGCACGCCCTTCGACTTCACCCGCCGGCACGGCCGCGGTCCCCTTCCCGAGCCGAACGACGCCCTGGAGGGGAACCGATGGGTCTTCGCCCACAAACCCGGGGCGTGACGTCCGCCGGGCCGACGGTGCGTCCCGGGACGGTCGACCCCGCCCCGGGACGCCCGCGAGCGGGCGGTGTCAGACGGCCGGTGCGCCCACCAGCCGGTCGCCGGGGATCCCGGCCAGGTCCGGTGCGTAGTAGTCCTCGATGCCGGCGGCCCACGTGGCCACGGTGATGCGGTCATCGGCGTCCGGGCCGAAGGCGTCGAAGAGCGCGTGGATGTTCGCCTCCTCGAAGCCGATCGCCGTCATCAGCGACATGAAGAGCGGGCGCTCGATCAGGCCGTCCCCGTCCGGGTCGCCGAGCGCGGAGAGCGCCTGGGCGAACTCGGTGATCGTGGGGCCGAAGCGCTCGGGGTCGAGCACGAAGGGGCGGAACTCCTCGACGGTGATCACGCCGTCGCCGTCGGCGTCCAGCTCGGTGGCCAGCGTCGTCCAATAACGGCGGAACGCGACCCGGACGGCCTCCTTGGCGCCGGCGTCCGATGCGACCGCCGCCTCCAGAACACGTCCCGTCATCAGGTCGAAGTCGCCGGAGTCGATGACTCCGTTGCCGTTGGCGTCGAAGAGGGAGAAGACCAGCTCGACCCGCTTGGCGGCCTCAGTGCGCATGTCCGTCACCTGTCTCGTGCGGCCCGTCGGTGCCGGGCCCGGCTCAATGAGTTCTCCCACGTAACCGCGCCGGAGGGAGAGCCGTGACGGTGAGGCGGTCGTCGTTACCGGAAGGAGTGATCCGGGGCGCGTATCGGGTCGTGGTCATCGGACGGTCCTGGTGGGGTCTTCGATCCAGATCGTCGAGGCGTGCAGGTGGAGGCCGGCGAGGCGGCTGCCGGGAGTCCTGCCGTATCGGGTGGCGATGCCTCGCCGCGCTTCGAGCTTGCCGACCAGGCGTTCGGCGGCGTTCCGCTCCTCGTGGAGATCGGCGTCGTGGCTGACGGGTCTGCCACCCCTGGAGCCCTTCTCCTTCCGGTTGGCGGCCTGGCCCTTCTTCTCCGGGGTGACCGCCTTGATGCGGCGTTTGCGCAGCTGGGCGCGGTTTCCGCAGGACGAGTACGCCTTGTCCCCGGTGACCGCGTCCGGCCGGATGCGGGGGCGACCGACGGGTCCGCGTACGCGTACCTCCTTCAGGACGGGGGTGAACTGCGGGCCGTCCGCTGCCTGGCCTGTGGTCAGGACGAACGCCGTCGGGCGGCGCTTGCGGTCGGCGGCGAGGTGGACCTTGCCGGTCCGCATTTCCGACAGCGAGACCGAAGCCGCAGCCGACTCCACCGCGGCCCTCCGCGTGATCTGCCGCCTCATGATCGCCCGCGCCCGCGCCCGAGAACGGGGCCGGTGCCGGGTCGGCAGGGCAGCCGGTTGCCGCGCCACCCGGGGGCTGCACGAATAGGCCGTGATGCGCCAAGCGCCCGCTGGGTGAGATGTCCGCGAGAAGGGCGGGCGGCGCCCGACCCGTACGTACGACAGCGGATCCCCGTATCCACCGTGTCGTCGCCTCCCGGCAGCGATACTGGACGCATGGACACGACGATCACCGCACCCCGTGCCGAGGTGCTGCGGGACCGCTACCGCAGCCGCCTGCCCGAGCGCCTGCGGGAGCTGACCGGCCCCGTCGAGGGCGACGTGGACCTGCCGCTCCACATCGTCTGGTCCGGGCGGACGAGCTACAGCCTGGACCGTCCGAAGTCCCGCATGACGCTCTACCGGACCGTCCTCGCCGAAGGACTGCGCGAGGACCTGGTGACCCTCCTGCACCACCGGCTGCTCACCGAGCAGTGGCCCGTGCTGCGGCGCCTGATCAGTCCCTACATCCGCGAAGTCTGGGAGGACGCCTTCCCCGAGTTGCTGCGCACCGCTCCGGCCGACACGGCCGCCGCGTGAAGCTCACTCCGCTCCACGAGCGTCTCCTCGCCGACATCCTCGACCTCGGCTCCCCCTACCCTCTGGTCCTCACCGGCGGATACGCCGTGCAGGCCCACGGCCTGGTCGAACGCTTCAGCCGTGACCTCGACGTCGCCACCGAGAACCCCGCACCGATGCAGGAGATCGTCGCCTCGCTCACAGCGGGCCTCGGCGCGCGCGGATGGCGGACCGCGCACGTCCAGACCGATCCGCTCAGCGGCCGGTTCCTCGTCACCGATCCGGACACCGGCGAGGAGTGCGAGGTCGACGTCCTCAAGGAGGCGTTCTGGGCTCCGCCCGCCCAGACCCCCTACGGCCCCGTTCTTTCCCTCGACGACGTGATCGGCACCAAGGTCCGTGCCCTCGCCGACCGCGGCACCGTCCGCGACCTCATCGACGTCCAGGCCGCTTCCCGCCACCGCTCCACCGCCGACCTGGAATCCCTGGGCCGCCGTCGCGCCCGTGACGAGTTCAGCCTCGAAGACCTCCGGGACCGGCTGATCGGCGCGGACTGGTACGAGGACGAGGACTACACCGCGTACGGACTCGCCTCCCGGCAGATCGAGGAGCTCAAGGCGTGGGCGCTGGAGTGGGCGGAGGATCTGGGTGCACGGATCCATGACGAGAACGCCTGAGAGGCGGTCATCGCGTCCATCCCCTCTACCGCCGTTGCGACGAGAGGGTGCGGTGCAGCCGGCAGGTTCCCGCCCGGAGTCGTCCACGGTGGGAGGCTGCCCTGCGCGGCGGAGCGGTCGACCGCCGACCGGCTGAGGGCAGAAGAGGGCGTGTTCCGCATCCCGCCTCTTGCCTGCACGGCGAAGGCGCTGACGGCCGCTGACGAGGCTCTGGCGTTGGAGATCGTCATGATGGCGGGGCAGGGCCCGTGCAACGGCGAGGCGCGGGAACACGAAGGGCGGCTGCCTGCTGCGAGGCCCGGCGGCTGCTTCACCGTGGGAACGGAGCGGCGCCGGGTGAGGAAGCTCTTCACGGACCTGCCGCCGGAGCAGGGTGCGGGGACGTACGGCTTCCGGCACCCCTTCGCCTCGAATGCCCTCGGCAACGGCATCCCTGTCACCGACGTGGCGGAGTGGACGGGGCGCAAGTCCATCGAGGAGACGTACCGGACCTACCGGCACCTGATGCCGGGCGGAATCACCAAGGCTGGATGCGCACCCTCGCCGAAATCAGGAACCGGGGCGTCAACGGCGTCCCCGTGCTCGTCTGCGACGGCCTGAAGGGCCTGCCCGACGCGGTCGAGACCGTCTGGCCCCGTACCACCGTCCAGACCCGTGCGGTCCACCTGCTGCGGAACTCTTTCCGCCATGCGGCCCGCCAGGACCGGGGCAAGATCGCCAAACTCTCAAGCCCGTCTGCACCGCGGCGACCGAGGAAGCGGCCCGGGAACGGTTCGCCGAGTTCGCCGATGCCTGGGGCCGAAAGTATCCGGCGATCGTCCGGCTCTGGGAGAACGGCTGGGAGGAGTTCACCCCGTTCCTGCGGTTCGACGCCGAGATCCGCCCCATCGGCTGCACCACCCACGCGATCGAGTCGGTGAACGCCAGGATCCGGCGGGCGGTCAAGGCCCGCGGACGCTTCCCGAACGAGACCGCCGCCCTGAAGTGCGTCTCCACGGCAGTCATGTCCCTCGACCCCGTCGGCAAGGGACAAACCCGCTGGACCCTGCGCTGGAAGACCGCTCTGAACGCCTTCGACATCACCTTTGACGGCCGGCTCTCGGCAGCCCGTCAGCAACACCCCCACCACCCTGGTTGCACCGCTCGATCGACGGACCCTCGGCAGCCTGGTCTTGGGCGGTGCCGTGGATGGCGTACAGTTGGGCCTTCCGACGCGGGGTGGAGCAGCTCGGTAGCTCGCTGGGCTCATAACCCAGAGGTCGCAGGTTCAAATCCTGTCCCCGCTACTGAAGTGACATGAGGCCCGGATCCACAGGATCCGGGCCTCATGCGTGCGCCTGAGTCTCAAGCTGTCCGTCCGGTTCTCGTCCCCGGGCCGGAGAGCCCCCCGTTGCGTAACCGTTGGTTGATCTTGGTGCCGTAGGCGTTGACCGCCTGGACCGGATGCCACCTCCGTGCGGTAGGGGGCATCCGACCGGCCGGGCGCCTGAACCGGCTACGCGCTCCGGGGCAGCAGACCGGCGTCGAGAACCTCGGCGATCATCCGGCTGTACGCCTGCGATGACTGTGCCGCTGCTCCGTCGAGTCGTTGGCCGAGTACCGGGGAAACCGGTCGGCTGACGGGCGTTCGGGGAGCTGTTTGCGCTTCATGGCCTGCTCGACGGGACAGCCGGCGAGGCTCGCTCGGGCGTCGTCGGTCCCGATCGACACGGTGATCGCATCGGGCGGGTCCGCGACGACGGCATCGAGGCGCTGCAAGAGGTTGGAGGCGAAGTCGCCGTTGGCGCCGAAGCGGGCGAGCCGCACGCCACCGGGAGGGTGGCGTCGTCCGAGAAGATCCAGGTGGTCGACGCCGAACTGCGCGCGGGTGAGGCTGTCGCCGAGGCACGCGATGCGTGTCGTCACGGCGCTTCTTCCGGGCCGGGCGTGCCGACGCGTCCGGTCGGGCGGGTGCCGGTCCGAGGACGGTGGTCGGTGCCGAGGCCCGCGGTGATGGACAGGACGGACGTCGGCCCCTCCATGTCGACCACGTGCCAGACCCCGGCCGGGTTGATGGTGGCCTCGCCCGGACCGAGCAGAACGCGGTCGTGAACCCCGTCCACGTCGCGGGTGACCGTCACGGACCCGCTGAGGCAAACGACCAGTTCGTCGCCCGCGGGGTGGCTCTCCCAATGGTCGCCGGGGCCGTCGCCGTCGAAGATCATCACCATCCGGCCCTCGGCACCGTCTGTCGCGACCGCGGCGCTGTAGGCCTGGAGCACCTCCGGGTCCCAGGCGAAGCCCTCGACGGGTTTCGCCCTCGATCCCAGTCCGAGGTGCACGGGGGTGGTCCGCAGGTCCACGGCGTTGCGTTCGTGGTTGACGAGTCTCATGCGGCGATCGTCCACGACAGCGATCGGGCGGTCTTGAAGGAAAGGGAAGAGAAGCCGACGCGACGGGCAGACGGTCGACGGCTACCCGGCTCCGAGGAGGACTTCGCCGCGACGCCAAGCCGTTGGCGATCGGTTCGTGAACTCGCGCCAGTCCCGAACGAGATGGGCCTGGTCGGCGTAGCCGGAGACGGTTGCCACATCGGCCCACGGGAGCGGGTCGTGCGCCGTCGCCAGTTCGTGCGCGTGCTCGAAGCGCAGGACTCGGGCGAAGGTCTTCGGCGACAGGCCCATCTCACCGCGAAACCGCTCGGTGAGGTGCCGACGGCTCCAGCCGAGTTCCGCGGCGACCGCACCGACCTGGACGCAACCCCGCGCGGCGACGAGGCGGCGCCACGCCTCGGCCACTTCGGGGCGCACGTGGTCGCCGCCGGAGCCGCGGCCGACGGCTCGGAGGAGCAGTTCGTCCAGCGCGGTGAACCGCGCGGTCCATGTCGTCGCCGCTCGGAGCCGGTCGACCAGCTCGACGGCAAGCGTTCCGAGAAGCTCGTCGAGTGGGAGCAGTCGGTGGGCGAGCTCGGCGGCAGGCATGCCGTAGACGGCCCGGGCCCCGAGCGGTGTCAGCGATACCTGCACGCCTTGCTGGCGTCCGTCGTGGTGGACCGCGACGGACCGGCACATCAGGCCGCCGGCCACGCTGCTGAATCGGACGACCGGTGACCCGTCGTCGACGCCCGCCGCCACCTCCAAAGGGCCGGACAGGCTGATCACCGCAGTGAGCGCGCGGCTCGGCGGGCCGCAGTGCACCCCCGCCGGGAGCCCGCGGAGGTCGAAACCGACATACGAGTCGACGTACTGCCGCAAGGCGGGCGCCGGACGTGCACCGATCCCGGTTGCCGTGTGGTCCTCCATTTTCGTCAGTGTACGAGCCGCCCAGTCCGGCAAGATCACCGTCCAAGGGCCGGTCGCCACCGTTTGCGGCCGGTGACACGGTTCTTACCGGCACCCCTCGTCGTCGACCGTCTCCCGCGTGGGGATCCCGGACCCGGTGCACCCGCGTCTCCTTCGTCCACTGCCGGGCGCAGAGCCGGCCCTGGACGACCTGTCCGTCGGGCAGCACGCTCGTCACGGGGCAGGCCGGCGGTGCCGTCTCGGATGTCCTCGGCGCAGCGGTGTACAGCGGTTGGGGCGGAGGCGGTTCGATGGCCGATGCGGCGGCCGCGCACGTCGCGAGCCCTGAAACCGAATGCCGGACCGGAGGATCCACACGTGAGGGACACGCCCGTCGGAAGGTACGGGCCGGCAGGGTGCGGTCGAGTCAGCGTGCTCGTCGGCGAAGGACGAGGCGCTCATCCGTACGGCAACTCGCTGCTCGTGCGCGGCTCGACCGCATCGCTGGTCGTCGCCCCGTCGTTGTCGCTGCTGGGGGCGGCCCCTCCGGCGGACGCGGTCCTCGCGAGCCACGGCACGAGGACCGTGCACTCAGCGCACGAAGCCCGTTACCGTGCCGTGGTTGTCGGGAGAGGTCAGGCCCCAGAGGACCAGCCCCACGACGATGGCCAGCAGGATCAGCCCCGGCACGTTCTCGGACCCCCAGCTGACGGGCTGTCGAACCGGCGGGCCGGGTGTGGCGTCGTCGCGTGCGGCGTCGGAGTCGGCGCGCTGCCGGGGCGCGACCTCGGCCTCGCCCCGGGCGATCCGCGCGGCCACGTGGTGCACGTCGGCCGCGTGGTAGGTCGGCTCGCGGGTCAGGTCCCGGGAGGGCGCAGCCGAGGTGCGCACGCCGTTGGCCCGCGCCACGGCCCTGATGCTGATCGGCCTGATCTGCGGCCAGATCTCCCGGACTTCGGCCTTCGTCAGCCAGCCTTCCCCGTCCTGAAGGCCCTGCTCGTCCGCTGCCCCCATTCGAAGTCCTCCCGTTCGCCGATCACCCTTGGCTTGATACCCAGAGCACCGAAAGATCACCCGGCCGGGCGGGCACACTCGAACTCGCGCCCACCGCGATCGGTGGAGAAACGGCTTCTGAGGGACCGGTTTCGCACTGGCCTCCGTGACGCGTTCGTCATCCTGAGGGCCGGCGACGGGTGGCCATCCACCCGTCGCCGGCGGCGCTTGCGGTGGCGGAACTCGTCATCCGGTTCCATGGTGACCCCACCGGGGGAGATCCTGATGCTCTGTACCATCGCGTTACGCACTGGCCGCGTACTGACGGGTCCTGCGGATCATGGAACAGACGTTCGCACCCCAGGTGCTCGGTGCTGCTCGCGTGCGGCAACGTCGGCAGCCGGGCCCGTACGCGCTTCCGCTCCCAGCGCCGAAGGGGCCCGTGTGCCGTCGGCCGGGGCCGGTTCCCTACCGTGCCTCCGGCTCGCGAGGCCGTCGCTTCGGGAGGTTCGCCGCATGACGCGACGGCTCGTCCGCGGCATGGGCCCGCTCTGAGGGAGTGGGCTGCGTTCGGTGCCGAAACGGCGCGTGCGCCGACGCCATGTGCCTCGGCTTCGGCGTCGTCTCCGACGTCGCGACGATACGAAGCACGGTGGGGTGCGTCAACGGGCTTCGTTCCGTGGGGCCTTCTGTGTCGCAGGGCGCCCCTGCGGGCTGCTGTTAACGCTCACATATTTGAGTCGCGACTGACGGTGCACTCGACTCGCCTCTCTGCATCAAAAACGGGTAACGGCTGTACGAGCCCTTGAGTTACGACTCTGTTAGCGCTCACAATGTGTCGCGTTCGGCACCCCCGATGGCCGTCGGGGGCCCATGCACACTCGTCTCCGCTCGGCCCGACCAGCTCTGCGCGGCCCCACCTTCGCCGGGCCCAGCCCCTTCAGGGCACCGCCCTGTACGACGCACGTCCCGAAAGGAACCTCGACATGGCCCACAGAGCCCTCCGTGTCATCACCGCCGCCGTTCTGGCCGCTGGGGTGCTGACCGCCTGCACCACCGAGCCCGCGTCCACCGGCACCACCGGCGACACGGGCAAGGGCTCCCCCGACGGCACGCTGGTGCTCGGGTTCGCCCAGGTGGGAGCCGAAAGCGGCTGGCGCACCGCCAACACCAAGTCCGTACGCGAGGCGGCCGAGAAGGCCGGCATCACGCTGAAGTTCTCCGACGCGCAGCAGAAGCAGGAGAACCAGATCAAGGCGATCCGCACGTTCATCCAGCAGAAGGTGGACGTCATCGCCTTCTCCCCGGTGGTGGAGTCCGGCTGGGACACCGTCCTGAAGGAGGCCAAGAGCGCCGGCATCCCGGTGATCCTCACCGACCGTGCGGTCGACTCGCAGGACACCTCCCTCTACCGGACCTTCCTCGGCTCCGACTTCGTCAAGGAGGGGCGGGAGGCCGGCAAGTGGCTCGTGAAGGAGTACGAGGGGTCCTCCGAACCGGTCGACGTCGTCGAGCTCCAGGGCACCACCGGCTCCGCACCTGCCAACGACCGCAAGGCCGGCTTCGCCGAGGTCGTCAAGGGCGACTCCAAGTTCAAGGTCGTCGCGTCCCAGACCGGGGACTTCACCCGCGCCAAGGGCAAGGAGGTCATGCAGGCCTTCCTCAAGTCCCACAAGGACATCGACGTCCTGTACGCCCACAACGACGACATGGCCCTCGGCGCCGTTCAGGCCATCGAGGAGGCGGGCAAGAAGCCGGGCACCGACATCAAGGTGATCTCCGTCGACGGCATCAAGGACGCCTTCGTCGCCATGCGGGAGAAGAAGATCAACGTGGTGGTCGAGTGCAACCCGCTCCTCGGCGACCAGCTGATGGAACTCGCCAAGAGGGTCGCGGCGGGGGAGAGCGTCCCGCGGCGGGTCGAGGTCGAGGAGGGCGTCTTCACCCAGGACCAGGCCGCGGCCGCCCTGCCCGGCCGCCAGTACTGAACCCGACGCCCGCACCGGACCGGGGGCGGTCCTCGCGCCGCCCCCGACCCCTCAGGAGAGGAGGGCGGATGGCAGCCCCACCCACCCCCGCACCCACCCACACCGGCCGGCCGGTCCTGGAGGCCCAGGGCATCCGCAAGGTGTTCCCCGGAGTCCTCGCCCTCGACGGCGTGGATCTGCGTCTCTTCCCCGGCGAGGTCCACGCCCTGATGGGCGGGAACGGCGCCGGCAAGTCCACCCTCATCAAGGTGCTCACCGGCGTCCACCCACCCGACGCGGGAACGGTCTCCGTCGACGGCAGCCCCCAGCGATTCGCCGAACCACTGGAAGCGCAGCACGCCGGAATCAGCACGGTGTACCAGGAGGTGAACCTGTGCCCCAACCTCTCCGTCGCCGAGAACATCCTCATCGGCCGTGAACCCCGGCGCCTGGGGCTGGTCCACTGGCCGGCCCTCCGCGAACGCGCGGCACGGCTCATCGCCGAACTGGACCTGGACCTCGACGTCCGCCTGCCGCTGAACGCGCATTCCCTCGCCGTCCAGCAACTGGTCGCGATCGTACGGGCCGTGGACGTCAAGGCGAAGGTCCTCATCCTCGACGAGCCCACCTCCAGCCTCGACCGGGACGAAGTCGCCCAGTTGTTCACCCTGGTGCGCAGACTGCGCGACCGGGGCGCCGCGATCCTCTTCGTCACCCACTTCCTCGACCAGGTCTTCGACCTGTGCGACCGGGTGACCGTCCTGCGCAACGGGCGTCTCGAAGGCGAGTACCGGATCGACGAGCTGACACCCGTCACCCTCGTACACCGCATGGTCGGCAGCGAACTGCGCATCCTCGACGAGCTCGCCGAGACGTCCCACACCGGTCCCAAGGCCGGCCCCGGTTCCGGAGACACGCCCTTCCTCAGCGCCCGTGGCCTCGCCCGGGCCGGGGCCGTCCAGCCCTACGACCTGGACATCCACCGTGGCGAGGTCATCGGGCTGGCCGGACTCCTCGGCTCCGGACGCACCGAGGCCGCCCGGCTGCTCTTCGGCGCGGACCACGCCGACGGCGGTGAGCTGCGGATCGACGGCCGGCGCGCCGTCCTGCGTTCGCCGCGCGCCGCGATCGCCCGCAAGATCGCCTTCTGCTCGGAGAACCGCAAGGCGGAGGGCCTGATCGGCGAACTCACCGTCCGCGAGAACATCGTGCTCGCCCTCCAGGCCGCACGCGGCTGGACCAGGCCCCTCTCCCGCACCCGACAGGAAGAGATCGCCGCCCGGTGGATCGAGGTCCTCGACATCCGCCCGGCCGCCCCCGAGGCGCAGGTCCGCAACCTCAGCGGGGGCAACCAGCAGAAGGTGCTGCTCGCCCGGTGGCTGCTCACCGACCCCGATCTGCTGATCCTGGACGAACCCACCAGGGGCATCGACATCGGCGCCAAGACGGAGATCCAGAAACTGGTCACCAACCTGGCCGCGGAAGGCGCCGCGGTCCTCTTCATCTCCGCCGAACTCGAGGAAGTGCTGCGGCTGAGCCACCGCGTGGGCGTCCTGCGCGACCACCGGCTCGTCGCCACCCTTCCCAACGACACGACCCTGACGCCCGACCGGATCCTGGGCGCCATCGCCACCGGAGCCACCTCATGACACCACCTGACGACACCGGCACCGGGAAGCGCCCGGTCCGGGCGCCCGGCACCCGGCGGCCCATCGAGCACCGCCTGTTCTGGCCCGCCGCCGTGCTGGCCGCCCTGCTGGTGGGGAACGTCGTCTTCACCCATGACTTCCTCGCCGTCCGCATCCAGAACGGACACCTGTACGGCAGCCTGATCGACATCCTGCAGTTCGGTGCCCCCCTGACCCTCGTCTCGCTCGGCATGACGCTCGTGATCGCCACCCGGGGCATCGATCTCTCGGTCGGCTCGACGGTCGCCATCGCCGGCGCCCTCGCGTGCGAGCACATCGCCACCGCGAAGGACCCGGGGAGCTCGTCCGCCCTCCTGTCCGCGATCGCGCTGGCGATCGGCGTGGCCGCCGCGATCGGACTGCTGAACGGCTTCCTCGTCGCCCGGCTCGGCGTCCAGCCCATCGTCGCCACGCTGGTCCTCATGGTCGCCGGACGCGGCGTGGCCCAACTGATCACCGACGGCCAGATCATCAGCGTCTCCAGTAGCGCCTACAGGATGATCGGCGGCGGATACTGGCTCACCCTCCCCTTCGCCGTCCTCCTCGCCGCGGCCCTCGTCGCCGTCACCTCCCTCGTCACCCGGCGGACCGCGCTCGGGCTGCTCATCGAATCGGTGGGCGGCAACCCGGCCGCCAGCCGACTCGTCGGCATCCGGGCAGCCGGCCTCCTGGTCACGGTCTACGTCGTCAGCGCCGTGTGCGCCGCGGTGGCCGGCCTGATGATCAGCTCCAACGTGTCCAGTGCCGACGGCAACAACGCCGGCCTGTGGATCGAACTGGACGCGATCCTCGCCGTCGTCATCGGTGGCACCGCCCTGACGGGCGGTCGCTTCTCCCTCGGCGGGACGGTCCTGGGCGCGCTGATCATCCAGACCCTCTCGACCACGATCTACACCCTCGGCGTACCGCCCGAGACCACCCTCGTCTTCAAGGCCCTGGTCGTCGTCGTCGTGTGTCTCGTCCAGTCGCCCGCGTTCCGCGCGCGGCTCTCACGCCGTCGCCGAACGGCCGCCCCGGACCCGGCATCCGCGGCCGGCGACCTGACGGCCCGTCGGCAGGAGGTCCACCCGTGAGCACCATCCTCACCAAGCCGCTCCACCGCTTCTCGGCGAGGCACGCCTCCCGCCTGCCGCTCATGGTGACGACCACGTTGCTGGTCGCGATGTTCTCGATCGGTTCCGTGCAGTACGAAGGCTTCTTCTCCGCACAAATCCTGCTCAACGTCCTGATCGACAACGGCTTCCTGCTCGTCGTGGCGATCGGCATGACGTTCGTCGTCCTCACCGGCGGGATCGACCTCTCGGTCGGCTCCGTGGTGGCCCTGTCGACCATGCTGACGGCCTGGCTCGTCGAACAGAACGGCCTGCCGCTCGCCCTGGCGGTGCCGGTGGTCCTGCTGGTGGGAGCAGGAGGCGGCGCCCTCATGGGCTGGGTGATCCACGCCTTCGAGATCCAGCCCTTCATCGTCACTCTCGCGGGCATGTTCCTCGCCCGCGGCCTCTGCTACACGATCAGCACCGAGTCCGTCTCCGTCACCGACCCGACGACCACCCGCATCGCCCAGACGCGGGTGCTCCTGCCCGGGGGCCTGTTCGTCTCACCCGCCGTGGTCATCGCCCTGGTCGTGCTGGTGCTCGCCTTCGTCGTCCTCCACCACACCCGCTTCGGCCGCACCGTCTACGCCCTGGGCGGCAACGAGTCCTCCGCCCGTCTCATGGGCCTGCCTGTGGGCCGCACCAAGGTCGTGGTGTACGCCGTGAGCGGTCTGTGCTCCGCCCTCGGCGGTCTGCTGCTGACCTTCTACATGTTGTCCGGCTACGCCCTGCACGCCGTCGGCATGGAACTCGACGCCATCGCCGCCGCCGTGATCGGCGGGACACTGCTGACCGGTGGTTCCGGCTTCGTCCTGGGAACCGCCCTGGGCGTGACGGTCCTCGGCCTGATCCAGACCGTCATCAGCTTCCAGGGCACGCTCAGTTCGTGGTGGACCCGCATCGTCATCGGTGGTCTGCTGTTCGTCTTCATCCTCCTCCAACGCCTCTTCGGAAGGTCCCGCCAGGCGGAATAGACGCCTCGTCAAGAGTGAACCCCGAACCGTCGTCCTCCGCGGACGAACGCGCCCAAGGAGGGGGCAGGGTCTTCCCTGCCCCCTTCCGGCTGTCGCCTCTCGCCGACAGGGAACCTCCATGAACCCGCCACCGTCCCCCTTCGCCGGGGTCCCCCCGGTCTGCCGCCCCGATCCGTACGCCGGACAACGACGGACCTTCGGCTTCCCCGGCGGCCTCACGGCGGAGGTGCACACCCGCGGCGCCCGCCTCCACGGGCCGTGGGCGCCGGACCGGGGCGGCACCTCGGCCGACACCGTCCTCGCTCCTCGCGACCCGGCCCGGACGGCCGCCACCGCCCGGTACTTCGGCGCCGCCGTCGGCCGCTACGCCCACCGCATCGCACACGGTCGGTTCTCCCCGGACGCGAAGCCGTACCAGCCGACCACGCAGGAGGACGGCCACTGCCCTACTTCGACCTCGACGGCGAGGACGCAGGCGACGTCCTCGACCACGCACTGACCGTCGACGCCTCCCCCTGCACACCGGTCGCCGCGGTCCTCGGCAAGAGCGGTACGCCCTCCCGGGCGGGCGCCGGCATCGCGCTGGAGACCCAGCACTTCCCCGACTCCCCGAACCGCTCCGGCGACCCGTCCGCGGTGCTGCGACCCGGCGGCGAGTACCGGTCGAGGACGGTCCTGCGGTCCAGCACCCGCGACTGATCGAGTACGGACACGTCGACACGGCTGTGCCCGCCGGGGGAGGAACTGGCGGGCACAGCCGTGTCCGGAGCGGTGTCAGGCACCCGCCCTGCGCTTGTTCCACACGTCGAAGCCGACCGCCGCGAGGAGCACCAGGCCCTTGATGACCTGCTGCCAGTCGGTGCCCACCCCGACGAGGTTCATGCCGTTGTTGAGCACGCCGAGGACCAGACCGCCGATGATGGCTCCGAGGACGGTCCCTATCCCACCGCTCATCGACGCCCCGCCGATGAACGCGGCCGCGATGGCCTCCAGTTCGAAGTTGACGCCCGCCTTCGGCGAGGCCGCGTTGAAGCGCGCGGCGAAGACGAGCCCGGCGAGCGCCGCGAGCATTCCCATGTTGAGGAACACGGCGAAGGTCACCTTCTTGTCCTTGACCCCGGACAGCTTGGCGGCCGGCAGGTTCCCCCCGATCGCGTACACGTGGCGGCCGATCACCGCGTTGCGCATCACGTAACCGAAGCCGACCAGCAGCGCGGCCAGGATCAGGAGGACCACGGGGGCGCCCTTGTAGCTCGCGAGCAGCAGGGTGGTGACCAGGACGGCGGCGACCAGTGCCGTCAGCTTCAGCGCGAACAGGCCCGTGGGGAGCGGCTCCAGAGCGAATTCACGCTGGCGACGCCGGTCCCGTACCTCCTGGAACACCACGTAGGAGACCAGTCCCAGGCCGAGGAGCAGGGTCCCGTTGTGGTAGTTGGTCTGCGGTCCCACCTCCGGCAGGAAGCCGTTGGCGACCTTCTGCAGTCCGTCCGGGAACGGGCCGAGCGTCTGACCCTTGAGGAAGATCTCCGTGAGTCCGCGGAACAGCAGCATGCCGGCGAGGGTCACGATGAACGACGGTATGCCGAGGTACGCGATGAAGAAGCCCTGCAGGGCGCCGGCGACGGCTCCCAGCAGCAGGGTGAGGAGCGCCGCGACGGGCCAGGGCACCTGGTGCTCGACCATGAGCACCGCCCCGATCCCACCGACCAGGGCCATCAGGGAGCCCACCGACAGGTCGATGTGCCCGGAGATGATGACGATCATCATGCCGATCGCCAGGATGAGGACGTAGCTGTTCTGCAGCACCAGGTTGGAGACGTTGCGCGGAAGCAGGAGGTCGCCGCCCGTCCAGATCTGGAACAGGAGCACGATCAGGCCGAGTGCGAAGAGCATCCCGTACTGGCGCATGTTCCGCCGGACGCCGTCCAGGAGTACCCGGGCCAGCGGTGTCCCGGTGGACGGGGCACCGCGGCCCGGGGGCGTCGGTGTGGTCGTTTTCGTGCTGACGTCGGTGCTCATGCCTGGTGTCCTTCGCTGGAGGCGGCGCCTGCGGTGACCGCCGGTGGTGCGGGGGCGTCCTGCGTCATGTGCCGCATCAGGACTTCCTGGGTGGCTTCCTCGCGGGCGACTTCGCCGGTCAGCCGGCCTGCGGCCATGGTGTAGACGCGGTCGCACATGCCGAGCAGTTCGGGCAGCTCGGAGGAGATGAGGAGAATCGCCTTGCCCTCGGCGGCGAGCCGGTCGATCACGGTGTAGATCTCGAACTTGGCTCCCACGTCGACTCCGCGGGTGGGCTCGTCGAGGATGAGGACGTCCGGCCCGGCGAGGATCCACTTGCTGAGAACGACCTTCTGCTGGTTGCCGCCGGAAAGGCGGCCGACCGGCTCGAGGACGTTCGGAGCCTTGATGTTCATGGTCCGCCGGTACCGTTCGGCCACCTTGCGCTCCTCATGCCCGTCGACGACGCCGCGGCGGGCGAGGGCGCCGAGGGACGCGAGCGAGATGTTCCGGCTCACGGAGTCCCCGAGGTCGAGCCCGTAGTGCTTGCGGTCCTCCGTGACGTACGCGATGCCGTGGGCGACCGCCTCGGGGACCGTGCGGGTCCGTACCTCACGGCCGTCCTTGAGCACGGTGCCCTGCTCGTAGTGACCGTAGGAACGTCCGAAGACGCTCATCGCGAGTTCGGTCCGGCCGGCACCCATGAGCCCCGCGACGCCGACGATCTCACCGCGGCGGACCTGGAGCGAGACCCCGTCGACGGCCTTGCGGCCGCGGTCGAGGGGGTGACGTACGGTCCAGTTCCGGATCTCCAGGACAGGGGCGGCGTCGGCCGGGCCCTCGTACGGCGTGCGGTCGGGGAACCGGCTGTCGAGGTCCCGCCCCACCATGCCGCGGATGATGCGCTCCTCGGTGGTGGTGGCGTCCCTGACGTCGAGGGTCTCGATGGAGCGCCCGTCGCGCAGGATGGTGACGGAGTCGGCGATCCGGGCGATCTCGTTCAGCTTGTGCGAGATGATGATCGACGTGATGCCCTGACTCTTCAGCTCCCGCATCAGCCGCAGCAGCTTCGCGCTGTCCTCGTCGTTGAGCGCCGCGGTGGGCTCGTCGAGGATCAGCAGGCGGACGTTCTTCGCCAGCGCCTTCGCGATCTCCACGAGCTGCTGCTTGCCGACACCGATGTCGGCGACCCGGGTCTCGGGGTGTTCGTCGAGCCCGACCCGCCCGAGCAGTTCGGAAGCACGGCGCAGCGCCTCGTGCCAGTCGATGATCCCGCGCCGGGACGGCTCGTTGCCGAGGAAGACGTTCTCGGCGATCGACAGATGGGGAACGAGTGCGAGCTCCTGGTGGATGATGACGATGCCGCGCTGCTCGCTGGCCTTGATGTCCCTGAACCGGCACGGCTCGCCTTCGAAGAGGATCTCGCCCTCGTAGGTGCCGTGCGGGTGGACGCCGGACAGGACCTTCATGAGCGTCGACTTGCCGGCACCGTTCTCTCCGCACAGGGCGTGCACCTCGCCGCGCTGCACGGACAGGGTCACGTCGGACAGTGCTGTGACCCCGGGGAAGGTCTTGACGATGGACCGCATCTCGAGGACGGGGCCGGCCGGGGACGGGGCGGAGGAGGGAACCTCGGGGGAGGGGGCCGGGGCGGGCGTCACCGCAGTTCCTCGGCGTCGATGTAGCCCGAGTCGACCAGGACCTTCCGGTAGTTCGTCTTGTCGACGCTGACCGGATCGAGCAGGAAGGCCGGGACCACCTTCTTGCCGTTGTCGTAGGTGGCGTCGTCGTTGACCTCGGGCTTCTTGCCCGCGAGGACGGCGGTCACCATGTCTGCGGCGACCTGTGCGAGTGCGCGCGTGTCCTTGTAGACGGTCTGCGTCTGCTGGCCCGCGATGATCGACTTCACGGAGGCGACCTCCGCGTCCTGGCCGGTGACGACCGGCAGTGGCTTCGCGCTGCTGCCGTAGTCGTCGGACTTCAGGGCGGACAGGATGCCGATGGAGATGCCGTCGTAGGGGGAGAGGACGGCGTCGACCCTGGCCGTGGAGTACGCGGAGGTCAGCAGGTCGTCCATGCGCTTCTGGGCCGTACCGCCGTCCCACCTGAGCGTGGTGACCTGGTTCAGCCGGGTCTGCCCGGAGCGCACGACCAGCTGCTTCTTGTCCATGTAGGGCTTCAGCACCTTCATGGCACCGTTGAAGAAGTACTTGGTGTTGTTGTCGTCGTTGGACCCGGCGAACAACTCGATGTTGAAGGGGCCCTTCTTCGTGCCGGCCTTCAGTCCCAGCTTCTCGACGATGTACGAGGCCTGGAGTTCGCCGACCTTCTCGTTGTCGAAGGAGGCGTAGTAGTCGACGTGCGGGGAGCCCAGGATGAGCCGGTCGTAGGAGATGACCGGGATGTGGGCGTCGGCCGCCTGCTGCAGGACGTTGGACAGTGCCTCGCCGTTGATGGCGGCCACGACCAGGGCGTCGACGCCCTGGGTGATCATGTTCTCGATCTGGGCGACCTGCTGGTCGGGGTCGTCCTCGCCGTACTGCAGGGTCGTGGCGAAGCCGGCCTTCTTCAGGCTCTCGGTCATGTTGCGGCCGTCGGCGATCCACCGCTCGGAGGACTTGGTGGGCATCGCGATGCCGATGGTGTGGTCCTTCGAGTCCTTCGACTCCTGGCTGCCGCCCTCGCTGTTCTGCCCGCAGGCTGTCAGGAGCAGGGCACAGCCGGTGGTCACGGCCAGGAGGGCGGATGCGGATCGGAACTTCTTCATGGGTTACCCGGTAATCCCGTCGTCGAGGGCGGCTCCGGCCGAGGAACGGGTTCGGCGGCGGCGCGCGACCTCGCACCGCCGGGACGGCGCCGTTCCGGCTGGGTGGCCGGGACGTCGGCGTCCCGGTCGAAGTTGATTGTTAGCGCTCACAACGGCGTGATACAAGAGGCGCTAAGGTTTTTCTCGTATCGATGCACAGCCGTAAGCAGGGAGAAGGGAGGCGAACGTGGCGCATCCCGCGGAAGACGTCCGCCCGCCGACGATGGCCGACGTCGCGCGAGAGGCGGGGGTCTCCCACCAGACCGTCTCCCGAGTGCTGAGCGATCACCCCAACGTGCGCGCGGCCACGCGGGAACAGGTCACCCTGGCCATCGAACGGCTGGGCTACCGTCGCAACTCCGCCGCGCGCGCCCTGGTGACGCGCCGCACGAGGACGCTGGGTGTCATCGCCGTCAACACCGCCCTGTACGGCCCTGCCAGCACCCTGACCGGCCTGGAGGAGGCGGCCCGGGAGCAGGGCTACCTCGTCTCGACCGTCAGCCTGCGCACCGGAGAGGGGCAGGGGCTCAAGGACGCCATCGACCACCTCGCGTCCTGGGGTGTGGAAGGCGTCGTCGCCATCACCCCGCAACGCTCGCACGTGCAGGCGCTCGCCGAGCTGGACGCACCCTTCCCCGTGGTCACCGTGGAGGGGGGGCACCAGCTCGACCTGCCCGGCGTCTCCCTGGATCAGGAACTCGGCGCGCGCATGGTCACGGAGCACCTGCTCGCCGCCGGGCACGGCAATGTCTGGCACGTGGCGGGGCCCGACGACTGGCTGGAGAGCGAGGCCCGCACCACGGGATGGCGCACCGTCCTGGAGGCGAGCGGCATCCGCCCTCCGCGCGTCCTGACGGGTGACTGGAGCCCGCTGTCCGGTTACCGGGCGGGGCAGGAACTCGCCGGACTCGCCCTGGCCCGCCGCGGAGCGACACCGGTCACGGCCGTCTTCGTCGCCAACGACCAGATGGCGCTCGGCGTCCTGCGGGCGCTGCGCGAGGGCGGGATCCGCACCCCCGGACAGGTCGCCGTCGCCGGCTTCGACGACATCCCGGAGGCCGAGTTCTTCCCTCCGCCGCTGACGACGGTCCGCCAGGACTTCGCCGCCATCGGGCGCCGGAGCATCGGGCTCCTGGTGGACCACATCGAGGGTCGCGCCCGGAAGGCCGAGCACCTCCTGGTGGAACCGCAGCTCATCATGCGCGCGAGTACGCGCCCCTCGAACGAATCCTGACGCGGGGGCCGGTCTCTCGCCACGACCTCCTGGCGGCCCTCGTGGAGGCCGGTGACAGGTCTGCCGCCTGCCGCCTGCCGCCTGATGTCCGGCGTCCGGCGGCGCGCGCGTCGGTCCGCCCGCGCAAGCGCTCCGTCGACCGTTCCGTCCGCCCGGCTCTCCCGCCGGGCCGGTCGCGACGCCCGGGCTGCCTCTGGGCAGCAGGTGAGCGCTCACTTCAGAGGCCCCTCTTCTTGCCGAAAGTTCGACAGAACTCCACGCAACTCTTGTCCAAGGTAATTGTGAGCGTTAACAATCAGGGTGCTTCTCCGGCCCTGCTCATGACGAGAGAGACCACATCGTGACCACACGCCCCCCTTCCGGCCCCGCAGCCCCTCACCACCCCGAGGCATGCACCATCGGAGTCGACTTCGGCACCCTCTCCGGGCGCGCCGTCGTGGTCAGGGTCCGGGACGGCGCAGAACTCGGTTCGTCGGTCCACGAGTACCGCCACGCAGTCATCGAGGACCGCCTTCCCCCCACCGGCGCCCCCCTGCCCCCCGACTGGGCACTGCAACACCCCGAGGACTGGCGCGACGTCCTGCGTACCGCCGTTCCGGCGGCGCTCGCCGACGCCGGAGTCGATCCGGCCCGTGTCATCGGCATCGCCACCGACTTCACCGCCTGCACGGTCCTGCCGACCGCCCCGGACGGCACTCCGCTCGCCCTGACGCCCGAGTGGGCCGACCGCCCGCACGCCTGGCCCAAACTGTGGAAGCACCACGCGGCCCAGGCCCAGGCCGACCGCATCAACGCCCTCGCTCACGCACGCGGCGAGAAGTGGATCGCACGGTACGGAGGCAAGATCTCCGCCGAGTGGCAGTACGCCAAGGCCCTGCAGGTCCTGGAAGAGGACCCGGCCGTCTACGCGGCCTGTGCCCGCTGGATCGAGGCGGCCGACTGGATCGTCTGGCAGCTGACCGGCACCGAGTCCCGCAACACCTGCACAGCCGGCTACAAGGGCATCCATCAGGACGGGACCTACCCCTCGCCCGGCTTCCTCACCGGACTGCACCCGGACTTCGCCGACTTCCCCGCCACCCGCCTGGAGCACCCCCTCTCCCCGCTGGGCTCCCGCGTCGGCACCCTGAGCAGCCGGGCCGCCCACTGGACCGGTCTCCCCGAGGGCATCGCCGTCGCGGCGGGCAACGTCGACGCCCACGTGGCCGCACCCGCGGCGGGCGCCGTGGAGAACGGCCGGATGCTCGCCATCATGGGAACCTCCACCTGCCACGTCCTCAACGGCGCCACCCTCGCCGAGGTCCCCGGCATCTGCGGTGTCGTCGACGGCGGCATCGTCGAGGGTGCCTACGGTTACGAGGCCGGTCAGAGCGCGGTCGGCGACATCTTCGCCTGGTGGCTCCGCCAGGGCGTCCCGGACCACTACCGCGCCGAGGCCGGGGCATCGGGCGAGGACCTCCACCAACTCCTGACCCGCAAGGCCGCGGACCAGCCGGTCGGCGCGCACGGGCTGGTCGCCCTGGACTGGATGAACGGCAACCGCTCCACCCTGGTCGACCACCACCTCTCCGGAGTCATAGCCGGCCTCACCCTCGACTCCCGGCCCGAGGACGTCTACCGGGCGCTGCTCGAATCCACCGCCTACGGCACCCGGGTGATCGTCGAGACCTTCGAGGGCGGCGGGATCCCGGTCGAGGAGTTCATCGTCACCGGTGGGCTGAGGAAGAACACGCTGCTCATGCAGATCTACGCCGACGTGCTGCGCCGGCCCGTGTCCGTCGGCACCTCCGAGCAGGGGCCGGCGCTCGGCTCCGCCATCCACGCCGCCGTCGCCGCGGGCGCCTACCCCGACGTCCGCTCCGCCGCTTCCGTGATGGGCAGCGTCCAGCGCCAGGCGTACGTGCCCGACCCCTCACGGGCGGACGCCTACGACGCGCTGTTCCAGGAGTACCGCGCCCTGCACGACCACTTCGGTACCGGAGCGGACCTCCTCCTGCACCGCCTGCGACGGATCCGCAACACCGCACGCCTCGTCACCACCGGCTGACCGGGGCGCCTTCCCGCCACCGGGCGCCGGCCCGACCTCTCCGCCCCAGCACCTCCGAGGAGCACACCCGACATGACGCCCGCCCAGCCCGACCGCGAGATCTGGTTTCTCACCGGCAGCCAAGCCCTTTACGGCGACGACACCCTGGCCCAGGTCGCCGACCAGTCCCGCGCCATCTGCGACACCCTCGCCGGGCAGCCCCGGATGACCGTCCGCGTGGTGTGGAAGCCGGTCCTCACCGACGCGGCCGCCATCCGCGCGATCTGCCTGGAGGCCAACGCCGACGACCGCTGCATCGGCCTCATCGCCTGGATGCACACCTTCTCCCCGGCCAAGATGTGGATCGCCGGCCTCGACGCCCTGAGCAAGCCCCTGCTCCACCTGCACACCCAGGCCAACCGCCGACTTCCCTGGTCCACCATCGACATGGACTTCATGAACCTGAACCAGGCCGCCCACGGCGACCGCGAGTTCGGCTTCGTCCAGACCCGCCTCGGTGTCGCGCGCAAGACCGTGGCCGGCCACGTCTCCGCCCCCGACGTCGTCGACCGCATCGCCGGTTGGACCCGCGCCGCCGTCGGCCGCTCCGAGCTCACCACCCTCAAACTCGCCAGGTTCGGCGACAACATGCGCGACGTCGCCGTCACCGAGGGCGACAAGATTGAGGCGCAGCTGCGGTTCGGGGTCTCGGTCAACACGTACGGCGTCAACGACCTCGTCGCCGCGGTCGACGCGACCGACGAGGACACCGTCACCGCCCTCGTCAAGGAGTACCAGGACCTCTACGCCCTCGCGCCCGAGCTGCGGCCCGGCGGCGAACGCCACGCATCCCTGCGCTACGCCGCCCGTGTCGAAGCCGGTCTGCGCACCTTCCTCACGGAAGGCGGGTTCCGCGCCTTCACCACCAACTTCGAGGATCTCGGGGGCCTGCGCCAGCTGCCCGGCCTCGCCGTGCAGCGCCTGATGGCGGACGGCTACGGCTTCGGCGGCGAAGGAGACTGGAAGACCTCCACCCTGCTGCGCGCGCTGAAGGCGATGGCCCACGGCCTGCCCGGCGGCACCTCCTTCATGGAGGACTACACGTACGACCTCACGCCAGGCCGGGAACTCATCCTCGGCGCCCACATGCTGGAGGTCTGCCCCTCCCTCACGACGGCCACGCCCAGCTGCGAGATCCACGCGCTCGGGATCGGCGGACGCGAGGACCCGGTCCGACTCGTCTTCGACGCGGATCCCGGTCCGGCCGTCGTCGTCGGTCTCGCCGACATGGGCGACCGGTTCCGCCTCGTCGCCAACCACATCGACGTCGTCGCTCCGCCCGAGCCGCTGCCCAAGCTCCCCGTCGCCCGGGCCGTCTGGCGTCCCCGTCCCGACCTGCGCACTTCCACCGAAGCCTGGCTGACGGCCGGAGCACCGCACCACACCGTCCTGACCACCGCCCTCGGCGGCGAGGAGCTCGACGACCTCGCCGAGATGCTGCGGACCGAACTCGCCGTCATCGACGAGGACACCACGGTCCGGGCCTTCACGCGCGAGCTGCGCTGGAGCCAGGCCTACCACCGTCTGGCCCAGAGCCTGTGAGCACCCCCGCCACCCCCTCCACCCCCACGAGGACGGAGCCCTCCGTGACCACCGCCGTCTCCGAGGAACTGCGCCGGGAGGTGCTGGAGGCCAACCTCCGCATCCCCCGGGCCGGTCTGGCCACCCTCACCTGGGGCAACGTGAGCGGTGTGGACCGACAAGCCGGCGTCTTCGTCATCAAGCCCTCGGGCGTGGCCTACGACGTGCTGAGCGAGGAGGACCTGGTCGTCGTCTCCCTGTCCGACGGAAGCGTCGTGGAGGGCCACCTGCGACCGTCCACCGACACGGAGACGCACCGGAGCCTCTACCTGGCCTTCCCCTCCATCGGAGGCGTGACCCACACGCACTCCACCCACGCCGTCGCCTTCGCCCAGGCCCGGCGCCCGATACCGGTGCTCGGCACGACCCACGCCGACACCTTCAACGGTCCCGTCCCCGTCACCGCGGCCCTCACCCCCCAGCAGTGCGCCACGGGCTACGAGTACAACACCGGCCAGGTCATCGTGGACCTGCTGGGCCGTGACGACACCCGGGCCCGCGAGGTCCCCGGTGCCCTGGTCGCCCACCACGGCCCCTTCACCTGGGGCGCCGACGCCACCGCGTCCCTGGAGCACGCCGTCATCTGCGAGGCGGTGGCCGAGATGGCCCTCCACACCATCGCCCTGGGCACGGTCGAACCTCCGCAGCACCTCCTGGACCGCCACTTCACGCGCAAGCACGGCCCGGACGCCTACTACGGCAATTCCCCCTCCCTCTGACCGCACGAAGGGGAGCCAGGATCATCCTGGTTCCCCTCACCGGTGCGGTCGTGTCACTGGAACTGTCGTCTGCCCTTGCCCAGTTCCAAGGGCGGTACTCGACCGACTACGCGCTGGTCCTCGCGCACATCGTGCTCGCCATGGTCCCCGCCCCCGCCTTCTACGCCGTCGCGGAGCGCCGACTGATCGGCGGCCCCACCGCCGGCGCGACCAAGGGCTGACCCGTACCGCGTGGCCTCCCTCCCCGAGGAGACTCTGTGAAACGCTCGACCGCCCTGACAGTCGGCATTGTGTTAGCGCTCACATCGCATGCAGTGGCCGACTCCGCACGCGCCTCAGGCCAACCTCGCACGCGTCGGCATCGACTTCCGGGGCGAACTCCAGCCCATCCACCGGCCTTCGTCGACGCGCACGACGAGGTCGACCGATCCTCCACCCCGCTGTTCCTGGACGACCCGGACGACTCCTGTCAGTGGTTCGTCCGCAGCGAGCCCATCCCCGCCGTCAATCCGTCCCTGGCGTTCGACAAGGAGGCACCCCTCGCCCTGGGCGACACCCTGGCGCGCCGCTACCGGATGGTCGTGGCCGACGGCGCGTGGGATCTCGCGCGCCTGACCCGGCAGGTCGAGGAGCGCCCGTGGTGACACCGCTCCCCGGCGGCGTGGGACTCTCCGATCTGACCGTGTACGAGGGGGAGGGCGCCGACGGGCATGCGGCGGCACCCCCCCCACGTGCACCTCGTCTGCTCCGAGGCCTACGTCGTGATCGGCGGGGCGGGCAGCGTCCAGACCCCCACCACCTCCGGTTTCGCCGACACGCCGCTGCGCCCCGGCGACGTCGTCGGGTTCACGCCGGGAACGATCCACCGTCTCGTCAACGCCGGAGACCTGCGTCTCGTGGTCCTCATGCAGAACAGCGGCCTGCCCGAGGCCGGCGACGCCGTCTCCACTCCTGCACCGTCCCCGCAGATCCCCATCGTCCTCCCTTGAAGGAGCAACCCCGATGACACGTCGTCGGCCACCGCTGATCCTGGGCCTCGTCCTCGCCGTCCTGGCGTCCCTGCTGCTCGGTGCCGCTCTCGTCACCGCCCCGCCCGCCGCAGCGGCGGCCGTCGACACCGACGCCTGGTACGTGCTGGTCAACCGCAACAGCGGCAAGGCACTGGACGTCTACAACCTGGCCACCGGCGACGGCGCCCGCGTCACCCAGTGGACCAGGAACGACCAGAACCAGCAGCAGTGGCAGTTCGTCGCCTCCGGCGACGGCTACTACCGCGTCAAGTCCCGCCACTCCGGCAAGGTCCTGGGCGTCCAGAACAGCTCCACGGCCAACGGCGCCGCGGTCGTCCAGTGGACCGATGCGAACGGCACCAACCAACAGTGGCGGCTCGCCGACAGCGCGGACGGCCACCTCAGGCTCGTCGCCCGCCACAGTGGCAAGGCCCTCGAGGTCCAGGGCGCCTCCACCGCCGACAACGCGAACGTCGTCCAGTACGACGACTGGGGCGGCGCCAACCAGCAGTGGCAGCTCGTCAAGGTCGCCGGCGGCACCCCCGGCACCTGTGCCCTGCCCTCGTCCTACCGCTGGTCGTCGACGGGCGCGCTGGCGCAGCCCAAGACCGGATGGGCCTCGCTCAAGGACTTCACCGTGGCTCCTCACAACGGCAAGCACCTCGTCTACGCGACGACCCACGGCACCACGGGGACGGGAGTGGGCTGGGGCTCGATGAACTTCACCCCGTTCACCGACTGGTCGCAGATGGCCTCCACCGGCCAGAACGCGATGACGAACTCCGTCGTCGCGCCCACGCTCTTCTACTTCGCGCCGAAGAACATCTGGGTGCTCGCCCACCAGTGGGGCGGGACCGCGTTCTCCTACCGGACGTCGACCGACCCCACCAACCCGAACGGGTGGTCGGCGGAGCAGGAGCTCTTCTCCGGAAGCATCACCGGTTCGGGAACGGGCCCGATCGACCAGACGCTCATCGGCGACGGGACGAACATGTACCTGTTCTTCGCCGGTGACAACGGCAGGATCTACCGGGCGAGCATGCCGATCGGGAACTTCCCGGGAAGTTTCGGCTCCTCGTACACGACGGTCATGAGCGACACGGAGAAGAACCTCTTCGAGGCCCCCCAGGTCTACAGGGTCAAGGGCCAGAACCAGTACCTCATGATCGTCGAGGCCCGGGGAGCGAACGAACGCCGCTACTTCCGCTCGTTCACGGCCACCAGCCTCAACGGCTCGTGGACGCCGCAGGCCGCGACCGAGAACAGCCCCTTCGCGGGCAGGGCCAACAGCGGAGCCACCTGGACCAACGACATCAGCCACGGCGAGCTGGTCCGCGCCGGCGCCGACCAGACCTTCACGATCGACCCCTGCAACCTGCAGTTCCTCTACCAGGGTCGTGACCCCGACTCCGGCGGTGACTACGGCCAGTGGGCCTACCGCCCGGGTCTGCTGACGCTCCAGCGCTGACCACGTGGCGGGCTCGGTCGTCACCCGAGCCCGCCACGGTCGCGGGCCGGGGCCGCGTTCGGGACCAGCGTCGCCTCGGCGGTTCTTCCTGGTGTGCACGGAGTCGGGGCGCGAGGCATCTCGAAGGGCCGCCCGATGACGGAATCCTTACGTCACGGCGCGGACGCTCCCGCCGCACGGCGATCGGCCCCTAACGTCGCACCATGCGCGTACTCGTCACCGGAGGAGCCGGGTTCATCGGCTCGCACATCGTCACCGCACTGCTCTCGGCGGGCCACGAGCCCGTCGTCCTGGACGCGCTGCTGCCCGGCGCACACCCCACGGCCCCGGACCCCTCCCCGGTGGAGTTCCTGCACGCGGACGTCCGGGACCCGCAGGCGGTGCGGGCCGCCTTCGACGGGGTGCGGGCGGTCTGCCACCAGGCCGCCATGGTCGGCCTGGGCAAGGACTTCGCCGACGCGCCGGACTACGTCGGCTGCAACGACCTGGGGACCGCGGTCCTGCTCGCGGCGATGGCGGAGAGCGGCGTGCGGCACCTCGTCCTCGCCGGTTCCATGGTCGTGTACGGGGAGGGGCGGTACGAGTGCCCCGGCCACGGCCCGGTACGGCCCGGCCCCCGGCGCGCCGAGGACCTGGCGGCCGGACTCTTCGAGCCCCGCTGCCCCGCGTGCGGCGCCGAGCTCGTCCCGGGGCTCGTCCGGGAGGACGCTCCGGCCGACCCCCGGAACGTGTACGCGACGACGAAGCTGGCCCAGGAGCACCTGGCGGCGTCCTGGGCCCGCTCGGTGGACGGGACGGCGGTCTCGTTGCGCTACCACAACGTGTACGGGCCGGGCATGCCCCGCGACACCCCCTATGCGGGGGTGGCGTCCCTGTTCCGCTCGGCCCTCGCGCGCGGCGAGGCACCCCGTGTCTTCGAGGACGGCGGACAGCGCCGGGACTTCGTGCACGTGCGGGACGTCGCCGCCGCCGACGTGCTGGCGCTGGAAGCCGCCGACGACCTGCCGGCGGGGGCGCTCACCCCGTACAACGTCGGCAGCGGGGAGCCGCACACGGTGGGGGAGATGGCCGCCGCCCTGGCCCGCGCCCACGGCGGCCCGGAACCGGTGGTGACGGGAGAGTTCCGGCTCGGGGACGTCCGGCACGTCACGGCCGACTCGACCCGACTGCGGCACGACCTCGGCTGGCTGCCGGAGGTCGGTTTCGCCGAGGGGATGGAGGAGTTCGCCCGCGCCGGACAGCGGGCCTCCGCCGCCGCGGGCTGACCGGCGCGCTCAGCCCGCGGCGGCCGGGAGGGTGACCTCGAAACGGCACCCTCCGGGAACGTTGCGCACCTCCGCGCTGCCCGCGTGGGCCTCGACGATGCCCCTCACGATCGCGAGCCCCAGGCCCGCTCCGGCGGGCGGGGTACGCGCCTCGGTACCGCGCCAGCCGGTGTCGAAGACCCGGGGCAGGTCCTCGTCCCGGATGCCTCCGCAGCCGTCGGTGACGGACAGGACGACGGCGTCGTCGCGCCGCTCGGCGGCCACCGCCACCGTGCCGTCCGGCGGAGTGTGGCGGATGGCGTTGACGAGGAGGTTGGCCAGGACGCGGGTCATCTCCTTGCCGTCCACCTCGACGGGCACCGGCTGGACCGCATCTCCCGACAGGCGCACGCCGTGCTCGCGGGCGAGCGGGTCGGCGCCGCCGAGCGCGTCGCCGACCAGGTCGTAGACGGACAGGCGGCTCGGGGTGAGGGTGAGCGCGCCGGCGTGGATGCGGGAGAGCTCGAAGAGGTCGGTGACCATGGTGGTGAGGCGTTCGACCTCGGTGCGGATCTGCCGGTGGTAGCGGGCCGGGTCGGCCGCCACGCCGTCCTCCAGCGCCTCGGCCATGGCCCGCAGCCCGGCGAGCGGAGTGCGCAGGTCGTGGGAGATCCAGGCGACCAGCTCCCGCCGGGACGCCTCCAGGGCGCGCTCGCGCCGACGGGACTCGTCCAGCTTGGCACTCGTCGAGGCCAGTTCGAGGGTGAGGGCGGCCAGTTCGGCGGTGGCGGTACCGCCGGGGGCGGAGAAGCTTCCTCCGTCGCCGAAGTCCCGCGCCGCCTTCGTCAGGGCGTGGCTGCGGGCCACGACCCAGCGTCCGAGGAGGAGCGCGACGGCCAGTGAGACGAGGGCGGCCATGGCGGCCACGACGGTCACGACCCACAGGTCGTGGGCGGACAGGAACATGGCTTGGGCGACGGCCAGCGTCCCGGCGAGCATCGCCGTCACCGTGACGGCCGCGACCACGGTCAGGGAGACCGCGACCGAGCGGTGGCGCACGAGCCGGAGGACCACCGCGCCCGCGAGACCGGCGCAGAAGGCCCCCGCGAGTGCGAAGAGGGCGATGAACAGGACGTCCTTCACGCCGCTTCTCCGTCGTTCTCGTGTTCCCCGTCGCCCTCCGGCTCGAAGCTGTAGCCGACGCCCCACACGGTCCGGACGAACCGGGGCCGGGCCGGATCCTCCTCGATCTTGGCGCGGAGCCGACGCACGTGGACGGTGACGGTGGACAGGTCGCCGAAGTCCCAGCCCCACACCTCCCGCATCAGCTCCTCCCTGCTGTGCACCGCGCGCGGGCGGCCCAGGAAGTACGCGAGCAGGTCGAACTCCCTCAGGGTGAGGGAGAGCTCCCGTCCCGCCCGGGTGGCGCGGCGGGTCGCGGGATCCGCGGTGAGGTCTCCGGCACGGAGCACGGGGCCCGTGCCCGCCGGGACGGCGGCCGTACGGGTCCGTCGCAGCACCGACTCGACCCGCAGCACCAGTTCGCGCGGGCTGAACGGCTTGGTGACGTAGTCGTCCGCGCCCACCTCCAAGCCGGTGATCCGGTCCTCCTCGTCGCCGCGGGCCGTCAGCATGATCACCGGCACGGGCCGGTCGGCCCGCAGCCGCCGGCACACCTCCAGGCCGTCCAGGCCGGGCAGCATCAGGTCGAGCACGACCAGGTCGGGCCGCCGCCGCTCCGCCCGCAGCAGCGCGTCGGGGCCGTCGGCTGCGTGCTCGACGGAGCACCCCGCCCGCTCCAGGTAGCCGCCGACCACCTCGGCCACCGTGGGGTCGTCGTCCACCACCAGGATCCGGGCGGGTGCGGTCGGGGCGTCGTGCTCGCTCATGGCGCCCACCCTCGCATCCGCGAGCCTCCGCAGGCCACGTCCACCCGGGGGTACACGGACCGATGTCCGCGTTTCGTAAGGAGTGAAAGGGCCTGGAGGCCGCCCGCGGTTCCTACGGTGAGACGTGTGACACCCATGACCGCAGATGTCGTCCTGCCCTGCCTCGACGAAGCCGAGGCCCTCCCCTGGGTCCTGTCCCGGATCCCCGCCGGATGGCGGCCCATCGTCGTCGACAACGGCTCCACCGACGGCTCGGCCGCGCTCGCCGCCGACCTCGGGGCCACCGTCGTGCACGAGCCCCGGCGCGGGTTCGGCGCCGCCTGCCAGGCCGGGCTGCTCGCCGCCGAGGCCGAGTTCGTGTGCTTCTGCGACTGCGACGCCTCCCTCGACCCCGCCCTGCTGCCCGGCCTCGTCCGCTCCGTGGCCGACGGCTCCGCCGACCTGCTCCTCGGCCGCCGTCGCCCCACCGCGCGCGGCACTTGGCCCGCCCACGCCAGGGCGGGGAACACCGCCCTGTCCTGGCTGCTCAAGCGCCGCACCGGACTCCGGCTGCGCGACCTCGGACCGATGCGCACGGCCCGCCGCGCAGCCCTCCTGGCACTGGACCTCTCGGACCGGCGCAGCGGCTATCCGCTGGAGATGGTGGTGCGGGCCGCCGACGCGGGCTGGCGCGTGCGCGAGGTCGACGTGCCCTATCTGCCCCGGGCGGGCCGCTCCAAGGTCACCGGCACCTGGAAGGGCACCTGGCAGACCGTGAACGACATGAGGCGCGTGCTCGACGCGCCCGTCGCCGTCGGAGGTGCCCGCCCGTGACCACCCTCCTGGTCATCGCGAAGCAGCCGCTGCCCGGCCGTGCGAAGACGCGGCTCACACCTCCGTTCACTCCGGAGGAGGCGGCCTCCCTCGCCGAGGCGGCCCTCGCGGACACGCTCGCCACCGCGGCGCGCGTCCCGGCGGACCGGCACGTCCTCGTGCTCGACGGCGCACCGGGACCGTGGCTGCCGCCCGGCTTCCGCGTCGTCCCCCAGACGGCGGGCGGGCTCGACGTCCGGCTCGCGGCCGCGTTCGCCGCCTGCGACGGTCCGGCGCTCCTCATCGGCATGGACACCCCGCAGCTCACCCCGCAGGTCCTCGCCCCCGCCCTGTGCTGGGACACCCACGACGCCTGGTTCGGCCCCGCCGCCGACGGGGGCTTCTGGGCCCTCGGCCTCGCCGCTCCCGATCCCGCCCTCCTGCTCGGCGTGCCGATGTCCCGGCCCGACACGGGGGCCGTGCAGCACGCGCGGCTGCGGACGGCCGGACTGGGCGTCGGCCTCCTGCCGGTCCTGCGGGACGTGGACACCGCGCGGGACGCCCGGCAGGTCGCGGCAGAGGCACCGGACACCCGCTTCGCGGCCCGGCACGCCCGACTGACGGCCACGACGGTGGGGACGGCCTCGTGACCACGACGGCCTGGCGCTCCGATCCGTACACCGACGCCCTGCGCACCGGGCGGGGCCCGCTGTTCCTGCGGCGCGACGACGGCTGGCTGCTGCCCCTGGAGGTCGAGCGCTGGTGCGAGGCGCCGGACGCCGCGGACCGGTCCGTCCTGGAGCGCTGCGGCCACCGGGTCCTCGACATCGGCTGCGGTCCCGGACGGCTCGTCGCCGCCCTCGCCGCCGATGGGCGGCGGGCCCTGGGCATCGACGTCAGCCCGGAGGCGGTGTCCCGTACGGAGAGGGTCGGCGGCACGGCCCTGTGCAGGTCCGTCTTCGAACCGCTGCCCGGGGAGGGCCGCTGGGACACGGCCCTCCTGATCGACGGGAACATCGGGATCGGAGGCGATCCGGCCCGCCTGCTGGGACGGTTGCGCCGGATCGTCTCCCGCACCGGTCGTGTCCTCGCCGAGTGCGCGCCGGTCGACGTCGACGAGCGCTGCGAGGTGCGGGTCGACGACGGCCGCGGCGGCCGGGGCGAGTCGTTCCCCTGGGCCCGGGTCGGCACCCGGGCCCTCTCCGCCCGGGCGGCCGGAGCCGGATGGACCGTGTCCGAGAGCTGGACGGCCGCGGGACGCTCCTTCCTCTCCCTCGTTCCTCAGCCCTCTTCGCCGGTCCGCCGTTGAGACCGCTGCCGCCACAGCCGCACGAGGTGCGGCGACACCGCTCCCACGGCCACGGCCGCCAGCACGATCACGAGGTTCCGCCCGTAGGGGAGCGGCAGCGCCGACGGGTTGGGCGCCGGGCCGGGCCGCAGGAGGAGCGGCAGCGTCACCAGGACCACACTGCCGGAGATCACCAGCGCCCCGCGCCACAAGCGCTGTTCGGGCCGACCGGCGATCAGCAGGCCGACGGCCAGGACCAGCGGGGCGAGGAGACCGTCGTGGACGACGAGGGCTCCGGCCAGCCACACCAGTACGTCGCCGGAAGCCGGTTGGGCGGCCACCAGCCAGGCCCCCAGGCCGATCAGGCCGACGCCGAGAGCGCCGACCGCGTAACGCAGCGTCCGCAGCGGGTTCACAGCACCTCCAGGCGGTGTACCCACTTGGTCTGCAGGACTCCGGGCCGGTTGGGCGCGATGATCCGGGCGGGGAAGCCGTGGTCGGGGGAGAGCCGCTGCCCGTTGAGCGCGAGGGCGAGGAGGGTGAGCGGATCGTCCGCGTACTCCGCACCCATCTCCATCACCCGGTAGGCGCCCCGGGCCTCCAGGGAGGTCACCCGCAGGGCGTCCCGGCCCGCCCGTCCGCCGGCCCTCTCCAGCAGGTCCCGCACCCGCACCCCTTCCCACTCCGCGTCGACGCTCCAGCCCTCCACGCAGGCGATCGGCAGCCGTGCCCGCGCGGAAGGCATCGCCAGCAGCTCGTCGAGCGCGAGGACGTACGGCAGGGGGCCGAGCACTTCCAGGCGCCACCGTCCCAGGCCGTCGGCCGTGATGCCCGCCGCGGCGGCGGTCCGGTTCACCGGCAGCCCCTGGGGCCCGTGGTCGGGACTGCGGGGCGCGAGCAGGTCGAACGCCTTCAGGGGGGTGACGGACTGGCCGACCGTCGTCAGCGTCACCACGCCGACCGCTCCGCCCACGGCGAGGAGCAGCGAACGCCGGTCGGTGACGTCCTCGGCCGGCAACGCGCGCGTCCCTTCGGAGCGCCTGCTCCCATGGGCCCCGATCTCGGGCGCCTTGACGGCGACGTGCAGCAGGATCGAGCCGGCCACGATCCAGGCGACGGCGAAGTGCACCGGCACGAAGGAGAACGACCACGGGTACCACTCGACGGTGTTGAGCAGCCCCGTCATCACCTGGAAGACGGCGGTCGCCACCAGGACGGCGATCGACAGGCGTTCCAGCGCGTGCCGTACGGACCGGACCGGCGGCCACGTGAACAGGCGCGGGTACACGGCCCAGAGCTTCACCGGGAGCAGCACGAGCGCGGCGATGCCGCTGGCGACGTGCAGGCCCTGAGTGAGCCGGTAACCCCACACCGGCCGGGCGGGAAGGTGATCGGCGAGCCATTCCGGCGGGTGCTGGAGGTAGTGGCTGACGAGACCGGTCAGCAGGCAGACGCCGAAGGCGGCGCCGAGCCACCGGCCGACGGCCGTCGCCGTCCTGGCGTCGTGCAGCCGGCCGTCGAAGGACGGCGGCCGCAGCGCGGACAGGGCCCGGACCGCAGGTTTGGGCACGCGGAAGGTCATGAGGTCCATGACACCCCCACGAGGAGCCGTACGAACGGTTCGACACCTTACGGAACTCGAACGTCCCGCCGGGTCGACTCCCCGCCGGTCCCGCGCGCTGTCAGGCTGCGTGGGTGATCCGCAACCGCCCCGCCGTCGCCGCCGCTCTTCTGCTCGCGGCCCTGACCGCCCTCCTCGCCGTCCTCCTGCACGGGAACGCGCGCGGCGCCGGCCTCCTCGCCGGTTACGCGGGGGCGTGGGCACTGTTCGCGGCGGCGGTCGCCGTCCTGCGCCGGGTCCCCGGCCGCTCGGTCGTCCCGCTCCTCGTCGCCGGGGCGATCGCGGTCACGGCCACCGGCCTGACGGCGGCACCGGCCACGAGCACCGACTCCTACCGGTACGCGTGGGACGGGCGGGTACAGGCGTCCGGAGTCTCCCCGTACGACCACGCGCCGGACGATCCGGCACTCGCCGGGCTGCGCGACGGATGGCTCTTCCCCGACGCCGCGACCTGCGCGCGGAATGAGACCGACCTCGCCCCGCTCGACGACGGCCTGTGCACCCGCATCAACCGGCCCGGGGTCCACACCGTCTACCCCCCGACCGCGGAGGTCTGGTTCCTGCTGGTCCACGCCCTGTCACCGGACGGCGTCCGCCACAAGGCCCTCCAGACCGCCGCCGCCCTGCTCGCGCTGGCCGTCACGGGCCTGCTGGTCGTGATCACCCGCCGCCGGGGCGATCCCTGGAGGACCGCCTTCTGGGCCTGGTGCCCGGCCGTCCCCGTCGAAGCCGTCAACAACGCCCACGTGGACGTCCTCGCGGTCCTCCTCTCCGTCGCCGCCCTGGCCGTCGTGGCACGCCGCCGCGTCGCCGGGGGAGTGCTGCTCGGCCTCGCGGTCGCCACGAAGATGCTCCCGGCCCTCCTCGTACCCGGAGCGCTGTCCGGCGCGAGGCGACCGCGCGCGGCCCCGGCGGTCCTGGTGCCGGTGGCCGCCACCGTCGGGGCGCTGTACCTCCCGTACGTCCTCCTCTCCCGGGAATCCGTCCTCGGGTACCTGAGCGGCTACGCCCAGGAGGAGGGGTACGACGACGCGAGCGCGAGCGGCCGGTACGCCCTGCTCCGGCTCGTCCTGCCCGACGCGTGGGCGGTGCCCGGCGTCGCCCTCGGCATGACGGCCGTGGTGCTCACGGTCTGGTGGCGCGGAGACCCCGAACGCCCCTGGCGCGGCGCCCTGGTGACCACCGGCACCGCCTTCCTCCTGCTGACCCCCGGCTACTCCTGGTACGCCCTCCTCCTGGTCGCGCTCGTCGCCCTCGACGGCCGCTGGGAGTGGCTGGGCGTGGCCCTCGCCGGTGCCACCGCCTACCTCGCGGTTCCTTCGGCGGGGTACGGGGTGGCCACCACGGCCTACGGGATTGCGGCGGCTGCGGTCTGCGCGGGCCGGTGGGCACGGCGACGCCCGAGCGGCCCACGGCCCGATCCGGGACGACCACGAACACGGCCGCGTGACGAACCGGCCGTCCCCACCACGGAGACACGACACCGTGCATGAACGACCCGACGGGAACCCGATGGCCGACATCGCGATCATCGGCGGAAGCGGCTTCCACGAACTGCTGGATCCGGCCCACCGCGTCGAGGTGACCACCCCGTACGGTCCGCCCTCCGACGCCGTGACCATCGGCACCGTGGACGAGCGCAGGGTGGCCTTCCTCCCCGGGCACGGATCCACGCACGCCCTCCCCGCCCACCGCATCGACCACCGCGCCAACCCGTGGGCCCTCCGCTCACTGGGCGTCCGGCGGATCCTCGCACCCTGCGCCGTCGGATCCCTGCGCGACGACCTCTGCCCCGGCAGCGTGGTCGTCCCCGACCAACTGGTCGACCGCACGACCGGGCGCGTGCAGACGTACTACGACCGGGGCGCGGTGCACGTCTCCTTCGCGGATCCGTACTGCGAAAGGGGGCGGACCGCCGTCCTCAAGGCGGGGAGCGAGGGCGGGGAGGGCGTCTCGCAGCACGAGGTGTTCGAGGCGTTCTCGGCGAACGTCCGGCGGCTGAAGGACCTCGTCCTCCACACCGTCCGGATCATGGAACCCGAGAGGGAGTGCGCCTGTTCCGCGGCGCTCGACGGCATGGAGTTGCCGTTCGAGCTGCCATGAGGAAGTCCTGTCCGAGGACGACGATCAGACGACGAAGTCACAGTCGGGGAGGAGCACGGGTGGAGAAGAACCGGAAGAGGAAGCGGTGGGCGGGCCTCGTGACCGCCGCGGTGGTCACGACGGCAGGACTGGTGTGGTTCGAGCCGTGGGCCGTGTTGGCGGACAAGACGGTCCACGAGACGCTTCCTGTCGCGAACGCCCCGGCCGCGACATCGTCCACCGGAACGCCGGCGATGGATCCGAGCCCTTCCCCTTCGTCCGTCGTGCCGGTCACGGTCGCGCAGGGCACCTTCATCAGCCACGAGCACACGACCACCGGCACGGCGAAGGTCGTCCGTCTTGCCGACGGCACCCACACCCTGCGCTTGGAGGGGCTCGACACCAGCAACGGCCCCGACCTGCACGTCCTGTTGAGCGACGCCCCCGTCAAGCAGGGTCCGGCCGGCTGGAGGGTCTTCGACGAGGGGAAGCACGTCGACCTGGCTGAACTCAAGGGCAACAGAGGTGACCAGAACTATCCCCTGCCTGCAGGCGTCGACTGGTCGAAGCACCCCAGCGTCAGCATCTGGTGCGACCGGTTCGACGTCTCCTTCGGAGCTGCCGCACTCGTCCGTGTCTGACGGACCGCGACGCCCGCCACCGGCCCCTGCCCAGCCCGTTGACCGGCGGGTGAGCGGTCACGGCAAGGCCCCCGGGACGGGTTCCCGGGGGCCTCGGCGGTGGGGTGGGGTCAGCCCGGCAGCGGGCGGTCCCGCTGGACGACGGCGTCGGTGTGCGCCGAGCCGTCGGCGACGCTGATCACCCGGTAGCCGCCCTTGTGGAAGACCCAGTACCAGTTCTGGGCGTTGCCCGGTTGCCGGCCCGGCACGGGCTGGACGGCGTCGACATGCTCCACCCCGGCGAGGGACGGCCACATGCCGAGCCCGCTGTCGTCCGTCTCGCGGCGGTCCCGGTACCCCCCGGCCTGCAGGGAGATGATCCGGTACCGCTGGCCCGCGGGCGTGGTGTGGAACATCCAGTAGTGGTACCGGCCGTCACCCCCGGGCTGCTTGTCGGGGATCGGCAGCACCGCGTCGACATGGGTGACGGGGTCGGGCGCGGCGTCGAACGAGCTCCACTGGCTCAGCGGCCGCGCCCGGTTGCCGTCCACCCTGACCCGGACGGGCTCCTGTCCGTCGACGAGGACGTACCGGTAGCGCTGCCTGCCGTCGTCGCCCGTGAAGAACAGCCAGTGGCCGGACTCCCCGCCGACCTCCTGCCGGCCCGGGACGGACCAGGCGGCGTCGACCCGCTTGACGTCGTGCAGGTCGTCCCAGAAGGACAGCGGCCGCCCGCCCGAGCCTTCGAGCGCGAGGGTGGCGTCGCCACCGCCGACCGAGGAGCCGAGCGGGACGGCCCTGCCGCCCTGGAAGGCGAGGTAGCGGCCCGGGTGCCCGGGCCGGGGGACCACCGCGTCGACCGGCCGCGCCTGGGGATCCGGCACGGGCGTGACCGACCCGCCGCTCTCCAGGCGCCCCTGGGCGAGACCGCGCAGGGTGCTCAGGGAGGGGGAGAAGGCGTACACCGCGCCCTCGGTCCTCACGAAAGGACGGAACCCGAGCGTCGTGGTCTGCCGCTCGCCCGCCGCGTTACGGCTCTCGAAGCTGATCCGGCCGTCGTTCACATCGGTCAGCTGCCCGCTCACCATGGGATCGGGGCCCGGCCGGTGCGGGCGGTCGTGCGGGAAGTCGGGGTCGTTGACCCAGTCGGCCTGGATGAACTCGAACTGCCGCACCAGGTCGGCCTGGTAGCAGACGAAGACGAGCCCCCGGGGGTCGTCGGCGCCGCCTCCCTCGCCCTGGGTGGGGTTGAAGGGCCGCCCGTAGGGGATGCCCCGGCGGATGATGCGCCGCTCGTCCATGAACTTCTCGTCGACGAGCTCCCCCTCGTCGACCAGTCCGTCGCGCGGGTTGGTCTTGCGCAGGTGGGAGAAGAGCGGGGTGACCAGACCGTCGGGGTCGTCCTTGAAGGTGATGTCGTTGTCCGGCTCGGGCTCGGGCTTCCCGGCCGGCTTCACCGGGCAGTTGGCGACCGACGCGCCGGACGGCCAGCGACCCACCAGACGGGCGGCGAGCCACTCCTGGGTGGTCCGGTCGTCGACCGCCTTGGCGGCCTTGAGCCGCTTGAGCTCGACGCCGACCTGCGCCCACCAGCCGGGCACGTCCTGGTGGAGGCGGCGCAGGACCTGGAAGGAGCCGTTGCGCATCCAGGGCGGGACACCGGTGGGCCGCTTGCCGTCGCCGGTGGCGTCGACGACGAACTTGTCGGCCGGGACCAGCCGGGTGCCGGGGTGGCCCAGCACGTAGCCGGGGCGGGCCGGGTCCTCCTCCTCGAAGCCGCGCACGCCCGGCTCGCTGACGCCGTCCTTGAAGCCGAAGTGCTCCTTGCCCGCGGAGTCGCCGGGCAGGGTGGTCCCGTCCTGCTGGAAGACCACGAGGGCCCCGGCGCGGGAAGCCGCCTCACGCTGCCGGTCCAGCTCGTTCCTGAGGTCGTCCTCGGTGTCGCAGGCGATCGTCAGGACGGCGTGCACGATGCGGGAGTGGTCGTAGCCGAACAGCCAGCCCTTCGGGTCGCTGTCGTCGGTGTCGCCCAGGGCCAGCGCCCGGTCGGACGCGCCCTGGACGAACGCCTCGACCGTGCTCCCGCCGGGCACGGAGTCGAAGATCTTCTCCTTGCCGGTGAAGAACTGGAGTCCGGGATGGGTGAGCGCGAGTCCCAGCCAGGTGGCCTTGAGGTGCTGGGGGTCGTCGCCCATCGAGTTGCGCCGGGCCTCGCTGAACCGGGCGTTGAATTCGGCGACCTGCCGGGTGGTGGCGATCTGCGGGACGAGGGCCTCCAGCCAGGAGCGGGCGGCGGTGACGTCGCCGAACTGGAGGAGGAGCAAGGACATGTTGTCCTTCTTGAAACCGGCCAGGATGTCGCCCTGGATCTCGGTGCTGTCGCGCAGCGTGAGCTGAGCGGGCATGAGTCTCCCTGAGGGTGTCGGGGACGGACGGGGAGGCGCGGTCAGGCGCCCGGGCGCAGCTGCACCCACTGGGCGGTGCTGGGCACGCCCTGGTCGTCGAGCAGGAACAGCAGGTAGTACCCGGGGGGCGCTTCCTTGGCCGAGGCGGGGGCCCGCAGCACCAGCTTGTTGCCGGCGCGGCTGGTGATGGGCAGTTCGAGCCGGCGCTGGCTGGTGTCCACCGAGTGGGTGGAGGTGATGGGGGCCATCAGGACGGCCCGGCTGACCCGGTCCGGAGTGCTGGTGCTGACCCGCAGGTTGGCGGCGTACCCCTGCGGGGACGTGGGGACGCCGGACAGCGCCGGCCGGCCGCCCTGGTGCAGGTAGGCCGGCTCGTAGATCTCGATCGTGCCGTTCATGTCGGACTTCACGTCCGGGTCGTTGGCGATCTGCTGGAGCTCGTCGCCGGTGACCATGATGCGGCCGTCGGGCAGCAGCACCGCGTTGGAGTGGTAGGCGCGCGGCAGCCGCTGGACGGGGCCGAGGCGCCACTGGCCGCTGTCGTCGCGCAGCTCGATCTGCCGGTACTTCTCGTCGGCGTTGGGGTTGTACGGACCGTTGCCGTAGTCGCGGATGTCGTAGCCGCCGTTGACGGTGAACAGCGTGCCGTCCGGCAGGATCAGCGTGTCGTCCTGGGTGCGGCCGAAGGCGCGCGGGGTGTCCTTCGTCCAGCGGCCGCCGGAGAACCTGTAGGTGTTGGGGTCGTTGCGGTTGCCGCCCAGGATCAGGACGGAGTCCGGGCCGTTGACGCCGTTGGGCAGGGCGACGGCGGAGCCGTAGTTGCGCATGCCGCCGTCGGGCCGGTTGGTGAGCTTGCGGCTGGTCTCCTGCTCCGGGTCGAAGACGTACTGCTCGTCGTAGTTGCGCCCGAAGCCGTAGATCAGGCCGTCGCGCAGCGAGAACAGATGCGGGTAGTCGACCGTGAACTCGGCCTTGACGGGCCACTTGTCGAGCGACTGGCCCCGGGGCCTGGCCGACGGGTCCAGGGAGACGGCCGTGCCCTTGGCCGGGAAGCGCTCGATCGACTTGGACAGCACGCCCCAACCGACGTCGCCGTGGCCGGAGGTGATGAACTGCCGGCCGTCGGCACCGGTGACCACGGTCGGGTACCAGCGGCCCTCCGTCATGTCCTGCTGCTGGAGCCAGGCCTCCTTCCACGGGTCGAAGACCAGCGCGAGGTGGGCACCGGAGCCGTGGTTGCCGCCGAGGTTGCCGCCGAAGACGCCCACCATGCCGTTGGGCAGGTAGGAGTGCCCGGCGCAGAAGACCGGTGCGGGCCGCGGCTCGTCCGTGCCGTCGTCCACCTCGACGACGGGTGGCGGTACGGCCTTGAAGGCGGAGGCCTTCGTGCCCTCCTCCGGGTCCCAGACGTAGGCGCGCCCGGCGTTGGCGCCGCCGATGACGTCGGTGGGCGCGGTCTCCTTGTTCGGGCTGTCCTCGACGGGCTCGAAGGAGAACAGCAGGACCTTGCCCGTGGGCAGCAGCGCGACGTGGTCACCGAAGTCCGGGCTGGGGAAGTATTCGGTGAACTTGCCCCAGGTCTCCGCGTCGAAAGCGGAGTTGATCTCTTTCTGGGACTCGGTCAGCCGCTTGAGGCTGCGGGTCCGCATGGGCTGCGAGTAGCCGTGGTCCATGGCCCGCATGCCGATGCGGTCGCGGGCCAGCTGTTCGGCGGCGTCCTGGCCGAGGGCCTCCACCTCGGCGGGGCGCACCTCCGCGCGGACCTGTTCCTCGGTGATGCGGATGCCGCCCGACCGGACGGGGGACTCGTGCGCCGAGGAGGGCTTCGAGCGGGCGGACGGGACGGAGGCGCCGGCGGGCGCGGTGGCGGACAGTGCGATCGCGGCACAGCCGACCGCGAGCGCCCATCTCCCTCTGCGGGACATCAGGCTCCTTAAGAGCGCAGGGCAGCCACCCGGACGGAGCCGGGTGACCACACAGAGTGACTGAACGGGGCGAGTAGATCACACACCGTAGCGATTTGGGAGGTGACGTCCGAGCGGAACGATTCGGCATGGCCCGTTGGTGTCTCACTCTGCGTGTCCACCGGGGCGCGGATCGAAGCGCTGCTAGCAATGGGCCGTCTCCCCTTCCCCCGCTCCAAGGAGGACCACCGCCATGCGCACGACTCGGGCCGCTCTCGCGGCCGTCGCGAGTGCCGTGACCCTGCTCGGCCTCTGCGCCGCCCCGGTCTCGGCGGACCCGCCCCAGCCGCCGCGCCACATCACCGGCAAGGTGATCCGCGGCGGCGCCGACGGCCGCCCCCGCGAGCTGTTCTGTCCCGCGCCCTTCCAGGCCTACAGCGGCGGCTTCACCATCAAGGCCCGCAAGGACGCCCGCTTCATCGAGGAACCCGCCGACCTCCTGGAGAGCCGCCCCAACGACACCGCGACCGGCTGGATCGTCGCCGTACGCAAGGGCCAGCTCCTGCCGTCACCGCACCACCACCGCGCACACCCGCGGATCGAGCCGGCCGACCTGGTCGTCCACGTCGTGTGCACACAGGACGTGCCGACGCACGGCATGTGACCGTCCCCGCCGCGGGACCGCCGGCGCCTCGTCCCGCGCCGGCGGTCCCGCGGCGCTGAACTACCCTGGCCGGTGTGCTGCGCGACGTGACCGCTGTTCGATACGTGACCCCGCTGCGGTCCGGCGGCTCCGTGCCCGCAGTCGTGGAGGCCGACGACCTGGGCACATACGTCGTGAAGTTCACCGGCTCCGCACAGGGCCGCAAGGCGCTGGTCGCCGAGGTGATCGTCGGCGAGCTGGCCCGGGCCCTCGGGCTGCGCTTCCCCGAACTGGTGCTGGTGCACTTCGACCCGGCCGTCGCCGCGCACGAGCCGCATCAGGAGGTGCGCGACCTGCACGGGGCGAGCGCCGGCCTCAACCTCGGCATGGACCACCTGCCGGGCGCCCGCGACTTCACCCCCGAGATCGCCGAGGTCCTCCCCGTGGACCCGCTGGAGGCGGGCCGGATCGTCTGGATGGACGCGCTGACCGTCAACGTCGACCGTACGGTCCAGAGCTCCAACCTGATGGTGTGGCCGACGCTGGGCACCGTACCGCCGCGGCTGTGGCTCATCGACCACGGCGCGGCGCTCGTCTTCCACCACCGCTGGGACGGCGCGGACCCCGCCAAGGCGTACGACTTCCGCCACCACGCCCTCGGCCTCTACGGCCCCGACGTGCGCGCGGCCGACGCCGAACTCGCGCCGAAGGTGACCGAGGAGCTGCTGCGCGGGATCGTCGCCGAGGTGCCGGACGCCTGGCTCACCGACGGCGGGTTCGCCACGCCCGACGAGGCGCGCGAGGCGTACGTGGCCCACCTCCACGCGCGCGTGCGGGCGTCGCGGCAGTGGCTGCCCACCGACTTCCCCAGCCGGGACGAGCTCGCCGCCGAGGACGCGCGGCGGGCGGCGAGGAATCGGCGAGGACGCCCCGCGTGGCTCAAGCAGGTCCCCGACCTGCACGGCAGGCCCGCGGCCGAACAGGATTGGTCGGTGCATCCGGGATGACGTCCGAGATCCGCCGGGTCCAGATCGAGTACTGCACGCAGTGCCGCTGGCCGCCGCGCGCGGCCTGACCGGCGTTGGAGCCGGGCGATGCGAGCTTGGGTTGCCGAGCAGGACCGGCTTGCCCTCGAGCGATCACCGGCTTACGCACCGGAGCTCAACCGGGTGAACTGCCGTGGTCCTCGCTGAAGAAGCGCGAGCCCGCCGACCTCGCCAACTGCTGCGTTTCACACGCGCGGAAGGCGGGCCGGGCCCACGCCGGACGGGTGGCCGATCGAGAACGATCGGGCCGGCATCCGGAGCCCGAAGGGGCAGCCCCGGCGCGTCGGCACCGCGGCGGTCTTCGAGGTCGACGCCCATGACGTTCTCGCTGATGTCGCAGAGGCGGGTGAGCCCATCCGCATCATGACCCCGGTTCCCGCGCACCTCACCGACTGCCTGCGCACGCTGCGCATGCTCTACGCCTTCGCGGACCGGGACGTGCGGCCGAGCGCCGAGTCGACACCGGACGCCCTTCACCACCGTGAGGCGGTCAGGGACCGGCTCGCCGGGCTCCTCGACCTGATCGTCGAACGGTGAGCACGGCCTGCAGTCGGGCCGGACAGCGGCCGCGGGTTCCGTGGCCACCGGTGTGAGGCCCGGACGGGCGGGTGCACGCCTGGCCAGGAGCGTTCTTGGCCCTCAGCTCGAGACGGCCTCGGCCCAGCCGCGGTTGACGGTCGCTCTCGCCTTCTCCGTCTGTGCCTCCGTCGGAAACGTCGGCGTGCCCTCGACCGTCGGCAGTTTCTCCGCGGCGGTCTCGTCGAGGGTGCCGTCCTTCTCCATGGCGTCCATGAGGACGGGGCGTGCATAGGCGCCGAGCCGGAGGTTCTGGCCCTCCGGGCTGAAGACGTACTCCTGCCACAGACGTGCCGCCGCGGGGTGCGGAGCGTCCTTGTTCACCCCGTTCGCGTAGTACTGGGCGAAGCTGCCGTCGAAGGGGATGGCGGTCCGCCAGTCGACGTCCGTGCCGTTCTCGCGGAACTCGTCGGCGTATTCGAGGTTGAGGAAGTCCCAGTCGATGCTGATCGGGGTCCGGCCCTTCGCGATCGTGGCCGGGGTGGATTCGACCGGGATGAAGTTGCCGTTCCTGCTGAGTTCGGCGAAGAAGTCGATGCCGGGCTGGATGTCGTCGAAGGAACCCCCGTTCGCCAGGGCCGCCGCGTAGACCCCGGCGAAGGCGGAGCCGGAGTCGGTGGGGTTGCCGTTGAGCGCGACCTTGCCCTTGTACTCGGGCTTGCTCAGGTCGGCGAAGGTCGCGGGGCAGGTCTTGACGCGCTTGGCGTCACAGCCGATCGAGATGTAACCGCCGTAGTTGTTGTACCAGCGGGCCCGGTCGTCCTTCTGTTCCTTGGGGATCTCGTCGTACGCGGCGACCTCGTACGGAGCGAGCAGGCCCTGCCGTGCCGCGGACTGCGCGAACGAGTCCCCCACGTCGATCACATCGGGGGCGCGGCCTCCGCTCCTGTGCTCCTTCAGGGCGTTGATCTCGTCCTGGCTGGTGCCTTCCGGGTTCTCCACCATGACCTTGATCCCGTACTTCTTCTCGAAGCCGTCGATCACTGCGCCGTAGCCGGCCCAGTCGCTCGGGAGCGCGATCGTGTGGAGCGAGCCCTCTTTCCTCGCCGCTGTGGTCAGTGCTGCCATGCCGCCGGCGTCCGCGGCGGAGGTGGCCACCGCGGGTGCTCTGGGCGCGGTGGCGGGCTTGTCTCCGCAGGCACCGAGGGGCGCCGCGAGGACCAGGCAGGCGGCGACGGAGGCTGTCCGGAGACGAGGTGCGGGCACGAAGGCTCCATAACGGGCGGTCGCGTACTGATCGGGGCCAGCGTACGTTCGGCGGCCCCGGCAGCGCAGTCCCAGACGGTGGTGTCCGCTGTCTTCCCTGCGGCTGCCGTACCGGCGCGTTCTCAGAACCCCTCGTCGTCCCACCCGGCCAGGAGCGCCTCCCCGAGATCCATCGCGGGCGGTGCGGCCCCGTCGTGGAGGGCCTGCTCGCTCCAGATGATCTTGCCGCGGGCGGTGTAGCGGGTGCCCCAGCGCTCGGCGAACTGCGCGACGAGGAACAGGCCGCGACCGCCCTCGTCGGTGGCCTCGGCCCGGCGCAGGTGCGGGGAGGTGCTGGACCCGTCGGAGACCTCGCAGATCAGGCTGCGGTCGTACAGCAGCCTCACCCGGATGGGCTCGGTGCCGTAGCGGATGGCGTTGGTCATCAGCTCGCTGAGGATGAGTTCCGTGGTGTAGGCGATGTCTTCCAGACCCCAGTCCGCCAGTCGGCGGGCACAGGCGTTGCGCACCGGGGACACCGCCGCAGGGTCGGGGCGCACGTCCCACTCGGCGATCCGCGCGGGGTCCAGTCGGCGGGTGCGGGCCACCAGCAGCGCGACGTCGTCGCTGGGCCTGGTGGGCAGCATCGCGTCGATCACCGCGGTGCAGGTTTCCTCCGGGGTGCGGGCGGGCCCGGCCAGGGCGGCGCGCAGCGCTGCCAGGCCCGCGTCCGGATCGCGGTCGCGGCTCTCGATCAGCCCGTCGGTGAAGAGGGCCAGCCGGGAGCCCTCGGGCAGGGTGACCGTCATGGTCTCCATGGGCAGGCCCTCGCCCAGGCCCAGCGGCGGGGAGACCGGCACCTCGGGGAAGGACACGGTTCCGTCGGGGCGGACCAGAGCGGGGCCCGGATGCCCGGCGGTGGCGGCCGTCACCTGCCCCGAGACGGGATCGTAGACGGCGCACAGGCAGGTGGCTCCGGTGATCCCCTGCCACTCCTGCTCGTCGGTGTCGATGTGGGCGACCAGTTCGTCCAGGTGGCTCAGGAGTTCGTCCGGAGGCAGGTCGAGGGTGGAGAAGTTGTACACGGCGGTGCGCAGGCGGCCCATGGTGGCGGCTGCGTGGAGGCCGTGGCCGACGACGTCGCCGACCACCAGGGCCACCCGGGTGCCGGGCAGCGGGATGACATCGAACCAGTCACCACCCACACCGGCCTGGGCAGCCAGGTAGCGGTGCGCGACCTCGACGGCGGACTGCTCCGGTACGCCCCGGGGCAGCAGGCTGCGCTGCAGGGTGACGGCCATGGTGTGCTCGCGGGTGTAGCGGCGGGCGTTGTCGACGGCCAGTGCCGCCCGGGCGGTCAGTTCCTCGGCGAAGGACACGTCCTCCTCGTCGAACGGCGGGGAGTCCTGCCCCCGCCAGTAGCCGGCCATCCCCAGCACCGTGCCCCGGGCCCGCAGGGGCACGGCGATCAGGGAGTGGATGCCGCGGTCCAGGATCCGCAGGGCGTTGGCCGGGTCCTGGGCCCGCCAGCGGTGGGTGGTGCGCAGGTCCGCCTCCAGGACCGCACGGCCGTCGGCCGGCCCAGCCGCCATGGGGCTGGTGGGAACGAACCGGATCAGCTCGCCGACGGGGTAGAGCGGGTGGTCGCCCTGAAGGCCGACGGCGGCGGTGCGGCGCATCTCGGTGCTCGCTTCGGTCGGCTCCTCGCCGCGCAGCACCGGGTCCAGCAGGTCGACCGTGACCACGTCGGCGAACCGCGGGACCGCCACCTCCGCCAGTTCCTCCGCAGTGCGCTCGACGTTCAGCGTCGTTCCCACCCGCACCCCCGCGTCGTAGAGCAGCTTCAGCCGCTCGCGGGCCACCTCGGCCCTGCCGGAGAGTGCCCGCAGCTCGGTGGTGTCCCGCAGCGTGACGACGGCCCCGGCCGGCCCGTAGGGGGCGGTGGGCCGGATGTTCACCGACAACAGCCGATCGGTCGCCATGTGCAGCTCGTCGGTCGCGGAACGGCCCGATGCGATCGGCTCGGCGATTCCCTCCTCCAGACCCAGGTCCGTGACGGGGAGGCCTTCCGCGTCCACGGGCAGACGCAGCAGCCGCCGCGCCTCGTCATTGGCCAGCAGCAGCCGTCCGCCGCCGCCGATGATCAGCACGCCCTCCCGCACCGCGTGCAGCACCGCGTCGTGGTGCTCGTACATCCTCGTCATCTCGGCCGGTCCCAGGCCATGGGTCCGGCGCAGCAGCCGACGGCTCACCAGGGCGGTTCCGCCCGCGGACAGGGCGAGCACCGCGGCTGCACTGCCGAGGACGACCGGCAGCTGCCGGTTCACCATGCTCTGCACGTTCTGGACCGTGACCGGCGAGGAGACGATGGCGATGACGCGGCCGTCGGAGTCCTTGACGGGGACCACCGACACCACGGACTGCCCCAGGGACCCCTCGAAGGTCTCGGTGAAGGACTGGCCGGCCGCCGCCCTGGAGAAGGGGCCGACGACGTGCTTCCCGATCTGCCGTGGGTCGCTGTGGGCGAGGGTGACCCCGGAGAGCGTGTACACGTTGATGCCGTCGACCCCGGCGATCTTCCGGGCCGCCTCGGCGCTCGGCTGTAGCGCTGCGCTCGGATGGGGGCTGCGGAGGGCCGCGACGATTCCCGGAGATTCCGCGAACGTTCCGGCGGCGGCGAGCGTACGGTGCCGGGCGTCCACCATGCCGGCGCTCCGGGCTTGCACCACGAGCGCCACCACCGCGGCGACGACGAGCAGCACCACGACGGCCAGCTGCAGGAGGAACACCTCGCCGGCCACGCTGCGCACGCTCAGGAGGGAGGACAGGCGCTGCGGCCGCCGCGCCCTTCCCCCGAGGGGCCGGGCGTGCTCCTGACGCTCCTGGTGGCTTCCTGAGCGGGGACGCCGAGGGGGAGAGGAAGAGCTCGTGGTCGAGCCGAGCAGCCGACGTCGGACTTGTCCAAGTAGGTCGCTCATACTTTATTTTCCAACCTCTATGGGCCGTCGGCAGCGGGGAGCGACGGTCGCCGGCGACCGGGGGCGTTTCTCTCGGCCCAGTCCTCGTCCCGGCACGCTTCGCGCCGCGGAATGCCCGTGGTGTCCGGATAATGGATGGAACGGCGAGTGGAAGGGGACGTCTCGTGCCATCGGCTCGGCCGGGGGGCGAGGAGACCCACGGCCCGTTCTGGTCCGAGCCGGGGACGCTGCTCGAGCACGTGCCCGTGGCCGTCTTCGGCCTCGATGACGGGGACCTCGTCTGTCACTGGGGGCCCGGCGCGCGGGACCTCTTCGGACACGACGCCGCCGCCGTCCTGTCGAGGCCCGGCGCCGTTCTCTTCGCCGACGGGCCCCGGGACGCCCCCGATCCGTGCGCCCGGCTGACCGAGCGGGGCCGGACCCGGGGCTACTGGAGGGGGCGGCTGCCGGCCCGGCATCGTGACGGCACCGTCTTCGACTGCGGCTTCCGGGCCTTCTCCGTGACCGGATCCGGCGGACCTCCGGTGGTGATGGTCCTGGCGAGCCGTAGTGACGAGCTCGATCGGGTCAAGACCAACCTCGCCTTCCTCGACGCCCTCTTCGAGACGTGCCCCATCGGTCTGGTCATGCTTGACCAGGACCTCCGGTACGTCCACCTCAACCAGGCGCTCGCCGACATGGACGGTCTGCCGATCGAGGCCCACCTCGGGCGGCGCATGGACGAAATCATGATCATGTCCGACGGCGGCGAGTACCGGCGCATGCTCCGCGGCGTCGCCCTGGGCGGAGCACCGGTCGTGGGGACCCTGGTGGGCACGCGTCCGCGGGGGCATCCGGACCGTGACCAGGTGCGGTCGGTGAGTTTCTTCCCCCTGAGCCAGGCGGTCGGCTCGCGCCCCGGAGTGGGCGGGCTGATGCTGGACGTGACCGACCGGGAACGGGCCATCCTGGAATCCACCGCCAGCCGTCGACGGCTGGCTCTGCTGGACGGCGCCTCCACTCGCATCGGGACCACCCTGGACGTGAACGTCACCGCCCAGGAGCTGGTCGACGCCTCCATGCCGGACTTCTGCGACGGCGCCGTGGTCGAAGTCGTGGAGCGGATGGACGAGGCAGAGGACTTTGACCCGGCGCGACCGCTGTTCACCCGCAGGATCGCCTCCGGGACGATCCTGCCCCCTCCGGCCACCGAACTCGTGAGCGGGGTGGAGACGGTGCGGTATCCGCCCGGCTCCGTCATCCACGACATGCTGAGGACCGGTCGCGCCGTCTCCGCCGTGGTGGACGAGGAGTTCCTGGCCCGGACCGTCCTCATCGAGTCACGCTCACGGCTCTTCGCCGAGAGTGGATTGGCCTGCGTCCTCGTCGCCCCGCTCATCGCCAGGGGCACGGTCCAGGGAATCGCCATGTTCGGCCGGTCCGCGGGCCGGCCGGCCTTCACCCGGGACGATGTCAGCCTGGCCGGTGAGCTCGCCTCGCGGGCTGCGATCTGCCTGGACAACGCCCGTCTGTACAGCCGCGTCCAGGACATCGCCCTCACCCTGCAGCGGGCGTTGTTGCCCAGCGCGTTGGCGACCAGCCCGTACGTGGACGTGGCCCACCGGTACGTACCCGGCAGTCGGATCACCGAGGTCGGCGGGGACTGGTACGACGTGATCAGCCTGCCCGACGGCCGAGTCGCTCTGGTGGTGGGCGACGTGATGGGGCACGGTGTGTCGGCCGCCGCAGCCATGGGCCGCCTTCGTATCACCACCAAGGCCCTGGCCAGGCACGACAGCGAGCCCGACGAACTCCTCACCGAGCTCGACGCATGCGCCCAGGAGGCCGGCATCGAGCTGGCGACGTGCCTGTACATCGTCTACGACCCGAAGAGCGGAGGAGCCCGCATCGCCAGCGCCGGCCACCCCCCGCCCCTGGTGCTCCGGCCGGACGGCACAGTGGAGACCATCGACGACGTCCTGGGAGTCCCTCTCGGCGTCGGCGGCTGTCCTTTCCGGACGATCGAGATCGAACTCCCCGGGAACGCGAGTCTCGCCCTGTACACCGACGGCCTCATCGAGACACGAGGCGCGGACCTCGAGGTCGGCCTGGAGGCATTGCGCGCCGAACTGGGCAGAGCCCCAGGCCCGTTGGAAGCAACCGCGGACCGCATCCTCGCGAGCCTGCTGCCCGCCCCGCCGGCCGACGACGCGGTTCTGGTCCTGGCTCGCGTCCGCCGCGCCCGCTGAGGAGGCGTCGGGCCCGGTGTGTCCCGGCAGCCGCTGCAGCGCTCGTGGGCAGCTCCATTCAGGACAGCGAGAGGCGGGCCCTCCAGCTCCCCGGCGGTCAAGAGGTGGGCGTGGCCGTTCGGGGCGAGGCCCGCAGCGTGGATCGTGACCAGCGCGTCCACGCTGCCGTCGTCCGCCTTCAGGAGACGCTCCACGGGGGACTTCTCCGCCCACCCCTCGGGGTCGGCCCGCCAGGCGACCACCACCAAGTCGCGCGCCCGGACCGTGCCCGGCTCACCCGGCACCCACCGGTAGTCGAACAGGTCCGTGTCCGTGGCGTCGTCGGTGTCGTCCAGCAGGTGGCTCAAGAGCCGCCCGGCGGTCTCCACCGAATCGGGCCGGGCGGTCAGGCAGGCCCTCCGGGTGGGCCTCGGCCAGGCCGTTCGCGACGTCCCCGATCAGCCCGTCCGAGTCGCCGAGCTCCCCGTACGTCCGCTCCAAGGCCCGCAGGGCCTCGCGGGCCACCCCCACCGCGTCGGCGGCCCGGCCGCTCGCCGTCAGCGCCCGCAGGGCGGTGACCGCCTCCGCCGCCTGCTGTCCGTATGCGCGGGCGTCGGTGCACTCGACGTGGCCGTAGCGGGCGAAGGGACGGGTGTCGAGGAGGCTCAGGATGCGCTCCCGGGCGATGGCGATGCCCGGTGTCCTCCCCGGCGGCGGCCGCACGCAGTTCGAGGCGGCGGCGCAGGCCGCGGTCGCCTGCGAGCCGTTCCCGTGCCAGGGCGAGCAGTTCCTCGCGGTACGGAACTTCGGTCAGGCGTCCGGCAGCCGGGTACGCGACGCGGCGGCCGACCGCTGTCGAGGCACGGATTCGGCCCGCCCCAGGACAGCCAGGCCCACCACCACACGGTGCTCGCGGAAATCGCCCTCCCGCCCGTACGGCCAGTCGCACCAGCCGGCGAGCCCGCCGTCCTCGTCCTCGGTGAAGCCCGGAGCACGTGTCACGGCATTCACCGAACCGGACGGGAACCACTCGCCACCGGATGTTCAGGATGGTCCGACCTGGCCTGATGGCGCTTCGGAAAAGTCAGCCATCGGCCAGCGTGAGTTCTGCGACATCTGGGGACAGCTGACCGGACATGCGAATGGTTGTACGCTCCGAAGACCGCCCTTGACCTGCAGAAGTAGGCAGGGAGCAGAAATATCGGGAGTTTCTTCATGTTCCGGACAATGTTCAAGTCCAAGATCTGACTATTTGGCGTCGCCGCAGGTCAGGGGCATCATGTGCCCCCCTCAGGTCAGCAAACGGTCAGCATGCGTCCGCATGCTGTCCCCGCTTGCCGGCCTTCGACCTACAGTGCGGCGCCTGAGCAGGATTCTTGGGCTGGAACGGATGGTTCATCGATGGCCCGACAGCTTGCCCGCGGCATGGGTTCCTTCTTCAAGGACTGCGACTGCGCGAAGCCCACCCGCTGCCCCCACCCCTACTCGATCCGTTTCCGCGACGCGCTCGGCAAACAGCGCGAGGAGTCCGGATATGCCACGCAGGACGACGCGATCGAACGCCTCACCCAGTTGTATGCGGAGAAGAAGACCACGGCGCCGTCGGTGGCAGCTGCCCGGCGTGAGCTGGGCCGGCTGACGGTCGAGGAGTACGCGAGGCAGTGGCGGCCGAGGCAGCGCCGGATGACGGATTACTCCACCGGCGAGCACGTCGACAGCTCGATCAACGTCCACATCGTCCCGCGCCTGGGAGCGCGGAAGCTGAACTCGGTCACCCCGATGGTGGTCGAACGCTTCCTGGACGAGATGGAGAGCGACGGGGTCGGCCGGGGAAACCAGGTGAACATCTTCCGGGTCCTGAAGACCATCCTGCGCGACGCGTACGCCAAGGGGGCGATGGCGGACGACCCGGTGCAGGGGGTCCAGGAGCCGGAATACGTGCGGGGAACGGTGGCCATTCCGTCGCTCGGCTACGTGACGAAGGCGCTGGCCGTTGCCGACGAGGACCTGGCGCTGGAGATCGTCATGATGACGGGGTGCGGCCTGCGCAACGGCGAGGCGCGGGCGGTGAACGTCCACAATGTCGTGGCTCAGGACGTGTACCGGGTGCGGGAGCAGATCCATTCCAACACGCTGCGGCCGGCGAAGCTGAAGCACCGCAAGGCGGGGGAGTTCCGCGAGGTGCCTCTGCCGCGGTCGGTGCGGGAGGCGATCGAGCGGTACGTGGAGAAGCACGGCACCACGCGGGACGGCTACCTGCTGCGCGGCCCGGGCGGCTACTTCACCGAAGGCATGGAGCGACGCCGGGTGAGGAAGCTCTTCGCGGACCTCCCGCCGGAGGAGGGAGTGGGGATGTACGGCTTCCGGCACTACTTCGCCTCGAACGCCCTCGGGAACGGGATCCCGATCACCGACGTGGCGGAGTGGATGGGGCACAGGTCCATCGAGGAGACCTACCGCACGTACCGGCACCTGATGCCGGGCAGCATCACCAAGGCCGCCCGGATCCTGGACGCCGGCCTTTGGGAAGCAGCCTGATTTCCGGATTTGAGGGAACAGCAGGTTCTTGGTCTGCTGGTGGTACAGGAGGGACGCCCCACTGGCCAGCAGGTTTAATGGTCCAGGGCGTCAGCGGCGGGGCACTGGGCCGCGTATGGTCCGGATCTTGGTGAAGGCGTACTGACGATGCAGTCGATGTGGAGCAGTTGGCGTACGGGATCTTGGCTGTGCGTGCGGTGCCTGCTCGGACTGCATGAGCCGATCGGGCCCCGTCTGGCAACCAGCCCGCGTGTCCAGGCGGGGACGGTGATCCCCCGCCGGGTTGCTGATGGTGCTGCTCGCACACGAGACGGCCCACTACCTTGAAGCCGAACAGTCCGGCCGTCGGCCTCGTTCAGGCGGCTCTTGCATTGGCCAAGTCCGAGTCCGTCACCACTCCCGCCTTGATCTGGTCGAGGTCCTGGCAATCCCCTCAGGCTCGCCGCTCGCCAGCTCGGCGGTCAAGTTCGGCTTCGTACGCGCGAGGTCGAAGTGGCACGAGACCGAGGTGAATGCGGTACAGCTTGCGTCTGTAGGAGTAGCATCCTGGTGGCGCGTGAGCTCATGCGCGTCGACCGGGCGCACGCCGAGTCCTGCCAGCAGCCCGATCGTGAATGCATAAGCGTCAGGAGGGGCGCTGGTGTCTGGCAGGAGTGACTGGACCCAGCATTGTGGGACGATCGCGTTGTCATTACAGCGAGACCGTTCCTTGGGGTGAAGCCGCAGCCGCGGCCGGGCCGTTCGTCTACCCGAACCCGACAGGTCATCCTTCACAGGCGGACTTACTGCTTGTCGTGGCCGATTTGGCTGCTGCAGCGGTTCGTCCGGGACTTGTCAGGTTCTGCGCGAAGCGCTCAGCATCTTGTATAGCTGCTGGGGTATTTGATGACAAAGCTACTCCTGGTTCTTCTCGTGACTATGACCTCTCTCTGCGCGGCTCTGATTGCAGGGATGGTGCGACGGCGGGCGAACGACAGCTTCCACGAAGCCGTGAGCTTCTCAGTGCTTACATTCCTGACATGCTTGGGGACCTTGATGCCGGTGGTTAGCTATCTGGTGCCGTGACTCAGAAACCCCGGCTATAAACGCTGCGACGGAGCGTTTTGCTGCCAGGGGGAGGTCTTCGTAAAGTCGTCGGCCTCATGGGATTGGTCTGTGCAGATAGGTGTTTAAGCGGTACTGAACTGCGGCTTTCCTCCTCTCCGGGCTGTAGTGGCAGCAACGTACGGCGTCCTGGTCGCGGTGGCGTTGGGGACTTTGCCGCCTGTACCGGGTACCCGAGGGAGCGGTGCGGCACGATGCCGCACCGCCCCGCAGACGAGGGGCCTTCGACTCAACCTCCGAGGGCACCCACGGCGTGGTCGATCACGTTGCCGTTGCTGCAGTTGTTGACGTGGTCGCCGACCCAGTCACCAAGGACGGGCACGACCGCGACTTCCTGCATGCAGACGGCAGCCGCAGTGAAGTTCCAGTTGCCAGCGGCATTGTCCCCGCTGCCGAGGTCACTGTCGTTGCCGGCCTGCGCGGGGGCCGACAGGGCGAGGACCGCCAGCGGCAGGCTGGCGAGCATCATGATCTTCTTCATGTACGGAGCAACGAGCGCTCCTGCCTCAGGATGCGCGTGCTCTCGCGGGCTCACTCGCTGAGCGGTCGCTCGTGTGGACGCGGGGATACCTGATCGATGGAACGCTGTCTCCAGGAGGGAACACACGCGACCAGACAGTGATGTTCGTAGTCCACATGGAATCGGGCGGGTGGCGCTTCAGGGGCCGTAGGGGCTCCAGCGCCCGAGGACGGGCCTGAGGTTGTCGGCTCTCGGTTCGGATTGGTCCGCGACGTCTGTCGGCTGCTTCGGGGTCGGGGCGAGGAAGCAGGCGACGGCGATGACCTCGGCCACCAGTGCGAGCACGAGCGCCGCCGCGAGCAGCCGTACGCCGGCCGCGGTGGTGCGCCGGCCGTGGCCGACGAGGAGGGTGCGGCGTCCTTCCCGTGCATACGGGACGACATCGCCTCCTTCCACATACGCGTCCTCCGCCCCGCCGTCCCACTCGACGCGGGTCAGCCCGAGTGCCTCCAGCGCTCGCGAGAGCACGGCCGTCTCCGGCCGCCGTAAGGGTCGGGCCATACGGGCGGGAGGCAGACGCCTGGTTCCCAGCGGGGGGTGATCGCCGGGTCACGGGTGAACATGAGGTTCGGGTCGTCCGCCGAGACCTTCCGCCAGTCCTCGTCGCCGAGGAGTTCGCGCAGGTGCAGGCAGGGCACGCCCGCGTCCTCGATCGCCTGGGTGAAGGCGCGGTGCTGGGCGGTGAGGAGTGCCGCGTCGGGGCGTGCGCGGAACAGCAATCGCCGCTCCAGCTCCGCCGACGGTACGTCGCTCATGGAGGTCAAGGCGCCCGCGGGGACCGGATCGTGCACCAGCACGGCGCCCGGCCGGGCCGCGTACTCGGCTGTTTCGCGGGCTGTCATGGCTGTGCCTCCGGTCTGTCCGTATCGGGGGCCTCACCGCCAAGCCCGGAGCCTGATGTCGATCACGTCCATCCCGGCGGTCGAGGCCGCCGTGACACCGTCGTCGGTGTCCTCGTGGGCGAGGCACCGGCCGGGGTCGACGCCCAGTAGTCGGGCGGCGTGGAGGTAGGCGTCCGGGGCCGGTTTGGGGTGCGCGACGTCGTCGCGGCCGACGATGACCCAGGGCAGGTCGTCCAGTCCCACGACCGCGAGACCGTGGCGCACGATGTCGCCGTAGTTGGCGGTGACGACCGCGACGGCGCCTTGCTCGGCGGCGGTGCGGGCGGCGGTCTCGGCCCCGGCGATCGGCCTGATCCGGTCGGTGTGCGCGAACCAGTAGGCGCGGGCGGCCTGGACGAAGGTGTCATCAGGCAGGGCGGCCGGTGCGAGGCCGAGCCGGCGGCGGAGCTGAGGGGCGGTGAACACCGCCTCGGCGGTCACCCAGGAGAGGGGCACGGGGATGCCGTGCGCGGCCAGCGAGGCGTGCACCGCGGCGAGGTTGACCTCCGCCGTGTCGGCCAGGGTGCCGTCGAAATCGAAGGCGTAGGCGGCGTACCTCATCCTGCTCACCAGTCGACGGGGAGTTCTCGCAGGCCGTGGACGACTCTGTGTCGGTGGGTGCGGAGCTTGTCGGGGGCGGTGGCCAGGCGCAGGTCGGGGAACCGGGTCAGCAGCGTGGTGAGCAGGGTGCGCAGTTCGATGCGGGCGAGCTGGTCGCCCAGGCAGTGGTGGGGGCCGTGGCCGAAGCTGAGGTGCCGGGCGGCGTCGGGGCGGCGCGGGTCGAAGAGGCCGGGGCCGGGGAACCGGGCCGGGTCGTGGTTGGCGGCGGGCAGGTGCAGGACGACGCGCTCGCCGGGCTTGATGGCCTGGCCGGCGAGGGTGAGGGGTTCGCGGGCGACGCGGAGCAGGCCGAACTGGAGCACGGTCGCGAACCGCAGCGTCTCCTCGATCACGCCGTCGACGCACGCGGCCAGGTCGGGCTGCTCGCGCAGTGTGCCCCACAAACGGGGCGGGCGGAGCAGGAGCAGGACGGCCAGGCCGAAGACGTTGGCGGTGGTCTCGTGTCCGGCGATGAGGATGAGCTGCCCCAGGGCGGCGATCTCGTCGTCGGTGAGCGTGGGGTCTGTGGCCTGGGCCTGGACGAGACCGGACAGCAGGTCGTCGGCGGGCGCGGCACGTTTGGCGCGTACCAGGCTCAGCAGGTACGTCTTCATTTCGGCCTTGCTCGCCAGGAGTTGCTCCCGGGTGCGGTCGAGGGAGAGCAGTTCAGCGGTGAGGCGTTGGTACAGCGCGCGATCGGCGAAGGGGACGCCGAGGAGTTCGCTGATCACCAGGGATGGCACGGGGAGGGCGACGTGTTTCATCAGGTCCGCCGGGCGGAGCGCGGTGGCCAGGGCGTCGAGGTGGTCATCGACGATGGCCTGGATGCGCGGGGCCAGTCGGTTCATCCGCCGGGTGGTGAACTGCCCCGCGACCAGACGGCGGAGCCGGGTGTGTTCCGGCGGGTCGCTGGTGAGCAGGTCGGACGGGCGCAGCACGGCCATCTCCTCGGCGGTGACGAGCCCGGCCCGTACGTGGGAGTTGAGGTGTGGACGCCGGGAGGAGAGCCGGGGGTCGGCCAGGCCGGCGCGGACGTCGTCGTAACGGGTGACCAGCCAGCCCGGCGGCCCGTCCGGGAACGCGAGCGGCGCCACGGGCAGCTCGGTGCGCAGCCACCGGAAGTCGGCGGGCAGCTCCAGGGGGCCGGGTCGGTCTACCGGGAGCGGGATCGGGGGCCGGTCGGGGGCGGTGTCCTCCGGCCTGGAGGAAGCGGTCTCCATATCGGAGGTGTCACCCGTTCCTGTCGCTGTCACAGCCGGCGAGGGCCAGCAGGGCCCAGATGTCGGAGAAGACCGGGGCATCGAACAGCAGTGGCCGGGGCGCCACCTGATCGGGTACGGCGGTGAAGCCTCCGTCCGGGTCCTGGCGGGCGAGCAGGAACGTCACGCCGGCGCGTACGGCCGGGTCCTCGTCGACGCGCCGGCCCATGGCCGACAGGGCGAGCACCGAGTAGCAGGTGCTGACGACGTCGCTCGCGTCCCCGGGCCGGTAGCCCCAGCCGCCGTCCGCGTTCTGCGCCTCGACGAGGAACCGTGTCGAGGCGGCGCTCGCGTCGGCGATGCGCTGCTTGAGGGCGGTACGGGTCGGCTCCGGCATCGCGTGCAGGGCCCACATCGCCCGCCAGATCGTGTTCGCCTCGCTCAGGCTCCAGCTCCGCTCGAACGTCCCGTCCGCGCGCTGCGCGTCCAGCAGCCAGCGGGCCGCGCCGTGCAGCAGATCGGCGTTGCCGACCTGATCCCAGGCGAGCGCACTGACCGCGCCCGCGGTCATGCCGACCTCCGACGGGTCGCCCTTCACATAGGTGGGGTAGCCGCCGTCCTCGCCGACGATGCCCCGGAAGTACCCGGCGGCCCGCTCCAGGGCATCCCGGTGCCGTACCGGATCCACGGCGGCCAGACATGCCGCCGCGTACGAGCCGGCGTCCACGTCGCTGTGCCCCATGTCCTCACCGAACGACCACCCGCCGTCCGGCATCTGCCGTGCGAGGAGGTAGTCGCTGATGCGCCGCAGCAGCTCCGGCGCCGCCTTCGCGCGGGCCAGCGCCAGCCCGGCCGGGCCGGTGCTGAACACGTCCAGGTTCGACATGCTCGGCACCCCGCCGTCAGGATTCCGGCACGCCGCCAGCGCCTCGACGCCACGAGCCACCAGGGGGTGGCCGGGGGCGAACCTCTGCCCGGCCAGCAGCGCCAGCAGGTGCGCGGCCGGGTAGTTCTCCCACACCGGGGCCCGGCTGGAACCCAGTAACTCCAGCAGCCGCTCCCGCTCCGCCTCGCCGATCAGCGATGTCGAGCCCAGCCCGTACGCGACCAGCACCCGGGCGCCGAGCATGATCATCTCGATCCAGGTGACCGTGTTGTCCTCACCCGGACCGGCCGTGCGCACCGGGCGCAGCATCGACGGCTCGAACGGGACCGCGCCCGTCACGGCCAGGTACACGTCGAACAGCAGCCGCTTGCGGCCGAGGGAGAAGTGGTCGAAACCGGCGAGCAGTTCGTCGGCGACCACATCGCGCTCTGCCGTCCGCCCGTGCAGAACCGCCTGCGCCAGAGCCGCGTCGAACCCGGTCGTCTGCGCCCCCGGAGCGGCCAGGTACCCGGCGAGCTGCTCCTCCACCCCCGGGTGACCACCGTGCCGCCGCAGCAGGACGAGGAGCAGCGCCGACTCCAGCGTCCGGCTCGCACAGGGCCTCCGCACCGCCCCGTCGCTGCCGACGGCCGCGCTCAGGTGAGCGACCACTCGGGCCCGGGCGGCACCGAGTCCGGCCGCATCGAAGTCGCCGTACGTCATCGTCACGCTCCCTGCTGTCATCAAGGCGGATGGAAGCTACCCCCACGCAATCCCAGCCACGCAGGAGCGACGCTTTCTGCCACAGGCGCGGCCGAAATAAACAGGAGGGACGACACGCAAAGTGGACGGCCACGAGTTCGGGCTGCTGTCTTCTCTGAACTGAACTGAGAGGCCTGGGGTTAGGACGCCGAGCCGTGCGGGTGGAGCGGGTGTCCCCGGAGGCTGGTGCACCTCTGGCGGGGTGCCAATCAGTTCGTTGGGCGTCGGAGCAAGGAACGAGTCCTGAGCCGTCGCCCCGCCTGACCGCACGCATGCGGTCGCCGTCCGTCTCCATTGGCGTTCGCCGAGAGGCATCTCTTACGGCCAGCCGTCCAGCGCGCGGGCAGTTCCGCCGAAGAGCTCAGCCCAGTCAGCACCTTTATGGTCGAGCCCGCCTTCGCCCGCATGAGGCACTACAAGATCCTTCGCGACTGCCGTCAACGCGGCAACGGTCTCCACCACGCGGTCCATGCTGTCGCTCATTGCGCAACCTCGTCCTTGCCGCATGATCAGACCAGCCCGAAAGCTGCCCGGACACGACCCTCTGCAACACGCTTCGAGGCGCCGGTAGCTCCGGCCGGGCTCCGTTCCGGGGGCGCCGACTCAGACGCTGGCAGCGTCGGCGCAACAGCGCCCATGCCCAGATCCGCTGCGTCGCTGAGCAGGTCATGGCCAACTCTCAAAGACTGGCGACTTCTGCAGAAGCTCCGATGCAGCACCAACGGCATCACCGCGATCGTGAAGGTCGTCATCGCCCTTCACCGCAGGTCGACATGAGGGTGGAAAAGCTCAGTGAGGCGATTCGAGAACTGTAGGGCCGTGCGGCCGGCAGTGACGACGGCAGCGTGATGATTCGAGACGGCGCGCTGGCTGATCTCGGTTGGGAGATGCCCCTACCTTTCGTGGGGATGCTGCGACGCACGGAGGATCGCAGCTGGCCCACGTCGTTCGACGCCAGGCAACATGCACGCCACGCCAACCTACTTGGCACATACGCTATCCAATTTCAGCGTAGAGTCAGGGGCACATGGGTACTCGGGTTGCCGAAAATAGATCGGCAGTTCGAAGTTGATTATATACGGGAAGTATTTCTTTTTCTCAAATGGAGTTCGCGTGGCTGGTCACAGCTCACCTGGATTTTCTGGGCGCACCGATGTGAGCATTCTCGGGACGGGGTCGTCCCTGCCTGAGAGGCGAGTTCTCAGCAGTGAAGTCGCTGATGTTGTCGGTGTAGAAAGAGGCTGGGTCGCCGAACGCATCGGTGTTCTGGAGCGACGTTTTGCAGCTCAGGACGAGACGTGCCTCGACTTCGCGATCAACGCGGCCAAGGCGGCACTCGAATCAGCCGGGGTGTCGCCCCTGGAGCTCGGCGCGGTAGTGCTTACAACATCTACCGCGGATCGGCCCGTTCCGGGCGTCGGCGTTCAGGTGCAAGCCGCGATCGGGGCGCACGATGCTTTCGCCTTCGACGTGAACGCGGCGTGTGCCGGGTTCCTTGTCGCCTGCGAGATCGGTCGCGGCCTGCTGGCCACGAATCCACAGCAGAAATATGTGCTGGTCGTTGCGAGCGACACGTACTCGCGCTACATGAACCCGGCCGATCGGCGGACGTATCCGCTGTTCGGCGACGGAGCCGGCGCCGTGGTACTCGGTCGGGTGCCAGGCGGTGAGGGGATCTTCAGTGCGGAGATCAGCACCGATGGCAGGCTCGCTCATTACGTCACCGGCGGCCCTCGCATCCCGAGGCCGTCGACGGCACCTGCCGCCGACGACCACTATCTCAAGATGGCCGGCCGGGACGTTGCTGGTCTGGTCCGGGATAAATTCCCCCACTTAGTCAACGATGCGGTGAAGGAACGCGGCATCACTTTGGGCGAGATCGACCACGTAATCAGCCACCAGGCAAACCCTCGGCTCGTCGAGGAAGTAGCTCTTGCGGCTGGATTCCAGCCCGAGCAGCTCGTCGTCACTGGAGATCGGTTGGCCAATACAGGAGCGGCGTCCATCCCGATCGGACTCGACGTGGCGGTAAAGGATGGCCGGGTCCGGCACGGGGATACGATCTTGATGATCACTTTCGGCGCAGGGATGTCCTGGGGGCGGATGCTGCTGCAGTGGCCTTCTGTGGCTCCGTCGCACTCATAAGAGGAAAGCCTCGTTTCCTGGGAGCGACGCTCTTTCTGGGCGGTTTCTGTTTTCTCGTCAGCCTCAATGGATGCCCGCTGGAGTTGATTGTTCCTCGCGGGCATCCATCGTAAATGCGCCGGGTAGTCTTACCGTTCCCTTTATAGTGGGACGCTTTCTGCTGTAAGCGTTCCTGGTCGGTGATGCCAGCAAGGCCGACGAGTTCTGCTCTGTCAGTACTTCGGCAATGCGGTGTGAGGGCGCTGGAACATCAGGGCGTGCACCGTGAAGCGCGACCCCTCGAATTCGGCCTGGCCGGCTTCCCGCTGCTGCTCCAGTAGGCCCAGCAGGGTGTCCCTGTGTTCGGCGTAGGCCAGGAGCGGGATGTCCATTTCGAAGATTTTGAGGGTGCTGCACTTGTAGCCGCGCCCTGTGAATTCTTGGACGGTGCGAGGGATGTCGGCGAGTGAGGAGTGAGCCATGAGCAGGGTGCCGCCCGGTGCGAGGAGTGTGTCCATCTGCTCGACGACGGCGTTGTACATCGCTCGGCCGCCCCCTCGGGCCACGAGAGCGGTCTCCAGCCCGTCAGACCTGGCATAACTCGGATCGTAGGGGAGGTGGGGCGGGTTGGTGATCACAAGATCGAATTGCTCGCCTGGTGTGTACTCCTCCAGCGGAGAGGTGACACAGGTCAGCCGCGTGACGTCAAGGCCGTTGCTCAGCACGTTCGCCGCTGTCTGTGCGGCGGAAGCAGGGTTGATGTCCAGCGCAGTCACCCGTTCGGCACCGGCCGCGAGCAGGGCGACGCTGTAGAGGCCGGAGCCTGCCCCGATGTCAAGGGCGTTGACGCCCTTCAGATCGGGAGCGCTTTCCTCGTTGAGGGCGCTGATCAGACTCAGGCCGCAATCGGTCGGGAACAGGACCTCAGTGGGGTCTGTCACCTCGAGTCGCAGATGCATGCCACGGAACTCGAAGATCCCGCATGAGGGTCGGGCCATCCACAGGGATCCGCTTTCTCCGACGGGCAGGACACGGCGCTGTGTCAGCGTCTGAATCGGGGAGACGGTCATTGCAGTGTGGACCTTTCAGATCGGGAGCCGGCCATCAACATGTTGGTTGGCGCAACGTGTGGGGCGGCGCGGTTGAGGGCAGGTGAGAGTGGTTCGGATTCCTTTCCGGGAGGCGGGGTGCCTGGCGGGCAGGCCGCTCATTCGGATAGGGCGGACAGGACGGTACGAACCGACTCGTCAGCGATGCGTTGTGCCCGAGGGGCGGAGATCATGTCCTCTACGTAGCTGAAATTCCAAGCGAGTTGCCCGTGGCTGGTGGTGGCTGTTGCCACGATGGCCCCCATCACCGAGACACCCGTGAGGAACTGGGCGTCGCAGACGAGCCATGAGCCTGCCTGGTCGGGAAACTCATAGCGGCCGACGTTGGACAGGCACAGGTTGACCGGTCCTTTCTCGTCCATGAAGTGCATGAATGATGCGCTGTCAGCCAGCGACTTCGGTCCTGCCCAAAGCGGCAGGCTGACCGTGGCTAGATGATCCTGTCGTTTGCGGCGGCGTACCAGGTCTTGGCTGATCGTTCGAGCCATGGACCAGAGCGGATGGCCGGGCTCGTAGCGGACGCGGGAAGGGACAGTGGCCACGTAGGTGCCGACCTCGTCATGGAGGACGGCCGGCTCCAGGTCGGCGCGGAAGTCGACTGGCGAGCCGATCGAGAAGTATGTGGCTGTTGCGGTTCCCACGTCCTGGGCGACCGCCGTCACCATCGCGGCGGCCAGGGCCCCGTGGACGGTCGTGCCGTGCAGCTTGGCCGCCCGCACCAACAGGTCCAGTTGCTCGGTGGTGAGGAACGTGTGCACCATCTGGGTGCGCCGCTGCTCGAACGGGACCTGACGGCTGGGGACGATCCGCTGTGCCGGGTGCCGCCGGCCCGCCTGCCGGTCTCGCAACAGCATGGCCTTCAAGCCCGCGACGCCGATCGCGCCACGGTGGCGACGCGGGAGCAGGTCTTCCGTCGCGGGCAGCACCCGCCGCGGGGCGACTCGATGTGCCGAGCCTCGGTCCAACCGCGCAGCGAGTTCGATCCACTCTCGAAGCAAGGACAGGCACGTCTTGCCGTCGGCGATGGTGTGCGAGGCCGTGATCAGCAGGTCGTGAACGTCGTTCTCACCCCCGCCGTCAGTTCCTTCCGAGGTGATCACCACCGTGCGCACCAGCGGCCCGGTCTGCCAGTCGATCCTCTCCACGAGCTCGCGGTCGTTGACCTCGCGCTCCCAGCGGGTGCCCGCTGTGGAATCGTCCGGCGGGACGTGGACTCGTCGGAGCGGAATCTGCCGGTCTTCCAGAGGCGCGAAGGCAGGGTGCGCTCCGGTGCCGTCATCGGCGATAGCGACGCGAAGCAAAGGGTGCCGACTCTGAAGGACGTCCAAGGAACGGCGGAGCAGTGACGAGGGCAGATGTCCATGGACACGAGCCCGGGCGATGACGTTGAGAGGGGAAGTCTGGTCGACGATCCAGTACATGCGCTCCACGGCGCTGAGCCGACGCTGGACGTTGCTGACTTCGACAGGCGGTCGGCCCGGGAAGGTGAGGGCCTGCGCCGTCCGCCGGGCCAGGACGCGGCGGGGCGTCAAACGAAAGTAGCTGCTCCGGGCCAGCCGTCGCCGGAGGTGAGCTCCCTGTTCCAGATCGCTCAATGCCCGGGACTCAGCCACCATTGTCCTGGTGCGGTCGCGGCGCCGTTCTTCATAGGCACGCAAGGCCGGGGCCAGATCGTCGCCGCTGGCCGACTCGGCGAGCGTATGTGCCAGCACGACGGCGTCTTCCATGGCCATGGCGGCCCCTTGGGCGAGCGTGGTCAACATGGGGTGGGCGGCGTCGCCGAGCAGGGTGACGGGGCCGTCACCCCATCGCTCCAGGAAGGCGCGGTCATGGGAGGGCACGGTGAGGATGTCTTCCTGAGGCGTGGCCTCGATCACCGCTCGTACTTCGTCGGCCCAGCCTGTGTATGCCTGCACGAGGGCGTCCTTGGCGCGGCCGGAGGCAGGCTCGTCGGCGGGCGTGCTCAAGGCCGCCCACCAGTAGCAGCGTCCTTGGCCGATGTTCACGAGGCCGAATCGCTGTCCGCTGCCCCAGTAGTGGCGCACACTGCCCTTCGTGACACGTGGGTGCTGGAAGGGGACGATGCCGAGCCGGAAGAAGTAGCCGCTGTCCCGTGCCGCCTCGGGGCCGACGAGATGGCGCCGTACGGCCGAGTTGAAGCCGTCAGCACCGATCAGGATGTCCCCGTCGGCCGAGCGACCGTCCGCGAAGCGGACGGTGACACCCGTGCCGACGGTTTCGAACCCGACGGCGGTGGCTCCCAAGCTGATCGGGCAGTCCGCGGCCTCCGCCAGGAGGGCCTCTTGGAGGTCCGCACGACTCAGACAGAAGGTGGGCGCCCCCGCCTGGCCGCAGGCGTCCTTGAACGGCAGGTCTCTGATCCGTCGGCCGCGCCGGTCCATGACCGTGAACGACTCCACGGCCTGGCCGCGTTTTTCCAGGTCGAGATCGATGTCCAAGGTGGCCAAGGCGGTGACGGCGTTGCTCATGACCGACAGAGCGGAACCGGCGGCGCGTAGCTCGGTGGCGCGCTCGAAAATCTCGACATCGAGGCCGATCCGTCTGAGCGCGACCGCACAGGTCAGACCGCCGATACCGGCGCCGACGACAAGGGCCTTGGCGGGTCGTTCAGGTGCCATGGTGTCAGTTCCCCCGCTCGGACGGGGATACGTCGGTTCTGATCAGGTCAGCGACGGTCCCGACCATGTGGGCCACGTACGGTTCCTCCATGATCGACAGGTGGTCGCCAGGAGTGTGGACGAGCTGAATCTGACCACTGGTCACGGCGCCCCAGCCGTTGAAGAGGTCCTGGTAACGACTCTTGGCGGCGTCGTGCATGGCGGACAGGACGGCAGGCAGGGGCTCCTCGGCACGGATCAGCGTGAGGTCCTGATCCTCACGCGGGGGCCGGTAGGCCAATGTGGCCTTCCAGTTGGCCCGGTAGACCTCGAACAGTCGACGGATGACAGCCCCGGAACTTCCGGCCGGCAGGATGCCCTGTTCGCTTGCGACGCGAGCGATGAAGGCGAACTTCTCCTCCGGGGAGCCGAGCCCGTCGGGGATGATCCGAGCGGATGACCCGCCACCGTCCCGAGGCCAGAGCAGTTCGTGGAAGAACCACTCCATCAAGGGCTCGTCGTGGTCTGCGGTGCGCGGCGCCTGGTCCAGGGCCACGGTGTCCAGCACCAACAGGGTGACTTGCTCGCCGGCCGCTCGCAGCCGACGGGTGATCTCGAAGGCGACCAAGCCGCCGAAGGACCATCCGCCGATGGTGTACGGACCGTGTGGCTGGACTCTCCGCAGCGCGGTGAGGTAGCTGCCCGCCAGATCCTCCACCGTGCACAGCGGTGTGGTGCCGGGCTCGGCTCCAGCGGCCTGAAGGGCGTACAGCGGTTGGTCGTCCGGGAGATGCCGGGCGAAAGCCACGTAACACAGCACGTTGCCGCCCATCGGGTGGACCATGAACAGTGGCCTGCGGGAGCCCTGCGGGCGGATCGCCACCAGTGGATCGAACGTGGCCCGGGCCCCGCCCTCGCGCAGTCGCGCCGCGAGTGAGGCGGGGGTGGGTGCGGCGATGAACTCCGCCAGGGGAATGTGCACCCGGTAGCGCTGTTCGATCCGGACCACCAGCCGCATCGCGGTCAGGGATGTGCCTCCGAGGTCGAAGAGGCTGTCGTGGACACCCACCGAGTCCAGGGACAGCACGTCGGCCAGCATCTCGGTCAGCGCCTGCTCGTAGGTGTCGCGCGGCCCGGTGCCGGGGGCGCGGCTGGAGGTGCTCAGCGGAGTGCGACGCAGGGCGGCGTCGTCGCGCTTGCCGCTGGGGGTCAGCGGCCACTGGGACACCCATTGCAGGTGTGAGGGGACCATGTAGTCGGGCAAGGCGGCACGCAACCGTTCGCGGATGCCGGCCAAATCCTCGTCCGTGCCCTCACCGAGGAGGAAAGCGGCGAGGAAGGTCTCGCCGTTCGTACGCCGACGCGCCACGACCGCGGTGTCGCGCAGGCCCGGATACTGCCCGGCCAGACCGGCGACGGCCAATTCGACCTCGGCCGGCTCCACGCGGAAGCCCCGTACCTTGACCTGGGCGTCGTCGCGCCCGAGGAAGACCACGTCTCCGCCGGGCAGCACCAGGCCGACGTCGCCCGTGTAGTAGAGCCTTTGGCCTTCCTCTGCGAAGGGATGGGGAAGGAAACGCTCCTTGGTCAGGTCCGGGCGTCCCTCGTAGCCGTCTGCCAGGCACCCGCCGCCCAGGTAGACGTCACCGCGCGCTCCGACCGGCACCGGACGCATCCGTTCGTCCAGGACGTGCACCTCGGCCCCGTCGATGGCGCGCCCGATCGGTGGCAGGGCGGGGAAGGTCTCCGGGTCCCCGGCCATGGTGAACGCGGTGACCACATGCGTCTCGGTCGGACCGTAGTGGTTCTCCAGCACGACTCCGGGGAGCGCGGCGCACAGCGCGCGGACCTCCGGAGTGACGCGGAGCTGCTCACCGCAGGTGATCACCGCCCGCAGGGCCTTCGGAAGGATGCCCAGCGTGCCGGCGGCTTCAGCCAGTTGCTGGAGGGCCACCGGGGGGAGGAAGACCTGCTCGACGCGCTCGCGATCGAGCAGGCGCAGCAGAGCGGGCATGTCGCGCCGCTCCGTGTCGTCGGCCAGGCACAGGGTGCCCCCGGAGCAGAGCGTGGAGAAGATCTCCTGGAAGGAGATGTCGAAGCTCAGCGGTGCGAACTGCAGGGTCACACCGCCCGCGGCGGCGCTGGGCGCCGCGGCCTGCCAGGCCACCAGGGCGGCCAGGGTGCGGTGCGGCATGGCGACCCCCTTGGGGGTCCCGGTGGAGCCCGAGGTGAACAGGACGTACGCGGTGCTCGCGGGGTCCTCCCCGCCCCCTGCCGGGCACGGCGGCGCCGGCGCGGTCACGGATTCGGCGGGCAGCAGGAGCCTCGGGTCACCGGCGAGGTGGGCGTACGGGGCCTCGGCCACGACGCGGAAGGGCTGTGCTTGCTCCACCATCGTGGCCAGCCGGGCGGCGGGGTATCCGACGTCCATCGGAACGGCCGCGCATCCGGCACGCATGACGCCCAGCAGCACGGCCATGGTCAGCGGGGACCGGTTCATGGCGATCCCGATCCGGGCGTTCGCCGGGGCGCCGAGCGCAGCCAGCCGTCCGGCCACGTTCTCGACGGCCTCGGCGAGCCGGGCGTAGCTCCATCGCTCCTCGCCCATCACCAGGGCGGTCGCGTCCGGGGTGCGCGCGGCCCGCTCAATGAAGCGCGCCACGACCGTCGGATGCTCCAGAGGGGAGGCGAGAACGGGGCGAGGGGCGAGGAAGGCGAAGTCCGGCGTGCTGTGCGGGTCCTCCACCATGCGCCGCAGGATGTTCAGGTAACCGGCCGCGAAGAGGTCACCCTGTTCGGCCGGAAACGTGGCGCCGTCGCAGTCGATCCGCAGCCACATGCCGCTGCCGTCCGGTTCGGTGACGGCGTGCACCATGAGCCGGAGGTCGTTCTCCTCCCAGGTACGGAACTCCCTGAGACGCAGACCGGGCAGACCGAGGACGTGGGAGAGCTGATGGAAGTGGACGTAGTTGAAGGCGGTGTCCAGGACGGGCCCACCGTGGTCCTCTTGGATGGCGCTCAGCGGGTAGCGACGGTGAGGATGCCCGTCCTGCTCCTGGCGGAAGCTCTCGCGCGCCACGTCCAGCCAGCTGTCCCTCGCAATGTCCAGACGCAGCGGCACGGTGTTCAGAAAGAGTCCGGCGGTGCGCTCCGCCCCGGCCAGTTCGGGCCGGCCGTGGGTGATCAGGCCCGTGGTCACGTCATCGGTGCCGGCGAGCATGGCCAGTGTCAACGCGTGCGCCGCGAAGAGCACGGACTTCACCGGCAGGGCGTGCTCGGCCGCGAAGTGCCGCACAAGCCCGACGAGGTCGCGGGGAAGGTCAACCCGCCGTGAGGCCGGCGGATGGGCGGTACCGGACAGGTGCGGCGAGAACGATTCGAGCGGCAAGGGCTCGCATCCGGTGAGTTTCTCCCGCCAGTAGTGCCGGGACTCTTCCGACCGGAGGGCGATCTGCTCCAACCGTGCGTAAGCCGCCGGTGGGGGCGGAGCCGCGCCCTCGACGGGGTCGGTGTCCAGACCGAGACCGTGCGCGTAGTCCTGGAGCAGTTCCTGAAGCAGAGTGGCGACGCTGCCGCCATCGAGGAGGGCGTGGTGGAAGCTGAGGACCAGGTCGACGGTGGTGGGCCGCACATGGGCGCGGAACAGATACAACGGCGGCTGATCGGACACGTAGGAGTGGCGGCGACGTGCCTCGACGTGTGCGTGTACTTCGGCCTCGGCCGCCGCGCTGTCGAGCGGACGCAGGTCGGTGATCTCCAAGCCACCGGTGACACGGGGGAGAACGACCTGCAGCGGCTCGGCTCCGGCCAGGTCGAAGGACGAGCGAAGGACCGGATGGCGTGCCGCCAGTCGGTCGAAGGCGCGACGGAACCCCTCCTCGTCCCAGGGCATTTCCAGGGTGTACCGGAAGACGTCCCGGTACCTGGCAGATTTCTCGTGCCTGCGACTGTGATAGAGCAGACCGAGCTGGAGCCGGGTCAGCGGGTACGCGTCTTCGGCGTCCCGCAGACGGGCTCGGTCCACATCGGCTACGAGAGCGAACGGAGCCGGAGCGGTCGCGGTCCGGGATGTGTCGCATTCCTCGGTGCACGCGGCGAGGCCCGCCACCGTCGGGTTCCGCAAGAGATCGGTGAGCGAGAAGTACAGGCCGCGGGACTCCGCCTCTGCTCGCACTTTGAGCATGGTGATCGAGTCGCCGCCGAGGGCGAAGTAGTCGTCATGCACCCCCACGGCGTCGTGGCCCAGGGCACGGGCCCAGATCTCGGCCAGAGCGGCTTCGGTACGGTTGCGCGGCTGCTCCCCCTCACTGGCTCGCAGGGCGTCGTGGGGCGAGGGGAGCGCGTCGCGGTCGGTCTTCCCGTTGGGGGTCAGCGGGATGGCGCCGATTCGGGTGAAGGACGCCGGGACCATGAACGTCGGCAGCATCCGCCCGAGCCGTTCACGCAGCACCACCGCGTCGATCGGCGCCTCGGCGACGTAATAGCCGGCCAGAATGGTTCCCCGGTCTGGGGTGGTACGGCCCACCACGACGGCGTCCTGGACGCCAGGCACCGTGCGCAGGGCGGCGGCCACCTCGTCGGGCTCGACACGGTTGCCCCTGATCTTGACCTGGCCGTCGATCCGGCCGAGGTACTCCAAGGTCCCGTCCGCGAGCCAACGAACCAGGTCTCCGCTGCGGTACAGACGACCGTCCGGGGTGAACGGGTCGGTGCCGAACTTCTCGGCGGTCAGTTCCGGACGGTCGAGGTACCCCCTGGCGACACAGACTCCGCCGATGCACAACTCGCCCGCCACGCCGACAGGTTGCGGCAGATCGTCGGCGCCCAGCACATACAGCCGGGTGTTGTCGATCGGTCGGCCGATGGGCACACGCGCAACGCTGCCGACGGGGTCGTCGGAGCAGGCGTGGAACGAGACGTCGACGGTGGCCTCAGTCGGGCCGTACAGGTTGGCCAGTCGGACCGGTTGCTCGACAACGCCCTCGCGACGACACTGATCGGCCAGCCGGTTGAACTGCTCGACCCGCGGGCCGGGCAGGACCTCGCCGCTGCAGAAGACGTACCGCAAGCTTCCGATGCCCTCTCGCGCCGCCGAGTCCTCCAGCAGGTCGAGGAACGGGCCGAGCATCGAGGGGACGAAGTGCACGTTGGTGACGCCGTGTTCGCGGATGGCCTGCAGGACCTCACGCGGGTCCTTCTGGCTGCCGGGTGGCAGCAGAGCCACGGCTGCCCCCTCGACGGCCCACCAGAACAGTTCCCACACCGAGACGTCGAAGGAGACCGGCGTCTTCTGCAGGAGAACGTCCCGTTCCCCGAGCGGATAGCGGCGCTGCATCCACGCGAGGCGGTTCACCACGCTGTGGTGCTCGACCATGACGCCCTTGGGCTGCCCGGTGGAACCGGAGGTGTAGATGACGTAGGCGAGGTCCCGGGAGGTGGCGAGTGGCTCGACCGGGGCGCCGCTGCCGGTCAGCAGGGAACCGATGGGCCGCACGGGCGCGTCTACGGAAGGGTCGGCTGCCGCGTCGTCATCGACGATCACCACCTTGGCGCGGCTGTCGCGCAGCAGGAAGTCCACCCGCTCGGCCGGATAGCCGGGGTCCACCGGTACGTAGGCCCCGCCGGACTTCAGCGTGCCGAGCAGCGCGATCAGTAGCCGAGGTCCCCGTTCCATCATGATCGCGACCCGGTCGTCCGGGCCCACGCCCTCGGCGCGCAGGGCACGTGCGACGCGGTTGGAACGTTCGTCGAGTTCGGCGTAGGTCAGCGTCTCCCCGGACACCGAAATGATCGCGGTCTGGTCGGGTCGCAGCTTGGCCTGAGCCTCGAAGAGGCCGTGCAGGGTGGCCTGATGCGCATAGGGCACCTGCGGGCCGACGGCGCGACCGGAGGTGAGGTCCTCATATTCGGCAGGGGTCAGCATCGGGATCTCGGACAGGGGTTGGTCCACCATGTCGAGGCCGTGCCGAAGGAGAGTCGTGAGGTGGCCGACCACCGATGTGATGGGGAGATCTTCGTCGAAGACGTCACAGGCGTAGTTCAGGTCGACATGGATGTCGGCCGTGTCGTCGAAGGCGGACACCAGGACGTTCAACGCGTCCTGGTCGTGCGAGAGGGCCTTCAGGGACCGGAGCCGTTCGACTCCGGGAATCCGCTCCGGCGGAGGCCAGTGCATGTAGGAGAGCGTCACGTCGAAGAGCTGCCGAGAGTTTCGGGCCGATGCGGGTAGTACGGGCAGGATGTCGCCCATCGAGAGCCGCTCGTGCTGCCTGAGGGCGCGGGTCGCCTCTTGGATCTGGGAGAGGAGTTCCCGCAGGTCCCGCGCGCCACGTGCGGGGACGCGCAGCGGCAGGATGTTGGCGAACTCGCCAAGGGTGTCCTTGTGGCGCTTCGTCGGCCTGTTGAGGAAGGGGACGCCGAGGATCACCTCATCGCTGCGGTGCAGGCGCGTCAGATAGATGCCGAGCACGCCGGCGAGGTACGTGAACGGCGAGAAGCCGACGGCGCGGATCCGGGCCACGAGAGCGCTGTCGATCGTGAAGGAGTGGAGCCCGCGTTCCCGTGCGTCTCCGCTCGTCGTACGGGCGAAGAGAGCGGGTGCGGCGCCGAGGAGGTACTCCCCGTAGAACGACCGGGCACGGTCACCGTCCGTGCTGACGCGGAAAGCGGCATCCTCCTCTACGAACGGCAGGTAAGAAGACGACCGGAGGGCTGCTCCGCACCGATCGCCGTGCGTCGCTCGGACGTAGTCCTGGACGATCTCGTAGCTCAACCGGTCGAGGGTCCAGCCGTCGGCGATGATGTGGTGTGCCTTGATGTGCAGATGTGTGACGTCCGGACTCTGTACCAGCAGCGCGGCCTCTACCAGGGGACCACCCGTGAGCGGGAGGGCGCTCGCCATCGAACGGCGCATCCACTCAGCGCATGCCGCGTCCGGTTCGGGCTCTCGCGAAAGATCGACCACGGTGACGGGGACTCGGTCGGATGCCACCCATTGAGAGGGAACGCCGCCGCTTTCACCGAAGTGCAACCGGAAAGTGTCGTGGTGGTACAAGACGCGTTCCGCGGAAGCGACAAGCCTGTCGCGATCCACTTCGCCTCGTAGACGTTCGTGAAGAACGGCGTTGAACTGCGGTGATTTCGGAGTTCGGGAAGCGACGGACCACAGGTCGCGCTGATAAGCCGTCAGTTGGTGCAACACTTGGTCGCTCGTACCCATCTGTCGAGGTTCCCTTTCGAACCTTGGATCACCCGGTGCTTGCTGAAGGCGGCGGAAGGCAGCGGGTCATGGCTTTCCGGGCACATCCCGTGTTCGTCAGGGATGGCCGTGTCATCAGGATGAGGCCGGCGTGCTTGACGGCCGGCGTCCGCCCTGCCTGCTCTAACCCGAGCGGTTTGGCCGGCAGGGATCCAGTCGGCGTGGTCGGCCGAGGCCGAGCAGACGCCGCGCCTCGGTGTCTATTCCTTCCCTGCCGGTCTTTTCGACGGGCTGAGGGGCGCGGAGCTGTCGGCGAAAAAGGGAGGGGCAACCATGCTCAGCCCGCCGTCCACCACTATCGTCTGACCGGTGATGTACTCGGCGCCGGGCGAGAGCAGGAAGGCGACCGTATCGGCCATCTCTTGGACCGTGCCAAGGCGACCCTTCGGGATGCGATCAAGCACCGAGCTCATGCTCGGCATTCCGGGCGTACCGAAGAAGTGCTGCAACGAATCGGAAGCGATCAGGCCGCCGCTGACCGCGTTCACGTTGATGGAATACGGAGCGAACTCCAGCGCCATGTACCGAACCCAGGACTCGATCGCGGCCTTCATCGGGCCGAGAGCCGCGTATGTCGGGAAGGCTCGGGCGCTGCCGTAACTCGACAGGGCCACGATCCGCCCCCCGGCCTTCATCAGCGGCACCGCGTGTTGTGCACCGAGGACGAGTGGCCGCAGGTTCATGGCGTGTGAGCGATCCAAGTGGTGGGGCTTCAGATCGAGAATCTTCTTGAAAGCGCTGGCCGCGGCGTTGGAGACGAAATGGTCCAACCGGCCGAACTCGTCTTTCACCCTGGCGAAAAGAGCCTCTACCCCTTCGACCGTCTCGACGTCCGCTTGGACTGCGAGGCCACGTCCCCCCGCCTCTTCGAGGCCGGCCACGACCTTCTCCGCGAGATCCGCGTTCTTCTTGTAGTTCACCACCACGGTGGCTCCGCCGCGTCCGAGGGTGCAGGCTAGTGCGCGCCCGATGCCGCGGGAGGCGCCGGTGATCAGCGCCACCTGGTTCTGGAACTGTCCGCTACACGTCATCGCTGCTTGCTGACCTCGGAGTCGGTAATCCGCAGGACGTGGCACGCGGCGACATGAGCAGCGATACGCCCGTGACGGTCGCGCAGATCGAGCGGCTGATGGCCTGGGGCGAAGGCGGAGCGTGCGGAGGTGTTGTTCGGTAACCGGCCGATCGACGCATGCGCGGGGCGGTCACCCGTTACGGCGTCCTGGTGGGAGACGCGGAGACCTCTGCCGAACGAGGGAGCGGACGCATCCGCTTGAACGGTGCGGAGGTTCCTCGCTCCGCCGGACGAGCGAGGGTGCTGCGTGAGCATCGACGTGCCCTTTCACGGCCCGTTAGGCCAGTTGCCGCAATATGCCTAGACGCCCCATGCGGCCTCAGTGGGGGCGGGGCGGAGCAAGCGTATCCAAGGCCGTGAATAGGGCAGTTCGGGTGAACGGAGATTTCACCTCTTCGGGTACTTTCCTCACCTGTCTGGCGGAAGGGGCAGACAGGGGCCACCCCCTGCGCCGACCTGAGGAGGGCGCAGAGGGTGGCCGGGAGCCCGCGGACTGCTCAGATGTGCCCGAAGAACAGGCTGCCCGGCGCGTCCGCGTCGTTGGAGAGGAAGTACTCGCGCAGCGCGCGGATGAGCTCGTGGCGCGAGATCGCGCCGTCCCCGTCGATGTCCAGCCTGCTGAACATGTCCATCGCGTCGGGCGCCTGGACCTGCCAGACATCCTTCAGGAAGCGGGAGAACTCCTCCTTGCTGATCTGGTTGTCGCCGTCGGTGTCGATGACGTCGAAGATCACGTCACCGGTGCCATCGGCCACGTTGAGCCGGCTGGTGTCGATGCTCGCGAGGCGGCTGGCCGTGACGAACTGCTCCTTCGTGAGGCGATCCCCCTGGACGCCCGAGTGACGCAGCAGCTCCAGCCAGTACATCTGGCAGAAGGCCTGGAGCGCCCGGGCTCGGCGGTCGTCCTTGCTGAGCTTGTACGCCTTGATGTACCGCTCCGCGAGCTGCTGGTAGTCCGACCAGTCCACGTAGCCGTCGTTGTTGGCGTCCATGGTGTCGAACGCGTTCTCGTTCTTGGTGCCGATGACGTCAGTCGTTGCAGGAGACATGTTGCGTCCTCCAGGGAGGGGGTTGGGTCATGATCAATATGAGCGGTCGGTAATGGAGGAGCGCAACCGGTCCCCTCGGCCTTCACTCCTCCGGGGTATCGGCTTGCTTCGATTGGCGCACTGCCGGATGTAGATGTAACTAATCTGGGTGAAACGTTCCGCCGCGATATTCACCTTGAGCGACGGGTGAGGTAAATGGTGGCGGTTTCAACGATCCGGGACCAGTTTCTTGCGCGCAAGTCCGCTTAAGCGGTCGCTTTTTTGGCTTCATGGAGCGGAAGGGGTTATCCGTCTTCATGGGTAAAGCCGATGGGCGCAAGTCTGACAGTATGACCAGGCCCTGGTATGGCGTCATTGCCCGTGACGAGCGGTCAGCACCGATCGTGAGCAGAAGGGCATAAATCTTCACCTACAGTGAGGGTGCGATCCCAGTGCGACAGTGCGCCCGGGGAGTTGGGCCTGGCCCTGTCCGCTTCGCGCCTCAGGATTGCTGGTTGCCGAAAGCGTAGGAGAAGAGCTTTGTTGAACCGACAGGCAACGGTTGTCGTTCCGCCGTCCGGACGCGCCGTCGTCATCACCGGCGCGTCATCCGGGCTCGGCAGGGCGTGCGCGCTCTACCTGGAACAGCGCGGGTTTCGCGTCTTCGCTGGTGTACGCAGCGAAGTGGACGGTGAAAAGCTGCGTGCCGAGGCGTCCTCCACTCGACTGCAGCCTGTGATTCTGGACGTGACCGACCAGGCATCGATCAGGGCCGCAGCGGAGTCGGTCAGCGAGGCAGTGAACGGACAGGGCTTGTGGGCTCTGGTGAACAACGCCGGAACATGCGTCTCGGCTCCCTTGGAGTGCGTCTCACCCGCACAGCTGCGGCAACAGCTGGACATCAACGTCATCGGCGCTCTCGCCGTCACCCAGGCGCTCCTGCCTCAACTGCGGCGAATGCGCGGACGTGTCGTCAACATCAGCTCTGGCCTGGGCGCTGTGGCCCTTCCCTACCTTGGTGCCTATGCCGCCGGGCAGTTCGCCAAGGAAGGAATGAGCGATGCCCTCCGTCGCGAACTGCGGCCCTCCGGCGTGACGGTATCGGTCGTGCGGCCTGGTGCGATCATGACGCCGCTCTGGGATAAGGTGCGGGAGACCGGCAACGAGGTCCTGAACCAAGCGCCCGCTGACGTCGCCGCCGTCTACCGTCCGTCGTTCGAGCGCTTCTTGCAGCTCAATGAGCGACGGGCGCAGATGAGCAGGACGCAGCCGGAGCACTTTGCACGGCAAGTCTTCCGCGCGCTGACCGCCACTCGTGCCAAAAGCCGTTACTACGTCGGTGTGGACGTCCGGGTGGCGACGGTGCTCTCGCGGCTGCTACCGGATGCTGCGCTGGACAGTTGCTTCGCCGTGGCCACCAGGCCAGGCCGCTGAGACGGGCTGGTCCGGCCCCGCTGCTCCAGGCGTTCCGGGAAAGGGTGGGTATTCCAACCGGGTCCTGGAATTCGGCTCCTGCGAAGCAGCCTGATTTCCCGCTTTGAGGGCACAACCGGTTCATCATCTCCTGGGATGCAGCAACCGCACCCATGTTGATCAGGTGAAAGAGTGCTTGACGCGGCCTTCTGCCGGACTGGTCCGGAAATGGTCCGGATCTTGGTCCCGGCGGTCCTGGGAGGGTGCGGGGGTAAGCTGAGAAGTTTCGGGAGTGGCCGGGAGCGGTCGTCCGGCAACAGGGCGGCTGGCCTGCCCTCCCCGCAACGGAGGAGGCCGTCGGACGGTCAGGTGCGGCCGACCGGGGCGTGGGGCCGCTGGATGTCCTCCGGGTGGGCCGTGTGCAGCACGGCCTCCTCGTAGGCGATGGTGCCCGTCGCGACGAGGGCGTTGATGCCGGCCTCGAGGGTCTGCATGCCGTCACGGTGGCCGGTCGAGATCATGTTGCGGATCTGGCGGGTCTTGCCCTCGCGGATCAGATTGCGGATCGCCGACGTGCCGACCAGCACTTCGAAGGCGGCCACCCGGCCCCCGCCGATCCGGGGGACGAGCGTCTGGTTGAGGATGCCGACCAGGGTGTGCGCCAACTGCAGGCGGATCTGGGGCTGTTGCTCGGCCGGGAACACGTCGACGATGCGGTCCAGCGTCTGAGACGTGTCGTTGGTGTGCAGGGTGGCGAACACCAGGTGTCCGGTCTCGGCGATGGTCAGGGCCGCGGAGATGCTTTCCGGGTCGCGCATCTCGCCGAGGAGCAGGACGTCGGGGTCCTCGCGCAGGGCCGAGCGCAGCGCGGCGGGGAACGAGTCGGTGTCGGTGCCGACCTCGCGCTGGCTGACCGCCGAGCGCTTGTGCCGGTGCAGGTACTCGATCGGGTCTTCGATGGTGAGGATGTGGGCGGACCGGTGCGTGTTGACGTGGTCGAGGAGCGCCGCCAGGCTCGTCGACTTCCCCGACCCGGTCGGCCCGGTGACCAGCACGAGCCCGCGCGGCATGCCCGCCCACCCGATGACGACCGGGGGGAGCCCGAGCTGCTCGGACGACGGCACGTCGAACGGGATGATCCGCAGAGCCAGCGCCGACGAGCCACGCTGCACGAAGGCGTTCCCGCGCAACCTGGCCTTCTCCTCCCAGCTGAACGCGAAATCGACCTGCTTCTCCCGACGGAACCGCTCCGTAAGCTCCTCGCCCAGCACTCCGGTCACCAGGCGATCGACCTCCGGCTCGGTCAGCGCGGCCCCCTCGACCGGGCGCAGGGCGCCGTCGACGCGGAGGAACGGCGCCGATCCGGCGGTGAGCAGCAGGTCGCTGCCGCCCCGCTTCCACAGCTCACCGAGCAGATGGTCGATGGTCGCGGAACTCGGCCCGGGCATGGTGGTCTCCAAGGTGGTGTGCTTGCTCATGGCAGGACCGTCCACTGCTTGACGGTGCTGGTGTGGCCGTCGAAGGACACGGCGGCCCGGACGAGCGGGCCGGACAGCAGGTCGATCCGGGTTCCGCCGAGGTGCGCGGTCGCGTCACTGCTCCCGGCGGTGACGGTGTAGGTCACGGTCAACCCGGTAAGTTGGGAGGCTTTGGTCAGCCCGCACGGCGCCAGGTCGACCTGGTCGGTCACCGGGCCGCTCGAGCCGAGACGGACCGGCACGGCCAGTGAGTCGACGCCGGTGCAGGTGCTGCCGGGGAAGTCCACCGACATCCTCACCGACTCCACGTCGCCGTCCTCGTGGTGCGCCACCTGCAGGACGACGTGGTCGAGCGATCCGGTCGTTGCCGGTGCCGGCCGGGTATAGCCACCGAGTGTGAGGGACGCCTGGCTGCCGTCAGGGATGGTGGCGTCCGTGACGTCGACGGGCGCGCCGGGAGCCGGGGTCGTGAACCCAGTGATCGCGGTGACCGACACCGGTTTCGCGATCACGGCCGGATAGGTCGTGAACAGCACCGGCTCCGGTGGGATCCCGATCACCGGGCGGAGGTACCCGGTGGCCGGGCTGACGCCGAGATCGATGGTCCGGGCGATGATGCCGCGGGTGACGACCTGCGAGCTGACCCGGCTCATCGACAGGTCGACGGCAGCGGTCGGCGCGTAGACGGTGCCGTTGATCACCAGACGGCTGTGATCGGTGTTGGTGTCTGCGCCGTCGGTCGACTTCAGCACCGCGCAGCGGTTGTCCACGGTGAGGCAGCCGGACAGGGCCCTGATGGACGGTGCTCGGAACACGAGGTCGAGCTCGACGCCGTCGAGCTGGTCGGCGGCGTCGGTACCGCCCGTGCCCAGCCTCACCGCGTAGTCGACGGCGAGCTCGGACAACTGGTCGCCCTTCGTGACCCCGCAGGCGCCGAGGTCGACCACGTCGACACCCAGTGTCCCTTCACGGGCGGCCAGGGCGTGGTTCGCGTCGCAGGCGGTGCCGGTACCGGAGACGGTCAGCGCGGCCGTGGGCGGATTCGTCGTCGGCTCAGGCGACTCGGGTGGCTCTGTCGGTTCCGTCGGCTCCGTCGGCGGAGGCGGTGCCGGGGTGGTGTCGTCGTCCTGGTGCGATACGCGCAGCACGACCTTGTCGATCACCGCCCCCGCCGGCAGGGGCAGCTTCGCGAACCCGCCGAGCCGGATCGACGCCGACGGGGTGGCCGTGGTAAGCGTCGCGGTCGAGGTGGTGCTGTCAATCGCTTGTGCGTTCTTTGGGTCGAGGAACCCCGCAGCGGTGGGCGTCGCGGTGCTGATCGCCTTGGTGGGGCGTACCGAGATCGGGGGCCGGTAGGCCAGTTCCAGGGCGACGCCGTCGAGCTGATCGGTGGCAGAGGTGCTGCCGGTGCCGAGGGTGGCGGTGTACGTCACGACCAAGCCGGTCAGCTGGGTGGGGTCGGTCAGCCTGCAGGCGGCGACCAGGTCCAGGGTGTCGGTGCCCAGGACGCCCGGGTGCGTGGCGAGCTTCTGCGGGGTGCTGCAGGAGCGGGGTATGCCGGGCCCGGTCAGGGTGACCGCGACCGTCGGCAGTGCTCCTCCGGCCGGCCCGGGATCGTCGCGGTGTGCGACGTGCAGCAGGACCCCGTCCAGGACCGAGCCGGGCACCACCGCAGGGCTGTCGAAACCACCGAGGTCGAGGGTGGCGGTCGGCGTGGTGACCGAGTCGAGTGCCGCGCGGGCCGTGTCGGTGCCGTCGATTGCCTGGGCGTTGGTCGCGGCGGCGAACGTCGTCGACTCGGCGCTCGTCGCAGGTCGTGGCGCCGACGGGTCGTGGACGACTTCGAGCCATATGCCGTCCAGAGAAGTGGCGCCCGTGGTGCCGCCCGCGTTCAGTCCGGTGGTGTAGGTCGCGGTCAGACCGGTCAGCTGGGCGGGGTCGGTGATGCCGCAGGCCTTCAGGTCGACGCGGTCGTCGCCTAGGTCGGCTCGCGCGGTGAGCGGCAGGTCAGCACAACCGCTACCGCCGACCGCGGGGGTGACCTTGATTCTGGGTGCCGCCGCGTCCCCGGTCTCCTGATGGGCCACCCGCAACACGACGGAGTCGATCGTCGACCCCGGCGGCAGGGGTGGCTGACCGAACCCGGCCAGGGTGATCGACGCGGATGGTGCCGCCGTGGTCAGGTCGGCGCCGGCCACCGACGCTGTCGGCTGTTCGCCGATCTCCAGGGCGTTGTCGGGAGCGGTGCCAGCGGCGGTGAACCCGGTGGACGCGGTCACGGCGGTCGGCTTGAACGTGGTGGGCGTGCGGTAGGCGACCTCCAGCCAGATACCGTCCAGGCGTTCCGTGGCGGTGGTGCCGTTGGACTCCAGGGTGGCGGCGTAGGTCACCGTCAGGTCGGCGAGCCGGGCCGGGTCGGTGAGCCCGCACGCGCCCAGCAGGTCGATCGGGGGATCCGTGGCGAGCGCCGTGTGGCGGGGCAGGTCGTCGGTGCGGCAGGTGTCTCCGCCGACGGCGGTGGTGACCTTCACCGCGCCGGGGGCGGTCAGGTCGCCGTCGTCCTCGTGCCTGACGCGCAGCGTCGCGCTGGTGATGACCGAGCCGGGGGGCACCTGGGGGGTGAAGCCGGCGAGCTGCATCGAGGCCGACCGGTGTTTCGTCGGGTCGAGGGCGGCGTCGGCCGTGCAGCTCGGGGTGCCCGTCGGCTGCGGGCACCCGGGCAGGGTCGGCCGTTCGCCACTGGTCAGGGCATGGCCCGGGTTGGCGAAGCCGGTGTTCGTGACCACCGCTGTCGGCTTCAGCGTGTGTGACGGCTTCGGCGGCTGGACCCCGTACACCGCAACCTGCTGCGTGTCCGGGGACACCGGGGCGCACAGCTCGACGTGTCCACGGTCGACCTGGAGCCGGCTGCCGCCGCCCATCATGACCTCGACGCCTTCGGACCGCGTCTTGTCACAACCACCCGGGTTGGGGATGGCCGGACGGGTGGAGGCCCCGGGGTCCCAGCCCGTCTGCGTCCCGCCGACCACGCTGACCGTGGGGTCGTTGACCGTCCAGACCGCGGTGCCGCCGGTGAAGGTGAAGTCGAAGTAGTAGACACCTGGCTGCAGCCACACGACGGCGTTGGGACAATCGCCACCGGTGAGACGGGTGAGGGCGCGGGCGTCGTCGTAGGAGCCGGGCTGCAACCGCACCAGCCAGGAACCGGGGCCGGGGCATGCGGGCACCGTCCGCCGGACCGGGACGGCCGTGGCGGGCGGGGTGTAGTCCGGGTCGGCGCCCACAATCTCGTCGGCGGGAGCCGGTGGGGTGTCGTTCGCGCAGCCGTGCACGTACGGAGCCTGGGTCGCGGGTAGTCGGGTCTGTGACACGGCACCGGAGCAGTCGCCGACGGCGGACACGTCACCCGACACCACCATCGAGGCGCCGGTGCCGGTGGTGATGTTCGAGTGGGAGAACACGCTGCCCTGCACGCGCAGGCCGCGCGTGGTCACGTTGATGCCGTCCTTCGCCGCCCGGCCCAGGCTGCGCAGCGCGTCCTGCGGTTGGGTCGCGCGCGTGGTCGCGGGGGACGAGTTGAGGGGGTCGCAGTGGACGATCATCTGCCGGCCGTTGATCGGCGGGGCGGTGTAGTCGGCGCACGGGTTGCCCTGCGAGAAGTTCTTGATCGCGAGCTGCGTGGCACCGTCCGCGCTGTAACTCCGCTTGCCCTGGTCGACGTATACGCCCGCGGCTTTCAGTCCCGTGCCGACGAAGGACAGGAGCGACACGACGATCAGGCTGAAGACGACGACGAAGGCCAGCGCGAGGATCAGCGTCGCGCCCTGTTCGTCGTCGCGCAGGCGGCGCGGATCCGGGCGGCCGGTCATGACGAGCTCGATCGTCGGACGGCGGTGAGGGTCGTCGGGGGAGCGGCGGGGTCGCTCTGCACGGTCAGCGTTACCTCCTTGGGCGAGGTGCACGAGGTCTCGGCACCGCAGCTCAGAGTCACCGGACGGGTCGAGGGGGCGTTGTCAAACCGGCCCAGCAACGTGGTGACGACGCCTTCGTCGGTGCACTTCACCCGGTTGAGGGCGCCGGCCGGCCGATCGTAGGTGTAGACGACGTCGGTGCCGGGCCGGCTCAGGTGGACGATTGCGTCGGCAACGCCGCACGCGGGGTCGGTCGTGACGTCGTCCGCGCTGTGCACGTCGTCGTAGAAGTAGCGGTTGAGCGTGCCCACCGTGCCGGTGGCGGCCACCCGCTTCTCGGTGCCGGCCGTCAACCGCAGTCCGAGGAGGATCGCCTTGGGCAGCAGTGCCGCGATGATGCCCACGATGACGATCGTGACCAGCAATTCGGTCAGGGTGAACCCCGACTCCGTTTGTCCGGTTCGCCGTTGCGTCCTCATGACAGCATCGACTCCCGCTTGACGACCTCGAGCGTCGCGTCCCTGACGGGATGCGGGCCGGTCGCGTGCACGGTGAGCGTCACCTTCTGCACTCCGGTGTCGGCCGTCGGGCAGGACGGGCCGAAGGCGCCTACCCCGTCCCAGTACTCGATCTCTACGGCCACTGTGTACCCGGCCGGCGGCACCGGAGTCTCGTAGCTGTCGGCGCAGGGCACGTACGGATCGCTGAGGACCTTCTCGGCGGCGCTGCGGATGACCGAGTCGGCGCTGGTCACCTTCTGCTGCCTGACCGAGCTGATGATCGCGGTGCTGATGCCCCCGAAGATGGTCACGAAGGCGACGCCCATGAGCGCCACGGCGACGAGAACCTCGATCAGAGTCTCGCCCTCTTCCCCACGGGGGCGTCGCGGGCGGCGTGTCCGGCCGGTCATTGGACCTCGACTTGGTTGTAGACGCCGTAGATCGCAGAGAGGAGGGCGACGGCCACGAACCCCACGACGACCCCGACCATGATCACGATGGCCGGCTCGAACAGGCTGGTCAGCCGCTTGAGTTTGTGCTGCAGTTCCTTCTCGTAGAACTCCGACACGTTCTCGAGCTGGTCGTCGAGGGTTCCGGTCTCTTCCCCCACGCGCATCATCTGGGTGACCGCGCCGGGGAAGAGCTTGGTGCGGGCGATCGGCCCCGAGATGCCGCCGCCTTCGAGCATCTCCACCCGGGCCCTCCCGATGGCCCGCTCGTACACCAGGTTGTTGGCGCCCGCACTGGCCAGGCCGAGCGCTTCCGGTATGGGCACGCCGGCCTTGATCATCGAGGTCAGGATGCGGCAGAACCGCTCGATGACCATGTAGCGGACCACGTCGCCGACCACCGGCATCGCCAGCAGGAAGCGGTCGCGCAGTGCCCGTCCCCGCTCGGTCCGCACACCGGCGATCACCGCCGCGACGAGCGCGAGGAGCGCGCCGACGATGACCGGATACCAGGCTGTGACGAAGTCGGTGAAGCCCAGCAGGATCCGGGTCGGCAGAGGCAATTCCGCGTTGAAGGAATCGAAGAACTGCTTGAAGCGGGGCAGCACGAAGATGACGAGGACGAGGATGACGCCGACTGCCAGGGCCATCACCAGGCTCGGATAGGTTAGGGCGGAGCGGATGGTACGCCGGCCTTCGACGTCCCGCTCGATGTACCGACCCAACTGGCCCATCACCACGTCGAGTTCACCGGTCGCCTCCGCCGAACGCAGGACGGAGATGTAGAACGGCGGGAGCGCCTTGGTGTGGACGGCCATCGCGCCGGCGAAGCTTTCGCCGAAGCGCAGTGCGTCCATGACGTCGACGAGCACCTTGCCCAGCTTCTTGTCCTTGGTCTCGGCGCGGATGATCTCCAGGGCGTCCAGGAGGGGCACTCCGGCTTTGATGAAGGCGGCCATCTGCCGGGAGAAGTTGCTCAGTTCGACTAGGTCGACCTTCTCCGTGGTGAGTTCGAGCTGCAGCAGGTTGCGGCCCGCGGCCTTGACCGAACGCACGTCGTAGCCCTGCTTGGTCAGGCTGTCGGTCACGCCGTCGACACTGGAGCCGGCCAGTACGCCGGTGGCCTGTTTCCCGTCCGGGCCGACCGCGACGTACTTGAAGGTGGCCATGCCGGTGCCCTCCTGGTTTCCGGTGTCAGAGGTTCGTGTCGTCGGTGTGGGGTGCGGTGTCCGGTGAGCCGGGTACTAGGCCACGTACACGCTGGCCATGATCTCGGCGATGGTCGTGACCCCCTCCTCCACCAGGCGGACGCCTCCGTCCAGGAGGCTGTCCATGTGCTGCTCGCGGGCGGCCTTGCGCAGGCTGCTGATCGGCGCCTTCTCGACGAGCAGCCGCTTGACCGTGTCGCTCATCACGAGCAGTTCGAAGACGCCGATCCGCTCCTGGTAGCCGGTTCGTGAGCAGAAGTTGCAGCCCCGGCCCTGCCAGAATTCGATGTCGGTCGACCCGCCGGCCTTCGCGAAGAAGGCCAGTTCGTCCACGCCCGGCTGGTGGGGCTCGCGGCACTGGTCGCAGATCCGCCGGACCAGTCGCTGGCTGACCACCCCGGAGACCGTGGAGGTGATCAGGAACGGTTCGATGCCCATGTCGGTGAACCGGTGCAGCGCGGAGCAGGCGTCGGCGGCGTGGATGGACGACAGGACGAAGTGGCCGGTGAGGGCGGACTCGACGGCGATCCGCGCGGTCTCGCCGTCTCGGATCTCGCCGACCAGGATCACGTCGGGGTCCTGCCGGAGGATCGAGCGCAGCCCGGTCGCGAACGTGACGCCCGCCTGTTCGTTGATCTGGATCTGGTTGACCGACGGGACCACGTACTCCACCGGGTCCTCGATGGTGGTGATGTTGCGCTCGCTCTGGTTCAGCTCACCGAGCGTGGCGTACAGGGTGGTCGTCTTGCCGCTGCCGGTCGGTCCGCCGCAGGCGACCATGCCGTAGGGCGAGCGCAGCAGGGACGAGAACCGTTCGTAGGTCGCGGCGGGCATGCCGAGCTCGGCCAGTCGCAACAGTGTGCGATTGCTGTCGAGCAGTCGCAGTACCGCCTTCTCGCCCCAGATGGTGGGGGTGGTCGCGACCCGGATGTCCACGGACCTGCCGTCGATCTCGGTGGCGATCTGCCCGTCTTGCGGGCGCCGTTTGTCGACGATGTTCATGTTGGCCATGATCTTGATACGGCTGACCACGGACGGGCCCATGCTCTCCGGAAGGCTCAGTACGTCATGCAGCGCGCCGTCGATGCGGTACCGGACCCGGACCCGGTCGGCGTGCGGTTCGATGTGGATGTCCGAGGCCCGGTCACGCAGGCCCTGGGTCAGCATGAGGTTGACGAGGTGCACGACCGGCGCGTCCTCGCTCACCACCCTGGCCCCCGACTGGGCGTTGCGGACGGTCTCGGTCGCCTCGAAGGCCTCGACCAGACTGCTGACGCCGGTCAACGCCCGGTAGGCGCTGTCGATCGAGCGCCGGATGTCCGAGGGGGCCGCGATCGCCCACCGCACCTGATCCGGCGCGACGGCCCGGCCGACCTCGTCGCGCACGCGCGGGTCACCCGGGTCGCCCGCCGCGATCAGCAGGGTGCCCTCGGTCCGCCGCACCGCGACGACGCCCAGCGAGCGGGCCAGCGCCTCCGGCACCCGGGCGGCTGCCTCGGGATCGGGCTCGCTCTGGCGCAGGTCGGCTACGGGGACGTCGAGTTGAACTGACAGCGCCTCGATCAGCGACCGCTCGTCGACCATGCCGAGTTCGATCAGCAGGGCGCCGAGTCGCTTGCCCGATGCCGATTGCTGCAGGAGCGCCTCGTCCACCTGCGCTGGGGTGAGCAGTCCGCGCCGCACCAGCAGTTCTCCCAGGCGCGGCCGCTCCTGTCCCGCGGGCGACGACTGCTCGGTGCCGGACGGATCGTCCCGGACCGGTTCGCCCGCCGGGACCGGGGACGGCGCCGGGCTCCCCGCTCCCTCGTGGAGGGTGCCGTCCTCGCCCGCAGAGTTCGTCGTCGCCGCGCGGCGCCGGAGAAGTCGGCGATTCGCCAAGGAACCCACCCCTTTCGCGCTTCCGGAAGAACGGCCGGTCACACGACGCGAACACGTCCGCCGGAATCGTCAGCCGCTGATTAGTCAGCTGCACACTACATCACGTGTCCGCACTGTCATCTGCGGTCCCGAAGCGGCGGTGCCAGCCGCAACCGCCTCTTGTAAGTGCACCGTGAGCTGCGTAGTCTGCCGCTGATTAATCAGGTTGTTACTAGTACTCGGTTCCGTGGGGCCGGTCGCTGTAGATGGAGAAAGATGTCCACATACCTGCAAGGCAAGCCGCGCCGTCGCATGCGCGCGCCGAACGAGACGGCGGAGGCCGGCTTCACGCTCATCGAGCTTCTCGTGGTCATCGTGATCCTCGGCGTCCTGTCCGCCATCGTCGTCTTCTCCGTCCGTGGCATCAACGACAAGGGTCAGAGCCAGGCGTGCAAGGCCGACAAGGCCACGATCGAGACCGCGGAGCAGGCCTACTACGCGTCCAACAACAAGTACGGCGGCATGGACGACCTGGAGGGGAAGTTCCTGTCCACCAGGTCCCAGTGGTACGGCATCGAGCTGGTGGGCGAGGGCGTCGACTACAAGATCAAGCCGTTGGGCACGACCTGCCCCTGATGCGGGGATCGTCGCCGGGTGGCAGTGGAAGCGCCACCCGGCGCACCGGTGTCCGCGCCCCGCGACGCGACCTCGGCCACCGAGCCGTTGGAGCGTCTCGCCCCCGTGGCGAGAGGCGCGAGCGGTACGGCACCATTATTCCCATGTCATCCATATATGTCGTAATCATCGGCTTGTTGGGGCTCGCGGTCGGCTCGTTCCTCAACGTCGCCGTATCCCGGGTACCGGCCGGCCGCTCGCTCGTACAGCCCCGCTCTGCGTGTCCGCGATGCGCCGCGCCGATCGCGGCCCGGGACAACATCCCCGTCGTGTCCTGGCTCCTGCTGGGCCGGCGTTGCCGCGCCTGTCGGGTTCCGATCCCCGCGCGCTACCCGCTCCTCGAAGCGCTCACCGCGATCCTGTTCGTCGCCGAGGCGCTGCGCTTCGGCCGGTCGGAAGTGCTTCCGGCCGCACTGGTCTTCACGGCGGGGCTCCTGGCCCTGGCCGCCTGCGACGCCGAGCGGTTCCTGCTCCCTCGGCGGCTGATCTACCCGACTCTCGGGCTCACCGCCGCGTGTCTGCTCGTCGCCGCGGCGGCCACCGGCCAGTGGCAGAGGCTGGGCGTGACCGCGGCCTGCGGAGTGGGCGGGTTCGCCGTTTTCTTCGTCCTGCACTGGGTGCGGCCGGCTTGGCTCGGTTTCGGCGACGTGCGCCTGGCCGGCCTGCTCGGCACCGGGCTGGGCTGGCTCGGGCCCGGGCATCTCGTCTTCGCGCTGATGGCCGGCAGCGTCGCCGGGTTGATGGTGGGTGTCGCGCTCATGGCGGCGGGACGAGCGAACCGCCACACCCGTCTCCCCTTCGGCGTGTTCCTCGCCGCCGGCGCCATCACTGCCCTCCTCGTCGGCGCTCCCGTCGTCCATTGGTGCGAGAGCGTGAGTGACCCGTACGCGACAGGTGTGCCGTTCGCCGTGGTCCACCCCTGACCACGGCCCCCGGGCCGGAGGGTTTCCCTCACGCGACCGCCCGCAGGACCATGCGGTCCGTCCTCCCGCATCCAGGTCCCTGTTTCGGATCTCGGCCCTTCCGGCTTCGTACGGGGGCGACACCGCGGATACCATCGACGCCCTTACTCTGTTACTCATGGGAAAACCTGATCTGCCACTCGCCGAGTGGATCGTGCTCGCGCTCCTGGCCGAGCGCCCCACCCACGGCTTCGCCATCGCCTCCCTCACCGCGGAAGGCGCAGAAATCGGTGAGTTCTGGTACATCTCGCGTCCCATGGTCTACCGCTCGATCACGCGGCTGGTCGAGCGCGAACTGATCACGCCGGTGGGCGCCGAGGAAGGCAATCGCGGACCGCAGCGCATGATCTACGCCGCCACCCGCTCGGCGAAGACGACGGTCAGCCGGTGGCTCAGCGAACCCGTGACCGAACTGTTCGACGTCCGCGCCGAGCTCACGTGCAAGCTTCTGCTGCTCCAGCGCCGCGACTCCAGCCCGGCTCGTCTGGTCGAGCGCCAGCGGGCCGTCCTCGACGAGATCGAGGAGGCGCTGCGCGTCAAGGAGGACGCCGCCGGTGATCACATCACCCGCGCGAGCTACGCCTGGCGCCAGGAGCACGTCCGCGCCGCGCGCCGGTTTCTCGACGCCGTGGACGTCGACTCGACGCAGCCGGCGGTCAAGACCGGCTGACGTCACGCTCGTGGTCGTGCCGCCCTTCGGTATCCCCTTCACCGCCGCGCGCGTACCAATGAGAAGGGCTCGACGATCGCTCCCCGCGATCGCCGAGCCCTTCTCGCACGTCAGCGTCCTCTAGGCAGCCGCCCGGGACGGCTCGTCGGCTACGGCACCTCGACGACGGTCTCGCAGGAGCCGCCGACCGCGATCGCATCCGTGCCCGGGAGCGTCGGGCCGCCGTTGGCGTCGCCGGCGCAGACGTCCGCGCCGCTGCCGCCGGAGAGGGTGTCGCTGCCGACGCCACCGACCACGGTGTCGTTGCCGTTGCCGGCGGAGAGCGCGTCGTTGCCCGCTCCGCCCTTGACGGTGTCGGTGCCGTCACCGCCGCTGATGGCGTCGTTGCCGTCACCGCCGTCGACGTAGTCGTTGCCGCTGCCGGCGGAAACGGCGTCGTCGCCGCCGAACGTGCAGATCGTGTCGTTGCCGCCGTTCCCGCTGACACTGTCGTTCCCGTTGCCGGTCACGATCACGTCGGAGCCGCTCGTGCCGTTCACGGTCCCGTTTCCGGTGATCGTGGCGGCGAGGCCGTTGCAGCCGGCCGTGACTCCGATGGTCACCGTCGCGATGTTCGAGTCGACCGTGCCGTCGGTCGCCTTGTACGTGAAGCTGTCGCTTCCTACGTAGCCGCTGCCCGGCTGGTAGCCGAAGGAGCCGTCCGGGTTCAGCGTGAGGGTGCCGTGCGTCGGCCCGGTCACGACCGAGGCCGTCAGCGTGGTGCCGTCGGGGTCCGTGTCGTTGCCGAGGACGCCGGGGGCGGCGACGGCCAGCGGGGTGTCCGCGCCGACCTTGCCGTACGACTCGTTCGCGGCGGTCGGCGTCCGGTTCGTCGCGTTGAGGAGGACCGACGAGTCCTTGACGAACGTCGCCAGGCTGTTGCTGTTGGCCGTGACGACATCGGGACGCCCGTCGCCGTCGAGGTCGGCCACCGCGGTGGCCTGCGGGTTGCTGCCGCCGTTGAGCCCGAAGGCGAGCGGGCCGCCGAACGCGCCGGTGCCGTCGCCCTCGAGTACCACGACCTCGTTCGACTGGGCGCTGGAGACGACCAGGTCGGCGTGGCCGTCGCCGTTCAGGTCGGACACGGACACGGAGGTGGGGTTCGCCCCCGCCGACAGGACGCTCGCGGTGCCGAACCCGCCCGCGCCGTCGCCGAGCAGGACGGCGACGCGCCCCGGCGAGCCGGGCGCCACGAGGACTGCGTCCAGCGTGCCGTCCTCGTTGACGTCGGCGAGCTCGAGCCCGGACGGCAGCGCCACCCCGGCCGGGACGCTCGACGCCGTGCCGAAGCCCCCGTTCCCGTCGCCCGCCAGCACGGAGAGCGTGCCGTTCGCGGCGTTCGCCGTGACGAGGTCCAGATGGCCGTCGCCGTCGAGATCGGCGGCCGCGATGCCCTGCGGGCCGGTGCCGGCGGCCAGGCCGAGCTGCGTCGCCGCGCCGAACGTGCCGTCGCCGTCGCCGGGCACCACGGAGACGTTGTTCGTGTTCGTGTTGGACGTCGCGAGGTCCGGCTTGCCGTCCTCGTCGAAGTCGCCTACGGCGACGTCGGTCGGGAAGCGCACGACACACGGGTTGTCGCCCGTGGTGTCGCACCCGGGCGTCGGGTTGAGCTGCACGGCCGTTCCGTCGCCGAGAGCGCCGGAGCCGTCGCCGAGCCAGACCAGAGCGACATTGCCGCGGGCGTCCTGGCTGATGACGTCCTGGTGGCCGTCGCCGTCGACGTCGCGGATCACCGCCGAGTGGAGGAAGAGGCTCGACGAGGTGCGCGGCGCCGCGTACTTCGTCACGGCGCCGAAGCTGCCGCCGCCCGAGCCGAGGAACACGCCGAGGCCCTCAGTGCGGATCCCTGTCACGAGGTCCGGCGTCCCGTCGTCGTTGAGATCGCCGATCGCCACGGCGGAGCCGCCGCGGCCGTTGTCGTCGAGGTTCACCGCGGTGGAGAAGCCGGTCGTGTTGGCGCCGGTCGCCGAGGCCGCGGTGGCGGCCATGGCGACGGTCGCCACCGCGAGGACGAGCGCCGGAATCCGGCGCGGCCGAACGCGCGTGGCCGTGACCGAGTGGCCGTCCGGCATGGGGCGACGACGTGGTGATCTGCTCATGGTGAGGCCCCTCCTAGGGCCTGAAGAACGGAGAGTCGGTGACGCGTTTCGGCGGTGCGACCGCCGAAGGGAGAGGTGCCGAGCCGGATGTTGTCGATCCGGTCGGCACCCATGGCGGGATGAAGTCGTTTACCCGATTGCGGTAGTCAATGGTTGACAATTGATGCAGGCGTACGCGAAACGTGCCGTTCAACGCGGCGGGACCAACGACGAGGATCGGCGGACCGGGACCGCCGGCGGGCGACGTGCGTGCCCGGCCGACGGTCCGTGCTCGGGGTTCCTAGTAGCCGTAGGCGGCGAGGGTCGACTGAATGGTGCTGTCGGTGTCCCACAGGTTGTTGAACAGGTCGCTCCAGGCGGCGGCCGCGCCGGCGTTGCCGCCGGTCAGAGCGACACCGAACTGCTGGATGTCTCCGTAGCCGGAGTACTCGCTCGGATCGACCTCGGTCCAGGTGTTGGGGTCGTTGCCCGTGGTGCCGTTCAGCGAACTCGACGTCCAGCTCACGTGTACGACGTTCGACTTCGCGACGAGACCCAGCTGGGTGTTCCCGCCGGCGTTCGCCGTCACCGCGCCACGCACCTGGCTGATCCCCGACTCCAGCCGCACCTTGCACGCCGTCCCCGCGCTGTCGCACGCACTGCCTCGGAACACGTTCTGGCCCGCACCGCTGTCGGTCCACGTGAACCCGTTCTGGATCAGCGCCTGCTTGGACGCCGCACCGAACGGCGCGGAAGCCGGGTCGGCGACCGCGACCCGGTGTCCGCTCGTCGCGAGCCAGGTCACCAGGCCCGAGACCGTCGTGGGAGCGCCGCCGGAGACCGGCGAGGCGTCACAGCGAGGTGACTGTGCCTTGCCATTGCCGCTGCCATTCGCGTCCGCGCCGAGCGCCAGCGGCGGAGTCCCGCCGTTGGACGGGTCATCGCCCTTGGTCGAGCCCGCCCAGCTGCCGCTGCAGCTGTAGATCGCCAAGTGCCCGATCGCCACGGGGTGCTTGCTGTTGACATCGCCGTTGCACTGGACGCTCGCGCTCGCCGTGCACGTGCCGCCGTCCGAGGTGGGGATGACCGCGTCCACGTTGGCCTCGTCCGCCGACAGGAACGCGTCGATGTGCAGCGGCCCGTCGACGCAGTTGTTTGACGTGGAGGGGTTGCACGTGGTGTAGGGGCCGGCGCTCTTCAGCTGCTGACGCAGGCTTCCCGACGTGATGCCCCGCATCGTCGACGTGTCGATCGCCGGCTTGTTCCAGAACCCGCCGACCTGCGATGCGGCGTTCGCCGTGAACGGCGTGAACCCCTCGAGCGTCGCGATCCGGCCCTTCACGTCCTTCAGGGCGGGATACATGTTGTTCGCGATACCGACCTGCGAATCCGTCGTGGCGGACGCCGCCGGCGCCGCGGCGGCGATCAGCGCCGTGGCCAGGGCGCCCGCCGCGAACGCATTCCGTATCCGGCGCATCGCGGTGAGGCCGGAGCGGTAAGCGCTCCGAGTACGCCTGGACTGTCTTTGCATTTGCTACTCCTTGTTGATCCGGATGGCGGCGACTGCCGCATGAGCGCCCTGCTGAAAAGAGTCAGCGGATGTCCGATAACTCCTAGGCATCTGCCGGGCTTCCCGGCGTGGTGGTGCCGCGCACGCCTAGATGGTGCTCACGCGATCACTCGGTAGTCAATGATTGACAACTTTGCTCGCTGTGGATGTAATGCACACGCCCAGCCCGCAGCGGGCCGACAGGCGAGTGCCGTCGGTCCGCTGCGGCACGTAAGGGAAGGGCTGGCGGCACGATGAGCAGAGGCGTCTTATGGCAGTGATGAGCAGACTGTCGCGCTCGCGCGCGATCGGGCGGGGTGCGCTGGTTCTCGCGTTGGTCGCGGTGGCGCTGGTAGTGGCGATGCTGGTGCGCGGTGGGTCGGATTCCGCGGCGCAGGCCCAGAACTCCGACCCCGAGTGGTGCACGCCGGGCACCCCGCGTACCGCGCTCTGCCCGAACAGCGAGGTGTTCGACGCGAAGGAGTACGCCACCCATGGCAATGCCTTCGAGTGCGTCAACTTTGCCAGTCAGGCGGATGCCCAGGCGGTGCTGCGGGCCGATCCCCGCGATCCGAATCGCCTCGATGACGGAGGCGGCGTCGCGTGCCGCGGATTGCCGGAACCGCGCGACACCACACCGGTGCGGCGCGCGCGGCAGCCCACGTGTGGTCCCGGCGACACGCGCAGCGCGCTGTGCCCGCAGTCGAAGCGGGCCTTCGACGCCCGCTATTTCCTGCGCTTCGGCAATGACGCCTACGACTGCTCCGACTTCGCCCGCCAGGCGGACGCGCAGGCCGTCCTGCGCTTCGATCCGGCCGACCCGAATCGTCTTGACGACGACAGGAACGGCATCGCGTGCCCGGACCTGCCGGGCCCCAAGGACAACCAGCCCGTGCGCCGGTGAACACCGCGACGCGGCAAGGGCTCGCGCGTGCGCTCGGGCCGGACGTGACCCATCGATCGAAGGAAGCCCCGACCGACATGAAACCGGACCATCACCTGTTCACCTTGCGCACCAGACGCCAGGACGGCTTCACGCTCATCGAGTTGCTCGTGGCCATCGTGATCCTGGGTGTCCTTGCCGCGGTCGTGGTGTTCTCCGTCCGGGGCATCGGCGACAAGGGCCGCAAGAACGCGGTCGCCGCCGACGCCGCGACCCTGCGAACGGCAGAAGAGTCCTACTGCGCCAAACACGGACGCTACGGGACGATCGACGATCTGAAGGCCGACGGGCTGTTGGCCGGCGAACCGGTCTACAACATGGTGGCGGTCGGCGACGAGAACAAGTGCGGTCGAGGCGAGAAATCGTCGTTCACGCTGTACGACACCTCACCGATGGAGGGCGGGGCGAACGCGATCCCGGTGGGCACGGGACCGAACGACCTCGTGGTGGACGAGAAGGCCAATCGCGTGTACGTCGTGGCCGAGGGCAGCAACAACGTGACAGTGATCGACGGCAAGACCGACACCCCCATCGGTTCTCCGGTCGACGTTTCCAGCGCCGTGTCGAAGCCGACGCGGATTGCCGTCAACACCGAGACGGGGCAGGTCTACGTCGGGGGTACGGGCGGTGTCGCTGTCATCGACACGGCCGACGCCAATCGAGTGACCCACATTGACTTCACGCCGACCGTGAGCGCCCTGGCCGTCTCTCCCGAGAACGGCGACGTCTACGTCGCCGGCGGTTCGTCCGGCAGCTCGGCGGTTGCCTACATAGCGGCCGGCAGCTCGTCGGCGACGCCGATCCTCCTGCCTGTCGCAGGACTCGTGGGGGCAGTCAGCGGCACGGACTTCGCCTTCGACACCGCGCACCACGCGGTGTACCTCGCAAAGAACAATGTCGGCGTCGGCGAGAGCGACGCCGCCAGCATCGGCCTCTTCGCGATCTCGTCGAAGACCCACGAGGCCAGACTCGCCTGGAAGTTCCGGACGAAGTCGGCCTGCGGCAGCATCTACAGCGGGAACTTCCTCGAAGCGCTCTCCGTTCGTGGCAGTATCGCTGTCGATCCGAACCGCAACCTCGTCTACCTCCTCGCCAAGAGGTGCGTTCCGGACGGGATGACTCCCACGGGCGCGAAAACCGTTGCGACGACGATCGCCGTCAACCCCGCTGACGGCAGTTCAACGGCGATCGACGACCCGGCGGGAGCGACCTACACTCCGTTTTCCGCGATCTACAACTCCGCAGCAGGGTCGGTCTACGTCTACTCCCGTGGGGGAGGAGCGCACTGCGGCGGCAATGAGGGCCGCATCGGCCGAATCGTCGGGACGACGGCCGGGAGGCAGACGTCGGTCTGCGCGATCTCATCCGCCATCGGGAACCTCACACACAAGATGGCCGTGCTGAACAACTTCAACAGGGTCTTCGTCGCACAACCGTATGGGACCGACGGGGCCGGCGCCGTTGTCGCGCCGGGCGGTGTCGGCGTGGTCGACGGCACCACGCTCCTGGGGCAGGCTGCGCTCGGCACGCCTCGCCAGTTCGGCTCGCTGGCCGTGAACAACAAGACGGCGAAGGTATACGCGGTCGATCCGTCGGGAACGGTCGCGGTGTTCCGGACGGGGTCGGCCTAGGACCATGTCAGACCAGTCACGCACTCTCCACAAAGGCTGGGACCGTCGACTGCGACCGGGGCGCCGTGTCTTCATCGCGACGGTCGGTGTGATCGCGGCGATCACACTGACCGCATGCGCCGACGAGGAACCCCCGGAGCGCACCTTTGACGTAGCCCCGTATGTGCACAAGGGACACGTGGTCGACTGCGACGCGTTCAAGGCCCAGGCCGCCGCGCAAGCGGTGCTGCGAGCGGACGCACTCGACCCGAACGGACTCGACCGGGACGGCGACGGCATCGCGTGCCCGAACTTGCCCGCCCCGACGGACAAGAAGCCGGTCCACCGCGACTTCATGACCGACAAGGACGGAGCGCCGATCATCGGGTCGATCAAGCCGCCGCCGACGTAGCAACGGCGGAAGTGTCATGGCCGGCACGGATGTCTTTCCGACGCGCACAGCCGGTCATGGCGCAGAGCCGTCTCGACGCGAGGAACCTCGGAGCAGACGAGGGCCCGACCTGCGGAGCCTGCTCGGCGGCGAACTTCAGTCCGTCTGCCGTCGTGGTGCCTTGCCAGGTGCTGCAGCCCGGCAGCCGCGCCACCCGGGGAGACCATGGTCTGCAGATGACCTCGGAGCGCGGGGCGCCCCGGGAGGGGCATAGCGGTGGGCCAGGGCAAGGCCCGGTCGGTGAGGAAGTCGGCCTCGACGGGGCCCTGAGTGACGATGCCGAGCCGGAGTTCGGCACGGGCACGCGGGGGCCAGGCCGAGGAGGACGCGCAGGCGACGGCTTCCCGGCGGGGGCGGTGCAGTGGGCGACGCAGACGACGTGTTCTGACGTCCACCGACCGGGCGATCCGATCAGGACGATCACCGCCATGCCCACAGGAGCAACAGGGACAGTGAGGTCGCGGCTTCGGGGGAGTCCTGCGACAGCAGGTACATCTGGAGCGGCCGAGTCTGGGGGACACCGGACAGGTTCCCGGCGAAGGCGATGGTGGCGCCGTGCTCGCCCAGGTGAGCGCGGCGCGGGCGATCGGCCCGGGGCGACCACTGGCGCGGCGACCCTGAGGGACCCCGTATGAGGGAGGCTCTTAACGAGGTGACGATCTCTGCGTGGCTGGGTCGTAGTCCGCCGAGCGCGCCCTCCAGGTCGACGCAGCCGCCGGCCCGGCCATAGCCTCCGTGAAGGTGGACGTGAACGTCGGCGGCCTGCCCGTGGCCATACGCTCCGCGACGGTCCGCAGCTGGTCGTCGGGCAGGCCGTCCGGCCGGGCCAGGATGGGGCCCATGCCTTCCGCGGCGAGCCCCAGGTCGGCGAGTATGCCTAGATCTCCAGCCGGGCGGGCGCCGGGTGCGTCGTCTCCAGAAGGGGCGATGCGCAGGACGCCCAGACCCTGGCTCGCGAGCGTGTGCCAGTGCGCGGCGGGTACATCCGACAGCAGCAGAACAGTTCCGGCCGGTGTGGGACGAAGGATCAGGAACAACGATTCGTCCCCGTTGAAGAACTCGAGCACCGCATTCGGATCCTGACGTCCTTGTGTTCTGTCGCGGCCCCAGAGGGCCCCGTCGGCCCACCCGGTAGCCACATGTGGCCCGGCACGGTCCACACGGACCAACAGTCGGATCAGATGAGGTCGAGCAGTTCCGTGTGCACGGCTGCATGGCCACGGAGTTCGTCGACGAGGTGGATCTGAAGGATCCAGTGGGCCCGCCACCCCTCCTCCAGCGTGCGGCGCAGGGGCTGGTCGTTGGCCGGGCCGATGAAGACCTCCGGCCGCGTCGCCTCAGCGCGCGTGGCGGGCGCGGTGCCGGTCAGCCGACCGCAATGCCAGTCGCCCAGACTCCGGTCGGCCTCGGCCGCCAGGTTGCGGACCTTCTCGTAGAGCTCGCGACCGGTGAGGGAAGTGTCGGCCCGCAAGGCATCCCGGGCGCCGGCGGCCACGACGGCGAGGTCATGCACGAGGCGCTGGTGCACGAGATCGTCACCGAGGACCACGGTCCGGGCGAAGCCCGTCTCGTACGGGGCCAGCAGGGGCTCGAAGTCCAGCACGACCAGGTCCTGCGCGCCGATGACCCGTTCCTGCCATTGCCCGCCCACCACGGTGTTCGACCCCGACCGCACGAACCTACGGCCGACCAGACCCGCCCGTACGCCGAACTCCTCCCGGGCGATTAGGGCGATCCGGTTGTCTATCTCCTCCTCGCTGCGTCCGGGCTTGATCACCTGCGTGGCCATCACGTGGGTGAACAAGTGCCGCGCCATGCGCTGGCCTTCCAGCAGGCGCAAGGCCCGCAGCCCCATGTCCATCCGGTCCAACGTCGTCATCGTGCGTCCCTGCTGTCAGCCCATGCCCGTGCCGCTTGCTGCCGGGCCCGTCGACGCCCGGGCGGTCACCCGAACCGGCCGTGGCGCGCCGGAGCGGGCCCGAAGCGCAAGGAGCGATCGACCGGCGCGAAGGAAGGAGCCCTGAGCACGTGGCCGAACCTAACAGCGGCCACCTGCGCGGCATCACCGGTTGATCATCCAGCGCTCGGCCGATGGCGCCTGCCTACACTGGTTGGTCATACAGGGGCCGACGGCGCAGCAAGGGCTGCGTAGTATTCGGCCCCGTGTCCCGGGGCGCCTTCGGGCGTGCGTGCCGCGCGGCTGTGGGGGTCAGGCCACGGACACGGACGCCGCCAAGCGGGAGATTTCGGCAGCGGCGGCGTCCGCGGCTGAGGCGATTGTGTGAGCGGCGCGCTGCCGTCGGACGTGCCCCAGGGTCAGCTGTTCGCTCCACGTCCGAGTAGCGGCCTCCGGGACGCCGATCGCCGGCCAGGACGAACCAGTTCATCAGGCGGCCGGTTACACGGAGAACAGATCGTCCTGGACGAAGTCGGCCACGTTGCGATGCGGATAGAACAGACCGAGCAGCATGAAAGTCCGAGGGTGGGCGGCGATGTTGCCGACGAAGCAGTGCACGGCCTTGTCCGGCGTGACCATGCGGTCGAACCATCGCTCTCGCAGCTTGTTCAGAACCACCTGCTCGCCGTAGTTGCGGAGGTACTTCCGGTAGGACTCGCCGGCTTCCCAGTCTTTGAGACCCATCTTGTGGCCCGGGCAGTCGTCCTCCGCGCAGCGGAAGCTGTACCGGAACTCGTACGGCACCCATTGAAGGCGACGCAGCTCCTGGTCGAAGAGGTCGAGCTGGTCGGCCAGGGCGGCCTTCGCCGCGGGCCAGGGCTCTGCCGCTTCGAGGCGCAGATCAGTGATCTCCGCAGGCCGGAAGATGCCGAGGGACGTTCCGTTGGCCTCCTGGTCCCGCTTGATGGCGCACAGCGATCGGGCAATGAGGGGCTCGACGTGGGTGTACCGATGCTTCCAGCCGTCGGTCGGTGGGACGTGGTCGACGACGCTCAGTGTTTCGAGGTTGGGGCGCAGGCTTTCAGGGCGGCGGTCCCCGTGGTGAGGGCGCACATCGACCTCGATGATCGAGTACTTCTTGAACTGCGCCTCCTGTTGCAGCAGACGGAACGGAACCGGGAAGAGCCGGACGTGCCGTGGTGCTCCCAGGTCCAGGCGGATGCCGGCGACGCAGCTTGTCTCCCGGTATTTGGACGACAGCTCTGGATAGGTCTTGACCGTGATCATGATCCGAGCTCTTTGCCAGTCGCCTGCCATGGTCGCCCCCTCCGGTGGATCGCCCCGATTCGATGGGAAGGGAGGCCACCGGCGGCGGTCAAGACCGCGGACGATAAGGAGGGTTGATCTCAGGCCAGGGGATGTACGTCTACGGAGGCCCGTCGGCGAACGGTGTCCAGGACCACCTTGCGGTGGCAGCGTTCCTCGTCCTTCTCGAAGCACAGCACGGCGACGCGGGACTGTACGGCGCGCTCGGTGAGGCGGTCGAGGTCGGACTGGGCCTCGTCCGACCGGAGCACGCTGCGGAAGCGAGCCCGGCCCACGCCGACCCGGCCGTCCCAGAAGGGGGCCCGGTTGTCCTTGGGGTTTCCCAGGGCACGCAGGTGCGTGTATTCGATCCCGGCCTCGGCGAGCGCCTGGCCGAGACGGGTCTTGCTGAATCCGGGCTTGCGGCTGATGGGTGTGAGCCTGACGTCGGCCACTACCTGGATGTCACTCTCCAGCAAGGAGGAGACGAACGAGTCGATGTCTCGCCCTTCGTAGCCTGCGGACCAGAGGCCGGGGGAGGGCGTCGCCTGCCGATAGAGCTCGTCGAGGGAGACGTTCAGCGCTTCCGCGACGGCTCCGACCGTGAAGAAACCTGGCTGGATTGCACCTTCGCTTTCGAGGCGCTTGAGCGTGCTGAGACCGATGCCGGCCTCCACGGCGAGGCGCTCTGTCGACCACCCGAGCGCGCCGCGAAGAATTCGGACCTGACGCGCGAGCGCCCGGGCACGAGTGTGGTCAGAAGTGTTCGCGGGGTGTCGACCGGCCATGGGTCGTGATCCTAACGGGCGGCGAACTCCCCAGCAGTGCCGCCCCGTTCCATTCCACTCTCTCGGGTCTGCTCGCCCCTCGACCGCCTCATGCGGCCGAGGGCAGGTGACGCGGACCGAGGGGCGTATGGGGGAGTCCTGAGCGGTCGTGTCCACCGCGCACGGCGAAGGTGGACCGGAGCACATTTCTACCCCGCCGCAGTGATCACGCCAGGTCCAGGAGCTGTTCGTAGAAGCCGCCGAATCCCTTCCCCCGGTCGACGAAGTGGAGCTCCAGGATCCAGTGGCAGCGGCGGCCGGATCGGTCGGTGCGGCGGAGCGGCGTGTGGTTCTCCGGCGTGATGTACGACTCCGCCTTGGCACCGTCGTTCGTCTCGTGCGGGAACTCTCCGACGAGGTGGCCGGCGTGCCAGATGCCGATGTCCCAACCGGATTCGGCGGCCATGCGCTCGACCTCGGCGTAGAGCTGCGCGCCGGTGATGTCCTCGTCGGCTTCGAAGATCCCGCGACCCGCATCGAAGATGCGCGGGAGGTCGGTCAGGAGTCGGTGCTTGTCGGGGTCGTCGCCGAAGGCGTAAGTGCGGCCGAAGTCCGCCTCGTACTCCTCGAAAATCGGTCCGAAGTCGGCGAAGGCCACGTCGTCCTCGCCGATGATCCGGTCCGGGGGGTTGTCCCGGTAGGGCAGGAGCGTGTTGGGGCCGGAGCGGATGATCCGCTTGTGCCAGTGCTTGGTGGTGCCGAACATGTCGTTCGCCAGGTCACGGATCGCGTCGCTCACCTCCCGCTCTCCTCGACCGGGTGCCACGAGCCCGCGTGCCTCCACCTCCGCGAACAGCGCGATGGCCTTTTCCTGCGCGGCGACCAGACCCGCGACGCGCGCATCCTCCACGAATGCCATGATGCCCCCTCTTCGAATTCACACTTGCCAGGTGAAGTGATCATTAAGGTTTGCATATGTTGCTACCTCGTTGTGACGCGGGGGTCCGGGTGTGTCCTAGAGTGCGGATGTGGCGTCGTACAGCATTGGGCAGGCCGCGCAGCTGCTCGGAGTGAGTTCGGAGACCGTTCGCCGGTGGGCGGACGGCGGCAAGCTGGGCATGGAGCGCGACGGGTCCGGCCGGCGGGTGATCGAGGGCGTGGCCCTGGCCCGTTTCGCCCAGGAGCGGGGGGCCGGGCTGCACGCCGTCCCGGAGGACGACGTGCCGACCTCGGTGCGGAACTCCTTCGTGGGGATCGTGACCGGCGTACGGGCCGACGAGGTGGCCGCGCAGGTGGAGGTCCAGTCGGGCCCGCACCGGCTGGTGTCCCTGGTGACCCGCGAGGCCGTCGAGGAGCTCGCGCTCGACGTCGGGGTCACCGTGACCGCCCGCGTGAAGTCGACCAGCGTACACATCGACCTGCCCTGAACCGCGCCGGCTGGGAGCGAGGAGCCGTGGCGCGGGCATCAGCGGCTCAGGAGCGCGGCGCGCAGGTCCACGCGGTCGTCGAGGCGGGACAGGTCGCGGCCGGTGAGGGCCTCGATGCGTTCGATGCGGTAGTGGACCGTGTTGATGTGGACGTGGAGGGTCTCGGCGGTCCGGGTCCAGGAGCAGTCGTGCGCGAGGAAGACCTCCAGGGTATCCAGGAGCATGGCGCCCGACCCCCGTCCGGCCCTCGCAAGGGGGCCCAGGACCGTTTCGCGGTAGACGTCGCGTACGGAGGCGGGGACGCCGGCCAGGAGCATGGCCAGACCGCCGAGGTCGCCTATGTGGGCAACCCGCGGCGATGACGGTGTCGCGGTACGGGCACCGGCGAGGGCATAACGTGCTTGCGTCAGACCGGTGTTCAACGCGGATGCGGGGACCGGGTTGCTCACGCCGACGTGCCAGGCGCTCTCCGGCCGACAGGATTGGATCAGCTGCGAGGCCTCGCGCAGACGCTCGACCGTGTCGTTCCCTGTGCCGTCATCGTGCGCGAGGACGGCTGTCGCCTCCTCGCCGTCGCCCAAGGCCGCGGCGAACGCCGCCGGCTGCAGGTGTTCGAGCGCCTCGGTGAGAGCGGCGACGCCGTCGGCGCCGGCGTCGCCGCTCGGCTCCAGCGTCGCGGTGAGGACCAGGTAGGACGACCGGTCGGCCAGTCCGCAGGAGGCAAGGGCGCGCTGGAGGTGGTCGGTGTCGACGTGCAGGGCGCCGATGGCTTCCATCAGCCTGGCCGCGTAGGGGCTCCGTCCGGAACGATTCCGGTCCTCGCGGCGGCGGTGGCGGCCCAGGAGTTCGGCTATCTCCTGCAGGACCCTCGGCGGCACTTGGTCCTTCTCGGGCAGGTGCAGGTACCAGGCATCGAAGTCGGTGTCCTGAGCCTCGACGCGCAGCGTGCCCCGCGCGTCGGCCAGGGCGCCCACGGCCTCCTGTGCGGGGAGCTCCGCAGCATCGCCGGTGCGGGCCACGGTCCGGCCACTCGCGGTGAGCAGATGGCAGGCGGGTGCGCCGAGATGGGCGAAGGCGCGGTCGAGGAGCTCACCTGTCGTCGCGCCGCGTTCGAAGGCGCGGTCGAGGTCGAGGCGGACGTTCTCCGGCAGGGCGTGGTGATCGGACGGGTGACGGTTGAGCCCGCTCCACTGCCGCAGGTAGACCGCCTCGGTGATGGCCCGGAAGGTCGTGTGCGCCGGCACGGCGATGAGGGGGACGCGGTGCCTGCGGCAGGCGTCGGTGAGTTCGCGAGGCACATGCCCGAGGGTCTCCTCGCCCGCCAGGAGTGCCACCGCGCCCGCCTCGCGCAGCGCGGAGACGAAGCGGTCGGCCTTGGCCGCAGTCCCGTCGTGGCTCCACCACACGAGCCCGCTCAGCACGATCTCGCCGGGCTGGAGGAAACGGGCGGGGTCCTCCAGGTCGGTCGCGGTGACCCCGCCGATCTCCTGGCCGAGGAGTGTGTCGTCGCCCCAGACGAGGGAGAGGTCCAGGCGGTCGAGTCGGAGGAGGTGGTCGACGTGCATCAGAGGCTCCTAGTGCGGTTGCGGGACAGGCCCGCACTCACATTCACGAGGATGATGTGAGTCGATGCATCGTAGATGCCTAGGTCGAAGCCGAAAATAGCTCTTGGTTGATCATCCAGGGGAGAGGGCTGCTCCATGGATGATTTCCGGGTTCCCGTCCAGTCGTGCCGGAGGTCCGTCTCGGGCTTCACTGGCCTGAAGTCATCGGTCAAGAGGCAGGCGTGGGATGGATCTGAACACGATCGTGGACGTGAGGGACGCGCGCCGGCGCGAGCCCTGGCGTCCGGGGGACGCGTGGCTGGGGGGCGGGACGTACCTGTTCTCGGAGCCGCAGCCGCATCTGCGCCGGCTGGTCGACCTGAGCCGGACGGGCTGGGAGCCGCTCACCCGGCACGAGGACGGCTCGCTGGAGATCGCCGCCACGTGCACCGTCGCCCAGCTGTCCCGCTTCGGGCGGCGGTCCCTGGACGCGCCCGCGGCGCCGCTGTTCGAGCAGTGCTGCCGGGCCTTCCTGGCCTCGTTCAAGATCTGGAACATGGCGACCGTCGGCGGGAACCTGTGCAACGGCCTGCCCGCCGGGCCGATGATCTCGCTCACCGCCGCGCTCGACGGCACGTGCCTCCTCCAGGCGCAGGACGGCTCGACGCGCGAGGTGAAGGTGGCCGATTTCATCCGGGGCGCGGGCGTCAAGGACCTCGCGGAGGGCGAGCTGCTGCGCTCGGTGACGCTGCCGGGGCGGGCGCTGGAATGCCGTACGGCGTTCCGGCAGGCCTCGCTGTACGGCCTCGGCCGCTCCGGCGCGCTGGTGATCGGCACGCTCGACCCCCTGGACGGTTCGCTGACCGTGACGGTGACCGCGGCCACCACCCGGCCGTTCCGGTTCTGGTTCCCCCTGCCGCCGGACGCGGAACACCTCCGCACGGCCATCGACTCCGCCGTATCCGACGCCGAGTGGTTCGACGACATCCACGGACTGCCCGCGTGGCGACGGCACATGGCGCTGCGCC